>JANNUH010000001.1:0-38042 GCA_031395015.1 Desulfobacterales bacterium | reverse complement strand
TGGCATAGCAGTCTCCTTGAGATACAGTGTTGAGGTTATTACCTCCGGTTTGTATCTGCTAGAAACTAAAATGTCTAGATTTAATTTCTGAATGCAATTCATTTTATATTTAGCTCGTTAGTACTACCTTGAAAGGGCTGGGCATAAGGTTTGAAAGATTGTGAACAGACAGTTTTTTCAGGGCACTGATCAATGGTCTGCTATCCTTGAGTGTTTCCTTTGCAAATCGGTCTGCCTCATATTCATTTCTTCTGGAAGATATCTGAAGAAACATTGAAATAAAGAGATCAATGGGAGAGTATAGCATCCCAAAAAAGACGAGCCCCGCATAAATGGAGACTTCTTTCATGAAAAAAGCATGGAATAAGCCGTCATGGGAAATAACAATGGAAAGAAGAAAAAAGATAAAACCCATTTGAAAGATTCCCAAAACCATTCTTTTGATGATGTGCTTTTTTTTAAAATGGCCTATTTCATGTGCAAGGATGGCCACCAGTTCATCCTTTGTCTGCTCTTTTATCAGGGTATCAAACAGTACAATCCGTTTGTTTTTACCAAAGCCCGTAAAAAAAGCATTGGACTTACTGCTCCTTTTGGAGCTGTCCATGACAAAAATATTGGAAATTGAAAAATTAATGGAACCGGCGTAGGTTGTGATGGCTTCTTTTAATGGGCCGTTTTCCAGAGGTGAAAATGTGTTAAACAAAGGCAGGATAAAGACGGGGACGATATATTGAACCACAAGGAGAAAAACAATACCGGATATCCAGCATAAAATCCATGCATAGCGCCCGCTGAATTCCAGAAAACCAAGAATGAGTGATAACAGTATTCCACCAAGAACGGCAGAAACGATAATGGATTTTAAGAGATCCATGATAAAAAGCCTTGGCGTTGTTTTATTGAATCCGAATTTTTCTTCAATGACAAAAGTGGAATAAATATTAAACGGCAAGGCGACCAAAAGGTTTAAGCATAAAAGAATGCTGATATAGACAAGACCCGAAAGAATGGAATGAAGGTGAAAGGACCTGACAAAACCGTCAACATACTGAAATCCGCCTGAAAACCAGAATGATAAGAGAAGAGTAAGATTGAGACTGGATGTGATAAAACCGAACTGGGTGGTTGCTTTCAGGTAGTTCTGGGATTCTGCATATTTTTTTGAATCATAAAAGTCGTTAAACCCATCCGGAAGTGGTTTATTCAGGCACCTTATATTTAACAGATCCGCAAGACCGGCAATGAGGTAGTTGCCGATGAAGGAGGCAAGGATGATAACGGTAATGAAATGTTCTTCACTGTGCATATTTAAAAAAAATGATAAATTGGCGGAAGTGCATGGGAATCGAACCCACCCGAGACGGTTTTAGCGCCTCACATCGGATTTGAAGTCCGAGGGCCCCACCAGTGAGCCGTGCACTTCCGCATCACATTAAAGACTTGTCAGTATACCTGAAGAGCCTTGTTTGTCAAGCCTTTTTACAAGTGCTAACTATATTTGGATAAGCCCTCGGCTCTGCCTGGGAGACTTCCAAAGTTTTAATAATTTTGAAGAGGCAGAAAGAATTCTTTTTAAAAATATTGAAATATATTATAAGCAGAGAAGGAAAAATTCTGCCAATGGCTGGAGATAGCCTGTACATTCTATTAAATGAGGATAATTGGGTAATGGAGTTTAATTATTTTGCAAATCCTCATATTCAATTTGGACCCGGTAAAATAGACCAACTTCCTAAACTGGCAAGATCTTATGGGAATACCCTGCTTTTGATTACCGGAGCCGAATCATTTCAAAAAAGCGATCACTGGCCAGAGCTTTTAAAGGCATTGGAAAAAAAATCCATAATCATTTATCAGGCAACCGTAAAAACCGAGCCATCTCCTTCTATTATTGACGGGATCGTAAGCAGGTTCAGAGATAAAAATATAGATGTTGTTGCTGCCATAGGCGGCGGAAGTGTTATCGATGCCGGGAAAGCTGTTTCAGCGATGATGACAAAAAAAGAATCCATCATCGAATATCTGGAAGGTATCGGAAACAGATCCCATGATGGAAAAAAGATCCCTTTTATTGCTTTGCCGACAACTTCCGGTACTGGAAGCGAGGCCACAAAAAATGCCGTGATCAGTCAGCTTGGGGAAAACTGGTTTAAAAAATCCCTGAGGCATGACAATTTTGTTCCTGATATTGCCATTGTAGATCCTGAGCTGACTGTGGACTGCCCATCTAAAATTACTGCTGCCTGCGGCATGGACGCATTAACCCAACTTTTAGAATCTTTTGCTTCACCCAGAAGCTCAATCGTGACAGATTCTCTAGTCGAAGGCGCCTTAAGAACTCTGGGGGATTCTTTAATCCGTGCTGCCACAAAACAACCCCGCGATATTGATGCACGTTCAAAATTAAGCTATGCATCCTATATCTCCGGTTTGACCCTGGCAAATGCGGGCCTGGGCGTGGTACACGGGTTTGCATCCGTTATTGGCGGATTATTTAACATTCCCCATGGTGTGATCTGCGGTACGCTTCTTTCTGAAACCATCCATCAAACCATCGAATCATTAATTTCAATGGATCCTGATCATCCTGCTCTGCACAAATATGCCAAGGCTGCCTGTCTCTTAAGCCCTACCCATCTTTCTAAAGATCAGGTAGAAAGCTCCAGGTATCTGGTTACTCTTCTGTCGGAATGGACAAAGCAACTGGAAATCCCCGGCCTTGGTGCATATGGCGTAACACATAAAGATATCCATCGTATTGTCAGCGCTACAGGGCAAAAAGACAACCCGATTCAGCTTTCAGTGGAAAAATTGTCCCGGATATTGCAGGCAAGACTTTAATATCAGAGCATCTAAAAAATGTTTAAATTCAATTTTAAGCTAACAGGGAAACAAAGGTAATCTGCCGGTCGTGGACAATTTATTCTTATTTATGCCCAGTGCGGCACCAAGAATCTGGGTGAAAAGAACAGTTGTTGGGGTGTGATTGTTTAATTGTTTTTGATATTGAATCATTTCGTATTGCATCTGGCAGTGGGTACACGCGGTGCAAATATAGTCTGCTCCGTCATCCCCGGCTGTTTTAATTTTATTTTGAGTAATTTTTAAAGACAATTTCGGGTTGCCGTCAAAAATGGGATTACCACAGCATTCCGTGCTTTTTGACCATTCAACTGTTTTTACGCCGGTGACAGCAAGTAGCTCTTCAAAAATTTTAGGGGCGTAGGGATTATCAAACCCGGTGATGGAAAATGGCCTCAATGCATGACATCCGTATTGAACGGCAATCTTTTTTGCAGGCAGTTTCTTTTGTATCCTCTTTTCTATTTCATGGATGCCAAAATCATTATGGAGAAAGGAAAGCAGATGCTTGATTTGAGTATTGCCATCCCAGAACAGATTTTCCCGGGCAAGAATATCATCTATCTTTTTTTTCAATTCTTTGTTTTGACCATACCAGTAAGTTGAATGTTTAAACTGCCCGAAACAGCATTTACAAGGCGTGATAATATCAAGATTATATTTTCGGGCAAGGGCATAATTTTTTATGGAAGACAGAATCGAAACCTCAAAATTCTTGCTTCTTGCAGGATATCCGCAGCAATTAAAAGGAAGCCTGACAAGGTTGACCCCTAAGTTTTCCATAAGGGCTTCAAAAGAGATACCATAATCCTTCATATAAAAAGAAATTTTACATCCTGGAAAATAAGCAAATTTCATCTGTTTATCAGCCCTATGGGTCTTTGTTGTATCATATCAGCACGATTGCTGCCTGCGTTGCGAAGCTCCAGGAGTATGTCCGCCACCCTTATTTCCTTGGGGCAGTGTTCCTGGCAGGAATAACAGGTCAGGCAGGTCCATACCATACGGGTTCCTGTTGCCAGATGTTTTTTACCAAGTCTTAGAAGGTTCATTACCTGCTGGGGAGTGATGTCATTCTGATTTGAATCATAATCCACAATAGGACAGACATTAGTGCAAATACTGCACTGGATGCAGTTTTCAAAAGCTTCCGTCCTGTCTGCAAGATTTGAACTCAATGCATCTCCCGGAATTAACCCGGTATATATTTCTTCTTTTTTTGCCCATTCTTTAAGGGATGTGTCCAGTATAAATCGGGTATTATTAGTATACCCCATGGTAACCAGTTTTTTATCCAGGACAGACCATAAACTTTGAAGATCAATGCCGGATGGGCATATATCCGTACAATGACGGCACATGGTGCATTCATCATTGCCTGCGTGAAGGCGCCACCAGTTTGCCGCACCAGGGTTCTGCATCATTGTTTTAACGGATTCGATTTTCCAATGGGGCAGGACATCCTGATTCCCTGTGATTTGAAAATTAGGATAGACACTGCAAACTCGGGAGCAATAACCGCAATTTGTGCATGCATATAAAGAAGCTATATTTATAAACGCCTTATTTTCCAGAAAACTATCCAAGGTAAGATTTTGCCTGCTGCTTGCAAAGGGGATTAACAGCACATGAAAAAGTCTTGAAAAGGGAAGGCATATCAGCAGTGACAGACAAAGCATATAATGGATCACATAAAATTTGGTATCAATCCGGTACTGGTTTAGAATATTTCCTGCGTTCGATATGGTTTTTGCCAGGGTGTTGGATATAAAAGCAGATTTTATGTTTGAATGACAGGAAAGACAATATTCTTCATTTAAAAGCCGGCCCTTCTCAAGTCCATTCGAAGTGGTTTTTATATTTTCAGTAAAAACAACATTATAATTATCCTTCCAAAAAAGTTTCAGATCTGAAAGTCCTGTTTCTTCGTCAAGATCTGAATACTCTTCAACCATTTCCATGAAAACCGGTTCGGATATGATCTTTGAGGATTCAAGCAGAAAACCGGAACAAACCAGCAGCAAGATCAGAATAATAGAAAAAACACCCTTATGTTTAATGCTTTTATCCTGAAGGCTCCTGATGTTAAACCGCCTGCGGAAGAGAAAGGCAACACAGCCGGTTAAAACCATAAGGCCGGTAAGGTTTCTTAAAAACTGATAGGGGTCAACAGTGGGGTCATAGCTCTTGAATAAAACAGAGGATGTCACATCATGGAGGGCATGTACAATGACAAGATATAAAAAGCTCAAGAAAAGAAGAAAGTGAAACCCCCATCTTATTTTTCCTGCTTTAAACAGTTTTGTCTGTAAAAATGTATTTAAAAGAAATTCTCTGATGTGAAAAAAGGATTTGATGTGATTTTCGTTTTTACTCCTGTTGAAAAATTGCCCGTCTTTTCTAAACCGATGGAGTTGAAAAATCACTCCTGAAACTGAAATGATTAATGAAATATACAGGGCTCCTTTAAACATCAAGGCCCCCGGCAGATATGGAGTTATAAAAATCATTAACAGCAGTATAGGCTGTCACACAGGATACCCCTGAACCGGATTTAAGTCTTACCCAGTCATTATGAGCCAGAAGAGATCCGACAGCATAGAGAGTGTTAAACACCGGTGTGTTGTTCTGATTCACCGGTCTGAAGGTGTCGTCGGTTTCAAGCCCTGCCCGGTTAATGGCATGGCCTTCCGGATTAAAAAAGTTTAAATGATACCACTGGTTTCTTTTTTCGGGTTGACGGACCGGAAGGTTGAATACGGTTTCCGTGATCCGTTCTCTTTTTGCATGGAGTCCGCCACCCGGAAATCTGCCGCTTGCGAGGATAACGCCTCTGGTGGTAATCTCTGCCATCAGATTCTCGGTTGCGGCAGTCAAAATGAAATGATGATTTTTAAACTCATGGGATTGGATTTTCGAGTTGTTTAAAAAAATGACATTATTTTGTGACAATTGTTTTTCAAATGCATTTTTTAATCGTAAACCAGGAAGAGAAGGAGGTATGCCCGGGATTTCGAAACAATCAAGGCCCGTCATTGCTTCCAGTTTCTCAATAGTCTCCGGACTCTTGTTAAGACCGCACACTGCAGGCAGTCCCACAAGATCTGTTTCTTTTGAAAAAGGCATAATTTTTTTTGAAAGAAAATTCAAAAATTGAATATCTTCAAATAAATTGGCCAACCGGGTTGGATGAAGAGTGCTTGATACATCCGGTATTTCAATCGTCAGTGTTGATGCGATGGAACAGGTGTCCTGGATAACATTGGCAATCTGTTTTGCAGAAAATTCCCTCAACCCCTTAAAATCAACAAACAAAACTCTTTTTGGATGCCCTTGTTTGATCGAGCAGCCTTTTAAAAAAGTTTTCGGTACCATGAAACTGGGTTTAAACGTACCCGCAGCAGTCAGAACAAAATAATTTTCATTATTTTTTGACTGATAATCAAGCCCGGCAGATGCTAAAAAATTTTTCAGAAAATCAAAGCTTTCTAGGACTTTTTTATACCCTGTCTTGGAATAGGGATGATGAGGACAATCGGCCGTAAGGGTTTCAAAACCTGTCCTGGGATCATGTAATATATGACCGGAAGCCATTGGATAAACGCCCAGGAGATCAAACAAGCCACTGACCAAAAACAGATTGGAAGAATTTCCAACCTGGACGGTTTTCAATCCAAGACTTGAAGCCCGGGCAGCAGCAACCATGCCTGCAAAACCGGCACCGATGATTAATAAATCGCAATTTATGGCCTGTTTATCTTTCATCTTTAAAAACCGTCTGAAATTTAATGCGTTTCAAGTTCAAGCCCGAACAAACCGCAATGGATCATTTCCTTTAAGGATGACTGGACAATAGCCTGATCCCATAACAATGACTGCTCACCTTTCCATCTTTCGTTTAAAAATTTTCTCAGATCATTAATCCCTGCTCCATGCGTAAGCTCATGGGTATTATACAGGTGAGATAATATCCTGATGCTGCAAAAGGAACCCTGGCAGGGGCCCTTACCAACCCGGCTCCTGAGGGCAATGGAGATCAGATCCGGGTTTCCCTTGTTGTTTTTGATGGAATTGATAATCGTATCAACAGCGCTTGCCGGTACCATTTCACATTCACACAGGACAGGATCATGTCTGGTTTTAGGCGCAAAGGATTCACTGATATGCACACCGGGTTCCGACCATTCACCACTTTCAGTTGAAGGTAAGGCAATGGTTTTTGTCCGGCATTCCGAAACAATCCCATGCATCCGACATATGATATCACTTGTTTTTTCTGCCATTAATCGATAGGTGGACAGTTTTCCTCCTGTTATGGTTACAAAATTATCCACACCGTCTTTTTCATGATTAATCAGGGTAAATCCCCTGCTGACGTCTCTATCATCGTTATTCCCCTCGCTCACAAGGGGACGCACGCCGGAATAAGCTCTGACATAACGGCAGGTTTTGAGAGAGGGAACCATCCTTTCTCCCTCACTGATAATACGATCAACCTCATCCACGGTCGGAAAAATATTGTCAGGGGAGGCGACCCTCACCGATGTTGTTCCGAGAATGGAAACCACTCCGCCTGGAACCAGAATATCTCCATCCGTGGGTTTTCTTAACCGGTTGATGACTCTTTTTATAATGCGTTTGCTTGTAACAAGGAGAGTGCCCTTGGAAAACACCATGCTGATGGGAATACCGGCCAATGAAGCAATCCGGCCAGCCCAGGCACCGGAAGCGTTGACATAGGTATCGGCCTTGATATAAAATATTTCATTGCTGATCATATTTTGAATTTTAGCCAGGCAAATTTTTTTATTTATTATTTCAAAGCCTTGAAGCATACAATAGCTGAAATACTGTCCCCCCATTGAGATGGCATCGTTCACGTTTTCTATTGAGAGTTTAAAAGGGTTGATGGATGCATCATTGACTTCATATACGGCTATCATATCATCAGCCAGTGAGGGTTCCATCTGCCTTGCGTCAGCCACATCAATTTTTTTAAAAGGGATGCTGGCGGTACTGCACTTGCCTGGAAAATCAGCGATATATTTTTCATCATCTCCGCTGACTGCCACAAAGAAACCGCCGGTTTCTTCAACACAATGTCCTGCTGTTTTTTTGATGATGTTCAATTCATTGCTGCATTCAACAGCGGCTTCAGGATCAGAACAGATATATCTGGCGCCGCTGTGCAGCAATCCATGATTTCCGCCCGAGGCACCTGCGTTCAAATCCTGTTTTTCAATGAGTATGACATTAAGGCCTCTTAGGGAAAGGTCTCTGGCGATTCCGGTTCCTGTAACACCGCCGCCGATAATGAGGACTTGGGTTTCTATGATTTTTTTCATAAGCCAAGGTCTAAATTTCTGCCGGGTCAAAAAAAAATCTATGTTCGAAAAAGCAAATAACATGTATTGTAAATTTCCGCAAGTGAAGAAAACGAATATTAAATGAAAATTTTTTTAAAAGGGCGCTCAATAAAAGGGGATACCTTAAAAAAAATGAAAATTTTTAATATTTTATGTTTAAAATCTAACATTTAGCTGATATGGTAAGATCCACGTAAAAATCAGTATTATATATTCCTCAATTTATAAACCTGGAGATGAAGGCCATGACCAGTTATGTTGGAGCAATAGATCTCGGGACCACCGGCAATAGATTTATCCTATTCGACAAACAAGGGAATATTTTCGAATCCGCACACAAAGAACATAAACAGATATTTCCACAACCAGGATGGGTTGAACACGACCCCATTGAGATTTGGAAGAACACCTGCTTTGTTATCGAAGAAGTATTGTTGAAATCCGGCGTTTCAGCGGATCAAATCGATTCAATTGGAATTACCAATCAAAGAGAGACCAGCGTGGTCTGGAATAAGAAGACAGGGAAACCTTATTACAATGCCATTGTCTGGCAGTGCACCCGGTCGGATGAATTGTGTAAAAATCTTGTCAAGGAATACGGCAAAGATTTTTTTAGTGAAAAAACAGGCCTTCCTGTGGCAAGTTATTTTTCGGGGCCCAAGGTCAAATGGATTTTGGACAATATTCCGGATGCCGGAAAAGAATGCGAATCAGGGAATGTTTTGTTCGGAACCATTGAAAGCTGGATCATCTGGTGGCTCACCGGGGGACCCAAAAACGGCTCACACATTACCGATGTGTCCAATGCCAGCAGAACCATGCTGTTTAATATTAAAACCTTGAAATGGGACGAGGAGTTGCTGACGGCTATGGGCATACCAGCCTCCATGCTGCCGGAAATAAAACCATCGGTTGATTCAAAGACATGGGGAACCACACTGAAAGATGGACCCTTTAAGGGTAAAATTCCCGTATGTGGCGCCCTTGGGGATCAACAGTCGGCCCTGTTCGGACAGACTTGTTTTTCAGAAGGTGAGGCCAAGAATACCTATGGAACCGGCTGCTTTTTATTGCTGAATACGGGGAACACCTTGGTCAGATCATCCCATGGTCTCTTGACAACGGTGGGGTACCAGATCAATGAAGAAAAAGCCGTGTACTGCCTGGAAGGTTCTGTTGCCATTGCAGGTGCGCTGGTCCAATGGATGCGGGATAATCTGGGAATTATCAAGACAGCCTCGGATATTGAAGCACTGGCAAGAACGGTTGAAGATAACGGGGATGTCTATTTTGTACCTGCATTTTCAGGATTGTTTGCGCCGTACTGGCGCTCCGATGCCCGCGGTATCATCGCAGGGCTGACGAGATTTGCCAATAAAGGCCATCTGGCAAGGGCAGTCCTTGAAGCATGTGCCTATCAGACCCGCGACATTATATCGGCCATGAAAAAAGATGCTGATATGGATTTAAAACATCTGAAAGTGGATGGCGGAATGGTTCTCAATGAATTTTTAATGCAGTTCCAGTCAGATATCCTTAATCTACCTATTATAAGACCCACCGTGATAGAAACGACGGCACTGGGAGCGGCATACGCTGCCGGACTTGCAACCGGTTTCTGGGACAGCACAAAAGCTTTGAAAAAAAACTGGTCCCAGGATAAAAGATGGGAACCGACAATGGCAGAAGAAAATCGGGAAAAATTATATTCAAGCTGGTTAAAGGCCATTGAAAAGTCTTTTGGCTGGAAATAGGAATTCACCCACAATAATTAAAAATTATTAAATAAACCCCGTAAAAATATAGAAACGGGACAGGCAGATAAATACCCATGATGAAAAAAAAAGGCATTAACAACAGGCACGAGGAAATCATCACTTTGATTAAAAACAGCGGGTTTGTTACGGTGGAAGAAATGGCAAACATGTTCAATGTGACACCGCAGACCATCAGAAGGGATATCAATTTCCTTGACAGTAAAGGATATGTTTCCAGATATCATGGGGGTGCAGGCTTTTCAGTCAGTACGGAAAATGTGGCATATCGGCATAGGAAAGAACTTCTTCTCAATGAAAAAAAGAAAATTGCCAAAACTGTGGCAGCAATGATAGAGGACAACACCTCTCTTTTTATTAATATCGGTACCACTACTGAGCATGTTGCAAACGAACTGGCCAATCACAAAAAAAAATTGAGGATTATTACCAATAATCTGAATATTGCCGCCATAATGAGCAAACAGGAAGATTTTGAAGTCATTGTCACCGGTGGAATTGTTCGTGGCAAGGACTGTGGAATTACCGGTGAGGCCACGGTAAATTTTATTCGTCAGTTCAAGGTGGATATCGGCATCATCGGGATCAGCGGCATTGACCTTGATGGAACATTGCTTGAATTTGACTTCAGGGAGGTTCATGTTGCAAGGACCATTATTGAGAATTCACGCAAAGTTTATCTTGTTGCGGATCATTCAAAATTTGGCAGAAACGCCATGGTCAAACTGGGCAATATCACAGAGATTGATACCTTGATTACAGACAAAAAGCCTCCGGAACAACTCATGGGAGTCATTGAAAATAATAATATTAATCTGGTCATTGCTTGATAACCCTTGTGAGACCTTGCATTCACAGATAAATAAGAAAGGGTATTTGATGGGGGAAAAATATCAAATACCCTTTGGTTTATTCTATTCACAACCTGATAAAATTATTTAACTCTTCCTTCTTTCCAGGCCTGGAGGAGTTTGTCGTAATCCACTGTTTCTCCCTGGGGTTTTTCATTGGCAAGTTTCGGTTTCGGTGCTCCCGGCTGGTCCAGCCAGTAGGATTCGTCTTTAACCGGATTCAGTTTAGGTCCTTTGTCTCCCTGAATACCGGAACGTTCGATACGTTCAAGAATTTTATCCTGTTCTGCTGCAAGTTTGTCCATGGCGGCTGAAACAGTGACTGTTCCTGCAACCGCCTCACCAATATTCTGCCACCATAACTGAGCAAGTTTCGGATAATCCGGCACGTTGGTTCCAGTGGGTGTCCAGGCAACTTTGGCAGGACTTCTATAGAATTCTACAAGACCACCGAGTTTTGGCGCACGATCCGTGAATGACTTATCACTCAAGTCGCTGGCACGAATGGGAGTGAGTCCCACATGCGCTTTTTTTAGAGAGGTGGTTTTGGCAACACAGAACTGGGCATATAACCAGGCAGCTTTTCTTCGATCCACAGGTGTGCTTTTCATGAGAGTCCAGGAACCGCAGTCCTGATAACCCAGTTTCTGACCTTCTTCCCAGTATGGACCGTGGGGAGAGGGTGCCATTCTCCATTTGGGAGTACCGTCTGCATTAACAACCGGGGTCCCCTCTTTTACCATATCTGCAGTAAAAGCCGTATACCAGAAAATCTGTTGTGCGACATTACCTTTTGCAAGACTTGGAAGGGATTGATAAAAATCCATTCCCAAAGCTCCTGGAGGTGCATATTTTCTTAACCATTCCATGTATTTATTCAAGGCATATTTTGCTGCAGGACCATTGGTATCTCCGCCTCTTGAGACGGAAGAACCCACGGGACGATTGTTCTCATCAACACGGATACCCCATTCATCAACAGGCTTCCCATTGGGTATTCCTTTGTCTCCCGCACCTGCCATGGAAAGCCAGGCATCGGTGAAACGCCAGCCAAGATCCGGTGCTTTTTTCCCATAATCCATGTGACCGTAAATCGCAACGCCATCTATTTCTCCCACATCCTCACTAAAGAATTTTGCAATATCTTCATAGGCAGACCAGTTTACGGGAACGCCTAACTCATATCCATAGCGAGCTTTAAACTTTTCTTTAAAATCAGGACGGTTGAACCAGTCATAGCGGAACCAGTAAAGGTTTGCAAACTGCTGATCCGGGAGCTGGTAAAGTTTTCCATCAGGAGCGGTTGTAAAGGATTTCCCAATGAAATCGTCAACGTCCAGGGTTGGCAGTGTTACATCTTTTCCTTCGCCTGCCATCCAGTCCGTCAGATTTACAACATGTCCATACCGGTAGTGAGTACCGATAAGATCAGAGTCATTCACATAGGCGTCAAAAATATTTTTTCCGGACTGCATTTGAAGTTGCAGTTTTTCAATAACGTCGCCTTCCTGAATCAGATCGTGGGTAACATCAATTCCGGTAATTTCCTTAAACGCTTTTGCCAGTACTTTGGATTCATACTCATGGGTTGGAATTGTTTCGGAAACAACTTTGATTTTCATTCCTTTAAATGGAGCGGCTGCTTTTATAAACCATTCCATTTCCTTGAGCTGGTCTTCTTTAGACAATGTAGACGGTTGAAACTCTTTATCAATCCATTTTTTTGCAGATGCCTTGTCCGCACTCACCGGAACTGCGGCGAACAAGAACAAAACAGTCATAATCAGCCCCAGAATTGCCATTCCGGAACTATTTTCAAACAACGTTTTTTTCATGTCACTCCCTCCGTTTGCCTTCATTATTTTATCCCGAAAGGGACATATTACAGATGTGAAGGCGGTTTGACACCTGTAATATGTTGGAAAAACTCAGATTATCCCCACCGCATTACAACCACCATCCACACCAGAGCAATGGCAAATCCGAACCAGATCGTCAGAGTCGATAAACCGACCCAGGCAAGGTGGATATAGGCACTGCCCAGAAGACCTATGAAAAGGCGGTCTCCCCGGGTGGTGGAAAGCGGCAGAAAACCTTTTCTCTCAATTGTCGGCGAAATAACTTCCCATGCCGTCATACCGATTAAAATGATTGCAATTGTGATGAAAAAGGTTGCAGTGGGTATTGTCCATGCCATCCATTCTAAATTCATGGTCACTCCTTTATTTAAACTCGTCCCATGGCAAACCCCTTGGCCAGGTTATTTCGAACAAACCAGATCACAAGAGCACCGGGAACAATGGTCAAAATCCCTGCTGCAGCAAGAAGACCCCAGTCAAGACCGGAGGCACTTACGGTCCGGGTCATGGTTGCGGCAATGGGTTTGGCGATTGTTGTGGTCAAGGTCCTTGCAAGCAATAGTTCTACCCAGGAAAACATAAAGCAGAAAAATGCAGTCACGCCGATACCGGATCGTATCAAGGGGATAAAGATAGTTAAAAAGAACCGGGGAAATTTGTATCCGTCAATAAAAGCCGTTTCATCAATCTCACGGGGTACGCCCGACATAAACCCTTCCAGTATCCAGACAGCCAGGGGGACATTAAAGAGGCAATGGGCAAGGGCAACGGCGATATGGGTGTCAATCAGGCCGAAGGTAGAATACAACTGGAAAAATGGAAGCAGGAAAACCGCTGCAGGCGACATGCGGTTGGTCAACAGCCAGAAGAAAATCTGTCTGTCTCCGATAAACCTGTATCTTGAAAAGGCGTAGGCCGCAGGCAATGCAGTAACAAGTGAAATTACCGTGTTCATGGTGACATATATAATGGAATTAATATACCCGTTGTACCAGGAGGAATCGGTGAAGATCTTCACGTAGTTGGAAAAGGTGATATTTTTGGGGTAAAATGCCAATGAATTTAAAATATCGGCATTGGTTCTCAGGGACATATTCAGCATCCAATAAATGGGAAGCATGAGAAGACACAGGTACAGAATAAAGAATACAGTTCTTTTTTTCATGAAGTTTCTCCTTTCCCGACATTTTGCAGTACCTGATAAAACAACCAGCTAAACAAGAGGATGATCAGAAAATATATAAGTGAGAAAGCGGCTGCCGGTCCCAGGTCGAATTGCCCCACGGCAACTTTTACAAGATAAATGGATAAAAACGTGGTGGAATTTCCCGGGCCGCCGCCGGTGAGAACAAAGGGTTCTGCATAAATTAAGAAGCTGTCCATGAAACGCAGCAAAAGGGCAATTGTCAAAACACCCCTCATCTTCGGCAGTTGGATATACCAGAATGTGGCCCAGGTGGATGCGCCGTCAATCTTAGCGGCCTGGAAATAGGCCTCGGGGATTGCGCGGAGACCGGCATAGGCAAGGAGAGCAACCAGAGGTGTCCAGTGCCAGACTTCCATTAATATTAATGTAATCCATGCATCCAGAGAACTGGCCGTATGGTCGAATACAATCCCCATACCGTTTATGGCGGCCCCGAAAAGGCCGATATCCGGCCGTGTAAAAATAATCCAGATGGTCCCGATTACATTCCATGGAATCAACAGGGGCAGGGCGATGAGCACCAGGCTGATGGAAGCGCCCCATCCCTTTTTGGGCATCAACAGGGCGATGAACACACCAAGGGGAATTTCAATCAGCAGCACAAGCCCTGAAAAAATTAATTGGCGCCATAAGGCTTCATGCAGCCGGCCATCGGAAAGCACTTCTTTGAACCATTCAGTGCCGACAAAAACCCTCTGCCCCGGTCCAAAGATATCCTGGATGGAATAATTGACAACCGTCATCAAGGGAATAACAGCACTGAAAGCAACGATTATAAAAACAGGTAAAACCAGAAACCAGGCTTTGTTATCTTTCCATTTGTCCATATGGGTGATGCTCCAGTTTTAATTGATCATTTTATCCTTGATGGGTTAATAATCTGTCATTGCTAAATAACCTGATCCAGCTTTTGGGAAACCTCAGCCATGCGTTTTCGGAAAAGATGTCTTTTCCTTCCGGCAGTATGGCCCGCAAGGTATTCCCTGATAAATCGGCCGTAATGATTTTATAACTGCCCAGGTCTTCGATGGATTTAACCTGAGTCGGGAAACTATTTTCAACTTCTTCAGGGTGCACCTCCAGGTAAAGAGGGCGGATGCCGAGTTCAAGGGTACCTGTGCTTTTTTCCCCCAGAGCCGCCGTCCTGTCATCAAGCTCAATCCCGATATTGTTTATCATGGCTTTGTTGCCGTTTAATGTACAGGGTAGAAAATTCATACCCGGACTGCCGATAAAATATCCCACAAATTTATGACTGGGATTTTCAAAGAGTTCCTGGGGTGTTCCGATCTGTACAATAGCACCTTCATACATGACAATGACCTTGTCGGCAAAAGTCAGGGCTTCCATCTGGTCATGGGTAACATATATAAACGTGAGTTTCAATTGTTCGTGCACTTCCTTGAGCTTGCCCCTCAGTTGCCATTTTAACTGTGGGTCAATGACTGTGAGGGGTTCGTCAAACAGGATGGCTGCCACATCTTTTCTGACCAGGCCCCGTCCAAGAGATATTTTTTGTTTGGCATCTGCGCTGAGTCCGGCTGCCTTTTTATTCAGGCAATCGGTCAAATCAAGAATTTCGGCAACATCAAGAACTCTCCTGTTTATGTCCTCCTTGTTAAATCCTCTGTTTTTCAATGGAAATGCAAGGTTATTAAAAACCGTCATGGTGTCGTACAAAACCGGGAATTGGAATACCTGGGCTATGTTACGTTTTTCAGGCGGCAGGGCCGTCACATCTTTACCGTCGAACAATACCCGCCCTTTACTGGGGGTAAGCAACCCGGAAATGATGTTCAGCAGTGTTGTTTTTCCACAGCCGGACGGGCCAAGCAAGGCATAGGCTCCCCCATCCTCCCAGATGTTGTCAATGAGCCTTAAGGCATAGTCGGATTCCTTTTTAGGAGTTGTGAGATAACAGTGTGCAATATTATCCAAAGTGATTTCTGCCATTTATATCTCCTGTAATTCCTTTTCAGCAAGAACGATTATCCGGTGATAATATAAGTGACCCGGACTCTGAAAACACAAACAGGTTGGCCGGGTCCAGATAGATCATGATTTTTGAATCTATTTTTTGAGAATATACACCCACCTCTTGGGCGACTAGTTTTGTTGTTCCATGTTTCACATGAATAAATGTTTCAGAACCGTTTATTTCTGCTAATTCAACAATGGTGTTTAGCTGAACATTGCTTTCATTCTGGGAATTCAAATACAGATGATTGGAACGGATGCCAAGGATATAGTTTCCGGGTGAAAGTGAGCGCAAATGCCCTTTTAATGGGATCATAAGACTTTCCCCAAGTTTCAAGGCAGAATCATCAACACTGCAGTGAAGCAGGTTAATGGGGGGGTCACTGAACACTTCCGCCACTTTAATTGTGGCAGGCCTGTGATAGACTTGCGAAGTTACGCCGGTCTGAAGCATTCTGCCTTCATCAAGAACAACAATGTTTCCGCCCAATTTTAAAGCCTCGGCAGGTTCCGTTGTGGTGTAGACAACAATGGCCCCCCGCTGCTGGAAAATATCCCGGAGGTCAATCTGTAATTCTTCTCTGAGTTTGTAATCAAGGTTAACCAGGGGTTCATCAAGCAAGAGAAGATTGGAATCCTTAACAAGGGCTCTGGCAATGGCACATCGCTGCTGCTGACCGCCTGAAAGCTCGGTGGGGATTCTGTCCAGCAAAGATTCAAGATGAAGCATTTCAGCAGTTTCTCTGACCCGACGGTCAATTTTCTTTTTATCCATTCCGGATATTTTTAAGGGAGAGGCGATATTTTCATAGATGGTGAAAGAAGGATAATTGATGAATTGCTGGTACACCATGGAGATATTACGCTTTCGAACGGATACGCCTGTTACATCTTTCCCGTTTACAAGTATCCTGCCCTGGTCCGGTCGGTCCAAACCTGCCATGATGCGCAAAAGAGATGTCTTACCGGCCAGTGTTCTTCCAAGGAAAATATTGGTGGACCCGGATTCAAAATCAAGAGAGATGTCCTTTAAATATATTCCTTTGTTAACGGTAAGGCTGATATTTTCAATTGAAATACTCATCTTGATCTCCGAGTTAGCATGAAAACCAATACGCTATATGTTCGGAAAATGACATAACATGGATAAATAAGTTCCACAAGTGAAAAAACGAATGCTTAACGAAAAAACTTTAAACTTAAAAATTCCCTTATTGAAAACGGCCCAAGGGCTGAATTAAAGATGGAATAATAAAAAGAAATTTAGTATAAGGGATTTCTTTGATTTATCAAAATCATTGGCGCTTGTAAAACATTAAGGATGCAGAAATGATTAATTCACAGCGACTGGCTCAAAGATTCAAAACCCTGTGTGAGATAGATTCTCTTTCCCGTCATGAACGGGATGTGGCTTTGGAGATTGAAAAAATATTAATTTCCATGGGAGCTGAGATCTCTTACGACTCGGCCAGGGAAAAAGTGGGGGGCAATTGTTCCAATTTGATAGCCAAATTCAAGGGAACAGTGGAAGCAAGTCCCTTATTTTTATCCGGTCACATGGATACAGTCGGGCCGGGTGAGGGGATTAAGGTTCAATTTAAAGACGGGGTGTTCAGGAGTGACGGAACAACCATCCTGGGGTCCGATGACAAGTCTGCAATTGCCATCATTCTTGAGGTCATGGATGTCATCCTTGAAAATAAAATGGATTACCCGCCCGTTGAGCTCATTTTTACGGTCTGTGAGGAAATCGGCCTTTTAGGGGCAAAGTATTTTGATTACAGCCTCATGGAGTCCAGGTTCGGGTATATTCTTGATTCAACCGATACCGAGGGGATTGTGACCCGGGCACCTTCAGCAAACAAGATCAGGTTCAGGGTCCACGGAAAAGCCGCCCATGCAGGTGCAGCACCGGAAAAGGGAATCAATGCCATCCAGATTGCATCCAGGGCCATTTCAAAATTAGCCCTTGGCCGGATTGACGCAGAAACCACCTGCAATATCGGAACCATTCAGGGCGGGGTTGCCACCAATATTGTTCCTGAATTTGTTGAAATCCATGGGGAAGCAAGAAGTCATGATATTGAAAAATTAAAATCCGTGACCCAAAATATGATCAATGCATTTCAGGAAGCCGCAGATGAATTTAAAACTGCTGAAATGAATCCAAGGATTGAGATCCTTGTGGATGAAGACTTCCCCGGCACCCTGATTCCTGAAGACCATGGGGTCATCCGTCTTGCAAGAAAAGCGGCTGCCAACCTTGGAATTTCCCTTGCAGCCAGAACCATCGGCGGCGGGGCCGATGCCAATATTTTCTTTGGCAAAGGCATTATGGCAGGGGTCCTTGGAACCGGCATGACCGATGTTCATACCCTGAATGAATCCATTGATATCCGGGATATGGAAAATTCGGCAAAACTTGTTTTGGAAATTTTGAAAGTCCATGCCTCCGGGAGCCTTGTATAGTGATTCTGTATGTGGACATGTTTTCCGGTATCAGCGGAGATATGATGCTGGGTGCGCTCATGGACCTTGGGGTTCCAACGGACTGGCTCACGGAAAAACTGTCCCATGTGTTAAATGGATTCAGATTAAGGGCGACATCGGTTTACAGGCATCATCTGAAAGCCATAGACCTGGTTGTGGAAACCCATGAGGGCAGGGGAGTATCCAGGAACTACAAAGATATCAGGGCCTTGATCGAAAATGCTTTATTGCCTGAAAAAGTTAAACTGAACAGCCTTAAGGCATTTCAAAAAATAGCCGAGGCTGAGTCCGGCATTCACGGCCATGATATTGAAACCATCCATTTCCATGAAGTCGGCGGTATTGATTCCATTGTGGATATTATCGGGTCTTTTCTGTGTGTGGATTATCTGGGCATTGATACAATCTATGCCTCTGTTATCCCCCTGGGATCTGGGGTTGTAAACTGTGCCCACGGTGTGCTGCCTGTTCCTGTTCCTGCCGTCCTGGCCATATTAAAGGACACCCCTGTTACCTCTTCCGATGCCGGGACCGAGATCGTCACCCCGACGGGAGCCGCCATCATCACCACCCTTGCATCTTCCTTCGGCCCCATGCCGGACATGCGAATCAAAAAAACAGGGTATGGCGCAGGAAAAAGAGAGACCGGATCAGCGCTTCCCAATCTTCTCAGGCTCATCCTGGGTGAAAAAACAGAGAATGAGAATAATACTGCCATCCAAAAAGAAATCATTCAGGTGATCAAAACCAATATTGATGATATGAGTCCTGAAATTTCAGGGTACCTCATGGAAACCCTTTTGGAAAATCAGGCCCTGGATGTTTCCTATACCCCGATTCAGATGAAGAAAAACAGGCCCGGCCTTCAGATCGAAGTCCTATGCAGGAAAGAAGACCTGGATGCCATTATTCATCTTCTCCTTTCTGAAACATCATCCATTGGCGTGAGGGTGCATGAATGTGAACGGTTTTTTCTTTTCCGGGAACCTGCACAAATTCAAACTTCATTTGGAACACTTCAAGTCAAAAAAATTATTGATCCGGACCACCGGGTGCGGTTTATTCCCGAATATGAAGCCATAAAAAAGATAGCAAAGGAAAATAAACTTCCTTTTCAAGCGGTTTATAATAGTGTTCTCTGCGATATCAACATGCTTGACAGGGAATAATTCAGAATATAGATAGGCTAAATGATGTTTTTCCGGAAAATGATTTTGTTTTTGGCCACCGGCTTTTTTTCGGGCAAGGTTCCTATTGCTCCCGGAACATTTGGAACCATTGCTGCCGTTCCCTTTGCTTTTTTTTATCTGGTCATTCCAATGTCGTTTCACGGCATTTATTGTGTGGGCTTTATACTTACGGCTGTTTTTCTGGCGGATAAAGCAGCAAAAATACTCAGGGAAAAAGATCCCGGCTGCATTGTGATTGATGAAATGGCAGGCTATGTGGTGGCCCTTTCCCTGGTTCCGGTTCAGGCATCCACCCTAGTCGCCGGATTTTTTATTTTCAGGTTTTTTGATATTGTGAAACCAGGGCCCGTAAGGTATTTTGAAAGAAATTTTTCAGGAGGGGCAGGCATTGTGCTGGATGATGTAATGGCAGGGGTTTTTACGGCCTTTGTTTTGAAACTCATATATTTATCAGGGGCATTATAGGAGATAAGAGGATGGAGAAGAATTCAGAAAAAGACAAGGCTGTTCAGACAGCCATGAACCAGATTGAAAGGCAGTTCGGCAAGGGATCGATCATGAAGCTCGGTGGCAGGCCCATTGAAGCAGTGCCCGTCATCCGGACCGGGTCCCTGGCCCTGGATAAGGCCCTGGGTGTCGGCGGGTATCCAAGGGGCCGGGTGATCGAAATCTATGGCCCTGAATCCTCGGGAAAGACAACTCTCGCCCTCCATGCCGTGGCCGAAGCGCAGAAGAATGGAGGGATCGCAGCCTTTATCGATGCCGAGCATGCCCTGGATGTGGCCTATGCCAAACGACTGGGCGTGGATTGCGATGAGCTTCTGATTTCTCAACCCGACACAGGAGAACAGGCCCTTGAAATTGCCGACATGCTTGTCAGGAGCGGTGGCATTGATATCATGGTGGTGGATTCCGTGGCTGCCCTTGTTCCCAGATCGGAAATTGAAGGAGAAATGGGGGATTCTCATATGGGCCTTCAGGCAAGGCTCATGTCCCAGGCCTTGAGAAAACTCACCGCCACCATTGGAAAAACCAGTACCACCCTTATTTTTATCAACCAGATCCGTATGAAAATCGGGGTGGTCTATGGAAATCCTGAAACCACCACCGGCGGCAATGCCTTGAAGTTTTACGCATCCATGCGGCTTGAAATCCGGAGAGCAGCTCCCATCAAAGAAGGGGAGAATATTGTCGGCAACCGGACTAAGGTAAAGGTTGTGAAAAATAAACTGGCGCCCCCGTTCAAGGATGTGGAATTTGATCTCATGTATGGGGAAGGAATATCCAGAACCGGAGATCTTCTCGATATGGGGGTAGATCTCGGAATTGTGGACAAGAGCGGCTCATGGTATTCATTCAGCGGAGAGAGGATCGGTCAGGGAAGAGAAAATGTAAAGGTTTTTCTTGTTGACAACCCGGACATATTTGGAAAAATTGAAACCAGTGTTCGTGAGAAACTCGGGTTGGTGACACCAACACCTGCTAAAAAAGATAAGAACGGCAACGGAAAAGCATAACGGAGAAGCATAACGGAGAAGTGAATGAACAGTTGCAGCATGACAGGCAATGATGCCAGAAAAATTTTTCTCGACTATTTTAAAAAACAGGGTCACCATTTGGTTCGGTCTTCCTCCCTGGTCCCCCAGGATGATAAGACCCTCATGTTTGTAAATGCTGGAATGGTACAGTTTAAACGCGTGTTCACCGGTGATGAGAAAAGAGAGTATGCAACTGCGGTAACGGCCCAGAAATGTGTCCGGGCCGGCGGTAAACACAATGACCTTGAAAATGTCGGATATACGGCAAGACATCATACTTTTTTTGAAATGCTGGGCAATTTTTCCTTTGGGAATTATTTTAAGGAAAAAGCCATTAAATTCGCCTGGGATCTTCTGACCAACGGATACGGATTTGACAAGGATAAACTCTGGGTTTCCGTTTTCCATGAAGATGACGAAGCCTTTAATATCTGGCGGGACCAGGAGGGGGTGCCTGAAGAACGCATCATCCGGCTGGGTGAAAAAGACAATTTCTGGGCCATGGGGGATACCGGCCCCTGCGGTCCCTGCAGTGAGATTCATATTGATCGGGGCATTGAATTCGGCTGCGATAGCAAAGATTGTGCCGTGGGTTGCGACTGTGACCGATGGCTGGAATTATGGAATCTGGTTTTCATGCAGTTTGAAAAAGATGAAGAGGGGCGCTTGAACCCTCTGCCGAAACCCAGCATTGATACCGGCCTGGGGCTTGAACGGATCATATCCGTACTCCAGGGCGTGCCCACCAATTATGATACCGACTTATTTATTCCCATCATGGAAAAGGTCGGGGAGCTTTCCGGAAAAAAACGCCACGAATCCAAAGAGGTTGAAGTGGCCATGAAAGTCATTGCCGATCATTCACGGGCCACGGCCTTTCTCATCTGTGACGGGGTTTTGCCGTCCAATGAGGGCCGGGGATATGTCCTTCGGCGCATCATGAGACGGGCCATCCGCTACGGCAGAAGCATCGGCCTTGTCAAACCCTTTATGCATGAAACGGTTCAAACGGTTTTTGCCATCATGGACGAGGCCTATCCTGAATTAAAGGAATCTTCCGCCTTTATCCTGAATGTGGTGAAAAATGAAGAAGAAAAATTTCTTGAGACCCTGGATATCGGCATGAAATATCTGGAAACCATCATCGATGATATTCATGATCCGGATGCTCCACCTTTTGTGGATACAAAAACAGGTAAAACGATCCCGTTACCAAACAGAGAAATCCCCGGCGATGTCATCTTCAAACTCTATGATACCTTCGGGTTTCCCGTGGATATCATCAGAGATCATGTCAAAGAGATGAAGATCGAGCTCGACCTGGACGGCTTTAACCTTGCCATGGAAGAGCAGAAAGCCAGATCCCGGTCCATTAAAAAATTTGCAGGAATCGGCGAAGCCTACAAGGCCCTGACCTCGGAAGGGGTGAAGACTTCTTTTGAAGGCTATGGGACCATTGAGGGAAAATCAAAGATTCTGATCATTGTTAAAGAGGATAGGGAAATAGAAATCGCCAGACCCGGCGATAGGGTCGAGATCGTCACAGGGTCAACGGTCTTTTATGCAGAATCCGGGGGACAGACAGGAGATTCCGGCAGGTTTGAGAATGAAAACTGTATCATTCAAATTGCAGATACCATGAAAAACCCATCAGGCCTTATTATCCATAAGGGCGTGGTTGAGAAGGGCGAGGCAAAAAAAGGCGACTTATTCGCCCTTAAGGTGGATGAGAAAAAAAGACAGGCCATTGCCGCAAACCACAGCGCCACCCATATCCTGCATTCAGCTTTACGAAAAGTTCTGGGGGATCATGTCAAACAATCCGGCTCCCTTGTGACCGAATCAAGACTCAGATTTGATTTTACCCATTTTTCTTCCATTACACGGGAAGATCTTCTGGCCATTGAAAATGAAGTGAATCTGCGGATCAGGGAAAATCATTCGGTGGAAACAAAGGAAATGAACATGGATGAGGCTGTCCGGGCCGGTGCAACCGCTCTCTTTGAAGAAAAATACGGGGATGTGGTCCGGGTCGTTTCCCAGGGAAAATTCTCCAGCGAGCTTTGCGGCGGTACCCATACAAGGCGGTCCGGTGATATCGGATTGTTCAAGATCCTGTCCGAAGGGGGCATTGCATCGGGTGTCAGGAGGATTGAGGCGACAACCGGCCAGGTGGCCCTGGATCATATCCACAGGGAAGAAGCCCTCATCGAGTCCACCGCAGGTCTTTTAAAAGGGGCGAAAGAAGATGTAACCGCAAAGGTGGAGGCTTTATTAAAGGATAAGAAAAACCTTGAAAAAGAGCTGGAATCCCTGAAAGCGAAGATGGCGTCTAAATCCATTGAAAATTTGGCCGATGAGGTCAAAGTGATCAACGGTATCAAGGTGATCGCAAAACGGGTGAATATTGAAAACCCCTCCCAGTTAAGGGATCTGGCAGATAAATTTAAAACAAAGATTGGCTCCGGTGTCATTCTTTTAGGAGCGGAATCCGATGGAAAAGCCTTGCTGATATCTGTTGTAACCGACGATCTGACCAAAAAATTCAAAGCCGGGGACATTGTCAAAGTCGCAGCCAAAATAGTGGGCGGAGGCGGTGGCGGGCGTCCGGACATGGCCCAGGCCGGCGGAACAAAGCCTGAACACCTTGATAAGGCCCTTGAATCGGTTTATCAGGTCATATCAGGATCACCTGTTGCATAAGAAGATTGCTCCTGAAGATACCGACCTTTATCGGTATCTTCATCATGGTGTTGGCAAAAGTGTCATGCCATCAGGGAGGATAGATATCGGGCCGCATTTCTGATTTCAATCTGATTTTCTTTTCTTTCCTGTTTAAGCTTCATAACCAGTTGAATTCCTGGGATGTTGTATCGTCGGTTGAAATTGATGATGGATTTTCCAGGTGTTTCATCGGAAAGTTTGGCTTCAATCATTATTTCCGGGGCATGTTTGCCGACAATACAAAAATCAATTTCAGCTTTGTCTTTTGTCCTCAGATAATTCAAGGAACAGGGGGTTCCAAGATAGTCATTCAAGGCATAAACATGCTTCAGCAATGAAACAGCCACAAGGTTTTCATACTTGATCCCCTCGTCTCCATCCACCATTCCGGTATCATAAAAATAAATTTTAGGTTCTTTTAAAATGGACCGGGCAATATTTTTTGAATAGGGTGTCACCCTGAACACAATATACAGAGATTCAAATATCCGGATATATTTTTTTACGGTATTAGGGGAGATGCCGACATCTCCAGCAATGGATGTAAATGAAATGGGTGATCCCACCCTTGATTTCAATAATTCCAGCACTAGTTCTATGGATTTGAAATCATGGATTTTTTCAAAATCAAGGACATCGGTCCGGACCAGGCCGTTTATATATTGCATTCTCCAGCGGTCAGACTCAATGGGGTCATTGGACAAAAAGGGTTCCGGGAACCCGCCGAACCGGATCAGTCTTTCAAGATCCACGGGTTCACCGATCAAAGAGAGTTCTGCCGGAGAAAAGGGCAATATCCGATGCCGGAAAAATCTTCCGGCAAGGGAATCTCCACTTGCCTGAAATGCCTCAAGCCTTGCGCTGCCGGTGACAAGGATATGCATGGTATCAGGTTTTGTATCGAAAATCCCTTTGACGAAATTTTTCCACCCCTTCATTTTGTGGATTTCATCCAGGATGAGAAGTTCTGTGTCTTCCAACCATTCCTGGTTTTTTATGATTTTTTTGTCTTTAAGATGATCATAGTTCAGATAGAGGCTTTTGGAATAGGATTTGGCAATATCCAGAGCCAGCCAGGTTTTGCCGACCTGTCTGGGGCCTGTGAGAAAGACCAGTTTTTTTTTAAGGTCTTTCAGAATAAATTGTTTCTGGTGTCGATTCATTACCCATCCTTTTTCGACTATTTTGCAGTAAAATGCGGAATAGTCAAGACTATTTTGCAAATTGGTTCAAAATAGTCGGTTTGCACAACGGGATGGATATTGATTAATACACCTTCCGGGTGGAGAATCCTTTGCCCAGAACATTGAAGGTATTTTCCGTGATCAGGAAGGCGTCGGGATCAATATTAAACGTGATTTCCTCAACACGCTTGATCTGGTAATTGTTGACAACGGTCAGGATAATTTCTTTTTCATTGCCGGTATAGCCTCCGGAACCTTTGATCAGGGTTGCCCCGCGTTTGAGTTTTTCAATGATTTCATTCACAATTTTTTTCGGGTTGTTGGAAATGATGAAAATCATTTTTCTCTGGTTAAACAGGGTCATGAAATATTCCAGCACCTGGGATGTGATATAGCTCATGGCCATGGAATACAGGATCATATCGGTTTCAAGCAGGCCAAAGCTTAAGAAAAACAGGATAAAATTAAAGGAAAAATTATAGGTTCCGATGCGGATGCCGTATCGCTGGTGCAAAATGATGGAAATAATATCGTTTCCGCCGGCAGATCCAAGGGAGCGAAAGATGATGCCGGAGCCTGCCCCGATGATGGTTCCGCCGGCAATGGAGGCCAGCATCAGATCCTTGACCGGGAGTTCAAGCGGGACCAGGTCAATGACAAGGGTCAGGATGATGGTTCCGTAAAGGCTGTAAAATAAAAACCTGCGGCTGATGAAAAGCCATCCCGCGATGAAAACCGGGATGTTCAAAATAAAATACCAGATACCTGGGGTAAATAATTTTGTATGGTAGTAAATCAGTATTCCAGCCCCTGAAAAACCGCCCGTGATCATCCCGTGGGGAATGACAATGGCCTTCAGGCCGATACCGATGATAATGCTTCCCAGGGCAATCAAAAATAAATTCCATGAGATTGAATAGCTTATTTTCTGAAAATTCATGGGGAAACCCTCATTTTTTAAAAATGCTTCAGATAATACAAAATGAATATTAATGCAAAGTTTTTTTAAAAGCGAATGAAAATAATTCTATTCTATATTCTGCTTTCCATGGTATCATCATCATGAAATCCAACCGGTTATTAAAATAAAAATAAAAAAAGGAAAAATCATGGGCAATAAAGACTTTAATTTATACAGCGGTGGACTTAAGGGAGCCGAGGAAGCGTTTGGGGTGTGTGCTGAAAAATTCGGGATCAATGAAACTCATTTTTCCTTTGAAGGCCATTCGCTTTCCAGGAATAAGAATATCACAATGCTCAGCGACGAGGAACTCAACAAAGGCAATATCAGCATGGAGATTGTATCCGTCCGGATGGGAAGACGGTATGCCCAGGCCGATAAGATCCGAAAAGTGTTTCAGACCATTTTTCATATGGTCAATAAGGGGTACCAGGTGTTTGCCGTGGGCTTTATTCATGCCGACGGAACTGTTAAAGGCGGTACCGGATGGGGGGTTGAACTTGCTAAATTTTTCAACAGACCGGTCAGTGTTTTTGATCAGGATACCAATCAATGGTATGCATGGAAATCCAATGAATGGATTCAGGAGATTCCTTTAATTACCCATAAGACCTTTTGCGGCACAGGAACCCGAAATCTTTCCGATGAGGGGAAAAATGCCATTGAAGACCTTTTCAAGCGTTCGTTTGCATAATGAATCAATAAGAAACAAGGCTTTTGAATTTTTAAGATATGATGAAGAAAATTATAATTCTGCTGTTATCGGCTTTTCTTTTTTTGGGTGCGTCTTCCCGGCCAAGCATTGTCGGGAAATGGGAGAACTCTGAAACTCTAATTGATGCCAAACCCGGTGAGATCAAGATTGTTCTGAAAAAGGATGGGGCCGGGGATCTGATTCTGGATAAAGAGCGTTATTTCTGGGTTGCGGATAAATTTGTCTACAAGATACTGGGCAATCAGATTGAAATTATTTTTATTTATGAAGATGGTCAAAAAACAACCCCCGGGCGCCTTGATATCATTAAATTGAGCGCCCAGGAGCTGGTCCTTGGTTTTAAAGAGGCGGATCTGAAACTTGCCTTTCGAAAAATCAAGTAAGCATATTCACTTTTTAATATTGCAGGAGGCCTAACCATGAATATCCGAAGAAAAATTATGATTACATCTTTTGCAGGATTGATTTTGCTGGGGGTTATCATGTTTTTTATTGCGTCATCCTCCATAAAAAACATGGGAATGGAAGAGATCAATTCCTTGAAAACCACCCTGATGGAAGAAAAAAAGCAGAAGCTCAGGAATATCGTTGAAATGGGCGTCAGCCAGATCGAGGGAGTCTATGCATCCAAGGATTATGATGATGCCGGAAAAAAGGAATTGATTTTCAAACTCATCAAAGACATGAAATATGATCAAAGCGGTTATTTATGGATCAATGACATGACACCGGCCATGGTATTCCATCCTGTTAATGCGGCCTTGAATGGAAAAAGCTTGTCAGACTACAAAGATCCGGACGGAAAACTCCTGTTTGTTGAAATGGTGGCGGTCTGCAAAAAAGACGGTGAAGGCACAGTCGGGTATAAATGGGCAAAACCCGGATTTAAAGAACCCGTGGATAAACTATCCTATGTCAAGCTGTTTAAACCGTTGAACTGGGTCATTGGGTCAGGCATCTATATTGATGACGTCAATGCCGCCATCATGGAAAAAGAAAAAATTGTTCAGGCCGGCATGGCCAGACAGAGGAACCTGTTGCTGGCCGCTATTTTCATTTCCATTGCCTTAAGTTTTGTTTTGACCTATATGGTTTCCGGAAAAATATCAGGCCCGCTTCGTGAGGCTTGTGGAATGGTCAAGGACATTGCAGAAGGAGAGGGAGACCTGACTGTTCGACTGAAAGTCACATCAACGGATGAAGTGGGCGAGCTGTCCAGAGGATTCAATACCTTTGTCGGAAAACTCCAGGATATGATTAAAAAGATATCCAACAGTTCAAGGGAGGTTGATGCATCTTCAGGGGATCTTTCCGAAATCTCCAGGCTTTTGTCTGCAGAAGTGAAAGATACTGCCATGCGATCCGTCAATGTGGCGGCATCCACGGAAGAGATGGATGCCAATATTTCAAGCGTTGCCGCAGCCATGGAAGAGTCCACGACCAATCTGAACCTTGTGGCAGCAGCCGCAGAAGAGATGACAGCCACTATTACGGAAATTGCCAGTAATGCGGAAAAAGCCAGAGAGATTTCTGAAGCTGCGGTTTCCCAGGCCTCAAATGCATCCAAGAAAATGAACATTCTGGAAAAAACGGCAAAGGAAATCGGAAAGGTAACCGATGCCATCAGCGATATCTCGGGACAGACCAATCTTTTGGCCCTGAATGCCACCATTGAAGCGGCAAGGGCAGGAGAAGCGGGCAAGGGGTTTGCCGTTGTTGCAAATGAGATAAAAGAACTGGCGATTCAGACGGCAAATTCAACACGGGATATTAAAACACAGATTGATGCGATTCAATCCACAACCGCCATGGCCGTAAGTGAAATCGATCTGATTACCAAGGTCATCACGGATATTAATGAAATTGTTGCCACCATTGCAACGGCAGTGGAAGAGCAATCCGTCGTGACAAAGGAAATCTCCGGGAATATTGCCCAGGCAAGCCAGGGCATTGCCCTTGTAAATGAGAATATCAATCAAAGCTCCAGTGTATCCAGTGGGATTGCAAAGGATATCGGCGGTGTGAGTGAGGCAACGGATAAAATTGCGGAAAGCAGCAGAAAAGTAGAGGCAAGCTCCCGGCGTCTGAAAGAGATGGCTTCGGAACTGCAGATGATCCTGGAAGGATTCAAGGTATAGACGGATGGATCTGCCGATGAAGGAAATGCCTATTGAACCCGGATGAGCCTTAAGGCATCAAGCCTTGGCCGGGCCATGGACAGATGTTCGAGAAGTAATGCCGCCTGATTCCGGACAGCATGGATTTCAGCCTCCCGGATATCCGGGTTTATTTTCTGAAGTTCCAGCAGTCTTGCGATTTCCCGGCCCAGCATCTGTGTGATGGTGATCTTTGTCTTTTCAATGATGTCAAGGCAGAGGGTGTGTGCAAGGAAAAGACTTTTTTGAATCATGGAAGGGATGAGTTCCCGGTTTCCCGGTTCAAATGCTTTGAATCCGTTTTTCTGATCTTCGGCGAGATTTTTTGAAGTCAGGGTAAAATCAAATTTTTCCGTGACATTGTGTCCTTCAGGGTCCACCACAAGGTGGATGGGGTCACAGGTCAGATACCGGCTCATATCAAGGGCTGAAGGGGCAAGACATTCCAGGATGAATACGGTTTCAAGGAGAAGCCCTGTGCCTCCCTGACCGGCAAGACATGCCAGTGCGCAGGACCCGGTATTGCTGGTGATGAAATATTCAAAGGCCTGATGGACAAAGGGATGGTCCCAGGAAAAAAAATCCGCTTCATCCCTCAGGATGGCGGTATTTCTTTTAAAGGTTAAGGTATCGGAGAGCCGTGTCGAAGTCGGGAAGTTTTCATCAATTACATCGTTGAAATTCAACCGGAAAACAGAGTCATTCATGGGATCGGTTTCAATTCCGTAATGGGAAAGTACCCTGAGCAGAAGGTCTTCAAGCGTCTTGTCCGCTTCAAAGGCCTGAACAGCCCGGATAATGTTTTGCGCGGGTTCGGGTTTAAAGGAATTCATCTCCAGAAGAATGTTTTTCCCCTGGGCCAGTTTTGTTTCGGTTTCAATACAAAACGCCTTTGTTCGTGATATTAATTTTTGAAGGCCTGCTTCGTCTATGGCGTTATCTTCCCTTAACCGGGTGAATAAGTCTTGAAGATCCTCTTCAAATGCTTTGTAAATAAGATGAAGGCCATTGATATTTCCGGCAAAGAGGTTTAATCCGTCCATGTACCACCGGGCCAGGATTTCAAAAGCGGTTCCCCGGATATAGGGCACATGGATCAGGATATCGTTTTTCTGGCCGATCCGGTCCAGGCGACCGATTCTCTGCTCTAAAAGCTCCGGGTTCAGGGGCAGGTCAAACAGGAAGAGATGATGCACAAATTGAAAATTTCTTCCCTCACTGCCGATTTCAGACGAGATTAACAGTTTAGCACCGTTTTCCCTTGCAAAAAAGGCAGCATTTCTGTCCCGTTGAAGAAGGCTCATGCTTTCATCAAATCTTGCCATATCAATGGAGATGTGATTTGCAACCGCGGCTTCTATGGCCAAGGCCTTCTGCCGAGAGGAAGAGATCACAAGAATTTTTTCATTCTGCCGGATCAATTCAAGAAGATAAAGGATTCTCGGATCTTGATTAAATTCAACTTTGTTTTCAGGATCGAAAAATTCCCCATTAACGGACCTGATCCTGTTAAATTCAGGATCCAGACTTTTTACGCAGGGGATTCTTTTGGGGAACCCTTGGATGACCTGCCGCTGGTTTCTGAACATCACCCGGCCCGGCCCATAGGAATCCAGGATCTGTTCAATGTTTTTCCCTTGTTTTAAAAGGCCCTTGACGGTTTCAATGGTTTTTTCATATTGTCCGGCTTCCTCAAGATAGGCGTCAAAATCAAAATAACGGTGGGGGTCCAGAAGTTTTAAGTGAAGAAAATGATTTTTTATTCCCATCTGTTCCGGCGTGGCCGTCAGCAGCATCAATCCGGATTCGGGCGAAGAAAGCTGCAAGATAAACGCATGGGTTTTTTCATTGTCGGTAATATGATGGGCCTCATCCACCACCACCATATCCCATCCTGAATCCAGGATTTTTGAATGCCACCGGATGTTGGCAAGAAAATCAAAGCTGACAATGGCAAGCTGGTGTTCAAGAAAGGGGTTGATGCCTTTTCCCCGGCGATCCAGGTTCTTGCAATAGGCTTCGTTAAGGATCATGAAAGACAGGTTGAATCTTTTGTATAATTCAATAAACCATTGGTGGGTCAAAGATTCCGGAACAATGATGATCACTCTTTGGATTCTGTGGCTGATGAGGAGTTTATGAAGGATAAGGCAGGCTTCTATGGTTTTGCCAAGACCTGTTTCATCCGAGAGCAGCACCCTGGGTACATGCCGGGAGGCAATTGTATCGGCAATGAAAAATTGGTGGGGGATCAGGTCCACCTTGCCTCCGAGAAACCCTTTTACCGGAGATGCATCATAATGCGCCTTTGATGTTAATAGCCTGCGGCGCAGATCAAAGGCTTTGCTTGAATCTGTAATCCCGGCAAAAAGCCGGTCCTGGGGCATGGAAAAAGAAAGGGTGTCGGACAGGTCTTTTTCACAGACCACCTCAGCTCCTCCGGAATAATACATTAACCCGCCCGATTCCGATACAGACTCAATGATCAGTTTTTTGCCGTTTCCCGATTGAACCTCATCGCCGGGCTTGAAAATCATCCGTTTCAAGGGGGAAGAAGCGAGGGCATAATCCCTTTCACACCCGCATGAATCAAACCGTATGCCCATGGTTTTCGGGTTGATATGGATTAAGAGCCCAAGTCCAAGCTCCGGCTCTGTTTCGCTGATCCATCTCTGCCCTGCAACCGGTCCCATGGGTTACTATTTCATCTGGCGTTCAGGGCCGAATCGATTGCCGTGCATGAAAAAGGCCGGGATATTTTGCGTGAGCCGTTGGCAAGGGCTTTCTCCCGTGGCTTGTGAGCACTGCCGCTGAAAGTTGTGGTTTCCTTATTTCCAAACCGGATCTGATAGCTGGGCCTGACCCCTTTGCCGGTCGTATCAAAACAGACACTGGCCCCTGTATCATTTCCCATATTGGCGGACACTTTTTTCAGAAACACGGGTGAAAGTAGTTTTATACGGTCTTCATCCCACTCAACAAGGTCTGCTTCATTTTTTTCGATTCTTGAAACAGGTACTTTTTTAACCTTTAATTTATTGATAAGGGATAGTAAATGTTTGATTTTCAACCCCATGTTTTTAACCGACCGCTCCTGAATTTCACCATCAGCCTGGGGTAGGAGACTGTCCAGGAGTCCTTGCGCTTCCTGACAGCATTCCCGTGAAGCGTCAACTGCATTTTCCTCAATCAATAAAGCCAGACGTTCACACAATCGGTTGATTGCATGCCGGGACTCTCTAAATTTGTCAGGTTCCATATCTTCTCCTGTTATTATAATTATTCTCAATCCGCTTAGCAGGTGAGGTTTTTTATTCCGGATATTGTCCTGCTTAATATCAGACTTAGACTATAGATGGTACACTTCCCGGACATGGAATACAAGTCTTCGCAAAAAATAGAATCCTGACCTCAGGAAGCAATGGCCCCGCCTCAGGTGAAACCGCTGCCGGCCGTGCAGGCATAGCAGTGATTGCCCACGGCAATGGGATCTTTATCAAAGGAAGAAGTCTTGATATCGGAAACATGAATCTTTTCATTTGCCTTATAAAGTCCTGCGGCCAGATTAAAATCACAGTCAAACAAATACCCGTCAAAGGAAACAGAAATCAGATTCCGGCACATGAGACCGGGAAGGGTGCAGGGGTTGAAATTTTTATGCAGCAGGCAGAGATAATCATCATAGTTCCCTGACCGCCTGAGCCATGCTTCAAACCGGCCCAGCGGCATATTGGCAAAGGTATAGGCATGATTAAAAATAATCCCCCATTTTTTTAACAGAATTTCCCGATATCTTTTTTCCGTGGCTTTCTGGGAAGAAGGAAGAAAGGCTCCGGTCGGATTTGCCACAAGATTGAGCAGAAGGCCCGTGCCTTCTTTGCCATAACCCTGACGGTTCAATAGGATAAGGGCCTCAATGCTTTTGTCGAATATGCCGGCCCCTCTCTGGGAATCTGTCTGGGCCTGGTTCAGGGAAGGAAAGGAGGATACAAGAATGACCCGGTTTTTTTTCAGTACCGGAATCAGGTGATCCGGGGCAAACTCCAGAAGCGCACTGAGATTGGAGCGCAGCATCACCTGATCTGAAACCGCTGATATATTTTCAATGAGATAGGGGAGATCCGGGTTCATTTCAGGAGCGCCGCCGGTAATGTCCACGACCTTAAAGGCGCAACGCCGTGCAAAATCAATGACCTCGTCCATGGTCCTGCGGTCCATGATGTCCTTGCTGTCCGGCCCGGCACAAAGATGGCAGTGTTTACAGACCTGGTTGCATAACCGGCCCAGATTGACCTGGAGAATTTCAGCGGGTTTTCTCTCAAAAATAAGTCCCTGTTGTTCAAGGGTTTCGGAAAAACTTGGAAAAAGATCGGTCATTGGAATCTCTTGCTATAAAGAAAGTTTTTCAGCAATGTTTCTCATCTGGACCCCGTGGACCAGAGAGGCCCCGCCCCGGATGGCCGTTACCACATGAAGGGCTTCCGTCATTTCGGCAAGGTTTGAGCCTTTTTCCAGACAGGCCTTTGTATAGGCATCAATGCAGTAGGGGCATTGAATGGCATGGGCCACGGCAAGGGCTATCAGGGCTTTTTCCCTTTCTGAAAGGTCTCCTTCAGAAAAAACAGCACCATAATAATCAAAAAATTTTTTGGCCAGATCCGGCGCATCCTTGCCGATGTCTTCAAATTTCAATAGATCCGCAGGGTTATAATAGGTTTCCATGTTTCCGGCTCCAGTATCATCAATGGTTTATAAATTATGAAAGAACATACTATATTGCCCTGGTTAATTCCAGTTTTTTGAAATATTAATTTTTCTTGACATGGGTCAATTTATCCGCCGGTTTCCCATGGTATTTTATATCCGACAATACCAACAAAAAGGAGGAATCAGTCATGATGGAGGACATCATTAAAAGGATGAAGGAAGTTGAAATTCTCATAAAGGAAACCAAGGCCCGTCTTCCGGCCCATTCCACCAAACCGCCGGTCATGATGGATCTTCTGGCCTATGAAGATGAATATGATGCTTTGCTTCAAAAACTCAATACCTTGAAAAACCTGTGATGGAAAATTCAAAACTCTTTGATGAAGCTTATAAAATCTGCCTGCCGAATCTAAGGCAGTTTGATTTTAAAGAAAAATCAGACATTCTCGGCATTCAAAAAAAAGGCGGGTTTTTTATCTTCCCGTTTTTCAACCGTGAGCTTGTCTATGAAAACGGGGATTTCCTGGACCTGTCCGGGGATGAGGAAAGCTGAAGGGTCGGATTGTGAATACAGACTCCCATGATCTGAGCGTCCGGTTCAACGGGCTGCCAAGAATTCCCATCATCTTTAATTTCAATGATGCAGAAGAGGGCATGCCGACCCAGGCTGGTTTTTTATTCCAGGATGATGCCGGCGACTATCTCAATCTCGAAACCCTGGCCATTATCTCCACCTGCCTGACCGGCAGCCTGATCAGACCTGAAGGATAAATCCAAACCCCGTTCCAATCTTCCGGCACTATCATTTAAGATGATCAATCCTTATTGATAGAATAAGGATTCTGTGTTAACAACCAAACGCAATGGGTTGTTATTCCCTTTGCAACGACTCAACCAGAATAGAAAGGTTTGATCATGAAGGCATCTGAAACAAGGAAAGACACCATAAATGGCAAGATTAACCCTTCCCAAGCTTAAGCGGCATCTCTATGCAGCCGCCGACATCCTGCGCGGTAAGATGGATGCCTCCCAGTACAAGGATTTTATTTTCGGAATGCTTTTTCTCAAACGCTGCTCTGATGTATTTGCCGAAGAACAGGAACGGATCATCCAGAATGAAATGGCCGCCGGGGCAACACAGGAAGAAGCCGAGGCTTTGGCTGAAAACCATTACCTGTACGAAGGCCTTTTCCTGCCTCGCCAGGCTCGCTACCAGACTCTGAACAATACGGCTCACCAGAATATCGGCGATACCCTGAACAAAGCCCTGGAGGCAATTTCCGAAAACAATTCCGTTATGGCCGGGGTCCTGGAGCAAATCGACTTTACCCGGCCCATCGGCAAAAAACCCATTTCCGATGCCAAGCTTCGGCAGCTCATTACCCATTTTAGAAAACACCGCATGCGCAATGAGGATTTTGAACACCAGGATCTTTTAGGCTCAGCCTATGAATATCTGGTCTATATGTTTGCCGAATCCGCAGGCAAAAAAGGGGGAGAGTTCTATACCCCGAGAGATGTGGTCAGCCTCATGGTCCGGCTGGTCAAACCTGAGGAAGGGCAGCGGATCTATGACCCCTGCTGCGGGTCCGGGGGTATGCTCATCTATGCCCGGCATTATGTGGGCGAACACGGCGGTAATCCTGACAACCTTGCCCTTTACGGCCAGGACAATGAGGGATCTGCCTGGGCCATCTGCAAGATGAACCTCATCCTCCACGGCGTGTTTGAGCGGGCTTTTATTGAAAATGACGATACCCTGACATCTCCCCAGCATCTGGAGGGGGGTGAATTAAAGCGCTTTGACCGGATACTTTCCAATCCGCCCTTCAGCTTGCCCTATGAAAAAAAACAGCTCAGCCACCCGGAGCGGTTTTCCGCCTATGGTTTTCCGCCGGAGAAAAAAAAGGCAGATCTGTTGTTTGCCCTGCACATGCTGGCCTCCCTTAGGCCCGGCGGCGTCATGGCCACGGTCATGCCCCACGGGGTCCTGTTCCGGGGCAGCGGCGAGTATGAGATCCGCAAAAAGCTGGTAGAAAAAGACAATATCGAAGCCGTTATCGGTCTTGGGGCCAATCTTTTTTTCGGCACCGGTATTCCGGCCTGCATCCTGGTGATGCGCCTTACAGGGGACAAGCCTGCGGCCCGGCAGAATAAAATCCTTTTCATCAATGCCGACCGGGATTATGAGGAAGGCCGTGCCCAGAATTATCTGCGACCCGAGCATGTGCAAAAAATTGTCCAGGCCTTTGACACCTTTGATGAAATCCCGGGTTATTCCTGTATTGTCACCCGGGATCAGGTGGCTGCCGAAGATTTTAATCTCAACATCCGCAAATATGCGGACAATGCACCGCCCCCGGAATCCCAGGATGTCCGGGCCCATCTTTTCGGCGGTGTGCCCAGGGTTGAACTGGATGGGCTTGCTTCTCTGTTCTACACCCACGGCCTTGAGACGGACCGGCTCTTTACTGCCCGGGATGCAGCCTATGTCGATTTTTCTCCCTTGGCAGCCGGAAACGGCAGGTTACGTGAAACCCTTGATCAGGACCCGGGCATGGGGAAAAAGGAGCAGGCCGTACAGGATGTGTTTTGCATTTGGTGGACAAAACACTCCCAGGGCCTGGCCCGACTGCCGGAAACCCGGGACCCCATGGTGCTGCGAAACACCTATCTCACCTCCTTTGAAGCGGCCCTGCTGCCTCTGGGCATGCTGGACCGCTTCAAGACCGCCGGTATTCTGGCCACCTGGTGGGACCGATCCAAAGATGAGATCCAGACCATCAGCGCCCGGGGCTTTGAAGAACTGGTAGACGGCTGGATTGATCTGATCCAGGACGTGATCGAAGATACGGAAACAAAAAAAACCGACCTGTTTGATCCCTTTGACCACAAACTGGTGGTCAAACTCCTGCCGGATTATCTGTCCCAGATCAGGGATTTAAGACAGGAGATCGCCCGCCTGACCGCGGAAAAAGAGCAGTTTGAAAACCGGATGGAGGATGAAGATGACAACCAGGACACTGAAAACGATGAGCCTGTCCCTAATTTTGCCAAGGCTCTCCAGGACCGGATCAAAGAGATTAATAGTGAGCTGAAACAGGACAAGGCTGATAAAGACGCCCTGACGACTGAAAAAAATATGCTGGAAGAAAAACTGGCCCCATACAATGAGATCCTTGCCTTCCTGAAAAAGGCACGCAAAACCCTTAAGGATTTGAGCCGCGCCCTGCTGCTGGTACTCAGAAAAAAACGGAATGCATTGTCCCCTGAAGATTGCCGGAATCTTGTCCTGGAGCTTGCCAAAGATGACCTTGAAACCGTGCTGCGCCAATATGTGGCGGAACATAGGGCCGAAGTCCAGGCGGCGGTTGAAAACCTGTGGAATAAATATGGGAAGAGCCTTGCCGATATTCAAAAGGAGCGGGATGGCGCTGCTGAGCGGCTGCAAGGGTTTTTGAAGGGGTTGGGGTATGTTGGGTAAGTCAATTTGGAGGGAAATACCTCTTATCAGTCTGTGTGAGTTAACAAATGGATACGCTTTCAATCCCTCTGACTGGGCGAATACAGGGAAACCTATAATTAGGATTCAAAATCTAAACGGAGGTAAAGATTTTAATTATTTCAAAGGCTTTTTATCAGAACGCTACACAGTCAAAACAGGCACTTTGCTTTTTGCTTGGTCCGGAAATCGGGGGACTTCATTCGGGCCTTTTATTTGGAACGGGCAAACCGGCTTACTGAACCAACACATATTTAAGGTCATTCCCAAAGAAGAGGTAAATGGAAACTGGTTCTATTATGCTCTTGATGAGGTGCGACAAAGGGTCGAAAGAAATGCCCATGGCGCTATTGGGTTAGTGCATGTCCGGAAACAAGATCTTGAAAAATACAAATTAATTGTACCAATGGATGGGCGTGAACAAAACTCCATCGCCACCATCCTCGACACCTTGGACAACACTATCCAGCAAACCCAAGCCCTGATTGCCAAGCTTAAGCAGGTAAAGGCGGGTATGCTTCACGATCTCTTGACCCGCGGCCTTGACGGCAACGGGGAACTGCGGGACCCACTTCGGCATCCTGAACAGTTTAAGGAGTCGGCGGTTGGAAGGATTCCAAAGGAATGGATACTTAATTCACTCGACTATTTGATACAGGGTTTGGAAACTGGTGTAAGCGTCAATGCATGGAATAAGCCAATTTCCAGTGGGGACATAGGGATATTAAAAACAAGCTGTGTAAACTCCGGTTCCTTTTTCCCGAAAGAAAATAAAACTGTGCTGCCTCGTGATAAAGATCGTGTTGCATGCCCTGTGAGAAATAATTCTATTATTATTTATATGAAACACCATAGCCCGGAAATTCATATCTCCACTTCTGCAATGTCTTTTTCAAGTTTTTTATCCGAATTTATTTTGCATTGTTTGGTTTGTATAAAAACCTCCTTTTTGTTACGGCTCAATTAAATAAAATC
>JANNUH010000112.1:0-1630 GCA_031395015.1 Desulfobacterales bacterium | reverse complement strand
GTTTTTTCCCGTGGGGTGATTCGGAGCCTGTCCTCCCGATTCCTTTGCCTTCTGCTGTTTTAACCGATAGGCGTTGTAGGCCTTGATCATCCCGCGTTCCTGTTTCTTGCGGGCGATATCGATGAACGTCTGGCGGGTAATGGTCCGATCCCCCCGGCATTCGTCACGGATGGCCTGCGGCAATCTGTTAATCGTGAGGATGTCCCGGACCGTGGTCCTGGCCTTTCCGACGATGCCGCCCCTTGCCTGCATCACGGAACAGAAGGGGCTGGACGATGCCGAATTTTTCAATGGAAGTGACAAGCTCGGCAAGGGCTTCAGGGTCAATGACCTTGCGGGGCTGGTCAGGGTCCGGGTTGAGGTCTGTGACAGGGATTTGGTAGAGTTTCCCTTTTTCATAAGCGGGCGCTGTGGTCATGGTTGCCTCCTTTATAGTTTTTTAAAAAAGAAGGTTTCAAAAGCATATGGTCCAAATTTTATCTTCACGAGGCCGGACTTTACTACAAAAGCCTCATCCGTCACCAGGCAGAAGGCTGCTCTCTCAATTTAGTCGGTGACATCAAAGTTTTTCTCGTAAATGCGCACAAGATGCCGTGTAAAGATGCTGAGATCGGATATTTCAATTCTGTTGCCCGGTTCGTTGAAAAGGAGAGAAAGGGAGGCATAGCTTGTACGGGAGTCTCCTGTCTTAGTTTTTCTGCAGTTGTCATAGCAATCTCCCCGCCTTTTTTTGTAATACCGCCAATCGATTTGACAAGGTTGTCTGTTGCTATCTCGGTTGCCTGTAAAATATAGTTTATCACAGCTTCAAGGAATTTCAATTCCTGTGGGGGCGAAGGATCAGGCTTGGCTTACGTGTGACCTTTAGGTTATTGGCGTTATTGGGGGATTTTAAGGGGTTAATTTTTAACTTTTTTGGTCAGGGGAAATGTCGATAAATATCTTTTCGGTGCAATGCTTTTTCCAGAACGATAGCATCATCTTCCATCCTCAATCCTATCCTGTAATTTCCAAACCGAACTTTAAAACACAAGGGATAGCCTTTCATCTGTTCTATCACTCCCAGTTGGTGGAGGGAATCTGCTGCGGGGAGTGATTTAAAAACGAACTGTTCGATTTTTGTTCTTTGTGTTGCAGGGATCAGAGACAGTTCTTTTAAAAAACTTTTTCTGTATTTTACCTTCAACCGTTTTTAACCAACTGTTTGTAATATGTTTCAGCATCTGTCTGAGCCAGCAACTCAATTCCCTGGTTCTCTTTCATTAAATGAAACAATGCATAATCCTCGAGCAGCATCTCGATTTTTTCAAAATCTTCTATAGGTATTTGAACGGCTATCTTTCGATTATTTTCATCAACGATATATCGTTTGGTGATCAGTTCCATCATAAAACCTCCAATTTATAATAAATACAGGCTTATTCTACCGCTAAGGACGGTAACAAGTCAATAGCGGAGTGGGTCATGGGATCATCATGCTGAGGTCAGGTGATCAGCGTCAGTTATAATACCCGCCGAACGACAATTAAAATTCCCGAAATATGAGACCTTAAAAATATGGTAAGAACATCCAAATCAAATGAAAGGAGAGATTTGGATGGTTACGGACCAACAAGTGAGGAGGTTATTC
>JANNUH010000111.1:0-4165 GCA_031395015.1 Desulfobacterales bacterium | reverse complement strand
GTTTTTTCCCGTGGGGTGATTCGGAGCCTGTCCTCCCGATTCCTTTGCCTTCTGCTGTTTTAACCGATAGGCGTTGTAGGCCTTGATCATCCCGCGTTCCTGTTTCTTGCGGGCGATATCGATGAACGTCTGGCGGGTAATTGTCCGGGTCTGGTTTATCGGCGTTTTGGGAGGTTGGAGTATCTTGCAGTTCAGGCCATTTTAAAATTTCGAGATGTCAATCTTCTATGAAAATATCTTCTATAATGATGTTTTATAAATCCGATTCATCAATCCCCGCAATTCTCATTAAGTGCAGTTGCAATCCTATTGATTGCCTTCATACCGCTATCTCTACGATTCTATCTTTATCGGAGATGGTAATGTCTTGGATGTCAATAGACAAACAACCTTCCACAGCTTCGTAAATATTGCTCAATAATTCGTCAAAAGAATCACCTTGAGTAACACAACCCGGGATGGATGGAACTTCTGCCCATAAGCCACCTTCTTCTGCTTCATGTATTACCACTTTTAATTTCATAATGCACCCTCAGTTGTTGAATAGTTAACTATCAGAATATATACTCAATTTATAACATATTGAAATAAATATCAATTAATATCTGGGAACTTGAACTCCTTCCTTGAGAGTAATCCCTGCCGCCGTTTTGGCAAAGCAGCTAAAGCCTTCTGGTCTTCAGCCCATAACCAGGCGGTAATGGCTTCTTTGATATTTCCCAGCGCATCTTCTTCGTCCTTTCCCTGAGACACGCATCCTGGCAGAGCTGGGCATTCAGCAACAATCCAGCCGTCTTCTGCTTTATCCAACGTCACATGAAACATCATGGGATATCCTCCTTTTCTGCCGTTATCCTCATAGCAGAAACTTACATTACGACGGCATTCGTCACGGATGGCCTGCGGTAATCTGTTAATCGTGAGGATATCCCTGACCGTGGTCCTGGCCTTCCCGACAATGCCGCCCAACTGCTCCTGTGTGAAGTGCTGTTCGTCCATCAGGCGCTGAAGGGCCTCGGCCTCCTCGACGGAGGTCAGATCCTGGCGCTGCAGATTCTCGACCAGGGCGAGCTCGGCGTAGTTCTCCTGAATTTTGGGGTTGGGTTAGTGGGTGTTGGGGGCATTACAACCGATGTATTCACAAAGGCCATTGAGCACTTCCAAAAACACATCTTCTTTGATTGAACCATAACGTTTCACCAACGTTGATGTGCTTAATGTGAAGATTTTATCATATCGAATCCAACTTTTTTTGGGCAAAAATCCATCTCTCATGTTACTGAATTCAATGCCTATCGCATTATCCTCAGTCAAAACTGATGTGACCGCCAATCCCATAAAATCACCTCGATAATCTGCTTGCGTCAGGACAAGAACAGGGCGTCTTTTTTTGCTTGTCAAGTCGGAGAATGGAAATGGAAGGCCCACAATCTCACCCGGTTTACAGATCATTCCATACATCGTCTTCGTTGTTGCTCCAAATTTGATCCATTACAGGTACCTGGGCTTTTATCAATTCATCCGTCTGTATGTCTTTCAACCCATGTTTCATCTCAATGTAACCAATAAAATCCAAAACTTCTTTCGCAAGCGGTTCTGGTAATTTTAATGCTTCTTCATAAATTTTTTGTGCAATCGCCATGATTAAGGCCCTCCCCCATTCAAAACGTGTATCAAAGCCTGTGGTTAATCATAGGCTAAATTACCATTAATGAACATAAATCACAAGATTTTATCAAGCCAGGCACACTTTGGCCGGTACATGCTCTCCAATGTAGTTATGATTTTAATCAACAACTGAGCGGGATAACTCTTGGTTGGTAATGCGTCTTTTGATCGTCTGATTAACCGCATGTTTTGAATATTCATAATGTCCAGTTGCGATCTTCTGCCTGATGTCATCAATCTTTAGGTCAATTTTCCTAAAGCTCTCCTGCGATTTAATCCATTTGTTTTTTTCATGACTCTTCCTCTCTTTTTGTTAATCGTGAGGATGTCCCGGACCGTGGTCCTGGCCTTCCCGACAATGCCGCCCAACTGCTCCTGTGTGAAGTTCTGCTCGTCCATCAGGCGCTGAAGGGCCTCGGCCTCTTCGACGGAGGTCAGATCCTGACGCTGCAGATTCTCGACCAGGGCGAGCTCGGCGTAGTTCCCTTCAACAAAAATAGCGGGGAGGCTGGTCAGGGTCGGGTTTCAAGTCCGTGATGAGGATCTGGTAGAGTTTGCCTTTTTCATAAGCGGGCGCTGCGGCCATGGTTGCCTCTTTTTATGGTGTTGGGCACAGGTCTGCACCAGGTGGCAGGTGCGCAATTCCGGTGTTTATTTGCTAATTACTTCCAAAAATCAAACGAATCCATTTCAAGGTCGTACCGAATAATTTTGCTCAATAAACCTTTTGGGATATCTTTGTCTCCACTCTTTTAGCCATTATCATTAAGATGGTTTTAATTATAAGCCATAAATTAAATAAGAACAACTTTTTTAGGTGCTGTCACAACCCAACTCCCTGAGGCAGCGCCTGTTTTTTGGTGAATGGCGGTCAACCTCTATTCGTAACATATTGTTATTATTAATGAATACTTCAAGATGGTATGGGTTTCGGGTTAAGAAAACCGTCAATTTGATTTTTGAGATCAACAAAGGCGACACAAAGATTTTCCCGCTCATCACTGGTCCAGGCTGTCATGTCAATAATGCTGATTTGCTTCACTGCCTTTTGTGTAAAATCTACAACAGCGGCGGGGTCAATCACCTTGCGGGGCTGGTCAGGGTCGAACTTATCGGCTTTTTGGGAGGTTGGAGTATCTATCAGCTCAGGTCAAATTAAAATTTTGGTTTTAAACCAGCCTGTTTGCAAAGTGCATTGGCAGTAATTCGATCAAAGGTCTTATGTCTTTTAATCGGCACAATTTTATCCCCATCAGTATAAATTGAATGATTACCACCTTGTCTCAAAAGGTAAAGTCCGTGATGTTCAAAAAATTTTATCAGGTCACGCCGTTTGACAGACACCATCAATCTCAACCGGTATTTGTTCTATCAGACAGTTGGCGCGGGGGATTTCCTTTTTCATCTCTTTATAGGCATGCACCATCTCATTTAATGCATCCCTTAGCATTAACCGACAATCCTCAAGGTCTTCACCTTCTGTGATCACTTCAGGCCACTCTATGAGTTGCCCCATATAGCCGCTATCGAGTTTTGTATATTTGGCTGTATAACTCATTAACATCGGCAAGCTCCAATTCTATTCAAATTGTCTGAAAAATTAATATTCTCTTTTAGCCATTATCATTAAGATGGTTTTAATTATAAGCCATAAATTCAATGAGAACAACTTTTTTAGATACTGTCACGATCCCAATGCTCGCCTTTGTTTACAAACCAATCATAGGTTTCCCGAATCCCGTTTTCGAGAGAAATTTTTGCCAGCCAGCCCAGGTTTTTAAGGCGGGAGACATCCAGGCGCTTTACTAAGGTTCCGTCGGGTCGGGTGGTATCAAATTCAAGAATGCCCTTAAAATCTGATAGCTCTTTGATGAGCAGGGCAAGCTCCTTTATGGTGCAGTCTTTGCCGGTGCCGATATTCACAAAGCAGGGGGAGGGATAATGGGTCAGGTGAGTTTCTATGTCTGAATCAGACAGGGACATGACATGAACACAGGCATCTGCCATGTCGTCCACATGAAGGAATTCTCTTCTGGGAGACCCGGTTCCCCAGATGACCACTTTTTCAGAATGATTGATCCGGGCCTCATGGAATTTGCGGATCAGGGCGGGCAGCACATGGGAGGTTTCAAGGCTGAAATTGTCATTGGGGCCGTAGAGATTGGTGGGCATGACCGCCAGGAAACGGGTATGGTATTGCCGGTTGTAGGCCTCACACATTTTGATGCCGGCAATTTTTGCCATGGCATAGGGTTCATTGGTGGGTTCAAGAAGCCCTGTCAAGAGATGTTCTTCCTTCATGGGCTGGGGGCAGTGTTTTGGGTAGATGCAGGATGATCCCAGAAACAGCAGCCGTTTGACCTTGTTTTCAAAGCTTGCATGGATGATATGGGTCTGAATGGTCAGGTTACTATGGATGAACTCTGCCGGATAGGTGTTGTTGGCCTGAATGCCGCCCACTTTTGCAGCGGCAAGAAAAACATGGTCTGGTTTTTCA
>JANNUH010000122.1:0-13455 GCA_031395015.1 Desulfobacterales bacterium | reverse complement strand
GCCCATGCCTTAAAAACCCCAATAAAATCGGTCGGAGCGAAGCGACTTCCAAATTTGTTTAAAATAGATTGAAAAATATCCAACCTATTCAAAACAATCAGAAAATTTAAGTCAGGATAAAAAGAAAATCAACAACAAGCATTAAAGTTGAGCAGCTTGCCATTGAGGCTGCTCAGCCGGGCAAGAGCTTTGATACCGTTACGGTTAAACATTTTTTGAAATTTCATGATTTGTTAAAAAAAACTTCGGATACAACGTAATAAAATGCCTTACCGGGTATATCGACAAAATAACCGGGGGGCCTTGTTCGCAGAATCTGTTCCAAGACAAACCAACCATTGTCTTTGCCCCGCACAAGGAAAATCATCAAAACTTGAAAGTCCTTAAAACTCGGGAAAAAACGGTTGTAACCTTGGATATTGGAGCATTTTGCGCCAAGGAAACGATTTTATTTAACCCACTTGACAGCACGGTACATCAAAGCCAACAGCTTCGTTCTCTGACACCATACCGATGCACCTATGGATATGATGTGTTGGTTTTCGTAGGGTACAGCCTTTTTGTGCACAGCCTGACCGAACAACAGATTATTGGACAACTGGAGCATAAAAATATTGTCATTTCCCAGCGTGAAATCGGTTTTCTTGGGAAAAAATTTATCGCTTATCTTGCTATAGCACATCGGCAATCACAGCAGCGATTAAATAAACTTATGTCACAGAAAGGCGGTTACATTCTGCACCTGGATGGCACATGTGAAGGTAGCAGTCCGCACCTTTTTACCGGTATGGATGGTATTGCTCAAATTGTATTGGACAATATCAAACTACCTTCGGAAAAGGCTGAATTGATCATTCCCTTTTTAGAAAGTTTAAAAGAACAATATGGCAATCCAATTGCCTTAGTCCATGATATGGGGAAAGGTATCTTATCGGCGGTGGAAGCCGTGTTCAAGGGTATCCCGGATTTTATCTGTCATTTTCATTTTTTACGGGATGTCGGTAAAGATTTATACGAGACAGAATACGCCAAGATCAGAGCCCGTTTGAAAAAGCACAAAATCCGGTCGGCGCTTCGGGCAAAGGCAAAAGCTTTAGCGGCTCTAATTGGAAATGATCCAGAGATTGGTGCCAGCTTATTGAAATTTATTACCATAGGGAAAAAGAATCCAATATTTGTGGAAAAAATGTCTATTGTTTCATCATATGCCATGATCCATTGGGCTCTTGATACAACCAGCCAGTTGGAAGGATACGGATTCCCTTTTGACTGCCCACATTTTGTTTTCTATCAGAGGCTCAAGATTTTGTATAGCATCCTGGATAAAGCCGATTATGCACAATTTGACAAACGGTTTTTTAATCTATGGAGCCCTCTCAACAAAATCATGAACGACCAGCAATTAAACAAATCAGCCAAGCATATTGAAGAAAAGATGGCGATTTTCAAACAACTGCGAGAGGTATTATCCATAACGGTTTCTCCGAATAAAAAAGGGCTGAACGACGATGGAAATGATGCAGATATCAAGAGCATTGCCCAGAAAGTAAAACTATTTCGGGCCCAATTAATGGCCGATGAAAAACTGTCTGAAGTTAAGTCATATAAAAGTATGATTAAGCAGATTGATAAGTACTGGGACAAACTTTTTGCCGATCCAATTACTGTTGAAACATCCAATGGTCAGGTCACAATCCAGCCTCAACGTACCAATAACATTTTGGAACGATTTTTCCGGGATCTAAAACGCAGAAATCGAAAAAGAAGCGGCACAATATCGCTGAGTAAGAGGCTTAAATCCATGCTTTCAGACACACCGTTAGTCAAGAACCTTGATAATTCTCAGTATATGGAGGCCATCCTTGACGGGAATGACAGTTTGGAAGAGAGATTTGAAAAAATTGACAGTTACATGGTGGCTGAAAAATTAAAAGCAGAACAAAAAGAATATGGAAGAATCAGCCCTGAAATGAAAAAAATAATTCAACGCCCTGATTTGCCGAGCGAGTTGATATTTATACTATCAGCGTGACAGCAAAATTGATACCAACCATTATTTGCTGTCATAGAAAATAATATATTTAGATACCCAATCATCAGTAATAATTGCGGGATTCCAACTACCAACTATTGTAAGAATATCATAATCAGGTATTATTTTCATAAGTTAGGCCTTTTTTGTGCCTTATAGCCTTAATAGTTATAGCCGTCAATAATTTTGTCAAGCTGACTACAAAAAGAAACCAGGTTTTTGGCCAGAGCTGGGTGAAGCTATTGAGAAAACTTAAAAAAACTAACTGAAACAAAATACTTGAATCTTCGCAATGCTGCGGCATTGAAACTATAAGATACTATTTTAAGAATAGGAGGAGAGGTCTCGCCCTCCTCCTACTCAATGTGATATAAAAGAAATCCCTACACCAACCCCTGATCCATCATGGCATCCGCCACTTTTACAAAGCCTGCAATATTGGCTCCGTTTACATAGTTGCCCGGGGTTCCATATTCTTCCGAAGCAGAAAGACAGGCTGAATGAATACTTTTCATGATACCCTTGAGCTTGGCTTCCACCTCTTCCCTGGACCATTTGATTCTCATGGAATTCTGGGACATCTCAAGGCCGGATACGGCAACACCGCCTGCATTGGCGGCCTTGCCCGGTGCATAAAGGATTTTATGATCCAGAAAAATGTCCACCCCGTCCGGCATGGTCGGCATATTTGCCCCTTCACTCACGAGATAGACACCATTATTGACAAGATTCTGTGCATCTCTGACATTGATTTCATTCTGAGTGGCGCTGGGGAAAGCGCAGTCAGCCTTGTGGTTCCAGAGGGAGTTAAACCCGGATGACCCGTCAATGGGGGTATACACCGCTTCCGGGTATTTTTCCACATACTCCTTGATCCTGGACCGTTTTATATTTTTAAGATAGAGCACATGATTCAGTTTGACCTCATCAATGCCTTTTTCATCATAAATATAGCCTGAAGAATCGGAAAGGGTAACCACCTTTGCACCCAGTTGATTCAGTTTCTGGGTGGTATACTGGGCCACGTTGCCGGACCCGGACACAAGGCAGACCTTACCTTTAAGATTCTGTTTTCTTGTGGCCAGCATTTCATCGGCAAAAAAGACCGATCCATACCCGGTGGCTTCAGGCCGGATCAGACTGCCGCCCCAGTTCAGGGCTTTGCCGGTCAAAACACCTGAAAATTCATTCTTCAGTTTTTTATACATGCCGAAAAGATAGCCAATCTCTCTTCCGCCAACCCCGATGTCGCCGGCAGGAACATCGGTAAAGGGTCCGATATATCGGTAAAGCTCGCTCATGAAGCTCTGGCAGAATCTCATGACCTCGTTATCGGATTTACCCTTGGGGTCAAAATCCGACCCGCCTTTGCCCCCGCCAATGGGAAGGGTGGTCAATGCATTCTTGAAAACCTGTTCAAAGGCCAGAAATTTTAAAATGGACAGATTCACGGAGGGATGGAACCGAAGCCCGCCTTTATAAGGCCCGATGGCGCTGTTCATCTGAATCCTGAAGCCTCTGTTGACCCGGACGGTTCCCTGATCATCCACCCAGGGGACCCTGAACTGAATCACCCGTTCCGGCTCGACGATTCTTTCCATGATCCCGGCATGCCGGTATTCAGGATTTTTATCCAGAACCGGTTTTACAGACTCCACAACTTCCGTAACCGCCTGGTGAAATTCTTTTTCATAGGGATCTCTTGCGTTGACGATATCCAGTATGGTGCTCATTTTTTTTACTTCTGCCTCCTGTTAAAGTTCCGGATTTTTCAATCCGGCATAAACGTCTTTGTTTATCTCCCGGGACAAACCCCATTGTCTGTCCTGAAACTTTATCGAATCTGATTCTTTTATATCAGAAAACAGAAGCTATCCACAATACCATTATTGACTTCACCCTCAAACAAAGATAGAGTAACCAGCTTATGGAAAAGGACCCGGACCTCATAACGATAACCCCCACAGGCCATGAAACCTCTGTGGAAATAAAAAAATTCCCCTGGATGGGATTGATTTTTTTAAAAGCGCTGCTGATTTCCTTTTTTCGTTCCAATACCCTTGCGGATACTGCCCTTGTCCCCCGGACCCGGATTGTATTGCAGAATTTTCAACCGGATCAAACCCTCATCAAAAATTACAGAACCGTTTGCGGTTTTAGAGAAAATAATGACGGCATCATTCCCATCACCTATCTGCAGACGCTTTTTATCGGCCTTCTGGGAAAATTTATCACCTCCCCCTTTTTTCCCTTGAATCCCATGGGGCTGATCCAGGTATTTCAGTCCTTTGAGCAGAAAAGATCGGTAAAAACCCATGAATCCCTTGACCTTGCCTGTGTCCTTTCAGGATTTACAAAAAAGGAAACCGGGATTGAAACCCGTTTTATACTGGAAGTCCGTTCCGGTGAAGAAATTGTCTGGCAGGGAATTTCAGGTTTTTTCACAAGGAGCGGCGCAAAAAAAACACCTTCTCCCAAAAAACCGGAAGAAAAATTCCTGGAAGAAAAAGAAACCATCCCTGTACCGAAGGGCATGGGGATCAGATATGCAAAGGTGTCCGGGGATTATAATCCCCATCATCTCTATACCCTTCTGGCCAAATGTTTCGGATTTAAAACAGCCATTGCCCACGGCATGTGGAGCCTTGCAAGGGTTACGGCCAGCCTTGACCGGGAATTTGACCTCCAGGGCCCTCTCCGCATTGAAGCCTCTTTCAAGCTGCCGGTGTTCATGCCGGCCGTCACGACTCTGGGCTGGGAACAGGCAGAAAATGAGGAAACCGGCCAAACCCTGGTAAATTTTGAACTTCGCGACCAACAAAAAGGCCTTCCCCATCTGAAAGGAAGACTCCTTTTAATCTGAGATAAGGGAATCGAATCATGCTGGGTGCCGTACTGTCACTTTGCGCGGCCTTTTTCTGGGCAAGCGCCGTAATCCTGTACAAAAAAAGCGGGGAAGTTTTTTCTCCCGTCTCCCTGAATATCTATAAAAGCCTTGTGGCGTTGATCCTGATCTCCCTGACCATGGTCATCATGGATATTCCCTTTGTCCCGGACAAGCCCCTCAATGACTGGCTTCTTCTGGCCGTGTCCGGCTTTTTCGGAATCACCCTGTCCGATCTTTTCTTTTTCATTGCCCTGAACCGTCTGGGTGCAGGACTTGTGGCCATTGTGGAATGCCTCTACCTTCCCAGTGTGATCTTTTTCTCATTTCTCCTTTTAGGGGAAACCCTGACCCCAGGCGCTATCATGGGCGGCTTTCTTGTATTCATAGCCGTTTTTGTGGGCTCCATGTCCCGGACAAAGGTTCCGGACCCGTCCGTGATAAAGCAGAGCTCATTATCCGGTATTCTGATGGGCTGTCTTGCCATGGTTTTTGTGGCCATCGGGATCGTCATCATCAAGGAACTTTTAGACAGGACCGACGTCCTCTGGGCCAATTTTGTCAGAGTTGCGGCCGGAACCGCCTCCCTCCTGATCTATTTACTCTGTCATCCCAGACGCAAAGATTATATAAAGGAACTCAAATTCTCAAAAAGCTGGCTCATCGCCCTTCCAGCATCCATTTCAGGAAATTACCTGGCCCTTCTCTGCTGGGTGGCTGGAATGAAATACACCACGGTTTCACAGGCCGCCATCTTAAACCAGATGTCCACCATCTTTATTTTTATCCTGGCCGCCCTTTTTCTAAAGGAAAAAATCACCCGTTATAAAACCCTTGCCATTGTCTTGGCCCTCAGCGGCGCCGGACTGACCATCTTTTGCTGATGAACCCTTCCGGGCTTTGAATCGGAAAGATACCCTCTTTTTTGGGGTTGACAAAAGAAGTTGCCCACGGGTATAAGTCTTTCCCAGGCATAAAGGTGCCCGGTTATGGTTAATACGACATTCCGGGTTAAAAGGAAAGGCGGTGCAAGCCCGCCACATGCCAGCCGTTGCCGTGATCGGGGACGAAAACTGCACAGAATGCCACTCTTAAAATAGGGGGAAGGCGCAGTGACTAGAATGATCCGTAAGTCGGAAAGCCTGCCTTGATGCTTTGTTGTAAGGATTCTCTGCTGGAACAAGATCCTGTTGAATAAATGTTCGTATTATTCAGGAGGAATCATGTCCCAGACATTGAACCGTGAATTCGGCGCCATCATTACCCGTCTCATCCGGAAAGAGAGCCTTACCCGCAAAGAGTCGGAGCTTGCCTTTATTTCCATTCTAACCAATGACATCACCGAAATGCAGCAGGGCGCCTTTCTGGCCGCCCTGACAGCCAAGGGGGAAACAAGCCGGGAGGTAGCCGGGGCCTGGCAGGCCATCTATGACCTGGATACCACCAAGGTGAAGCTTGACTGCGGGATCAAATCCGTGGACAACAGCGGCACGGGCATGGATACCTTTAAAACCTTTAATATCAGTACGGCAGCCGCTATTATTGCGGCGTCCGGCGGCATCCCCATGGCAAGGCACGGTGCCAGGGCCATCACTTCGATCTGCGGAACCGTGGACATGGCCGAAGCCCTGGGGGTTGATGTGGAATGCACGGCCCATGTGGTGGCAAACAGCATTGAAACCGCAAAGCTCGGCCTTTTCAACGGAATGAGCCCGAACATTCACCCCATGGCCCTGGGCCGCATCCTGTCCCGGATTTATTTCGGCTCCACCCTGAACATTGCCGCCTCCCTTGCCAACCCGGCCCTGCCGTCCATCGGAGTCCGGGGCGTTTATTCCAAAGCCATGATCCGGCCCGTGGCCGAGGTGATGCAGGAAATCGGCTATACCCGGGCCATTGTCCTTCACGGCACCCTGGATGACTCCGACAAGGGCATGGACGAGGCCTCGGTCTGCGGCATCACCCATTGCGCCCAGGTTCTTGAAACAGGCGACATCCATGAATTCCTCATTGACCCGAAAAAGATAGGCCTGGCTGCAAAAAGCCCTGAAGCCCTGGCCCCTGAAAAAGATATCAAGGCTGAAGCCCGGCGGTTTGCCGCCCTTCTCAACAACCGGGAAAACAGTGCAAGGAAGGATGCGGTTCTCCTCAATGCCGGACTCATTTTTCTTGCCGCCGGAAAATCAAAAGACCTTGAGGGCGGAATCGAAGAGGCGGCCACACTGCTGGAAAAGGGCTCGGCCTTCAAAGCCCTTGAAAACTGGGTCAAAGCCCAGAATACAGATCCTGAAAAGGGGTTAAAAAAACTTCACAGCCTGGTGTAATCAAAAAAAAGCAGAACCCAAAAAAGAGCGGAAAGGAACCCCATGGAACTTCTGATTTTAAAATCCGGCTTCGACTATATCCGGTTCAAGGATGGCGCCTTTCTTCGGGTCCGGCTGGACAAGGCAAGTGTTTTTCCCATGGATCGGATGATGCTTGTGAAACAGCACGCAGAGGCCTTGAAGGATCAGGGATTTGACAAGGTCTCCATCAAAAAACTCGTTCTAACGGAAGAGGACCTCTGATATGAAAATGGTATTGACCGGGCTTGGCAGGCTTGAAATTCAACCCGATGACCGGAATATGAAAGCTTCGGATGACAGCATGGTTCTGACGGATGTTCTTTGCTGCGCCATCTGCCGGACCGATGCCAAGATGTGGGAGCAGGGCCACCGGGATCTTGTTTTCCCAAGGGTTTTAGGCCATGAAATGGTGGTCAAAGATAAAACCGGTCAACGGTTCATGGTCTGGCCCGGTAAAAGCTGCGGTACCTGCACCTTCTGCCGGACCTCCAGAGAAAACCTGTGCAAAGACATGAAAATCACAGGGTTCCATACGGACGGCGGTTTTGCAAAAAGGGCCCTTCTGCCCCGTGACAGCCTCATCCCCCTCCCGGACTCTCTTTCCACCCATGCGGCCTGCTTTGCAGAGCCGGTCGGATGCGTGATCAATGCCTTTGAAAAACTCCCGGCAAAAAACAAGGACCGGGTCCTGATTTACGGCGGCGGCACCATGGGGCTGATCGCCGGTCTTTATGCCCTGCACCTGGGCCTGATCCCCCTTATCATTGAAAAAAATGCAGCTAAAATACAGCGGATTGCCTCCTTTCTTTGGGCCACCGGCATTGCCTGCGTCAAGGACACCCATGAAAGTGAATTTGACCTCATCATCAATGCCTGCGCCGATTTCATCGCCTTTTGCCAGGGCATTGCCAAGATCGGCAAAGGCTGCCACCTGGCTTTTTTCAGCGGGATCTCCAAAAATGAACAGATCGAAACCAATCTTCTGAATCTCATCCATTACAGGGAAGCCGTCGTGTCAGGAGTTTACGGCATGACAAGGGATCATATGCAAAAGGCCGTGCCCTTCATGGAAACCCAGGCCAAAATGCTTGAACTTCTCATCGAAGACATCCTTGCCCCGGAAAACGCCCCGGCCCTCATGCCAAACGTGCTTTCCGGCAACTATCTCAAATATATCCTGGATTTCAGCCTTTCAAAAAACTCAGCTCAGGCTGACACTCAAACAAAACCCGCCGTACCCGGTCTCAGGATTCAGGACTTGTCTTCCGGCGGCCTTTTCAGGACCATCATAGAATCCATCACCCCGGTTTCCGACACCCTTCTTTCCGCGGCCGCAGCCAAGATGGATGAAAAAACAAAACCCCTGGGTGCCCTGGGCCGCATGGAAGGCCTTGCCGTTCGCATGGCCCTGATCCAGAATACTCTCTTCCCCGCCATCCAGCAGAAAAATCTCTTTGTCTTTGCAGGCGACCACGGGATTGCCGAGGAAGGAGTTTCCGCCTATCCCTCCGAGGTCACGGCCCAGATGGTGGACAATTTTCTCAACGGCGGGGCTGCCATCAATGTCCTTTGCCGACACTATGGCATTGATCTCAAAATCGTGGACATGGGTGTGAAAAAGGATTTCAACCCGCACCCGGACCTCATCATGAAAAAAGTGGCCAAGGGAACCAAAAATTTTGCCCTTGAACCGGCCATGACCCGGGACCAAGTCATCGCTGCCCTTGAAAACGGGATGAGCACCTTTCTGGAGGCTTATGAAAAAAGCCCTATTGATATTGTGGGGCTGGGGGAAATGGGCATCGGCAACACCACATCCGCCTCGGCGATTATCTGCGCCGTCACCAGCATCAGCCCGGCTGAAGCCGCAGGAAGAGGAACGGGCATCGATGATAAAGGACTTTCCCACAAAACAGAGGTCATCGAGCGGGTCCTGGCCTTTCATAACCTTGACCCTGCCAACGGGTTTGAGATTCTTCAGAAAATCGGGGGTTTTGAGATTGCAGGAATAGCAGGGGCGATCCTGGCCGCTGCATCCAAAAAAACTACCATTGTTCTGGATGGGGTCATTTCAACGGCAGCAGGGCTCATCGCCCTTCTCCTCAACCCGGCCATTCACGGCTATCTCATCTCAGGCCATAAATCCGTGGAAAAGGCCCAGAAGGCAGCCCTTGACCATATGAATCTTGTGCCTCTCATTGATTTTGACATGAGGCTCGGCGAAGGCACGGGCGCTGCCCTGGCCATGGATATGGCCGACGCTGCCTGCAAAATCATGTGCGAGATGGCTTCCTTTGACGAGGCAAAGGTGGCAAGATCCTCCATAAAATAAAACCCTGCCGTTTCAGAGCTTCAGCTCAAGATATTCGATCGACATTTCTCTTCCCAATTCAACGGTTTTTTCCGAAGAGACCAGAGCAAACCCGAATTTTTCATAGAGCCGTCTGGCCGGTGTCAGAAAATCAATGGTCATGAGGATAATTTTTTCATATTTTTTTTCCTTGGTAAACCCCACTGCCGTCACCCCCTGATTTTCTCCTGCATGAAAAATCATCTGGGCCTCGGTCAGGGAAAAATCCATGCCGTAGAGCCGGTTGTTCAAAAGCTCGATCTTCCGTGTATAATATCGGTTAACCGCTCTTACGCTATGGATGATATCGCGGGTTTGATCTATCATAAATCGCTCCCCTGATAATGGATAAAATTATTTTTTTCCCTACAAAGAAGCTTGCTTATTGTCAATTAAAACGATTGCCAAAAGCACATATTAAAAATATTTTTAATCGTTGACATATAGTTTGAAACGTTATATTCATATTCAACCTTATCAATAACCTCTATCCAAATTGGGAGGCGATTATGGGAAAAAACATTCGGCTGCGGCCGGAAGATCTGAAAGGCGCGGTTGCGCCCGTAAAAAAAGAAATGGGGTCAACCAACAAAGATAGACTCGAAATCCTTGTGTCTGTTTTTAAAATGTCCGAGATGCCTCTGGAGAGTTGCCTCAAGGCACTCTTCAGCAACAAAACCCCAACAGAAGCGCTTAGTGCCTTTCGCCAATTCCGGAAAGCATTTAATGACGCGGCAAAAGATCGTCAGCTCGACATCCGGTTCCATGTGGATTCGAAAAAAAAATCAACTGCCCTGGATCGGCTGTGCTGGTTTGAAAGCCCAGATCCCGCTTCAGAAAAATCAGCCAGGGTTTCTGCCCAGACCATAGCTGTCCAGGACATAGGCACGGTTATTTCCCAATGCGGCCTTGTCACGGGCAAGCAGGAAGTCCGGTATTTCGTCTCCTATGCCCATGATGATCGATCCCGCTTCGAAACTCTAATAAAAGGACTTAAAAAACACCTTGCCGCCTCTAAAACCTACCGGCATATCCCCTGGCAAGATGAAGAAATCTTATTGGGCACGGAATGGAAAAAGGAAATTGATAAAGCCCTGGAGATTTGTGATTTCGGCCTTCTCATGATCAGTCCGACTTTTCTGAACAGCGATTTCATAAAAAAAAATGAACTGCCCATCTTTCTGGGTCAGGACAGTAAGCCCTGTATTCCTGTGGGGCTTTACCCGGTTGATTTTAAACGGCATGACCTCCTGGGTCTTGAGCAAAAACAGATTTTCCGTCACAGGCTTTCCAATAATGATGAAAAATTTTACTCCAGTCTTACTTCGCCAACCCATAAAGAAGAGTTTGTTTTCACCCTTTTTCAAAAAATAGAAGACCGGCTTAATCACTGGTTTTCAAACAAGAACCCTCAAAACCAAGCCCTGTCATGTAGCTTCATGGAAGAGCAAACACCTGATCCGGTTTCAAGGCCGGAATGGCTTCAGGAAACCGGCAGGCGACCAAGACATCCTGATCATCGTTTTTTTGAGAATCTGCTTCAGGCCTCAGGCCCATGTAAGGAGTTTATTGAACAGAATGGGTTGACCTCGACCATTGCCGAGAGAGAAAAATTAGCCCTGAAACCGGACATGGAAAAAAGCGGCAGGGTTGTGGACGCCCTTTCCTATCTTTATGCCTGGGCCGTAAACAAAGAAGGATCTTCCTTTTTTGCCCTTCTCGGGGAATACGGCATGGGAAAAACCACGACACTCATGGCCCTGACCCGCCGCATGCTCGATGAACGGAAGAAAGCTCCTTCAATCCCGCTCCCCATCTTTATCGATCTTCGGCTTTACTATGGTGAGCCGGGGAAAATCCCAACCCTTGAAGAAATCCTAACAGAAGCCCATCGCCGTAACTGGAAATTTTCCGATGGGCCGGTCCCCTCTGCCGGAGACGTGATACGGCTTGTCCAGGAACAAGGAGCCCTTATTATCTTTGACGGTCTGGACGAACGGATTGTCCACTATACCCCCCAGCAGGCACAGGCATTTATCCGGGAGCTGTGGCGGGTTCTGCCGCCATCCCTGGCAACCCGCTCGCCGGAGAAAAAAAGGCCGGGCCGGGAGACGGAAAAAAAGGATGGCCGCTCCGGAAAGCTTTTGATCAGTTGCCGGTCCCATTATTTCCGGGATTTCCCAAGCCAGAGCGCCATGCTTTCAGGGGAAGGCCGGGAAGGGTTTGATACAAAAGAAATTCAGACCTGCATTCTCCTGCCATTTAATGAAAACCAGATCCGGGAATATCTTTCCAAAGTCTTGTCCATTGATGAAGTGGAACCGGCCTTTGAGCTGATCGCAACGGTTCATAACCTGAAGGATCTGGCCCAGCGGCCCTATCTTCTGTCTCTTATCACCGACCAGCTCCATGAAATAGAAAAATTGAGAATGGAGGGCCATACAGTCAGGAGCACAACCCTTTATGAGCTTTTTATTCAGAAATGGCTCAACCGGGATGACGGCAAGCACGAAATCGGACTCCCGCACAAACGGCTTCTCATGCGCCACCTGGCCGCAGACATGTGGCGGGAGGAAACCCGGTTCTGGGAAATCGACCGGCTTGAACAGTGGTTTGACCTCTTTCTCCTTGATCATCCCGAGATCGGTGCTGCCTATGCCGATAAATCCCGGGAAGTTTTAAAAAAAGACCTCAGGACCGCAACTTTTGTTCTAAGACCGGATACGGAGACCGACCGGTTCCGGTTTGCCCACACCTCGCTTCAGGAATTTTTTATAGCAGAATATCTGCACCATGCTCTGGCTGAAGATTGCCCCGAAGATCTGTCGATTCCCTTGCCGACCCTGGAAACCCTGGAATTCCTTGGCCAGCTCATTGCTACCCGAAAAACCGAGACCTGTCTTTTAAACATGGAAAAAGCCCTCTCAACCCGGAAACAGGGGATAAATGAGATGCTTTTTCGCTACTGGCTTCAGGCAGCTCAAAAGGATTTACCCGAACCTTCCCCGGCATCGGTTGCCCTTGCCGGAGCAGATCTGGACCAATGGGTGATTCAAGGAAAGAGTGATACAGAGCCGCTTGTGCTAAACGGCCTGGACTTAAAAGGGGCAAGTATCAGGGAAAGCCAATGGCAACATATTATCTGCAACAGAGCTGATTTTTCATGGGCTCTTGCCCAGGGGGCAGAATTCCTCCATGTAACGGCCAGGAGCACAGATTTCAAAGAGGCGGATATGGGTGGCGCAGCCTTCCGGCATGCCGATCTTTCCAACTCCGGCTTTGAAGACGCCTTTCTCCGGCACACCCATTTCATTTATTGCAATCTTGAAGGTGTAATATTTCCTGACACCTTTGACCGGGTGACGGGAATTGCCCCATGGCAGGATCGGCAGCCCAAAAAAGATCTCCTAGAGCTTTGCTTTTTTACCGATCACAATAATGGCATTAATGCCTGCACCTTCAGCCCGGACGGCAAAACCATCCTCTCCGGCTCCTCGGACAACACCCTTCGTCTTTGGGACACTGCCACAGGAAAAATGATCAGGACACTCAAAGGACATGAAGATTACGTCAATAGTTGCGCCTTCAGCCCGGACGGCAAAACCATCCTCTCCGGCTCCTGGGACAACACCCTTCGCCTTTGGGACATGGCCACAGGAAAGATGATAAGAACTCTCAAAGGCCATGAGTCTGACGTCTATAGTTGCGCCTTCAGCCCGGACGGCAAAACCATTCTCTCCGGCTCCTGGGACAAGACCCTTCGCCTTTGGGACATGGCCACAGTAAAGATGATCAGGACACTCAAAGGCCATGATTCTTCCGTCGATAGTTGCGCCTTCAGTCC
>JANNUH010000108.1:0-70745 GCA_031395015.1 Desulfobacterales bacterium | reverse complement strand
ATGCTGTTTGAGCGAAGAATGAGCGAGTTCATGGCGGTCAGCAAAGGTAATCTTAGAATTTGTAGCAATATCCATCCAGCGGACGTAAGGTGATCACCCTGGAACGGGTTATGCAAAATTTCCTATGGCAAATATCCAGATCAGGACGAAGACACCATGGCATACACCTGCCCGTTTTCTTTCCAGATGTCTGTCCGGTGTTCTTGTATATCTTGACTGAATCTCAAACCGTCTGCCATTTCACAATCAAGATGGTCATCCTGCAGGATAAACAGGGAGCAGGTTTGGTTTTCTTTTTGATAAAAAAGATAAGCGATTCTGCATTGGCCAAGAAAGCAAAGCCTTCCTCCGAGCAGGGTATACCCCTTTTCAGATAGATCAGGGATGATCACGTCAAATCCAAGCTCTTTTCTCAGCATGACCAGGCCTTCATCCATTTTATCCGCTGTAAATGACATGGCTGTATTTCTTTTCAGATGATTTGTCACGGCATCTTGGCTCAAATGTTCAAGGCTATGATACCGGAGGGGCTTTTGTGACACCATAAAAAAGATGAGGATGACCATAAGGGTGATCCCGGCAGTAACCGCTGCAATGCCGGATTTATTCAGCCGAAGCGGTGCCTTTGCCTCATCAATCGATATATCAATCCGGTTCAAAAGGTCTTTGGGAATTTCCTGCCGAAGAAAAGCGGATCGGATGTTTTTTTCAAGGCCGGTATCTATCATATATAGGCTTTTGCAAGCGTCACAGGTTTCAATAAGCTTGCCTTAAGTCCTTCCCTGGCCCGTGTCAGCCGGGACATGACCGTTCCCATGGGGATGTCAAGAGAATCTGCTATGTCTTTGTAAAGCATTTCTTCGAGATAATATAAGGTCAGGACTTCCTTATATTTTACCGGCAACCGGTCCATGGCATGCTGAACCGTCTGCTTTCCGACTGCCGAGAAAAGCATAGTATCGGCATCTTCATTGGACATACCGGTTTCCAGAAATTCGATATAATCCGTTTCATTCAGTTTCTGCATGCTTTTATGCTTATGATAGCTTTTTAGAAAATTATTTCTTAATATTTTCAGGAGCCAGGGTTTGCATTTTGATTTCTCCCTTAATTGATGAAAATTCTTAAAGGCCATCAAATATGTTTCCTGGACGATATCTTCAGCATCAAATACATTGCCGCAGTATCTCAACGCCACATTATACATTAATTTCATATGGGGATAAGTAAGCTGTTTAAACTCATCCTTTGAAGTTTTTTCTTTGAATATCATGTAACCATTTCCTGACTCTGCCTCTTCCGCATATATTAATCAGGTTATGGGTCAATTCAATTCCCTTTCTAAATTTATAATTTAAAACCTTTGAACTGATGACAAGAAATTATTCTTTTTTATTCCAAATCAATATCATTGGCAAAGGGTCGGCGAAGATCAGTTTATCGGTGAAAATGAGAATCTTTGTCCACCGATAGACACTTCATACATAAGGCCGCCTATGGTATGAACAAAGACAGCCATTCCTTTTGTGTAATTTGTCTCGGCCTGGCTTCCGGTGGAAGGCCCGAGGCTTGCACCTGCCGTATTGCCCTGGGTTCCGGTCTGGGCCTGGGCCCCAAGGGTAATAACAACGGCGGAAAGCGAGCCGTCAAATTCAAAGCCTTCGCTTGTGAACTCGTCATAGGCCCTTTTATCCTGGAAAAAGATGATTTCCCGAAACGCCTGACCTCCCAGTTGAAACCCGATATTGACTTTAAACAGAGTGGCCGTACCTGAAATATCTCCCTGTTTGTAGACCCGGCCTGCACCATAGGCCCCGCCCAGAATAATGGCGCCTTTTCCAATGGTGGGGAATACGGCATATCCATAGGCTTCATTGAAAAACGGCTTTACGGCATCGGATTTGATAAAAATGTCAATGGTTTCTGTATAGCTGTCTGCCATTGCATTGTTTATTGAAAAAACCATAAGAATTAAAAAGACCAGGGTCAGATTTGTTCTAATAAACCTCATAATCGCCTCCTTTGAGGGTTGATATCATTTAGTGCCTTATTGTTTATCAGGCTTTGCTTTTTTATTCCAGAAGTTTTGATGCTTTTAATTTAAAAATTTGATTTGAAAAATAGAATCCGATATCATGGAAAAAAAGGATATCCATGCTTTAAGGCTGTACACTATGAAACCAAAAACAAAATATATTCTGTTTTTCCTTCTCCTGGCATCGGTGGCAGGCATTGGCCTTTTGCACACACTTACGCCCGGGCACATGATTTTTTACCATGATACGTATCGGCGGCTCAGTTATTTTCCCATTGCCGTTGGCGCTGTTTTTTTCGGAATCCGGGGAGGGATAAGCCTTGCCATTGTTTCCTGTCTCGCCTTTGTGCCCCATCTGTTTTTATTCTGGGCAAGGGGGCCACAAGCTTATTACAGTGAACTATCGGAAATTGTGTTTTATCTTGCAGCAGGGATTGTGATCGGGCTTATTTCAAGCCGGGAAAACCGGTTAAGGGAAAAATACAAGGCCCTTTCCGAAAAACTGACCACTTCCTATGAGCGGCTTCATGACCAGGCATCAAGGCTGATTGAGGCTGAAAAGCAACTCGGTGAAAGCCAAAAACTGTCCATGCTGGGCCATGTGTCCGCTTCCCTGGCCCATGAATTGAAAAACCCCCTGGCCTCCATCAAGGGAGCCGCAGAAATCCTGGCCGATGAATTGCCCCAGGGCCATCCGAAACATGAATTCATTGACATCATGCGCTCGGAAATTTCAAGGTTGAACCATTCCGTGGAAGATGTCTTGAGCTATTGTCGGGGACAACAGCAGGAAAGCAGAAACAAGCAGGAATCAATTATCGAGATTATTCATCATGTGGTGTCCCTGCTTTCTGCCCGCTTTGAAGAAAAATCCATAGCCCTTAGGGTTCTGGCTGAATCTGAAGAGGATTTTTATGTTGATGAGGCTTCCATGATTCAGGTCCTGATGAACATCCTCCTGAATGCCGTGGATGCGGTTGAAAAAAACGGCAGGATCAGGGTCGAAGTCCAACGGAATGAAACCGCCCGGCTCATAAAAATTTCCGATGACGGCCCCGGAATCGATGCTGATCAAACAGAAAACGTCTTCCAGTCCTTTGTCACCTTTAAGGAAGGCGGGACAGGTCTTGGTCTTTCCATTTCAAAACGGATCATTGAAAGCCTGGGCGGGAAAATAGAGATCGGAACATCAACCCTGGGCGGAGCCCTTTTTTCAATTTTTCTGCCTGAAAAAACCGGTTCCGATGATCAGGGGATTAGCCCTGTATGATGGGATTAGGCTGACCGATGCTTCCAATGCTTTGGATTGCGTTTGCTGTGAAATACAGCAAGAACGACAATTCGGTTATCTTCGTATATAAAAAGAACCTGATATGGAAATCGGCGTAAGAGAGATCTCCGGATATTATTGTGGAGCACCGGGTAGAGCAAAGGATTTCTGAGAATAGTGTGGAAGGCGGCGTCCAGATTAAGGATGAAGTTTGAGCCAAGCCCTAAGACCCGCTCCTCATACCAGTCAAACGCTTCACTTATTTCCGCCTCAGCTTCGGGTCGAATAATGAGTTCCGGTATCACTTTCGGCTCTCGATTCGACCTCGAACAACTTCCCAGGGTGATCCTTGGCCGGGGTCTCGGCGATAGGCATCCAAACGTTTATCTAACTCCATTCGTTGTGCTTCAGATAATTCTATCGACTCCGGTGCTTGGGCGATGCTGTCCCAGATGTCTTCCACAAGCTGGATACGCTCAGACACGCTCAGATTAAGGATGTCGGTTTTAACTAAAGTATTCATAATGGCCTCCGTTATCGATTTCCGTTTTTTTCAATTATACTCTGAATCTGTTTTAATTCAAGATGATTGAAACCATGCCTATTTTGAAGACAAATCGGGTTGAGCTGTTCTATGCTATTTTACCATTTCTTTCCACATGCGAATGATAAAGTTTGTCTCGATCAAATATAAAAAAGGAGATTCAGTAGGAGCCGGGCCTAAAAATTGTGGGCATTAAAATCACCCTCTTGAGATTGTTCTTATTGCCAAATCTTGACTTCAGGGACACCCATAGGGTTCCACACCATGAAAGTAAAGTTTAGATTGCATTTTTGTTTATTCCTGCGGCCCACAGAATTGGTTTAAACGTAGCGGGGTCATCGGCTGGATGAACACCGATGTCTTGCCGGACAGCTAATAGCAGGGCGGCAAGAAGCGCATCATGTTTTTTCTGTGAGCGGTCTTTATTGGAAACAGAGTTCTCCAATCGAAAGGCGTTGAGCGCTTCAATGACTGATTGAGGAACAAAAAGCAGCAGGTTATTGGTTGCCTTGGCATAAAGCTTGTGTCCTTCCGGGGTTTCGTTGCCTTCAACAATTCCGCTTAGGCTTTCAACAAAGGCTTTGTAGTATACGATTTTTTCTTTACGCCACTCAGCATCCCTCTCCCGTTGTTTTGTTGACCAATAGGTGAATACAGCAACAAGGATGCTACCGAACAAGCCGAGAAAGGATGTTATAAACGGTGTTGTCATTTATTCAGCCTAATCATAAAAATCAGATTTTCATTAACCCACTAAAACTATAACAGTACTATGTTATAGTTTCTGTATATGATTCTTTATCCCGACAAGAAAGACAAAGTCAAGACTGATAAAAAAGAGCTGCGTGTCTAATTTTGATCCACCTGGAGTGGAATATAGGCATTGGCAGCATCGGTTGACAATTTTTTTTTCATGCCCTAATGTGAAGCATCCCTGATTCTGCAAAGGCAGAGACCAGGTTCAGTATTACCGGTGGGGGAACGGTTGTCTCATGGGAATTTTCAGATGACGGAAAATGGAGAGATCAAACATGTCTGATGTGATTTTGCTGATCGACGATGATCAGAGCCTGAGACGGGTCACGGAATATAATCTTGCCGCAAAAGGGTTTCAGGTCGTGACGGCGGCCTCGGGCAGGGAAGGGCTGTTGCAGTTTAAGACCCATGCCCCGGACCTGGTGGTGACGGATGTGAAACTGGGAGATATGAGCGGGCTCGACATCCTTGCCATTATTAAAAAAGAGGCCCCGGAAACCCCCGTCATTGTCATGACTGCCTTTGGTTCCATTGAAATGGCGGTTCAGGCCATGCACAAGGGTGCCTTTAATTTTATCACCAAACCCTTTGACCGGGATACTCTGATTTTATCCTGCAAAAAAGCATTGGAGTTAAAGGGGCTGCACACCAAAACAAAGCTTTTGGTCAATGAAATCAATCATCTGACCGGCACCGAAGGCATTGTATCTGCCAGCACGGCCATGAAAGAATTGCTGGATACGGCATCACGGGCGGCCAACAGTGAAGCCACAGTCCTGATATCCGGCGAATCCGGCACAGGCAAGGAAGTATTGGCGCGGCTGATCCACCAGAGCAGCCCCAGAAGCAACGGCCCCATGGTGGCTGTCAATTGTGCGGCCATTCCCAGGGGCCTCATCGAAAGCGAGCTTTTCGGACATGTAAAAGGGTCCTTCACCGGTGCCATCAAGGACAGAAAAGGGCATTTTTCAACGGCTTCCGGAGGCACATTGTTTCTGGATGAAATCGGAGAACTTTCTACCGATGTCCAGGTAAAGCTGCTCCGGGCCATTCAGGAAAAAGAAGTTCAGCCCGTGGGTTCCGACAAGACCAAAAGCGTTGACATCAGGATTATTGCCGCCACCAACCTGGATCTGAAAAAAAAAATAGCCGCTGGCGAATTCAGGGAAGATCTGTTTTACCGGCTCAGTGTCATCCCTTTGTTTATCCCGCCCTTAAGGGAACGAAAAGAAGATATTCCGGCCCTTGTCACCCATTTTTTAAAAAAATTCAATGCCCCGGCAGAGGTGCATTTTTCAAAACAGGCCCTGGAAATTTTGAAAGCCTATCCATGGCCGGGCAATATCCGGGAAATCCAGAATATTGTTGAACGCTGTATTATTTTAAGAAAAAAGAACAAGATCGAGCCGGAAGATCTTCATCTGCTGGTGGATAAACCGGCCATGTCCATCCTTTCCCCTGAAATCCCGGATGAGGGGATTGCCCTTGAAGATATTGAAAAAGCCTATATTTTCAGGGCCCTTGAAAAGGCGAATCAGAACCGCTCGGAAGCTGCCAGGTTATTGAAAATCCCCAGGCATGTTCTTTTATACCGTCTGGAAAAATACAATATGTAAGGTTAGAGACTATTCTGCAAAAGGGTGTGGAATAGTCTGCAAAATAGGTTATTTTCGATAAACCTGACTCCTTTCCCCTCTCCCCTGTTATTTCCATGAATTCAATCGGTTGAAATTCCATTGGCCCAGTTCCAAAGCCCTGGCACGGGTCTTGATTATACTCAAGGATAGTAAATGGGAATTTGTTCAATTTAATCATTCAACAGGAGGCAATTGTGAAATCCATAAAATATTTTATGATGGGGGCCATCGGGCTTTTTTTCATATTGGCGGCAGACCGGGTGACGGCTGAAAAAGCGGATACCGGGGCTATTCAGAGAGCCGTCATCAAAATAGATACCCTGACCTGCGGCGGATGCTTTAATACCATCAGCCAGGGTCTTTCGCCCATGAAAGGATATTCGGGCATGGGCACGAATCTGTTCAGAAAACTCATTGCCGTTGATTTTACAGACCCCTTAACGGCTGAAGAGATATCCCGGAAGCTGTCCGAAGTCGGATATCCCGGGGCAATTGAAACGGTTGAACCTGTTTCGGAAAAAGAATCCTTTGCCTATCTTGAATCGAAAAGAACCGGCTTTAAATCCGGCGGTGGCTCCTGCTGCATGGTTTCCGGAACGTCAGAACCGGGAAAAGAATGATATTTTCAAAGGAAAAAAGAATGAAATCATTATATCAGATCATTACCGGCACAGCGGTTGTTTTAATATTGCTTTTTACCGGTTCCAATGCGTTTGCCGGTTTCGGAAATAAATTTCAAACCCTGACCCCAAAAAACGGGAATGTGATGATTCCCGTAAAAAGCGTCAGTGACGGAAAAGCGCATTATTTCAGAGTCAAGGCCGATGACGGGGCCATGGTGGATTTTTTCCTGGTTCAGAGTAAGGATGGGGTTATCCGGTCGGCGATTGATGCCTGCGATGTGTGTTACCGGTCTGGCAAAGGATATGCTCAGGAAGGAGATTCCATGGTGTGCGGCAATTGCGGTATGCGATTTGCCACGAGCCGGATCAATGAGGTCAAGGGTGGCTGCAACCCTGCCCCACTTACGCGGACCATCAATGGGGAAAATCTTGTGATCTCCATGCAGGAAATCAATGCCAATGCCTGGTATTGCAAATATAAAAAATAAGGAAGCGTTTATGGCCTATGATCCGGAAAAATATCGGGAAAAAAGAGAAAAGGTCCTTGGCATCAAAAAAAGGGGTATCGGATTCGGGGCCCTGGCCATGGCCGTGTCTTTTCTGGTCATTGCAGGCTTAGGTGCGGTGACGATCCCGCAAGCAGTGTCTTATATGACCACGCGGAATCTGGATGATGCGATCTTCAGGCTCGAATCAGGGGCATCCTGGCCTGACAGCATCATCTCGGAAATGAATGCCGTTAAAGGGGTGGCAACAACGGTTAAGGACAGGAATGATACCCGCCTGGTGATTACCTATGATCGTCGAAAGGTGACGACTTCCGGCCTTAAGGCGTTTTTAGACCGGAATGAGCTGAAGACGACCCTGCTCAACGAGGTCAACCACCGTCAACACCAGGCCACAATGAAAAATGAAGGAGAAGAAGTTGAAACTCCATAATATCTCTTTTGGCAATATCCGCCGCCGGAAAGGCCGGATGCTGTTTCTTGTCCTGGGGCTGGTCATCGGTATTTCAACGGTTGTGACTCTTTTATCCATGACAGACAGCATGACACGGGATATTGAAGAGAAACTCAACCAGTTCGGGGCCAATATCGTCATGGTTCCAAAGAGTGAAAATCTGGCACTCAATTACGGCGGCATTGATGTGGGAGGGGTGAATTACAGTGTCCGGGAACTGGATCAGGCAAAACTGGCTGATATCAAGACCATCAAAAACAACAAGAATCTTTCCATTGTTGCCCCGAAAATTCTTGGACCTGTCATTGTCAATGAAAAAAAGGTGCTGCTCATGGGGGTTCTGTTTGAAGAAGAAATCGCCTTGAAGACCTGGTGGCATAAAAGTGAAGGGGCTTTTCCTCAAAAAGAAAACGAAGTGATGCTGGGTTCTGAGGTTGCAGATCAACTTGGGTTTAAATCCGGGGATTCCATCCTTCTTTCCGGAGAATCCTTTAAGGTTGCGGCCATCCTGAACCCCACAGGGGCGTCAGAGGATACTGCCATTATTGCAGATCTTGGAGCGGCCCAGAAATTGTTGGGCAAGGAAGGAAAGATTTCCATGGTGGAAATATCCGCCTTCTGCCAGGGATGCCCCATTTCAGAACTCACCCTTCAGATTGCGGAAAAATTCCCTGAGGCAAAGGTCACAGCCATGAAGCAGGCGGTCCTGTCAAAAATGCAGTCCATTGAAATGTTTAAATCCTTCAGCCTCGGGGTTTCCATTATCGTGATTCTCATCGGTTCCCTGCTGGTGTTCGTCACCATGATGGGGTCAGTCAATGAACGGACAAGGGAAATCGGGATCTTCAGGGCCATCGGGTTCAGACAGAGCCATGTCATGCAGATCATTTTGCTGGAAGCCATGCTGTTGGGAATCATCGGCGGCATAATGGGATTTGCCGTGGGCAATCTCATCGCCTGGGGCCTTATTCCAATCGTGATCAAAGACGGAACCTTTGCCGGAATCAATTCAACCCTTGGGGGTGTCTCCATCCTCATGGCAGTTGCCTTAAGTCTTCTGGCAAGCCTTTATCCGGCCTTTAAGGCCGGCAATATGGACCCCAGTGAAGCATTGAGGGCATTATAAAAAGAGAGATGAAAATGACTGACCATTTGATTGAAATTCACGGGTTAAAAAAGACCTATCAGAGCGGCAACACCCGCGTTGACGCCATCCGGAATATGGACTTTTTTATTGACGATGCAGAGTTTATCACCCTCATGGGCCGGTCCGGTTCAGGAAAGAGTACGCTTTTATCCATTCTGGGAGCCCTGAATCATCCGACCATGGGAAAAGTTCTTGTGGATTCCCTGGATATCTATGCCTTAACTGCGGAACAGCGTGCTGATTTTCGAAGCGAGTATATCGGGTTTATTTTCCAGTCTTTTCAACTGATTCCCTATCTGACCGTTCTGGAAAACGTCAAACTTCCCATGGCGGTAACCGGCAAAAAAAATAACATCCAGGACAGGATGGCTCAGGATGTCATTGATCGGGTGGGCCTGACGGCCAAGATCCATCGGCTGCCGGATCAATTATCCGGTGGGGAGCAGGAACGGGTGGCCATTGCCAGGGCTATCGTGAACAAGCCTCCCCTTATCCTGGCCGACGAACCCACGGGGAACCTGGATTCAAAAACAGCCGGGGATATCATGGCACTTTTAAAATCATTGAACAAGGATGGGCACACCGTGATTGTAGTGACCCACAACCCTGATATGGAAGCTTATGCAGATAGAACCATCAGGGTTCAGGACGGGGAATGCCTTATATGAAAAAAAGATTTTTAAAGGCTGTCCAATTTATCTTTTAACTGGTTCATGGAAAACGGTTTTTCAAGCAGAGCGGAAAATCCCTGCTGCCGGTATTGTTTAACTTCACTGTGGTCTGTATGACCGGTCATAAGAATCCCTATTATCCGGGGATCGATTTTCTTAAGCTGTTCCAGGATTTGAAACCCGTTAATACCGCCTGTGATATCATAATCAAGGAGTGCAACATCGATATTTTTGCCATTATCCCTTGCTGCCCTGCATATTTCAATGGCCTGTGATCCTGTTGAAGCCGTCGCCACCTCATATCCCAGGCGTTTTAACAGCCGGGAAACGACATCCAGGGTCAGTTCGTCGTCATCCACAACCATAACCTGTTTCAGGGTTCCGGAAAAAGGAGTCATCTCAACCTTTTGGCCGTCTGTCTTCTCAGTCCCTGTTTCAAAGGCATCATTATTAAAGAAGGGTAAAAGGATGTGGACCGTTGTTCCCTGATCTTTTACGGATTCGACCTGAATATTCCCCCCGTGCCTGGCAATAACAGACCATGCGATACTCAGGCCGAGCCCTGTGCTTTTCTGGGTACCCATGGGTTTGGTGGTAAAATAGGGATTAAAAATCATGTCCAGGTGTTCCCTGGAAATGCCGGACCCGGTATCTGAAATGGATATGGAAATACAGGGGGGTTTCAGTGCTTCTTCCCTGTATCGAATGGAAACACCCATCCGGCCGGTTTTTGTCATTGAATCCATGGAATTTTGAATAATATTGCCGATGGCGGTTTTAAGCTGTTCCTGATCTGCAAAAAAATTGCCTGGAATCCTGTCGCAATCAAATGCGTAAATGATATTTTTTGGGCACAGCCTCATCTGAAGAATTTTTCTAACCAGCTCAACAATATCGGTTCGGGTTTTGTGGGGGCCCCCGCCCTTTGCAAAGGTGATCAGCTTTGAGGAAATTTTTTTGGCCTGCATAATGCCTTCTTCCGCTTTTTGTAGAAATTTCTGCGTCTCACTGTCAAGGCTGCCGAGCTGGGCAAGGTTGATATTGCCGATAATGGTGGAAAGGGTATTGTTGAAATCATGGGCCACACCGCCGGCAAGGGTTCCGATGCTTTCAAGTTTTCGGGAGGTTTCAATGGCTTTTTCAAATTGCCGGTAAAGCTTTTCATGTTCTTTTTTTTCCGTAATATCAAAGGCTGTCTCAAGCCTGACAATTCGTTTGTCGTACCATTCAATGGCCTTGTCCACAATGCTGTACCACCGGTGGTTCCGGGTGTTGCAAAATTCCCATTCATAGGGTTGGCCCGGACTTCCATCGGCCAGGACAAGCCGTTTATTCGTGCAGAAGGGACAGGGGCCTGTCTGGCCTTTTTGCATCACCTGCCAGCATTTTTTCTCTTCCAGGCGCTGCTTGTCATCATATCCAAACTCTTCCATGAATTTTTTATTGGTATAAATAAGCTCATGGGTTTTAATGTCCGAGACATAGACTATGGCTTCCATGCTGTCAAAAATACTCCTGAAAACAGCAAAGTTTTTCTCATTCTCCTTTTCCCGGTCGATTCTGTTTTTCAACTCATCATACCGATCCTGTGCCTTTTCAAGGGTTTCATAGAGGGTATTAAAATTTTGAACCGGTTTTTTCAGATAATCAAAGGCATTTCTCTGTTTTAAGGCATCGGCTGCATTTTCAACGGAAGCATATCCTGTGAGAAAGACAATCTGAACAAAGGGATCAATCTCCCTTAAGGCATGCATGAGCTGAATCCCGTCCATTTCCTCCATCTGGATATCGGAAAGGACTGTTTTAAAAGGGCTGTCCATGAAGCGTGCAATGGCATCGGGCCCGTTGGAAGCAGTCTCAACAGAGACCCCCCTTGCTTCAAAAAGAGTTTTAAAGGATTTTGTCAGAAGGGGCTCATCGTCAACTATCAGAAGTTTCTGTATCATCAGTCTTAAATCGCCTGAAAATTTTTAATGTGTTTCCGGATTTTTGTATAGGATTCAGATCAAATTAATCCAAACACTGTTTATCTGATCTGCATCTAAATTACAATAGGTAAAAAATCCCTTCTTTTAAAAAAAACTGCAAATCGATCAAGCCTCTTTTGGCAGAATCTCTAAATAAGGAACAATCCCTTTAACACGGAAAGCGCAATGGCCCACATGGTTATTCCCACAAGAAAATTCAACACCTTCCAGGAGGATTCCTTTGCAAAGAGCGGTGCCGATAACCTTCCACCAAGGCCTAAAACAAAAAACCAGAGAAAAGATGCCATGACGGCGCCTGCGCCGAAATAGAGATGACCCGGAGGTTTAAACTGGCTGGAGAGGCTGCCCAGAAGAACAACGGTGTCAAGATACACATGGGGATTGAGCAATGTTACGGCCAGGGTTGTCAGAAGCGCTGTTTTAAAAGAGGAGCCGGCCATCCCATCCGAGGAAAGGCTGCCGCCGGCAAGGGCGGATTTAAATGATCGGATTCCATATAAAAAAAGGAAAGCCGCCCCGCCAATACCGGCAATCAGGGAGAGGGTCCGGCTGGAAGCCAGGAAAACACCCATGCCCGTGACCCCCAGGGTGATGAGAAGAGCGTCACAAACAGCGCAGGTCAAGGGGATCAAGATATAATGGTTTTTTTTGATCCCCTGGCTTAAGACAAATGCATTCTGGGCGCCAATGGCAATAATAAGGCCGCTTCCGGCTCCAAACCCTTTTAAAAAGGCAATCAGCATGGGTTCCTTTTGTTTTAAATTTTGGAATCAGTAAAATAGAAAATTTTATCCACAAAGTAAATTGATAAATTTTAATTCAGGTATCTTCATTGATGGTGATTTGTGGTAAGCTCTGATAAGCGTGTTGTTTGAATATTAAAATTGGATATTGCATATCCAGAGGAGGAAAATGATGGAACCATCCCCTGTGCTTGAAATATTTTCAGACTATGTCTGACCCTGGTGCTATTTCATTACCGGGAGTATTGAAAAACTGAAACAAGAATATGAGATTCAGATCAAATGGCGGGCGTTTCCCCTGCATCCGGACACGCCTCTGCAGGGCCTGTCCCTGGAAGAGCTGTTTAAATTAAAAGGCATACCGGTTGATGTGGATAAAATGATGATGCAGTTGAAAGCCACGGCCGCCAGCTTTGGACTGTCTCTGGGGGACAGGAAAATGACCTATAACAGCCGCCTTGCCCAGGAAATCGGTTTGTGGGCTGAAACAAAAGGTCTTGGCCACAAATTTCATATGGAAGCGTTTATTGCTTATTTTGCCGATGGCAGGAATATCGCACAAAAAGAGGTTCTGCTGGATCTCATCAAAAGATCCGGGCTTGACCCTGAAGAAGGCAAAGTCGTCATTGATAAACGAATATTCTCAGATGCCGTTGATTCTGACTGGGAGCTTTCACAAAGGGCGGGAATCACGGCTGTTCCGACATTTAGAATGGGTCTCGACAAAATCGTGGGCTCCCAGCCCTATGAAGCCCTGAAAAAGATGGTTGAAAAATATACGGATCATTTACCGACTTAATTTCTGGAGAAAAAAATGACGGATAAGAAAACATCTCCTTCCTGCGCATCCTGCGATTTGGAGAACCCTGAGAAGATTTGTTTTTCGCACAAGGGCAAGGGTCACAAGGGATGTCCCACATTGACCCTGAAAAAAGTGCTTGCCGAGGCCAATAAGGCCTATGCGCCCGAAGATGTGAAAGCCTTTGCCCACAATGCATCCCTGCAGGAAGCCGAATGCTATGCCAACCGGGATCAGCAGCCCTATGTCATGCAACCCTGCAAGACAAGGATCGTTGAAACCTGTGAATTTGCATTGAAAATGGGATATAAACGCCTTGGCCTGGCCTTTTGTCTGGGGCTTTCCAAGGAAGCAAAAACGGTTGAAGAAATTTTAAAAGGATACGGGTTTGAAGTGGTTTCCATCTGCTGCAAGGCAGGGAACACATCCAAGGATATCATCGGTATCTCAGAAGATGAAAAAATTTTTAAGGGCACGGATGAAGCCATGTGCAACCCTATTTTCCAGGCAAGGGCCCTGAACCATGAAAAGGTGGATTTTAACATTCTTCTGGGCTTATGTGTGGGACATGACTCCCTGTTTCTGCAATCCACGGATACTCCGACAACGGTTCTGGCTGTGAAAGACCGGGTAACGGGTCATAACCCCCTGGCGCCGATTTACCAGGCAGACGGCTATTACAGAAAAATCCGGCGCCCGGATATCAAACTCTGATCTGTTAAACACAAATCATGACCTTCAAATTAAAAGATATCATTGATCTGGATTATCTTGTGAGCCGGGATGATGCTCTGGAGTCTGAGGCAGATATCCGGTTACGGGAGGATAAGGACAAAAAGATCTACAGGCTTTGCAGGCAATCCTGCCGGACCGATGAGGCACTTTTATTGTCCTGGCTTGAGGCAAGAAGGCAGGAGGTTTTCAGGGAAAATGAAAAAAAAGGATTGATTCTTCTGCCGGGAGCTGTTTTTTCTTCACTTTATACTTTTATGGTATATGCCTTGATTTTTTCCGGCAGTTTTTCAGGCCTGACGCTTGCCTGGTCATTTCTTGCCTACCACGGCACAAGGCCCGTCAATGTTGCGCTTTTTATATTTCTGTTCATTGTCCTTCAGGTTGTCCTGATCTTCATCACGGTCTTTTTCCTTTTCCTCAGGCAATTGAAGATAAGGTCAAAGAAAAGCGGATTCCGAAACTCCATGGTTCATACGTTTTTATCGGCTCTTTTTTTTAATGTCCTGCCGGGATTAATAAAAAAAACAGACCGGCCCCGGTTTAAAAAAGGCCTCGATACTCTGGAATATACCTCAGCCTTTATGCGGATGAAAAACCGGGAATATCAGATTCTTTTTTTCTGGCCGTTTTTTACCCTGACTTCGGTCTTTGCCTTTTGTTTTGCAACGGGTGCTCTTGGCGGGACTTTTTTCAGAATCATCATCAGCGACATGGCATTCGGGTGGCAATCCACCCTCATGACCACCAGTGAAACCATCCATGACCTTGTTTCCTGGATGGCCCTTCCCTGGTCCTGGTTTCTACCGGGAACCCTGGCCCATCCGAGCCTTTCCCAGATTGAAGGGTCAAGGATCATCCTGAAGGACGGAATTTCGGTTCTCGCAACCCGGGACCTTGTTTCCTGGTGGCCGCTTCTCTGCCTGGGCCTCCTTTTTTATGCCGTGATCCCCAGGGGGCTTTTAATGGTTGCCGGTATCCTTTCGCAGAACCGTGTCCTTGGGCGGTTTAATATAGATCTTCCGATTTTCAGGCAGTTGCTGATCCGGATAAAAGGTCTGGATAGTGACACCTCAAAAGCCCTGGTCCTGGTCCCGCAGACGGTCTATTCAGATGTGGCAAGGGAAAAGATTATCCACTATATTCATACCCGCCTGTTTTTTGATGTCAAGGAAATGATCGGGGTCGGCTTAGACCCGGAACAGGATGGCGATATCTTCAACAGGATAAAAAACAGTGATGCAGATCAGGTTGTTCTTGTCCATGAAGTCTGGCAGCCGCCCATCAGGGGCCTTCTGTATTATATCCGACAGTTGAAATCCGTGATGCCTGAAAAAATGCTGTTATGGATATTGCTCACCAAAGATGCCGGGCAGGAAAATCTTTGTGTGGATGAAACAGATGTCAATTTTGAAATCTGGAAAAAGGCTGTGTTCAAGCTTGAAGACCCGGCCATCAAAGTGATGAGGCTGCTGTAAATGGAAAATTTCCCCCCATCCCTGCCGGTTCCTGAATTTGCCATACTGGGCCACCCCAATGAAGGCAAATCCTCCGTGGTTTCCACCCTGACCGAGGATGATGGGATCAGGGTCAGCCGGGTCCCCGGGGAAACCATTGAATCAACCCCATATACTGTCAGAATTGACGGGAAAGATATCATCCGGTTTGTTGATACGCCTGGGTTCCAGGTCCCAAAGCAGGCCCTTGCCTGGTTCAGGAAATTTGAGGGGAATCCGGAACACATTGTGGAAACCTTTATAGAAACTTTTAAAAATGACCCGTTTTATATCGACGAATGTGAACTCTTAAAACCAGTGGCCAACGGTGCTGGAATTATTTATGTGGTGGACGGGTCCCGGCCGGTCCGTGATGATGATCTGGCGGAAATGGAAATTTTAAGACTGACCGGCCGTCCCAGGATGGCCATGATCAATTCCAAGACCGATGAAAAAGATTATACTTTGGACTGGAAAAACGAATTTCGAAGGCATTTTAATTCCATCCGCATCTTCAATTCCAACACCGCCAATTTCATGGAACGTATTAAAATGCTGGAAAGCCTGAAAGCCATTGATCAGGAATGGGAACAAAGCCTTTCCGACGTCATCACGGCCTTTCAAAGGGATCGCCGGAAAAGAAACCTTCTGGCCTGCAGCGCCATCTGCCGGGCCATTGAGCTGATTCTTTCTTTTTCCATTTCCGAACCTGTCACAGAAGATTCCGACCTTAACGCGATGAAAGAACAGCTCAATGAAAAATACCAGGTCCAAATTAAGGAATTTGAAGGCCTTATGTTCAAAAAAATCAGGTCCCTGTTCAAACACAACCTGTTTGAATACCACCTGCCCGACTATTCCATTCTCAACCATGATCTGTTTTCACAACAGACCTGGAAGCTTCTGGGCCTGACAACGGAGCAGCTTGCAGCAGCAGGGGCCATTTTCGGCGGAACTGTCGGAGCCATGATTGATACGGCCGCATTGGGCCATACGTTTGGGATTTTTACCGCCATGGGAGGTATTCTAGGCGCAGGGTCAGCTCTGTTTGGCGGGAAAAAGATGACGAAAAATAAACCCCACGGCATCCGCCTGGGCGGAGACAGACTTTTGCTCGGACCCAATAAAAATCTCCAGTTTCTATATATCCTGATGGACCGGGCCCTGATATATTATTCCCATATCATTAACCGGCCCCATGGCAGAAGAGACATGGCCGAAGGAAAAGAAAAAAAGACCCGGCTCAAAAAAGGGTTTTCCACAGAGTTTACGTCCGGTCAAAAAACGGTTTGCTCAAAATTTTTCAAGACAGTCACAGGCCGTTCCCTTATCCGGGATAAAAAAGCCGTGTTGGAATTTGAAGAATTCATCAAAGCAATTCTGGATGACCTTTCCGGGAAATAAGGGGTAAAAAACTTCTTATTTTTATAAAAAAACTTGTGGCAGCATGAATAATTCGATTATAGTAAGGATTGCTGATGAATTAACCGAATATCCAAAAGGAATGCCATCGAATGCCATCACCTCTTTTCACCCCCATACGGATCGGAAATCTGACCTCGAAAAACCGGCTTCTCATGTCTGCCATGAGCATCAATTTCGGTGTGGATGAAAACTGCTGCGTCACGGACCAGCTTGTGGAATATTTTGTGGAACGGGCAAAAGGCGGCGTGGGCATGATGCTGGTGGGCGGAGGAAGTGTCCATCCCGGCGGCCAGGAACTGCCGGATCTCCCCCAGATGTATACGGATGATTGCATCCCGGCCTTGAAAGACATGGTTCAACGGGTCAAAAAATATGATGTCCTGTTCGGGGTCCAGCTCATGCATGGCGGCCGCCAGTCCTATCTGCCCAAAAAAGTGGCCCCCTCGGCCATCCCGGCCCCTGCCGTGGTAAAAGGAGAAGTCCGGGCCCTTGAAATCCCTGAAATAAAAGAACTGGTCTCCTGTTTCGGGGATTCAGCCAGGCGATGCCAGGAATCCGGCTTTGATTTTGTTGAGCTGCACGGTGCCCACGGATATCTCATCAACCAGTTTCTGGCACCCAATTCCAATATCCGGACGGATGTTTATGGCGGGTCCTTTGAAAACCGGTCCAGATTTTTATTTGAAATAATCGAAAATATCCAGGCTAAAACCGGAAAAGAATTTCCCGTCGGCATCCGTATCAATGGGAACGATTATATTGAAAACGGCTGGGAACTCAAAGACACGGTGAGGCTTGCGCCCCTGATAGAAAAAGCCGGCATTGCTTATCTCCATGTGTCGGGCGGGGTCTACGGGTCCACGGAACTGACCATCCCGTCCATGTATACCCCCCACGGGTGTTTTGTTCACCTGGCAGAAGAAGTTAAGAAACATGTGAATATTCCCGTGATTACCGTGGGTCGCATCAAATATCCTGACCATGCCGAATCCATCATCCAAGATGGCAAGGCTGATATGGTGGCCTTTGGCCGCTCTTTTCTGGCCGACCCCTATTATCCTGAAAAAGCAAGGAAAGGAGACTTTGACAAGATCCGTCCCTGCATCGGGTGCTGTCTTGGGTGCATCCACGCCGTACTGGCAAAGGAGCCGGGGTCCTGTGTGGTGAACCCGGGCGTGGGAAGAGAATATAAGCTGAGAGATGAGAAAAAGCCATCCCGGCTCCAGACGATTCTCATTGCAGGCGCAGGCCCTGCCGGGCTTGCAGCAGCCAGACAGTTTGCCCTCAAAGGCCATAAAATAGTGGTCTGCGAAAAAAAAGAGGCTTCCGGCGGGCTCTTGTCCCTGGCTGCCAAAGCACCGGGCCGCGGAGAACTCAATGATATTCTGAATTTCTTTAGAAAAGAACTGGATGGCCTAGGGGTTGAAATCCGATATAGCACGGAACTATCTCTTGCTCTGTTGGATGAAATGCAACCGGATCATGTGATTCTTGCCACCGGGTCAATGCCGGATATGCCCGTGATCAAAGGGCTTTTCCAGACAAAAATGAATCTAGTCACCAATGTGGATGTGATGGGCGGAAAAGAAGAGTTCGGCAAAAACGTCATTGTCCTTGGCGGCGGCATGACCGGGCTCATCACGGCGGATTTCCTGGCAGACCAGTGGAAAAAGGTGGTGGTGCTGAACCGGAAAAAAAGCTTTGCCGAGGAAATGTCCAGCAATGACCGGTATTATTTGAGAGAACGGCTTAAAAAAGAAAAGGTCGTTCTGTATAAAAATGTGTCTATCCGGCAGTTCACCGATGATGGTGCCGTGTTCAAGGCCCATGGGGAAGAGATCACCCTGACCGGGTTTGATGCTGTGGTAATCTCTGAAAAGCAGAGTTCGATAAGGGATGCAAAGGATCTTGAAAAAAAGACCAGCGCAAAATTCCATCTTATCGGTGATGCAAAATCGCCAAGACATCTGATGTATTGCATCAGCGAAGCCGAGGAAATCGCCGATTCCATTTAATATCCAGGTTTGATGAAAAAAGGGAAATAAAGCCATGAAAGAAATATACGAGACTGCAAGAAAATTAATGAAAGGCTATTGCCGGGTCTGTAAAGAATGTGACGGCTATGCCTGTGCCGGTGAAGTTCCCGGCATGGGGGGTCTTGGCACCGCATCTTCATTCAAGGCCAATGTCAGCGCCTTAAAAGAGATACGGTTCAACATGCGGCTGATCCATGACGTGGTTGAACCGGTTACCTCGGTTTCCATTCTTGGAAAAACGCTTTCCATGCCGGTGATTGCCTCTCCCATCGGCGGTGTGTCCTTTAATATGGGCGGCGCCATTTCCGAGGAAGAGTATATCCGGGCCATTATTTTCGGATGCAGGGAAAAAGGGATTATCGGATGCACAGGAGACGGGGTCCCGGATTTTATCCATGGGACCGGCTTGAATGTCATCAAAGAGGCAGACGGCCACGGGATTCCGTTTATCAAACCCTGGGCTGATAAGGAATTGTTTGAAAAAATAGAAAAAGTAAAGCAGAGCAAGGCCGGTATCATGGGCATGGATATTGATGCGGCAGGGCTCATTACTTTAAAGAAAATGGGAAGACCGGTCACACCCAAAACCGTTGAAAAGCTGGCACAAATCATCAAACAGGCGGCTCTAAAATTTATTTTAAAAGGCGTGATGACGGTGGCGGATGCAAAACTGGCCGTGGATGCCGGTGCCGATGCCATTGTGGTGTCCAATCACGGCGGCCGGGTTCTGGACGGCACGCCGGGTGCGGCCGATGTGCTGCCGGAAATCAGCGCCGCAGTCAAAGGCAAGATCACCATCCTTGCCGACGGCGGGGTCAGAACCGGCGGGGATGTATTAAAACTTCTGGCGCTGGGCGCAGATGCCGTCATGATCGGACGTCCCTTCAGTGTAGCTGCCGTGGGCGGTCTTCAGAACGGAGTGGAACATTATATTGATAAGATCAGGACAGAACTTGAACAGGCCATGGTATTAACCGGCGTATCCTCTGTGGATTCTGTTTCCGGGGCAATTCTTCACACGTTTAAATAAAACAATAAACCGATAATTCTGGAAAAAGAGTATGGATCCAAAACCCACATATGAAGAACTTGAATTTCATATTCAGGAATTGAAAAACGAGCTTTCCCGGATAAAAGCTTCGGAAGAAAGGCTTCGGCTCGCCATTGATGCAGTCAATGACGGTGTTTTCGATTTTGATCTGAAAAGAAATGAAGTCTATTTCAGCCCCCGGTATTATACCATGCTGGGGTATGATCCCTATGAAATACCGGCCAGCCGTGAAACCTGGAAAAGCCTGCTGCATCCGGAAGACAGGGAAAAAGCCGTTGCTTTTGTGGATGAGCAGATCCGTAAGAAAAAAGGCTGGTCCATTGAATTCCGTTTACGGACAAAAGACGGAAAATACAGATGGATTCATGCCCGCGGCAGGGTTTCGGAATGGGATGAAAACGGGAACCCGATCCGGCGCACGGGAATCCATAAGGATGTGACCGAACGGAAAGAAGCGGAATTTGAAAGAGAAGAACTTATTAAAAAACTCAACAATGCCCTCAAGGATGTAAAAACCCTTGGCGGTTTAATCCCCATCTGTTCAAGCTGTAAAAAAATCAGGGATGACAAAGGGTATTGGAACCAGTTGGAAAGCTATTTTGAGCGTCATTCCACCGCCTTGTTCAGCCACAGCCTCTGTCCTCACTGCATGGATGAAATCTATGGAAAAGATGACTGGTATATTGAGCTGAAAGAAAAGAAAACCAAGGAATGATTCATTCCTTGGTATGGAATTGCTCTTTACAACATTTCAACCAACTCAACCCTGCGGTTTTTTGCTTTGCCTTCCTCGGCACGATTCGTTTCAACAGGGCAATAAGGACCGACTCCAGCGGATTTTAATCTTGCCGACGGAATCCCATTCTCAATTAAAGCCTTGACCACTGCGGCAGAACGATCAGTTGACAATTTCAGATTCAATTCCAATGAACCATCCATATCTGTGTGACCGATAACAAAAAGCTTAAGCTTTGCATTCTGCTTTAGCATTTTTACAATTTCATCCATGGCGGGTTTGGATTCAGGTTTGATTTCAGATTTTCCGCTGTCAAAATAAATACCGTAAACAGCAATTTTTCCGGTTTCTGAAATTCCTTTATTCAGGGCTGCGGCATCGGTTATAACTTCATCTTCCATGGGTTTGTTTTCTATAATGAGCAGCGAATATTGTGTGCCTTCATTAAAGACTTCTACACTGACATAGGTAACGCCTTTATTATTCTCGATTTTAGCATTTAAAACTCTGCCATCGGAATACAACGTCTTTCCGCCGAGCTTTTTGACGGCGTTTTCATAATTTCTGACGATCTGGATAAAGCTTAATTCTTTTGTTCCTGTTTTAACGTTATAGCCCGTTCGGGTCGCTTTTCCTTCCCAGACATTGTCTTTTTCCAGATATGGAGAGGTATAGCTGTCAAAATCTTTAACAGCCTGATTGTCCACATAATAGTTCGGGATTCTTGAAAGCAGGGGATGATCCTTTGACCCCTTCAGATCTTCCTCGGCAAAACAGATTGAAGAAAGAGCGATAACCGACAGTACTAAAAGTGTTAAGAATTTTTTCATGTTAGTCTCCGTTAATTATAATTTAAACAATTCAGCCGTTTCCTTCAGCTTTAAAATTCCATATCCAATACTTTCAGGATCTAAGGCCGGAAAGGTCAGGCGGATGAAAAGCCCTTTTTTCTGCATATCACCCTTAAGGTCCGGGGCCACCGCATCCCAGGCCGAGGCTATGCTGACCCCGTTTTTCAGGGCAGATTCAATAAAGGCGGTTTCTTGCTCCTTTGAAATATTAGGAAAGGTCAGCACGGCAAAAAAGCCCCCGGTCACGGCACTGAAAAAGGCGCCGGGAAAATGGGCCTTGACCGCATGGTTCAATGCGTCCATTCTTGGCCGGTAAAGGCCGATAAGATAATTGAGATATTCATCATACTGCCCGGACCGGATAAAATCCGCAATAAAGCCCTGGGTGGGCAGGTTTGGGTTGATCCTTGTATTGGCGATGACCTGTGTGAAATGATTCATATAGCTTTGGGGAACAATGATATAACCGCATTTGGTTCCGGGAGTGATGGTCTTGGTAAAAGAGCTTGCAACCATTGGCCCCCAATCTGAAATCTCCACTGTGTCATTGGCCTTTCCATCATAGCGAAGGCTCTGGTAGCAAATATCCCAGATACAGAACATATCGTTTTCCCGGCAGATCTGTTCCACTGCCTTTCGATTGTCCCTTGTATAGGTAATCCCGGTGGGGTTCTGGTGAAACGGAATCCCGTAAAAAGCCGTTGGCCTCATCTTTTTAACTGTTTCTTCAAATCGGTCCAGGTCAACACCATCAAGAGTCAACGGAACACCGGCAAGCTTGTGCCCATAGCGCATGGCATCAAGAAGGACCCGGTCATAGGAAGTCTCTTCCACCAGGATCAGGCTTTCTCTGGGAAGGGATTTAAAAAACAGGGAAATGACTTCAAGCCCGCCGTTGCCGGCCACCACCCGGTTTGAATCCACGCCATGGAGGCTGCCGATGATGTCCCTTAAAGGTTTAAACCCGGTAAAATGCCCATATTGAAGCACGTCCGCCCCATATTTGAGCACGGCGGTTTCATACCCTTTTGAAACATGAGGCATGATCTTTTCCAAAGCTTCCCGGGCCGGAACCCCCCGAAGAAAATTAACAGTTTTTTTTTCCATCCCGATATCCTTATCCATAAATTATTAGTTCCTGACCAGTGCCCCTGCATTTGTTTCTATGCTCAGGCCAGACGGCCAGGTGTTGAAGATATCCACTGCAGCCGTAATATCCATTGAAAATTCATGTGTCATATCTCTCTCAACTTTCCTACCAAAGCAGCAAAGCTCTTTTTTGCATCTGGAGAGAATTCATGGAATTTGATCAGTTTTTCACAGGGCTGTTCATCACAACCTGCGCAATTATGAACGGCTTTTAGCATGGCGCATTTTCTGATTTCACAGGATTGGCAATATCCGATAAGCTTGCTCCCTGCTGAGAGACATCCGTCACAGTTGATTTCATTGGGTTTAAGGTTCAACCCGAATTTTTCTGAATAAAGTGCCGCGGTCTTTTCTCTGGCTGCATCATCATTATTTTGGGTAGCCAGGAATGTAGGACAGCTTGAACATACAAGGCCGCAGTGTGCGATCATCTGTTTCATGATATAATCCTTTCTAATATTGAAATTGCTTTATCAATGGTGTTTTCTCTGTTCAGTCAGGAACATCGGTGCATCAAGTATCTTATCTTTTGATTACCGCTTTGCCTTAAATTCTTTCAAGCGGGTACACTCAATAAGGTAATTTAGGGTCTTGGCTGTAAATATTTTGCCCCTTGTTGCAATGATCATTTTTTTCATATCCTCTCTACGGACCCCGAAACCTCGTCCACCAATACATGCTATTACTTCATATTTCGGGTTAGCTATGGTGCGCCCGGCAAGACTCAACTCCCCAAGATGCTGAATGCGTGTGACCTTATCACGGGCAGTACCATCATCCTCGGTGATTTTTGCCTCTATAATAATTTGTGGATTGAATTCACTGGGTATTATGAAATCCGGAGTTTGGTCAAAACCCTCGATTCGTTCCGCTCGTTTGGTTTTTCGAAAGCTGATGGCGGATTGGGTGAGTACGTCCTCAATTGCTGATTCCAGGCTATCTCCTATGATTTCACTCACTGAATCACGGTGTCCGGCAAACGGTCGTCCAAGAAATCTTTCGTATAACAGCATTGCATAAGGAACGCCTATCCTGGAAAGGTTCTTAATACTGTCTAAGCCTTGTTTTGTATCCGCTTTGTTCAAACGGTGTAATTGTTTAATGTCTACTTCAGGGACACCAGATGAAAGCAATTGACATGCGGTTTTAATTAAAGCTTTAAGTCGTTCCTTCATCACTCCATTGGTATTGAGTTTTGTTTCAGGAGTCATTCTCACTTTCCGATCCAGAGAGCGTATAAAACCTTGTGTAACCTGAACTCCCGTTCTTTGCTCAGTGATATAACCCCATTCCGGAGGTGTGAATCCAAGCATGGATCGCAAAACCACGATTGAAATCGGCTCAGAAATTGTTAAAGAGTATACTTTATCAGGGTCAAGTTTAGAAAATCCTTCAGTAGCTGCTTTTAGTGCTTCATAACCACGTTCGAAAACAGGGTATTCAACGAAACCTGCTCCTTTCGGCATCACAAGAAATTCCGATTCCAGGCATGAAAAAATTGAGTCGATATAAGTTCCAGGATCTCTGAGAATTTCATCCAGGGTGGCTTCAAAAGGGAACGTCGGCATAATCGTCTCCATATTTTGCATCACTCTCATGCACTGATAGCGATGACATATCATTTATCTCTTCTCTTTTATCATATTTCATGTGGTTTTCGATAACGGTCCATTCGCCAAAACACTTTATCCAATCGGCAATTTCGGCTATGCGTGATTTTGTCGGTTTGTTTTTGTTCCAGCTTAACCGTAAAAACCATATCGCTAAACGGATCAAGTGCCCATGGATAATACATCTGATGTCTCCACGAGTAGGATTGACATTTCCGGCTCGAAGACAATTTAAATCATTTTCCACGATGCAGGCAAGTTCTTGTGGCGTATTCACTATCCACTTTCTCTGCATTACACCTGTTGCCCTGCAGACAAAAACAGTATCGATTATCGATGAACCGGTCCCATTGATATGAATGGATGCCCCCATTTCACCAGGGCAAGGAAGTGATGCTGAACAGGTTAGCCCGGCATCAAGTATACCCACTGCTATAGGGTAATATGCTTCTATACTATTGTGATGGTAAGTGAACACCAGGGGGCAGCCGGGTTTTAATGCTCGCGACATTTTTTGATATACCGTAGAAATCCCTTCCGTAAAATGATCCAGGCCCCGTCCCATATCCACATTGATGGTTAATTCATCCGGGTTGCGTGTTGAATCTCCTTTGAATGCACTGGAATTTAGTCCAATCAACTTTTTCAACCAGACATAACAAAAATCCATGAGTTCTGCATATTGGACATTACCAAAATAGGGTGGGTCAGTAAAGACAGCGTCCAGAGAAGCATCAGGAAGCTCAGAAGATGCAGCGTCTTGACACGAGATATTAACAACTCGATCAAGCTTGGAGGTTTTACCGTTAAATCGATCTCCAATCCATTCACCTGTGATAGGGATTGTTGTTTTTATTCGTCCCTTGTGTTTGACTTCAAAGGGTAAATAACAATATGATTTTGCCTTCTTGAACTTTTCGATGATATTAGCCCATCCGCCGCTACCGACACACATTGCCCGGCCCGAATTCATGATCCCGAGGAAGTTTGATTCACATTGAACTAATCCAACCGGAAATCCATGAATTGAGAAAATATCAAGGGATTTTAAAGCTTTTGTGTCATAGCGGGAAAGCATATTCTGATAACGCAGCAAATCAGAAAAATTTGTTGCCAGTGCATTGCGAATCCTATCATCCGGGATATCGGCAATAATTCGGGCAGAAAGCTCCAACCCCAGAAGTTGCCGGTCGTTGAACATTTCCCGGTAACGGGTATATCCCCATCTATGTAAACGATTTGTTTCATCCCCACTTGGAATCTTTGCGTCAGGAACAAACTTTGGAACCATCCTGGCCCAAAGGTTTGAAGACTCTTTAAATTTTGAGATATCCTTGTTATCTGCTTTTTTGAAAAATCTGCCTAAATGAGAAGGTTTGCATTGAGGACAATGATATTCAATTGCAAAAAGACGGTGTATGGGGATGCCAGACTTGTTATCATGGAAATGGTTGTCGGTTCGGCATTCAGGACATATGCAACGGCTTCGCTTTGCAGGTCCGTCAGTGGCCAGTTCAGAACGGCAGTGGAGGCATAGGCCGGGGTTTTTGCGATCACTGGTTTCAGAAAGCTCTCCGCAGCCTGGACACACAAAAACATTCTTAGGATGGCGGGAATCAGCAGATAGAAGGTATCCGGGGAAGAGGTCGATTTCCTTGCCGCATTTGTTGCAGGGCCTTACCTTCACCCAAAGAAAGTATTTTACCTTGGCGGTAGGTGAACCACAAAATGTGCAATCTGTTCGATAAAGATGCCCTATTTCTTTCTCAAGATAAGAGCGCAATATCTGTGCATTTTCAGAATACAGATCAAGATCAAGGTGTTCGATTTCTTGTTTGACTATCCAATAGGACATGGGATTGATGTCAAATCCGGAAATATCACACCCCACACGATTTGCCTCTATTAATGGCGTTCCGCCACCCATAAAAGGATCAGCAATGTGTCGGCCTGAAAGATTGTTCCCTTCATAAAAAGCTTCCTTAAGTGGTTTCCCAGAGAATTCAGACAAAAGCAAGCCTCGAAACAGGGTTCCTGGTCGACGGGCAAACCATTTATGTACAGCAATAATCGGACGGTAGTTCTGTTGAATCTGTTTTTCACGAAGTGCAAGGTCTGCAATAAATGATATGTCAAAATCTCTTTCGATCATTCAGTTTTCTTCTTACCTTTCATTTTAAATAGACAGATACCTGATAAAATATGTCCGAATAGTTTTTTTATCCTAAGGGGAATGAAGAAGTCAAGGCAAGAAAAAATCCAGGGCCTTGCGTTAAGCAAAACCCTGGATTTTTGGATTTTTTTTATTCTATTTCAAAGGCTCGTTCACCGTGGAGGGCATTATCCAGACCAGCAAGCTCGTCGTCTTTTTCGACACGGATGCCGTTGGTGATGAGTTTGGTTATAAAGACAAGGATGAGGGTGCCGGTTGCGCTAAAGGCAATGGTGCCGATGATGGATAAAAATTGAATCCAGACCTGTCCGGGATTCCCGTAAAACAGGCCTGCTGCGCCCTCGGTCACCGAAGGCGCAGCAAAAAGCCCGGTGGCAATTGCTCCCCACATGCCGCACAGGCCATGGATACCAAAGGCATCAAGAGAATCATCATATCCTATCTTGCGTTTGATCACTGCAACTCCGAAAAAGCCGATGATACCGGATATGGCCCCAATTGCCAGGGCCCCTGTTAATGTGACAAATCCTGCAGCCGGGGTAATGCCCACAAGCCCGGCAATGGTCCCGGATGCAAGTCCGAGAAGGGTGGGTTTTTTGCTGTATTTCCATTCTACAAAAAGCCAGGCAAGACCGCTGATGGCGGCGGCGGTGTTGGTAACCATAAAGGCGGAAGCAGCGATGCCGTTTGCAGCCAAAGCACTTCCGGCATTGAACCCGAACCAGCCGAACCATAAAAGTCCAGCGCCCAGAGCTGTAAAGGCGACACTGGATGGGATCATGGGTTCTTTTCCATATCCCTGCCGTTTTCCAAGAATCAGGGTCAGGACAAGGCCGCTGATACCGGCATTGATATGGACCACATTCCCGCCTGCAAAATCAAGGGCGCCCATTTTCGACATCCAGCCCCCGCCCCAGGCCCAGTTGCAGACCGGAGCATAGACAAAGGTGACCCAGAGGATGGTGAATACGATCCAGGAAGAAAATTTCATCCGATCCACCACTGCCCCGAGGATAAGGGCCACGCTGATGCAGGCAAAGGTCATCTGGAACATTACAAAAACAAGGGTGGGGATGCTCCCGGTCATGGACCGGACATCAATACCGTTCAAGAAGAGGTGACTTAAGTTTCCGATGAGAAGACTCGGGCTTTCTCCAAAGGCCAGGGAATATCCCCAGCCTACCCAGACAAGGCTTGCCAGGCAGTAAGCCACCATGGTCATGGCAAAGGTATTCAAAATGTTTTTATACCGGGACATGCCGCCATAGAACAGGGCCAGACCGGCCGGAGTCATCATCATGACAAGGGCCGTCGACATGGTGACCCAGGCTGTATCCCCGGTATCAATGGTTCCGTCTGCGGCAAGTGCCGGGACTGCGGTTGAAAATATACAGGTAATCAGGAAAAGTATTTTTTTAATCAGCATGGTAAAAGTCCTTTGCTATTTAAAAGGTTTATATCTGCTTCAGCTTTTAGCAAAACTCATGCCGGACGGATGCAATTTCGTAGTTTTATTATAACCATCTGAAAATACTGTATTATTATTTTCAGACATAATTAAAATGATGTAAATATTCCAGCAATATATTTTTAAATTTCAGATTTGTATTTTTATTAGAAATTTCAAGACACAAAAACGTGATAAAAAGGTCGGATTGAATATCATTTCCTGAATATTTTGTTTGAAGATATATGCATGGAAAGGAATTTGTCAGGAATAACAATTTTGTAGAAAACAAGAAATGGATCGGGTTTTTTCAACGGTCAGGGTAAGGGCCCCCCAGTTGGAGTCAAGTTTTCCATAAAGAAGATAGGGTTTTCCATAGTCCAGCATATGGCATAAAAGGGCATAGGGTTTTGGAAAAAAAACCGTTTCAACCATGCCGGTCTCATCTTCAAAGGTCAAAAATTTCATGGAGTCCCCGTGTTTGGTTTTCACGACCTTCCCGGTGATGAGCCATCCGGCAAAGGTGACGGTTCTGCCTGTGAATTTTGAAAGGTCGGATGCCTTGATAGTATGGTGATCCCGGATGATGTCCTGATACAGAACAATGGGATGGACAGCACATAAAAATCCGAGTACGGAAAATTCCCGGCGCAGCTTATCCATGGGGTTTTCCTTTGGCAGGTCGGGTGCGGCCGGAACTGCTTTGCCCGTGCTGCCGGGTTCAAGAAAAGAAGGTTCCTGAAAAAGAGAAGGTTCCTGATTGATGCTATGTTTCTGTTTCTGTTTCTGTTTCTGCCGGGCGGCAAAGGCCCACAAAAGGGCGGCCCGGCTGCCTTTTTCATCCAGGGAATCCAGGCTGCCGCTGTGGACGAGGGCCCGGATCTCATCTTCCCTGGGCAGGACCCTCTTGAAAAAGTCGTCCGGATCAGTAAATGGGCATTTTTTTTGTTCCCCTACAATTGCTTTCATGGTTTTGGAAGAAAGGTCTTTGACGGCCATGAGCCCGACCCTGAGGGCGTGCTGATGCCCTTTCCAGGGGATATCACTTTTGTTTACATCCGGGGAAAGGACGGTCACGCCCAGGCGTCTTGCTTCGGACACATAGGCAAAGGTGGAATAAAACCCGCCCTGGTTGCTGATGACTGCGGCCATGAACTCTGCCGGATAATGGGTTTTCAGATAGGCAGCCTGAAAAGAGACCCTGGCATAGGAGGCGGAATGGGGTTTGCAGAAGGAATATCCGGAAAAGCTGTTGATCATGTTCCAGACTTTTTCAATATCTTCCCCTGATACTCCTTTTGCTGTGGCACCGGTTTTGAACCGAGTATAAAAATCGGCCAGTTCCAGCTCCTTGTCCTTTTTTGATATGATTTTTCTCAGGCCGTCACCCTCGGCATGGGTGAACCCGGCCATTTTCACCGCCACCTTTGACACGTCTTCCTGGTACACCATGATGCCGAAGGTTTCGTTCAATACATCTTCCAGAATGGGGTGGATGGGCTCCCATACCCCGGTATGAAGCCGTTTGATATATTCCTGGATAAATTCATTGGCTGCCGGCCGGATAATTGAGGAATGGATCACCACATGTTCAAAATCCCCGACCTTGGTTTTTTTCTGCAAAAGCCGCATGGCCGGGCTTTCAATATAAAAACATCCCATGGTATTGCCCTGGGCCACATTTTCCTGGGTTTCCATATCATCTTCAGGGTCAAGGCGGGTGAAATCGTCAAATTTGCCGGATGAGGTTTTTATGCTTGCAATGGTATCCCGGATCACGCCCAGGCTCCGGTTGCCCAAAAGATCGATTTTGACGAGACCTGCTTCTTCTGCCCCGTCCTTTTCCCACTGGATGAGCGGCACCCCCTTGGGAGCAGTCTGCACCGGCACATAGGTGTCGATGGGGTTTGGTGTAATGACAATACCGCCCGGATGCACGGAAAGGTATCTCGGAGTTTCGATGAGGGCCTGGGCATAGATCATGATTCTGGGCCAGGGTTCTGGAAAATCCATGAACCTGAATTCCGGCCGCTCTTTGATCCGGTTAAGGAGGTCTTGCGCTGCTTCATTGAGCTTCCAGAACCAGGGAAGGCGCTTGGAAATTTTGCCGATTTCCGCGTCCGGAAGTCCAAAGACCTTGGCCACCTCCCGGACCGCCATCCTGGGCTGGAACAGGATGTGGCTTGCCACCATGGCAGCATGGCCTTTGAATTCCTTCAGCACATAATTTAAAATATCATCCCGCTCATCCCAGGCAAAATCAATGTCAATGTCCGGCGGGTCGGTTCTCTCAAGATTCAGGAACCGTTCAAAATAGAGATTGTATTTCATGGGGCAGACATTGGTGATGCCAAGGCAGTAAGCCACGATGGATGCGGCCCCGGAGCCCCGGCCGCAGATGCGGGAGGCTTTTTTGACAATACTTTCGACAACGAGAAAATATTCGCAGAAATTTTTCTGGCGGATAATGGATAGTTCATAATCGATGCGCTGGAGAACAGGGCTGGATAAATTTTCTCCATACCTAAGCCTTGCACCCCGGAGGGTTTTTTCATACAGGAGCTGGTCTGCGGTAAGGTCTGTCTTTTCCTTTAAGGGTGGCATGACCGTCCCGAAATTTGGCCCGGTAAAGGAAAGCTTTTCCGCCATGGCATAGGTGTTTTTTATGGCTTCAGGAAGGATAGCAAACCTTTCCCGGTACACGGCCGGGGATTCCAGGAAAGCCGTGTCCGGGGCAGCATCCGACTGCGTGAGGCGGCTCTCACAGGTGTTGAGGTCAATGGCTCTCAGCATACGATGGATGCCTGCATCGCTCCGGTTGAGAAAAAAACTGCCGGGCGTGGCCACCAAGGGAATGTTGAGCTTTTTGGCGGCGTCAACCAGGGGATGGGTTTGAGACAACGGATGACGGGCCAGGTTAACGGCGAGATCCACGTTGTCGCCTTTCCAGAAGGGGAGAAGGTCAGGGTTCCGGGTCAGGACAATCAGTCCGCCTGAAAACTGTGGCAGAACGGTTTTAAGGGAAAAATCCGTATCCCTGTGACGTCGGGTGATCAATCGGGTGAGGTTGCTGTAGCCGGTGCCATCTTTTACCAGGCAGATCGCCCGGTGGGAGGTGTTGGGGTCTGTCACTTCGGCCCCAATAATCGGGGTCAGGCCTTCCCGGCGGCAGGCCCGGATAAATGGCCAGAGCCCGCACAGATTATCCGTGTCGGTGAGGGCAAGTTTCTCATAGCCCAGGGCCTTTGCCTGTTTGCAGAGCGCTTTTACTGAGGCTGTGCCCCACATGAAGGAATAATGGGACCGAGTGTTTAAGGGGATCATGATGCGATCCTGTTTTCTGTGAGGGTCAGCCCGGCTTTTATGGCATGTTTACCGAACCGGTTACGGATTTTGTCCATGGCCTGAATCAGGGCCACCTGCCTTGTCTCTTTGGTTTCAGGGGTAAAAAGTTCTGTCTGCACCATGGGCGGACAGAACTTTTCACAGATCAGGCGCATGTGCCGGATGCGGACCCGCCGGGTCCAGGCCTTGTCCAGGAGAAGGGCGCAGGCTTTAAACATGGCCATGTCATTGGATGTGGAGGGAGAAAGCCTTGAGGCTGAAGTATTTTGAACCCCGTCAGAATAGGAGAGGATCAGTTTTGTACACCCGCCGTGGAGATTCCGGGTACGCAAGACGCGGCAGATCTGTTCGATCATGAGATACAGGGCAGATCGCAAACTCCCGGCAGTGTTGGTGTCATTGGAAAATTCATGATCGGCCGAGAGGGTTGAGGTGGTTTCACTGAAAGCCCTGACCGGGCTCGGATCAATGCCCCTGATCCGGTCATAGATCAAAGGGGCTCTCTGGAGAAAAGGAATTTTGAGCTGTTCCAGGGTCAGGCCCCGGGCCTCGGACACGAAAAACAGGTTGAATTCTTTGAGGCGCTTTAAATCCGGTTTTTCAAGCCCTGGAATCAGGGAAAGGGGCAAAGGAGCAAGAAAGGCTTCTTCATCCCCCGGTGCCACAATATACTCGCCCAGGGGTTTGACCAGCCGTGTGGCCACCTTGGCCACGAGCTTGCTGGTTGCCACGGACCAGATAGGGTCGAGATTAAAGGCTTTTTTAAAGGTTTTTTTCAGGCGGAAAGCCACATCCACGGACGGCCCAAAGAGCCGCTTTGAGGCTGAGACATCCATGAAAATATGACCATCGGCCTGCCCGTATTCGATCAAGGGTGTAAAGGCAAAGGTTTCTTTTAACAGGTCTTTCATGGCCTGTTCATACCGGTTGAAACTGGGGGCAAGGATGGGGATTTTTTGGTTGAGCCGTCTGGCGCGGGAGAGCGGGATGCCTTTGCGGACACCTTCTTTATAGGCTTCGTCGCTCATGTCATAGACCACGGCACGGGGTGCGCCTTCAGGTGCAATGATCAGGGGTCGTCCCTTCAGGGAGGGCGCCCGGTTGGTCTCCACGGCAACGGCAAAATCCGCAATATTTAAATGAATGATGGCCCGTTCCATGGCGTTTTTTTACCGCCTTTCCTGAGCAGGAGATCAATGAGCCGCAAGGCGTTTTTCGGGGCCTGTCCCCTGACATGGTTGTTGAAAAAAATGCCGCCGCTGGCCGCTTCCGGCATGAGCTCGACCCTGATCCGCTCCGCCCATTCCTTTAGTTCTTCATCTCTATAATCATAGTCAAATTGTTTTTGCATGCTGCCGGACCGCCAGCCCTTGGCATTCCTGCCATGGAACCGGACATAGAAAAGATCCGGGTTGGTGACGACCGAAAGCCGGGGGAAAAGACCCGGCAGATCCGGCTCATCCACATTGACCAGGGTGATTTTGCGGCGCGCAAGTTCTGAAAAGACCTTGTCGTTGGCCCAGGAATCATGCCGGAATTCAACGGCCAGGGGGAGGCCGGAAAGCTCATCTAAAAGGGCGGCCAGATAATTTCTGAAATCCACGGACCGTTCAAAATAGGGCGGCAGTTGAATCAGGATGCACAAAAGTCTTCCCGCCCGAATCAGGGGCTCCATGCCCTGGCGGAAAGCCAAGACCTCTTTTTGCCAGAGGTCTTTTTTAACTTCATGGGTCATGGTCCGGGTGAGCTTGGCCGCAAATTTAAAATGTTCCGGCACCTTTTCGCACATCCTTTCCATGGCCGGGGCCTTGGGCATCTGGTACCAGGTATAATTGAGCTCAGTGGTGTGAAAGGTTTTGATATAAGAGTCCAGCATATTGGAGGAATGGGTGCCGTCCGGATAGAAACCCGAATCAATCCATTCCCCATAGGAATATCCGCTGGTGCCGATATAAAGGCGGCAGGCCGTGGTGTCCGCCATTTACCCCTCCATGCCCTGGGGGCCCCGGACAATGCCGATGACCTTGCCCTGGATCAGGACTTCGTCAAACCCATATGTTTGAGGGCTGAAATCCGGGTTTTCAGGCCGAAGCTCAATGCCGTCCGGCAGGAGGAAAAACCGCTTGACCGTGGCTTCTTCCTGGTGGATCAGGGCCACCACGATTTCCCGGTCACGGGCGTATTGCCGGGGTTCGCAGATGGCCAGATCCTGGTCCAGGATCCCGGCATTTTTCATGGAATGGCCCTCAATCTTCAGGGCAAAGAGGTTCTGACCGGGATATATGGCGGCATCCAGGATCAGGCTGCCTCCCCATTCCTGCTGGGCATACATGGGCAGCCCTGCCGTGATGCGGCCGATGATGGGGATCTGTTTCTGTCTTTGAGCCGCATCAATCTCCCCGGTATCCTCCAGGATGTGAAGGGTCCGGCTGTACCGGCCTTCCCGCCGGATATAGGCCTTGTCCTCAAGGGTTTTCAGGGTCTGGGCCACGGCCGCATGGCTGATATCAAGTTCGGCGGCTGCCGTTCGAAGGCTCGGGGGGATGCCGGTGTCTTTGACCTGCTGTTTCAGGTAGTCCAGCACCTTTTGCTGATTTCGGGTCAGTTTTTGTCTCATGGTCGCCTCTTTTTTTACCGGTTTTTCACAGTGTAAAAATCTTGGCATAGAATGTCAATATAAATGTAAAGATTTTGTAAACAAATAATCAGAGTTCAAAAATGCGATTTTAAAATGCGGATAACAACCTAAAAAACAAAGAGATCTCTTAAGTTTAAAAGAGATTTCAGATGGCCTGGCAGCGTTTATTGGCTTGACATATACGAAAAAACCTTGCCAAGCAAAAAAATGACATTGGATGCATTTTTTTTTGCTGAATAGTTACAATATTTTTTTATTAGTCCTTGAAAATTGTACCCAAACTGGCTATACATAGGCTATACACAAACTATATATGGAGGGGTGTAATGCTTGCAAAAATTCTAAAATGGGGGAATAGCCAGGGACTTCGTATTTCCAAGAATCTGCTCTTAGATGCACAGCTTGATGTCGGCGATGAGGTCGATATTAGTGTAAAAGAGGGGGTAATGATTGTAGCACCAGCTAAAAGGATACGCGGTCGCCATAACCTTAAGGATCTTGTTGCACGTATTCCAAAAAACTACCAACCCGGTGAAATTGATTGGGGTGAGAAAGCTGGCAAGGAGGTTTGGTAGATGGCGATCTATATCCCAAAACAGGGGGACATCATTGCGATCACATTTGATCCGCAATCCGGTCATGAGCAGAAGGGGCGGCGCCCCGCATATGTTGTCAGCAAAGACCTGTTCAACAAAAGCACCGGATTGGCTATTGTATGTCCAATAACAAACACAGATCGCGCCTTCCCCTTTCATGTACCTATCCCAGAGGGCAGTGGATTAACGGGATTTATAATGGTTGAGCAGGTTAAATCAGTTGATTTTCGATCTCGTCACGCTAAACGTATTGAGCATGGAAGCGATGAATTGCTTTCAGACGTGCTTTCCATAATAGATGCTTGCATTTACTGATCAGCCAACCCAACATTCAAGCGGCTGCCTTGCTTGCCGCCCGGCATTCTGACCTGTCACAATATTTTTGCCTGTCCTGATTTCCGGCACCCGCTAAAAACAAGGGCTTGCAATGACGGCATCTTTTTTTTCATCCACAATATTCCCCCAAATGGATGCGGCTATTGATGAACAAAAAAAATATTGGAAGAAAATTCAAAGAAAATTCATGCAGTTTTATTCCGGGAAAGTAGAGACATTTTTACTTCGGCCGTGACATGATTGCCACCCGCTTCCGTATCTGGGCCACGCCAGAGCCGAATATGAAAAATTTGAAGTCCGGCGGAGGGAATACAAAGAACTTGTGGGGGAAGCTGACTATGTGAAGCAATTGGAGAATGCGGCCAGACAACTTCCTGATAAAAAGGATACTGTCTGAACCAATCCCGGATAATCACCCTCGCAGACAGAACCTTATAATTGCTGGCATGGAAAATCTGGATCCAACCTGGGTTAAGTCCTGGGATAAGAATTTATCTGTTCTATCTGACAAAATACTGATGCGGGCAGGCTTGACATTTCCTGGGCCGGAATATTTCCGCGTCCAGACGCCCCGGCAGCCGCATAAAATGATGTTTCCTCCTTAACAGAATCTGCATGGCCATAATCGTTTGTTTTTTTAATACTTGACAGAAAAATTAAAGCCAACTACTAAATTTGGTGAATAATATACAGAACTACACATTTACTTGTTAAATGAGGAAAATGAAAAAAACATCTCTGGTGATTTTATATGGTTGACACAACCGATAATTTCTCCGCAGGGGAACAGGCTCTCGGCTATCTCTACCAAGTCCGCTACGCTCTTCTGCAAATGATCAGGCTACCGGAAGATACTGCCTGCTTTTTTGAGCGAGATGACGACCTTGACTTTACCGATCCCGAAGAGGGGCAGATTCTCGCTTCTCTCAAGCACAAGGCTCCTGGCGACCGCCTAACAGATCTCTGCCCCGACTTCTGGAAGTCGGTCCGAATCTGGCTCACTCGCTTCAAGACAAGAAAACAATCTACTAAAGTGCTCACTTTTTTTCTGTTTACAACCGGCATCGTTGCAGATGGTTCGTTTCTGAAGCATTTTCTCCCCGGCGAAAGCAAACCTGACAACCTTTCGGCCACGGCAGATGCCGTCCTGGGAACAACCACTTCTAAAACCATCCTGAAAACCAAAGCTCTGTTCAGCGAGCTTGACGACAAGGGAAAAGATGACTTCCTGTCGCGCATAACCATTTTCGACAGCCAGATTCGTATCGAGAACATACCTGCTGCTGTTATGGACCTGATGAGAGCGGTGCGCCCTGAGTTCCGCCTAAATGTGTTCCAGCGCCTTGAAGGCTGGTGGGTAGATGTTGCCATTAAACTAATGACCGGAGTCAGTGCCGAACCTGCTTATGGCTGGGAAGTATCGGAAATGCTTGCAGCCATTGCGGACAAGTTCAAGTCGGACAATCTGCCCATTGATTTTTTTGGCAAGGAGCCCCCCGAGGGGGTGAAGCCAGACGAAGACGACCGCATGTTTGTTGTGCAATTGCGGTCGCTTGAGCTGAAGGCGGACCGGATCAGGCGGGCAATCCTCGACTATTACCGGGCCTTCGAGCAAAGAGCCTCCTGGGCCAGGGAACACCTGACGGTAAACGGCGAAGTAGAACTGTATGACGATCGGCTGATTGATGAATGGGATCGTTATCGTACAATCATTTGCGAGGATCTCGACGAAGGCAGTTCTGAGAAAACCCTGATTGAGGCTGGCCGCGAGATTCTAAATTGGGTTGAGTCGAACGATAGTCTACGCCTTCGCATCAGGCGGGCGGTCTCGGAAGCCTATGTGATGATCGGCAGCTACCACATGCTGGCGAACGAAACGCCTTTGCCGCGAGTTCACTGGCATCCACAGTTCGCGCAACGGCTCCAGAAAATTATGACACCTGGGCAATCATGAAAGAGTGGGCCAAGCGACCAAGGGAAGTCAGAAACCTTTTCAACCCGGCATTTTGCGGGGTTGTTCTGTTGCGCAGTCTGATGAGTTTTGAGGAAGCGCAGAATGGAATGCCTTTTTCTCTCTCCCTGTTCGTGTTGCCGCTCAGTCTCCACAAGGCAAGCCGGGAGGCAATCATCCGCGGAAATCGAAGCTACCTGACCAAGATCGTGGATGAGAACCCTGAAATGATAGTCGGTTTTGCGGAGCGTTGCCGGAGCATGCTCTCGTACACGTTCGAGGCGTACGGACTGCTGATGCAACAGGGAGCCATCAGTGTCAATGCTGATGGCAGCATAACGACAATCCTCGGCTCCCTGCGCAAACAGCTATTCGGAACCGCTGAATCGCAAGCCTGCCAGCAGGCCGCGCAGATTCTTGGCCGCAAGTTCGCCGCCATCGGCGACCGCGTGACAATTTATACCACTTTTGGGGTCCGTCCATGAAAATCCTGTCTATCATTCTATACAGCCACACAGGCAACAAGCGCATTCTCTCCTTTAATCCCGTGGGGCTGAACATCATCACCGGTCGGTCATCTACCGGAAAATCGGCTCTGTCGGAGATCGTGGAGTACTGTATGGGACGGAGCACCTTCAATATCCCGGAAGGGGTGATTCGGGACAAGGTCTCTTGGTATGGTGTGATTTATCAGTTTCCTGGCGAGCAAGTGCTTATTGCCAAACCGGCACCCGGTCCGGGACATTCCAGTTGCTCCAAAGTCATGGTACGGCGGGGTGCTGATCTGGTCGCGCCGAAATTTTCCGAGCTGCAACCAAATTCCGATGACGATAGGGTCGTCTCCCTCCTCAGTAACCTCCTGGGAATTCCGGAAAATCTGACCGACGTACCAATGCATCAGAGTCGAGCCAGTTACAGCGCCAACATCAGCCATACCTATTTTTATCTTTTTCAGAAAATCGGGATAATTTCCAACAAAGATCAACTATTTTACCGGCAGAACGAGCCATTTATGCCGCAAACGATCAAGGATACCCTGCCGATTCTGCTGGGTGTCGCTCCCAACGATCGTCTCGAAATAGAGTCAAAATTGCGGGAAGCCCGCCGGGAACTCAAGATTCTCGAAAAAGTAATCACAGATGCCATGCAGTCTCATCGGGAGCTGAATACCAATGGAGTTGGCTTGCTTTCAGAGGCCCGTCAGTTGCGAATAGTCAATCCGGATCGCGTCCCGGAAACCACGAAAGAGATACTTGGCCTGCTCAGAGAGGCTGTCGCTTGGCAACCGGAAGTCCTGCCGGATGAGGATAGCAGCAGAATAGCTGCACTCGAAGGCGAACTCTCAACCCTACGTGCCGAGCGGCGGTCTCTCAAGCACCGGTTGGAAGGAGCACAACTTTTTACTGAAAAGGAAGGCGGCTTCAGTAGGGAAGCCGGCGAACAGAAAGACCGGCTCTCATCAATCAATGCGCTGCCTCGTAATCCGCAAACCGGAGCATGGCAGTGGCCCTTTGCTGAAGAGAACCTGGGTATGAACTCGCCCATTGCGGATGCGCTGCTGGCCGAACTGCACTCGCTGAATGCCGAAATGGAAAGGGTGACGGGAGAGCGTCCGCAGCTTCAAAAATATATTGCCGAGCTTTCGGAGTTGATCGCTGACGCGGACCGCATGGTCAGGAGCAAGGATCAGGAACTTGCCTCGGCAATCGCCGCCAATGAGGCTATTGCGCAATTGGGTAATCTTAATAATGCCGCCGCCAAGGTCGTCGGCAGAATCAGCTATTTCCTCGAAACGTACAGACCGGAAGCTGATTTGGCAGAAACGGAAAGACGTAGAAGGGCTCTGCAAAGCCGTATTGAGGAATTAGAAAAGCAGTCGGGCGCCGATGACAGCAAGGAGCGATTGGCCTCAATTCTGAACATCATATCCAGCGCTATCGGCAGATACGCGAAGGAATTGCGGGCCGAGTTTTCCGAGTTCAACTTCCGTCTCGATCTGGGCAACCTTACCGTGGTGGTGGATCGACCGGATCGGCCTATCCACATGCATCGGACCGGCGGAGGAGCCAATCATCTCGCTTATCATCTTGGCGCTCTTTTATCCCTGCACCAGTTCGCCGCCGCAAATGGCCGGCCCATACCACAATTTCTGTTTTTGGACCAGCCGACGCAGGTCTATTTTCCCTCTGAAACCGTCTATAAGGAGGCAGATGGTTCTTTTGAGAGAACAGAAGCCGACTCCGATGTCGAACGCGTTCGGACACTTTTTGCGTTATTGCACCACTTTGTGACTGAGCTTTGCCCAGGGTTTCAGATTGTTGTCACCGAGCACGCAAACCTGCGCGATGACTGGTTTCAGCAGGCATTAGTCGAACAGCCGTGGACCAAACCACCGGCCTTGATTCCGGAAGATTGGCCTACAAGTTTTTGACCCTTGTAGACCGAAAGTTATTAAAAATTGCAATATCAATAAATGAGGAAAATCCGGGGAAATGTTAATTAATTCCAAACAGAAAATACACCAGATAAAACTGGTAATTTTCGCGTTACGCCGGTTTCCCAACTGATTGCCATCTGTGCAAGCGCGACTGAGCGACGCGGACCTGGTTGCTCTCAACTAAAGACAACTGGCGACATGTTCTAACCCCGCTCATCATTGGCTGAGCAGATAGGAATTGACCAGGTTCGCCAGCCCCCAGATCAAAGGTGGAGAAAAAATGCTTTCAACGGACCGGTCAAAAAGAATTGAAATCTTTGCCGGATAATCTTCTTCAGGCACCCTCACATGCTGAAATCAACGATGGATATCCATGAACCGCCGATATCCATCGTTGTATCCATCCAAGGACCCTTGTCCAAGATTCCTGCCAGCCTTCTGATGGAAGGCGAGTCAGGCCTTTTTCAGGGCTGCCAGAACCCGGCCGGGGGTCAGCGGCATCCTTCTGAGCCGGGCGCCGGTGGCGTTGAACACAGCGTTGGCCACGGCCGGAGCCAGGGGCATGATGCCGGGTTCGCCGATCCCGCCGATCTCTTCAGTGCTTTTGACGATGTGGACACGGACATCCGGGGCATCTTTCATGGTGGCAATGGTGTATTGGTCGAAATTGCCGGATGAAGGGCCGCCGTCTGCAAACTCCACCTCCTCATACAGGGTGGTGCTCACGCCCAGAACCACTGCGCCCTGGATCTGGGCTTCCAGGGGGTCAGGGTTGATGACCGGGCCGCAGTCAACGGCGGCATCTACCCTGAGGACTTTAACAACCCCGGTTTTTTCATCCACAGACACTTCGGCCACTTGGGCGATATAGGTTCCAAAACTGCTGTGCTGTGCAATTCCCCGGCCTCTTCCTTTTGGCAGCGGTTTTCCCCAGTTGGATTTTTTGGCCACAGTTTCAAGCACCCTTTTTGCCCTCATGTTGCCGGTCAGATGCTGAAGGCGGAAGGCTAAGGGGTCTTTTTTTGCAAGATGGGCCATTTCATCCATAAAGGATTCCGTTGCAAAGGCATTGACGGCATTCTGCACCGACCTGAACGGCGCCACCGGAATGGGGAGGTCGGAGAGCACCAGGTTCAGGGAAAAATTGGGAAAGACATAGGTCATATTGGCCTTGGCCGGAGACTGGGGAACGTCGAACAGCCCCCAGAGGCAATATCCGTCGATCCCGTCCTTGGGCTCCTCACCCATATGCCGTTTGAGGGAGGAGGAGGATACCTTGTGGTCCCAGGCAATGACCCGGCCTTTTGCATCCAGCCCTGCCTTGATGCGGTGGGCCATGGCTGATCTGAAAAAGTCGGTCTTGATATCCTCTTCCCGGGTATAGACTACCTTGACCGGTTTTTGGGAGGCCTTTGAGGCAATGACGGCTTCCACCACCTGATCCGGCCGCGCCCGCCGACCCAGGCCGCATCCCAGAAAAGTGGTATGGATATGGACGTTTTCAGGGGGAAGGCCGGATATGTTTGTGGCCACCATATGGGCCAAGGTCTGACCCTGGGTGGGCACAAAGACGTCGCATTGGTCCGGTTTTACATCGGCCGTACAGGTCTGGGGTTCCATGGTGGCATGGGACACACAGGGGATGTAATAGGTAGCTTCATATGATTTGGCTGCGTCGGCCAGAGCCTTTGGGATATCCCCCCGGGTCACGACATTGGCCCCTGGTTTTTCAAGGTCCTTGATAAAGCTTTCTTCAACCAGAGCCGTGTTCATGGAAGGATGGCTGCCCGGACCCCACACCGCTGCCAGTGCGTCGCGGCCTTTCTGGGCGGCGTAGAGGGATTTGGCCACCACCGCGATGCCCCTTGGCGTCGGCACCACCATCTTGACCCCGTCAATCTTCATGGCGGCATCCGCATTAAAGGATTGATGGGTGGAGCCATAGGCAGGGGGCCTTGACAATACGGCATAATGAAGGTCCGGCAAATCCACGTCCAGGCCGAAAATCGCCTTTCCGCTGACCTTTTCCGGGATATCCACCCGGGCTTTGGGTTTTCCCATGTACCTGAATTCGCTTTCCTTTTTCAACGGCGGATCCTGGGGAAGAGGCAATTTTGCAGCATTGAGGCAGAGCTCTCCATAGGTCATTTTCTTTTGGGTATCAAGGTTGATAACCTTTCCGCGGTCGGCCCGGCACCGGGATACCGGGATTTTCCATTCTTCAGCCGCAGCTTTCAGGAGAACGGCCCGTCCGGCAGCACCGGCTTTTCGCATGGGCATGTAAAATCCGCGTACACTGGCGCTGGCTACAGTTAGCTGGCTATGAAGCAAAGGATTTTTAAACTCTTCTCCGGCCGGGGCCTGAACGATTTTCAACTGATCCCAGTCGGCTTCCAGTTCATCGGCGATAATCATGGGCAGGGCTGTTTTCACCCCCTGACCCATCTCGGAATTGGGAACCACAATGGTTACGACGTTGTCCGGCGTGATATGGTAAAACGCACTGGGTTTGAATTCAGATGGTTTTGCAGCCATATCCGCGGCATTGACGAGCTGAATGCCGAAGGGTGTGACGCAGGCGGCAATGGTCAGGCCGGAAACGGCAAGAGACCCTTTGAGAAATTCACGGCGTGTCATTAATTCTTTCATGATGACATCCCCTCCTTTTGTTTGATGAAGACGGCTTTTTCAATGCCTTTTTTCATCCGCTGATAGGTGCCGCAGCGACAGATGATATTGTCCATGGCGTCAATGATTTCCTTGGCAGCCGGGCGCTTTTTCTGATCCAGAAGCGCAGCAGCCTGCATGATGGCACCGGGCTGGCAATATCCGCACTGGACGACCTGCTCCTCGATCCAGGCCCTTTTGACCGGATGATTTTCCGGCAGGCCTTCAATGGTGATGATTTCAGCTCCTTCGGCATTTTTGGCCGTCAGCATGCAGGACCGCTCAGCCATGCCGTTCATGATCACGGTGCAGGAGCCGCAGACGCCGATGCCGCACCCGAATTTGGTTCCGGTGAGCTTGAGATGGTCCCGGATCACCCATAACAGAGTGGCATCCTCAGGGACGTCGACTTGATAGGATTTCCCGTTTACGGTTAAAGAAATCATGCTTTTCGCCTCCTTATTTATAGATCGGTGGATGTTATCCTGGTTTGGGCTGCAACCAGGATTTTTTAGATCGTCACAGGGGCTCAACCCCAGCCATTTGTATCAGGGGGTATCAACTTAAGTCAAGATGAAAATCAAGGCCTGACGGTCGCCTTTTACAACCGGATGATCTCAACCCTCTGGTTGCAGTGTTCCATGAATTTCAAGAGATCCTTTGATGCAAGGGTGGTGGTGGCTGTATTGACCAGGGGATGAAAATTGAGAAGATCATGTTCCATCATTTCTTCATCCAGGATGACCCTCATGTCATACGCCCCGGCATTGATTACGGCAAGGGGGGTGACCGCTCCCGGTATGACCCCCAGGACTTCGGCCAGAAGTTCCGGCTTTCCAAAGGTGAGCCCTTTGGTATCAATCTTTTTTTCAACTTCCTTTATTTTAATGGGCTTGTCGGAAAGGGTGACGATGAGGATCAAATTTTTTTTCCGGTCTTTGAAAAACAGGTTTTTGCTGTGGATGCCGTCTATTCCTGCATGATGAAGGTCTGCCTCTTCAACCGTGAATACGGCCGGGTGTTCATGGTTTACATATTCAATACCGATTTGATCAAGTACATTGAGAAGCTCTTCCTGGGTCTGTAGCATGGGTTCCTCATCTATTTTGGTTTATTTGGGTTCAAGATTAAACAGGATATCGTTTTCCAGATATACCTGCTCGAGCTGTTTCTGATAGGTAAAAAGGTCTTCTCCCCTCCTGCCGGCAAGTTCCTGGACCATATATTGAATGACCGCCAGCATGCCGGAGACATTTCCGATAAAGGGAATGGACCGTGACGGGACCACAAGGGAGAGATCGGCAAACTGGATGACCGGGCAGATGGTGCTGTCGGTCAGGGTTAATAAGGTGTGGCTGCTGCGGCGGATCATTTTGCTGAGCTTGATCAGCTCATTGGGATACCGGGTGGACGCAGCCAGGATGACCAGGCTTTCGGGATGGGCATTGGTCAACATATCAAAAGCTGTGGTATCGCTGCCTTTCAGGATGTGGACCCCTTTTCTGACTTTTGTCAGGGACCAGCCCAGATAATAGGCAAAGGTATAGGACAGCCTGGAGCCGACCACATAAACCGTATGACTTTTATCCAGATGGTCCACAAAGGCGTTCATGGTTTCGACATTGATATTTTCATAGAGGTATTTAAGATTGTTCAATTCTTCCAGAATGCCCCGGTGAAGTCTGTCCACCCCGGGTTCCTTGATGCCTTTGATGGCTGCTCTTTCAGGGAGAGAAAGCCCGGTATTGACAAAATCCTTTAAGGCCTCCTGGAATTCCGAATATCCTTTATATCCCAGGGTGCTGACAAACCTGACCACTGTCGCCTCGCTGGTTTCGCAGGTTTCGGCCAGCTCTTTTGTCGTCATGAACACGGCCTTGGAAGGGTTCTGCATGATATAGGTGCCAAGGGTCTGGGCCTTGGGAGTCAGGGACTCAAGCTTGCTTGAGATATCATTGATTACCGGATGGGATGCGGGATCATTCATTGTTGCTCCAGGGGGTTAACTGTCATTTGTCAAAAGAATAATTTGCCTTTTTCATTATAATTATCTAATTTTATTTGCTTTTACAAAACATAAATAAATTTGTCAAGTTGCTATGAAAGAAAAACTATCATTTAAAAAATATTTTCTTGACATGATTTATTTCATAACGTAAAGATAAACATGAAAAGGGTAAAATTTGACAAAAACCCATAATTTATGAGAAGGCAAATGTTTTTTAAAAAAAAACCCATGTGGGGCAAAAAGACCCAGCTTAAATCAAGTTATGATGTGGTGATCATCGGCGGCGGGCTTCACAGCCTGGCGACGGCTTATTTTCTGGCAAAGGACCACGGCATTACCGATATCGCGATTATAGAGAAAAACTATATCGGATTTGGCGGCGCCGGCAGAAATACCGCCATTGTCCGCGCCAACCAGCGGACCCAGTATAATGTCCCGCTTTACAAGGAAGCCCTTGATCTATGGCCAATCCTGACAAAGGACCTGGACTACAATTTAATGTTTAACAATTGCGGAAACTTGAATCTCATGCATTCCGAAGCTGCCATGAATGCGGCCCGGATGACCGTTGCCACGGCCCAGTTCCATGGGGTGGAAAGTCATCTGATTGATGCAAAGCAGGCAAAGGATCTGGTTCCCGCCTTGAACATCTCGGAAGACATCACCTTTCCCATTCACGGGGCCATGTTTCATCCTCCCGGCGGAGTGGTCCGGCATGATGCCGTGGTCTGGGGCCTTGCCAGGGGTGCCGCAAAAAGAGGGGTTGAGATTCATCAGGAAACCGAGGCCCTGGGCATCGGCACACAAAACGGTAAGGTGACGTCTGTGACAACCAGCAGGGGAACCATCAACTGCAAACAGGTATTGATTTCAGCCGGCGGGTATTCAGCCTCCCTGATCCACGGAATGCTGGGAATCAAGCTGCCCATCAGTGTTCTGACCATCCAGGCCATGGTGACCCAACCCTTGAAACCCCTGTTGAACCATGTGGTTTCCTCGGGTGCCTACCACGCCTATGCCAATCAGACCCTGAAAGGTGAAATTGCCACCGGCGCCCACATGGACCCCTGGCCAAATTATACGACCTTGACCACGGCCCATTATATCAAGCATCAGGCCGAAGCCCTGTCTGAATTTCTGCCCTGCCTCAGGGGGCTCCGCTTCATGAGAATCTGGGGCGGGCTTGCCGATATGACACCGGACATGGCACCCATCATGGACGGCAATAACCAGATTGAAGGCTTTTTCATGGATTGCGGCTGGGGATATTTCGGATTTAAATCCTGTTCTGCCGTGGGCAAATACATGAGTCAATTCATGGCAAAAAATGAATGCCCGGACATTCTGAAACCCTTTGCCCTGAAACGGTATGAAGAACACAGGCTCATGGGTGAAACCGCACTGCCGGTCAATTACACCCCGGATAATTAGGCATAAGGAGAAAAGAAAATGGCATTAACAATCACATGTCCAATTTGCGGGAAAAGAAATGGATATGAATTTAAATACGGCGGAGAGGAAAAGGGTCCAAGACCCGAGGAAACGGATCTGGCCCCGAAGGCCTGGTGTGACTATGTCCACATGAACCAATGTGTGGCCGGTGTTCAAAAGGAATGGTGGTGTCACAAAGACGGGTGCGGCTCATGGTTTACCATCTACCGGGATACGACCACGAACCTTGAAAGGCAAGCTCAAAAGGCAGATTATCAGGAGGCGGAAAAATCATGAACAGGTTTAATCATTTGCCGACATTGAAAATAGATACAAGTCAAAAAATTTCTTTTATCCATAAAGGAAAAAAAGTTTATGGCGTCAAGGGAGACACCATTGCAACGGCTCTCTTTGCAAACGGGGTCCGGATATTCGGCAGAAGTTTGAAATATCATCGGCCCAGGGGCCTTTACAGTCTGGATGGGGAATCCAGCAACACCCTGATGGAAGTGGACGGTATCCCCAATGTCAGGTGCGAAAATACGCTCCTGAAAGAAGGCATGGTCATAAAAGAGCAGAATGTGAAAGGCTCTGCCGAAAACGATATGCTGGGGTTCCTTGATAAACTTGACTGGATGATGCCGGCAGGATTTTATTACAATGTCATGCATAAACCGGCAAAGCTATGGCCTTTTGCCATGAAACAGATCCGGAAAGCGGCCGGGCTTGGCAAAATCAGTCCGGATTTTAAAATGCCGGGCAAATATGATGAAATTTTTCTAAACACGGATGTCTGCGTCATCGGCGGCGGACCTTCCGGTATGACGGCGGCTCTGTCCGCGGCGAAAAAGGGGCTGAGGGTCATCCTCATGGAGTCCCGGCCCTGGCTGGGCGGATGTTTTGAATTTCGATCAAAAGAGTATAAAAATCGCCTTAGCCTTCATGAGAGGGCGCAACAACTCGCAAAAGAGGTGGAAGCCCTTGAAAATATCCGGGTGTTTACCCATTCCTCAGTGGTGGGGACTTATAACAACAACCTGGTCACGGGATTTCAGATCGGAAAAGAAAAAGATGTCTTTACTGAGCGGTATCTTGAAATCCGGGCCAAAAGCGTTGTGGTGGCCACGGGCTGCATTGAAAGGCCTTTGATCTTTGACAATAATGAAAGACCGGGCGTCATGCAGATCGGGTGCGCCCTGCGCCTTGCCAAAACCTATGGGCAATTGCCCGGCAAAAAAGCAGTGTTCAGCATCGGTCATGATCTTGGCCTTGAAGCGGCCCTGGAGCTTCACGATATCGGGCTTTCCATTGCCTGTATCGCAGACATCAGGGAGGACGGCCAGGACCCTGCCCTGTTAAAAAAGATTATTGAAAAGAATATTCTTCTCCTGAAAGGATGGGTGGCCGTTAAAGCCCACGGCAGAAAGATTGTTAAAGGGGTGAGCCTTTCAAGCATTGACGGGTTGATCACACGAAAATTCCCCTGCGATCTTCTGGTGGCATCCGCCGGTATGACCCCGGTGACAGGACCCATTACCGTGGCCCAGGGAAAGCTGAAATATGATAATTATACCGGATTCTTCCTGCCGGATGCCATGCCGGAAAAAATGCATGCAGCCGGACGCATTCTGGGTCTTGATGATCCCTTGTCCATTGAAGCATCGGGGAAACTTGCGGGATTAAAGGCTGCCTTTGACTGTGAAAACGGTTCCATCCAAGAAATCGGGGAAGCCAAAAAGGATCTGGAAAATCTTCCCGGACCTGTCCGGGGAACAAAACTGGTCACGGCTCCGGTGAAAGGCCGCAAAAGCTTTATCTGTTTTGATGAAGATGCCACCATTAAAAATATCAAGCAGGCCATTGAAAAGGGATTTGATGTGCCGGAACTCATAAAGCGGTTTACCGCCACAGGATTAGGACCGGGTCAGGGCGGGATTCCTGGGCATAACCTGCCCCTGTATGTAGCCAAATACCAGGCCCTGCCCGATATTTCCATCAAACCCACCAATGTGAGGCCGCCCCTGGTGCCCACCTTCATTTCCACCTATGCCGGAGCAGGGCACCAGATGCTGAAAATCACCCCCATGGATGAGATGCAGCGAAAAGACGGCGGCGTTTTCAGAAATATCGGAGTATGGCAGCGGGCCCGTTATTTTTCCCAGGATTTTTCATGCCGGAAAGAGATTGAAAATGTCAGAACCAATGTGGGCATACTGGACGGTTCAACCCTGGGAAAATTCAGGATTTTCGGACCCGATGCCGTAAAAGCGCTCCAGAGGGTCTATGTGTCCGACATGTCCAAGGTAAAAGAAGGCCGCATCAAATATTCAGCCATGTGCAATGATGACGGATGTGTCATTGATGACGGCGTTGTGGTCAAACAGGGGAAAAATGATTTTTATTTCACCACATCCACGGCCCGTGCAGGACAGACAGCAGAGTGGATACGGTATCATACCCGCTATGACGGATGGAATTTCGCCCTGGTTAACCTCACGGACTCCTTGGGTGTGATCAATATCTCCGGCCCCAATGCAAGAAAAGTGCTTCAGAAAATTGTGGATATCGACCTTTCCAATGAAGCCTTTGGATTCTCGGAATATAAAGAGTTCAGGATTCAGGAAACGGTTCCGGTCAGGGCCATGCGCCTCGGGTTCATGGGAGAGCTTTCCTATGAGCTGCACGTGCCCTCTTCCTATATGAAATCCGTCTGGCTGATGCTCAGGGAAGCAGGGCAGGAATTTAATATTCAGAATTTCGGTGTTGAGGCCCAGAACGTGCTGCGCATGGAAAAATGCCATATTATCCTGGGGTCGGAATCGGAACAGAGAACCAATCTTCTGGATGTGGGCCTCGGGTTTCTCTGGGACCGGAAAAAAACCGATGCAAAAACGATTGGGGCAGTGGCCCTGCGCCAGGCAGAGAATGACCCTGCCCGGTTGAAACTGGTGGGGTTCAAGATGGAAAACAATTCTCCGGCTCCCAGAGACGGCTCCTTGATTGTGGATACAAAGGTCAGGGGATATGTCTGCACGGCAAGGAACAGTTTTTCTTTAAAAGAGGCTGTGGGCATGGCTCTGGTCGAAGCCCCCCTTTCCAGGATCGGCTCCCGGCTTGAAATTTTTGAAGATGAGTGCGGTGATCACCGGATTTATGGTAAAGTGGTGGAAATGCCGTTTTATGATCCCGATGGCAAACGGATGAAAATGTAAGGGAAAAATCATGAAAGACATACAAAGAGTTTCCCCGGTTGTTTTTAAAGCAACCCCTTTAAAAACGGAAAAAAGAAACAACTGGGACGTGGTGATGGAGTACAGTGGTGAAGGAGAGGGGCCAAATATTGTGGACTTGAGCCACAAGCCCCGGTTTGATTTACAGGATGCGGACCTTGCCGCAATAAAACCATTTGGTATCAGTGTTCCGGAAGCCTATGGCAGCTCTGTTCTTGAAAACGGAGTGCTTGCCAACCGCATGAACCGGACCCAGGTATCCTTATATTGCCTGGATGGATACTGCCTTGACGGCCAGGACAATGCAGGCCTGCCGGATGAACCCGGGTTTACAGATGTTACGGAATCAACAATATGTATTGGGTTGATGGGAAAACAGGTGTTTTCAATCTGTGAAAAACTCACATCCCTTGATTTTCTGGAGCCTCAGAAAAAGACACCTTTTCTTTTCCAGGGACCTTTTTCCCATGTGCCGTGTCAGATGGTGGTATTGAGCAGGGACGGAGAAGGTTCAGGCCTAACACTGACCTGCTCCAGGGGATATGGAAGAGATATGATCCATGCCATTCTGAATGCAGGAGAAGAATTTAATTTAAAGCCTGCCGGAGAAACCCGGTTTGCAGGCTGGATTAAAAATATATAAAATTTGGCTTCGGCCGATACGATTACACAAAGAGGAGAAAAAACATGACCAAAAAATACGATGCAATCATCATTGGTGCCGGTGTCATTGGAGCACCCATTGCCTATGAGCTTTCCAAAATGGGATATAAAACCCTGAGTGTGGATAAGCTTGCAGATGCCGGAGAAGGATCCACAGCCGGTTCCTGTGCCATTGTCAGGGCCCATTATTCCACGGCCGACGGTGTGGCCATGGCCTATGAAGGATTCAAATACTGGTTGGACTGGGAAAATTATCTGGACCATGTAAAGGACGAAAAAGGTCTGGCCCGGTATATGAATACAGGGTCTCTTTTGCTCAAATCCCAGGGCCATGACTGGAAAAAGGTGAAAAGAAATTATGATGAAATCGGGGTCAAATATGAAGAGTTGACCATTGAAAAGATAAAAGAGATGGTCCCGGTGGCGGATCTCCATGAATTCTGGCCGGTTCGGCGCCCGGAAGACCCGACTTTTTACGATGAACCCTCAAAAATGCTGGAAGGGGCCATTTTCTGCCCTGAAGGCGGATATGTCAATGATCCTACCCTGTCTGCCCATAATATCATGAGGGCTGCCGAAGCCAAGGGTGCTGTTTTCATGTTCAATGCAGAAGTGGTGGATATCAGGACCAAAGACGGCAGAGTCGCCGGTATTACCCTGAAAGACGGTTCCCAGATCGATGCACCCATTGTGGTCAATGTGGGAGGCCCGCACTCCTTCAAGGTCAATCAGATGGCCCCCGGTGTCTGGGAAGGCTGCAATATCAAGACCAAATCCCTTCGCCATGAAGTCATGTACTGCCCCTCACCGGACGGATATGATTATCTCAACGACGGGTATCATATGTCTGATGGAGATATCGGCTGCTATGTCCGTCCCGAAGTGGGAAATACCTTTCTGATCGGCAGTGAAGATCCGGCCTGCGACCCCAAGGAATGGGTGGACCCGGATGATTTTTATGCCGGTAAAGGCGGCAACGGCAAGGATAATGTCCTGTCTGAAGCCCAGTGGAAAGCTCAATGCTACAGGCTTGGCAAACGCATCCCCTCCCTCCCGGTTCCGAATCAGCCCAAAGGGGTGGTGGATCTCTATGACTGTTCCGATGACTGGATTCCGGTCTATGACAAATCAGATCTGCCGGGATTTTATATGGCCGTCGGCACCAGCGGAAACCAGTACAAGAATGCACCGGTGGTGGGCCGCATGATGGCTGAACTGATTGATGCCTGCGAAAAGGGTCTGGACCATGACAAAAAGCCGTTCCAGTATAAATTCAAATATATTAACCGGTCAACGGATGTGGGGTTTTTCTCACGGAAACGTCAGATTAATCGCAACAGCTCCTTTTCCGTAAACGGGTAGGATTTTGACGGATGCAAATTTTTGTCTGTGTCAAACATGTTCCTGATTCAGCCGTGCATATTCATATTATCGATAACCATCATATTGATGAAAATATTGGTTTTCTGATAAATCCCTATGATGAGCATGCGGTTACTGAAGCGGTTCGAATCAGGGACGCTCATCCCGGCTCTGAAGTGATTGCTGTCTGCCTGGGAAAACAGGACGCGGAAAAAACCCTGCGCTCTGCCATGGCCATGGGGGCAGACAGAGGTATTCTGATCCAGAGTGAGAAATACCATGACAGCATTGAAACCGCTCTGGCCCTTAAAACGGCCATTGAACATGACGGGTCACCTGTCTTGATTTTTACCGGAAAAGAATCCATTGATGATCAGGGCATGCAGACCCAGTTCCGCATGGGCGCCTTGTTCGACTTTCCCGTGGCCACCAATGTGGTCAGGCTGGAGATACTGTCGGACAAGGCCCTGGTGGATACTGAATTCTCCGGCGGGGTTGTGAATACCTATGAAATGACCCTGCCCTGCATCATCGGGGCCGGAAGAGGGCTGAATACGCCGAAATATCCTACCTTTCCCGATATTATGAAATCCAAAAAAAAGCCCGTTCAAACTCTTTTATTTTCCGATCTGAAGATACAGACACCAGCAGCCCGCATGGAGGTGGTTGAATTGATTCCCCATCTTCAGAAAAGACAGCCCAGGGCATTAACCGGGAATGCAGTTGAAACGGCACAAAAAATTTTACATATATTAAAGCATGAGGCAAAGGTCCTATGATAAAGCCTGTGGGTGTGATCATGGAGCTGGAAAACGGGATGGTTAAAGATGCCAATATGGGCATGATCACCCTGGCCAGGCAAAAGGATACGATACTTTATGCCCTTACCATGGATGGGCCTGCCGGGGCCATGAAAGAAAAACTCTCAGCCTTCGGCATTTCAAACATCATCGAAATCAAGCTTGCAGAAGATCTTCGGCATAACCCGGATGTCCGGGCAAAAGCAGTGATGGAAGTCGTTAAAAAATTCAACCTGTCCGCCGTTTTCGGTCTTTCAACGGCCCGTGGCAAAGACCTTTTGCCGAGAATTGCCGCCCTTCTTGGATCTCCCCTGGTCATGGACTGCTTCCATGTGGACCTTGAAAAGAATATGGCCGAGACGTCCCGGTATTCAGGCAAGACCCTGGCCAGAATAAAGGTAACAGGGCCGGTTCCGGTTTTCGGCATCAGGCCCAATGCAAAGGAACCAGTCAGAGAGCAGGCCTCTGCCGGGATCATTCAATTTGATGCCGGGTCCATTGTCTCAAAGCAGTTAAGGGTGGTTAAGACAAGTGAAACCGGGAAAGGATCAAAAATCAGCCTGGCTGAGGCAGAGGTGATCATTTCCGGAGGGCGGGGGATGAAAAACAAAGAAAATTTTATCCTCCTTTCTCAATGTGCAGAAAAACTCAATGCCGCAGTGGGTGCTTCACGGGTGGCTGTGGATTCGGGCTGGGTTCCCTATGCCATGCAGGTGGGGCAGACCGGTGAAAAGGTGAGTCCCAAAGTCTATATTGCCTGTGGCATATCCGGATCAATCCAGCATTTTGCCGGTATGAAGACTTCAGGAATGGTGATTGCCGTAAACCTGGACGAAACTGCCGCCATCATGTCAAACTGTGACTATTATGCCGTGGCGGATGCCCTTGAAATTATACCGGAGCTGACAAAAATACTGGGAAAAAGCTGATGTGAAAAACAAACACCCGAAGAAATTTTTATTGGAACTGGACAGTGACGACTATCTGTCTATTTTTGATGATTTCAGTGACGGTGTGCTGGTAACGGACGCCGAAGGTGTGATTGTCTACTACAACCGCGCCATGTCCCGGATTGATGAACTTGATCCTGACAAGGCGATCTCCCGTAAAATAACCGATGTGTATGATCTGGACAGCAATACCAGTTTGATCATGCAATGCCTTGAAAAACGAAAACCCATCATTGACCTGCCTATATATTACCGGACCCGGATGGGAAAATTTGCCAATACCATCCATAATGTCATGCCGATTTTCAACAAACACAAGCTGGTCGGGACCATCTGTTTTGTCAGGGATTATCATGCCATGGTCAGCACCATCGGGTCCATGCCGCTTCCGGGAAAAGATCAGCAGTATGACAGTGAATCCATCACCTTTGAAAGAATTATCGGGCAGGACCCGGCCCTGACGGATGCCAAGAATTCAGCCAGGATGGCTTCAAGCACCCCTTCCCCGGTCATGCTATTCGGTGAAACCGGCACGGGCAAGGAGCTGTTTGCAAGGGCCATCCACAATCACAGCTCCAGGAGTTCAAAAAAGTATACTCCGGTAAATTGCGCGGCCATTCCTGAAAACCTTCTGGAAGGGATTCTTTTCGGTACTTCCCGTGGGGCCTTTACCGGATCAGTGGACAAGGCCGGGCTCTTTGAAATAAGCAATAAAGGGACCATTTTCCTTGATGAAATCAATTCCATGCCCGTGGGGTTGCAGAGCAAGATTCTGCGAAGCATTCAGGAAAACAGGGTGAGACGGGTCGGAGATTTAAAGGAAATTGAAACGGATCTCAAGATCATCAGTTCCGTGAACAAAGACCCCCATATCGATATTTCGGAAGGTAATCTGAGGTCGGATCTTTTTTACCGCCTGGGCGTTGTTTTTATCCATATCATTCCCTTGCGCGAACGGCTGGGGGATCTTGATCTTCTTGTGGCCCATTTCATTGAAAAACACAATATTCTGATGACCAAAAAGGTGAAGCGCCTTTCCAGTGAAGTCATGGAACTTTTCAGGATTTATCACTGGCCGGGCAATGTCAGGGAACTTGAACATGTGATTGAAGGTGCAATGAATATAGTGGGCACCGAGGACGTCATCCGGATTCAGCATCTGCAAACCCATTTTTCAAACTGGTCTGTCAAAGTCAAGCCTGAGAGTCCCCGAAAAAAGCATGGGAACAGGCCCATGGAAAATCGCAATGCCCATCTCATCCAAGATCAATCAAATTATGAGAAAAGCATTGTAGAAAACACCCTTCTGGAAAACAAGGGGAATATTACCCGGACGGCCGGGGCCCTTGGAATTTCAAGGCAGTTGCTTTATTATAAAATCAAAAAATATGGTATCAATCGAAATGATAATCCACATTCCACGTAAACACGAACTGACTCATGAAACGATCAAGCCCGCCCGGACTCCTTTGAGAAAAGCCATGCAATAAGAATCATTTCCAAGAAGCATGTCCGCTGTTTTTATGGCGGCCATGATTTTGGCGTCCAGGGGGTCAATAATGGCTGAATCCATGCCTGCTCCCATCATGAGCAGGATAAAGGTCTGATTGATGATTTTTCTTTGGGGCAGGCCGTAGGAGATATTTGAAAGGCCGCCGGTAATATGGACATGAGGAAACAGCGCTTTGATCTTTCTTACGGCGTTGAGGACCATTATCCCTTTTTGGGTGTCCGTGCTGATGGGCTGGACCAGGGGGTCGATAAAAATGTCATTCTGCTTCATTCCGATGGCTTCAAGCTCGGCAACAAGTTTTTCCGCCCGTTTGACAATATCATCCGATGAGTTCGGCATGCCGGAATCGTCCATGCAGAGGGCAACGATTTTGCATGCCTTGCCTTTGAGAAAAGGCATCATGGTATCAAACCGCTCTTTTTCAAGACTGATGGAGTTTATCATGGGTGGCTTGTCCACCATGCCATAGGCCATTTCAAGGACGGCAGGGTCCGGGCTGTCCAGGCAGAGCGGAACCCCGGCAATGGGCTGGATGGTTTTGATCAGCCATTTCATGTCTTCCATTTCATGTCCGATCCTGGCGCCGGCATTGATATCGATAAAATCAGCACCGGCATCCTGTTGTTGTTGAGCATCCCTGCGGATATAGTCAGCATCCCGCTCAATGACGGCGGCTTGAACTTTTTTCCGACTGGTATTGATTCTTTCTCCGATAATCTGGAACATCTTACTTTCCTTCCTTAAATTCAATTGAGCAGGGTTTTTGCTGCTTTAGCGGCTGATCCGGCGTCTGGTGCATAGGCATCGGCACCGATGCTGGCGGCAAAATCTCTGGTAACCGGGGCGCCCCCGACCATTATTTTGATCTGATCCCTGAGTCCGCTTTCAACCAAAGCGTCGACGGTCTGTTTCATCATGGGCATGGTTGTGGTTAAAAGTGCCGACAGGCAAAGGATATTGGCCTTTTTTTCTTTGATCGCCTTTATAAAAACATCGGGCGGAATGTCCACCCCCAGGTTATGGACTGTAAAACCCGCACTTTCCATGAGCATGGCAACAAGATTTTTACCGATGTCATGGAGATCCCCTTTGACGGTTCCAATGACCACACAACCTCTGGATGAAGATTCATCTTCCCCCAGAAGGGGTTTAAGGATATGGACGCCCTTGGCCATGGTCTGGGCTGCCATCAGGACTTCCGGGATAAACATATCCCCTTTTTCCATTTTTTCACCGATAATATCCATGGCAGCGATCAATCCATTGTTCAGGATATCGCCAGCAGTATTGCCTTTTTCAAGTGCGTCCCGCACCAGTTGCAGCACCCTTGCTTCATCAAGGCGAACCAGGGATTCTTTGATATCATTGAAGTCAGTCATGTCAGGGGTTCCTTTTTTTAGGGTTTAATGATTTAATCTTTCCATATAAAATTCGTCATCCATTACCCGCACTCAGATGCCAGGAACCGGCTTCTTTCTGCATGATTCGGTCCATGATGACGGTTTTTCCTTCATCCAGCTCTTTTTTCAGGGCTTTTCTTGCACCAGCCGGGTCATGTGCTTTTAAACGGTCAATGAGCCGCTGGTGGATATCGATCATATATTTTCCGGAACGGACAACAATCATAAATCTTGCCAGACGGTCATGCAGGCGGCTGATCTGAAGTGCCAGTTCATCGTTTCCCGATGCCTTTGCCACCTGACAGTGAAAATTATGATTTTCATCGGCGTAGCGGGAATAGGTTTCATCCCTGTCATCTGTAAACCCGGCATGTATCGCTTCAAGCAGGGCGATCTGAGCATCGGTGATTTTTTCCGCAGCCCTTTCCACTGCCGCCAGTTCGAGAATCTCTCGCAATTCAAGCATGTTATTGAGTTCTTTTAAAGTGACTGTGGTGATATAATAACCGGATCTGGGTTTTATGGTGACAAGATCCTCCTGGTTGAGCATCTGAAGGGCGTCTCTTACAGGGGTAACACTGGTGCCGAATTCCTGTTTGAGAATATCAATGGAAAGCCGTTCACCTGGTTTTTTACTGCCGGTGATGATTTGGGCCCTTATCTTTTTATAAATGGCATGCTTGGTTTCAGCCGTTGATTTCCGGGGCATGGATGACCTCCTGTTAAATTCCTGTTCCTGTCTCGAAACGTCAACAAAAAACCCTTTTTGAAATTCTTAAAAAGCATGACGGCAGTATTATATTATTTTTATATTATTTTCAATTAATAAATTGTTCATTTTTCAATCATAAATTAATATATCAATTAATTTTGTTCCGGTCTGAATATCAAAATACTTTCTTTTTATCAGGGTCTTCTGATATATTAATTTAAAAAACTGAGAATGCAACAGGAACAAGATCTGAGTTAATCTAAAGGACGGAAGCTATGATTGATGATTTTTCCATGGATTATTTTTCCCTAAAAGGAAAAACAGCCATTGTCACCGGCGGCAACAGCGGCCTCGGACAGGCGTTTTCAACAGCACTGGCCAAGGCCGGGGCCAATATCTTTATTCCAAGTGTGGTCATTGACAATGAAGAAACAAAGAAATTAATTGAAGGCCAGGGGGTAAAGGTTGAATTCATGCAGGTTGACCTGACGGAAAAAGGATCTCCCAAAAAGGTCGTTGATCGATGTGTAGATATTTTTGGAGATATTGATATTCTGGTGAACAATGCCGGGATCTGTAAACTGCATCCTGTCCTGGCATTTGACCGGAACGACTGGGACCCCATGATCGATGTAAATTTGACCGCAGTGTTTGAACTGAGCTATGAAACGGCAAAAATCATGATTCCGAAAAAAAGCGGGAAGATCATCAATATCTGCTCTTTGTTTTCCTATCTGGGCGGCCAGGGATCTCCTGCCTATGCCGCAACAAAGCATGCCCTTGCCGGTTTTACAAAGGCATATTGTGATGAGCTGGCCCGGTTCAATATTCAGGTGAACGGTATTGCTCCGGGGTATTATGCCACCCAGATCACGGCTGAAACCAGAAACAACCCTGTTTCCAATCAACGCGTTCTGGACCATATTCCGGCCAACCGCTGGGGAGAGACCCTGGACCTTATGGGGGCCGTTGTTTTTCTGGCCGGAAAAGCATCGGATTATGTCAATGGACACCTGCTGGTGGTAGACGGCGGATACCTGGTGCGATGAGAAAAAAATTTGTCAATCAGACAAAAGAACCGGAAAAGGCTTAATTTCAGGACCAACTAAAGGAGAAATCAAAGATGACAATAGAAAGGGACACCATTGTCAGGGACCTGATCAATATTGTGGGTTCACAACGGGTCATTATTGACGGACAGGTTTTAAAAGAACGCAGCCATGACCGGTTTCGAAAATTTGAAAGTATCTGCGGTGTATATACCCGACCGATTCCGGCGGCCGTGGTCATGCTCGAAACCGTTCAACAGGTGTCGGATGTTTTAAAATACCTGAACCAGCATGGCATCACTTGTATCCCGAGGACAGGGGGCTCGGCAACGGAGGGTGGTCTTGAAACCATTGTGGAGAATACCGTTGTTCTGGATGGTTCTCGGATGGACAAAATTATCAGGATTGACCCGTACAATATGCTGGCAACGGCCCAGTGCGGAGTCAATCTTGAAGTGCTTGAAAACAAACTCCGCAGCCAGGGATATACCACAGGGCATTCTCCCCAGTCCAAACCCCTGGCCTGCATGGGCGGCTTGGTGGCCACCCGAAGCATTGGCCAGTTTTCGACCCTCTATGGTGGCATAGAAGACCTGGTCGTGGGCCTGGAAGCCGTATTTCCCAATGGGGAAATTACAAGGATCAAGAACGTTCCCCGAAGAGCCTGCGGCCCGGATATCCGCCATGTGATCATCGGTAACGAAGGCGCATTGTGCTATATTACCGAAGTGACGGTAAAAATGTTCAAATATGAGCCTGAAAACAATGGATTCAATGCCTTTACCCTGGATCATATGAAAACCGGCTTTGAAATCCTCAGGGAGGTGATGACTTCGGGATACCGCCCGTCCATTGCCCGTCTCTATGATGCCGGTGATGGGGCCCAGCATGGGTTTAATCAGTTTGCCGAAGGCAAATGCGTTCTGATTTTCATGTCCGAGGGCCCGGTGCATATTGCCAGGGCAACCCGGACAGGGATAGCTGAAATCGTGGCTCGATACCAAGAATGCATGCCCATCGACAATAAAATCATTGAAACCTGGTTTGCCAATCTGAACTGGGGGCCTGAAAAAATAGCCTTGGAACGCGAATTTATCCGTAAGAATCTCAATATGGGGTTCACAACGGAAGTCTCGGGCAACTGGAGCTGTATTCATACCATTTATGAAAACGTCATGAAACAGATTCCGGAAAAATTCCCCCATGCAGGGGATCTGACCCTTTTCGGGGGGCATTCTTCCCACAGTTACCAGACCGGGACAAATATGTATTTTGTTTATGATTATAATATCGTGAACTGTAGGCCTGAAGAGGAAATCAACAAATACCATATCCCCATCAATGCCCTTATTGTTGAGGAAACGTTGAAAGCCGGCGGGTCCATGGTTCATCACCACGGCATTGGGAAATACCGTACTCCCTGGACCCGGGAAGAACATGGGTCAGCCTATTATATTCTTGAATCATTGAAAAAGGTCTTTGATCCCAATGGGATCATGAATACAGGAACCATATTCCCGTTTGAAAAATGAAAGTGGCCGTCTGTTTTAAAATTATTGCAGATTTAAATATGCCCTTGGACAGGGACTGGAATGTCGTTGACCAGGGACCGGTTGACTTAAGTTTTGTCAGGCAGGTTTTTAACTGTTTTGATGAAAGCAGCCTGGAAATGGGCCTGAAGCTTCAGGCCCAATCAGAAGCAGTCACAGATAAAATTGAACTTACAGCCCTGACCATTGATGATCAGCGGGCCGATCTTTTTCTAAAACATCTGTATGCACTGGCCTATGATCATGCCGTGCGGATTCAGCCGGATGATCCCATGGATCTTGTCTTTCACCCGTTATGGGTATCTGCCGTTCTGTCCGCCTATATAGCGGATATCGGCAGACAGCAACTGGTGATCCTTGGTATGCAGGGGGGTGAAGGCAACAACGGACAAACCGGATATCTGGTTGCGGAACGCCTGGGCTGGCCCTGTATCCGGAATGTGATGGATATTGCATTGAAAGGCCCTGAAAACGGCCTGACCGTCACCAGCATGACGGACAGGGGCACAATGATGCAGACCATTGATCTGCCAGCGGTTCTGATTACCGGGAATTCTCCCCAGTCCCCCTTTCTGCGTGTACCCACCTTAAAGCAGAAAGTAAAGGCTTCAACCCGACAGATTACGGCCCTGGGTCAGAAAGAGCTGGGAGTAAAGGATAAGGGAATGATCCGGAAGGATAAAGCGCCGGCAGGACTGTACCGGCCGGAATCTTCCAGAAAGGTTGTCTTTATTGAGGGTAAAACCGCTGAAGATAAAGCACGAACTCTTTATGAACAGTCTCTTAAGGACCGGCTGAACCAATGAGAACCGCGATTGTTTTGTTTACGGATACACCTTTTCTGCTGCGTGAGGCTGGCGAAATCAGAGATTTATTATCGGGCATGGAATGGATGGATATGCAGGTGTGGCTGTTCTACCATAAAGAAAAGCCGGTGTGGGTCCCTGACATTGCCGGTTCAGGATTATCCCTGAAATTGATATTCATTGAAAATCCATATCAGCCGGAAGCATTTTTAGGCTTATTGGAAGCCGTTCAGAAAAAAGAAAAGGTTGAATTTTTGATATTTTCCGGTGATGGCCTGGGAGAAGAGCTGGCCACACGCCTTGCCTTTCGGTTGAACGGCAGTTCCTGCCTGAAAGTGGACCAATGCGAAAAAAAAGATGGTAGCGTTGAAGTTTCAAAGCCGGTTTATGGAAATCATCTTAAGGCTCGCCTTACTCTTACGCAGCAGCCTTTTTGTATTTCCCCGGCCCGACGCTCAAGTAGACCGACCCGGGTCATTCCATTGCCAGGTTCTGCATCCGGGCAATTGGCATTGGAACAGGTACCTGTGGAGTGGGTAAAATCAATTTTTATCGATGAGAAGAAGCCGGATAAAGAATGGGTTCATGCAGATATGATTCTTGTGGCAGGCCAGGGAGCAAGGTGCCGGGAAAACATTCAAACGCTTGAAAGGATTGCCCATAACCTTGGGGCTGAATTGGGCGCCAGCCGTCCGGTGATCATGAATGCATGGATGGACATGGATAGGCTGATCGGAGCATCGGGGTCCGTGATATCACCGAAAATCTGCCTGGTGGCAGGGGTGTCCGGCTCAGGCATGTTCAATGCCGGTATAGAGCAGGCTGAATTTATTGTTGCCATCAACACGGATAAAGAGGCATCGATATTCAAGATTGCAGATATCGGAATTGTGGACGATATGATGGATGTTTTTACGGAACTTGAAAAACTCATCCTGTCTGACCGACCCGGATCTATTACCGATCGGGAGATGCCATGACAGACCTTATTCTGCCATTGGAAAACCGTTATCTGGATTATCTGACGGATGAATCCGAGATCAGGGGAACGGCAGACACCATTTCTTTTCCGGAAACAGAGGCCCAGGTCCAGCAGATCGTCAAAGTCCTGGCCGGACAAAAGATACCCATAACGGTTCAGGGGAGCCGGACCGGATTTTCAGGCAGGGCCGTACCGGTTTGCGGTCATATTCTGAACCTGTCGGCCATGAAAAAGGTGATGGGATTGGAACAGGATGAATCCGGGCAATTCTTGATCCGGGTCCAGCCCGGGTTGAGCCTTCTGGACCTCGACCGTCAGCTTTATGCCCGGCGGTTTGACTTAAGGGACGGGGCCCGGGAGTCTTTGTCAGTCCTGGAGGCCTTTAAAAAGCTTGGCCGCCGATCCTGGCCGCCTGATCCGACGGAATCTCATGCATCCATCGGCGGGATCGCCGCAACCAATGCCAGGGGCATCTGTTTCCATGCCTATGGCCCGGCCCGTCATCATGTCAGAGGTATCAGGATTGTGGATGCATCCGGGGATGTCCGGTCCATAGAACAGGAAAGGTTTTGTTTTTCCGATGACATACCGGGGGTGATAACGGAACTCTTATTGGACCTGATCCCAAAACCCTCTGAGATATGGGGGATTGTTTTTTTTTCAAAGGATCGGTTTAAGGCGGTTGAATTTGCCGAAGCCATGGGCAGGGGATCAAAAACAGGATCAGAAGCTGTTATCGCAGGAATTCAGTTTATGAACCAGACAACATTGATGTCCATCAATGATTATAAGAAAAAAAACCATCAACCGGCTCATTTGCCGGATATTGATTCAAAGTTCAGTGCAGCCGTTTATGCGGAACTTCACAGCCATGACCCTCACTCTGTTGAAACCCTGGCAGAATTTTTAATGAAAACCGCCGCGGGATTTAACTGTGATCCGGATGACTCCTGGGCTTTTTCCGGTGAACATGAGGTCAACAAACTGCATGATTTCTGCCATGCGGCCCAGGCCTCAGTTCTTTTTCAGATGAACACGGCCCATCGCCTTGACCCCAGGATCACCCGGACCGGAATAGCGATTCACTGCCGGGAAGGGGGTATTTCAAAGGCTTTGGACAATTTTGAAAAGGATATCTGCAAGGCAGGGCTTAAGGCCGCTGCTTTCGGACATGCAGCCGACGGCTGTCTTCAGATGAATATATTACCCAAAGATTACAGGCAGTTTATCAAGGCAAAGGCCTTGCTGGAAAAATGGACATCTGCCGGTAATCCAAACATGATCACTGGAAATCAAAATGAAAGATAAATACCTGATGGGTGTGGATGTCGGTACCCAGAGCGCTAAAGTCATCCTTTTTGATTTGAAAGGAAACATTGTCTGTCAAGGCATAAAGGCGTTGCGAAAATTGAGTATCCCCGCGCCTCTCATGGCTGAACATCCGGATGATGATCTGTGGGATGCTTTAAAAGCCGCTTTTTTACAGGCCATGGAGAGGTTTGAAAATGAAATCCTCGGGAAAAAAGAAGATATTCTGGCTTTGGGGTTGTGCGTAATCCGCTGCTGCAGAGCCCTCTTAAAAGAGAACGGCGAGCTTGCCTGTCCCGTTATCAACTGGATGGATAAGCGCTTGAACCATCCCTATGATCCTGGAGACAGGAATAAAGATGTCCGCTATGTCACAACCTCATCGGGCTATATCACCCATCGCCTGACCGGTGAATTTAAAGATACCCATGCCAATTATATCGGCTGGTGGCCCATGGATAATGATACCTTTGACTGGAGTACGGACCGGGAGATCATCGATCAGTGTAATATTCCGAGAAAAATGCTGTTTGACCTTGTAAAACCCGGGGACATCCTGGGGCATGTTACCCGGATTGCATCCGGATTAACAGGTCTGCCGGAAGGTCTTCCGGTTGTGGCCACAGCCCACGACAAAGCCGTGGAAGCGCTGGGAGCCGGTTCCCTTTCATCCGGAACCGTCCTTATATCTCTGGGAACCTATATCGGGGCCATGGTCCATGGACAGAACAATATTAAAACGGCAAAGCATTTCTGGCCTTTCCATGCCGCTGTTCCCGGTCGTTATATATATGAATGCATGGGTGTCCGCAGGGGGATGTGGACCGTCAGTTGGTTTTGTGACCAGTTTGGTGAAGGTGTGATTCAGAAAGCAAAAGACAAGCACCTGACCCTGGAAGCCTTTTTCAACTGGGAGGCAGAAAAAATACCTCCCGGTTGTGAAGGATTGATAACGGTTCATGACTGGGCTCCGCCGGCCGAAGCCCCCTGGCGCAAAGGGGTCATGTTCGGTTTTGACGGTCGCCATACCCGGGCTCATATTTACCGGTCCATCCTGGAAGGGATTGCATTGACCATGAAAAATCATGTGGATAAGATGATGGAAGAATTGGAAATCCCCATTGAGAAGCTTATTATTTCAGGTGGCGGGGCAAAAAGTGATGTCATGATGCAGATTTTTTCAGATGTATTTGGTGTGCCGGCCGGTCGCAACCGGATTGAGGGGTCTGCATCGGTGGGGTGTATCATTAATGCGGGCATGGCGGTTCATTCGTTTGAGTCATACGAAAAGGCCGTTGAAACCATAGTCCGTAGAGGAGATGAATTTTTTCCAAATTTTGAGAACAACCGGTTTTATACCCGGCTCAACAACCAGGTGTACAAAAGGGCGAACCTGCATTTTGACCCTGTCCTGCGTGAGCTCAGCCCATTGGTGGACGGGAGTAGCCCGGGAGAAATGATTAAATGACGGATGACGGCGGTTTAATGGAAGACAAGGTAAAAAAGATATATCACCATTCCATAAAAATTCTGGAGCAGGTGGGAATCCGGCTCAAACATCCTGAGATTCGCTCCATTCTTATGTCCAAAGGTATCCGGATGGATCATGAGACAGCTTTTTTCCCCCAAGAGCAGATTGAAGACTGGGTGAAAAAAGCCCCGCAAACCTTTATCCTGGAAGCAAGGAATCCGGTCCATAATGCTGTTATCGGCGGCAGGGCCCGGCAATTTGTCTGCGGTTACGGCTGCTCTGCCATATATGAGCCGGATGGAAGATCCCGGAATGCAACCCTGAGGGATTATATCCGCTTTGCCAAGCTGGTCCACCAGAGCGATCATTTTTCCATCAATGGCGGAATCCTTGCACAGCCCATGGACATACCACCAGATCTCAGCCATCTGGTGATGGTGTATGCAGCAATGCTGGTTTCGGATAAATGCCTGATGGGAATACCGGGGAATGAAACCCGGGTGACCCAGCTCCTGGATCTCGTCGGTATCTTTTTCAAAAGCCGGGAAAATCTGAGACAAAAACCCAGGCTACTGACCCTGGTCAATACCATCAGCCCGCTTCTGATGGATGAGACGGCATTAAGCACCATCATGATGTGTGCCCGTTACAACCAACCCCTGATCATCTCCCCGGCATCCACAGCCGGTACCACCGGTCCTGTCGATCTGGCCGGCAATCTGGCCCTTTCAACGGCAGAAGCCCTTGCCGGTGTCGTGATTGCACAGATGACAAGTCCAGGAACGCCGGTCGTTTTCGGACTGCAATGCAATGCCGCGGATTTAAGAACCGGGGACATCTTTACCGGTTCTCCGGCATTTGCCCTTCAGACAAAATATACGGCGGCCCTGGCCCGGATGCTGAATCTGCCGAGCCGGAGCGGCGGGGCAACCACCGATGCCTCCTGCGTTTCTCCCCAGAGCGGATATGAAAGCATGTTTTCCATGATAACCGCATGTCTTAACGGTGTGAACCTGATGGTCCACAGTGCCGGTATTTTAAACAGCTATGCAGCGGTTTCCTATGAAAAATTCATCCTAGATCTGGAAATCCTGGACATGGTCAAATTTTACCTTGAAGATATTACGGTAACTGATGAGACCCTGAATCTATCGTTGATAAAGGAAGTCGGTCCCGGCGGGCAGTTTTTGACCAGCCGGGATACATTGAAGAAATGCCGGTCCCATTCATGGGTTCCGAGGGTGGGGGTCCGGGGCAGGACAGGCAATACATCTTCCAGTGACCCCTATTTTCAGAACATTCGGAATGAACTGGACCGGATGCTGGCAGCCTATGAAAGACCTTACATGGCGCCGGAAATGGAAAAGCTTATGGATGATGTCATGCTCCGGCAGGGAGTTCCAGCCGCTATCCTGGACCGGGTCAAGACACTCATCCATTCAGATAAGGAGTAAAAGAATGTTTTATCAGAACCGCGATCAGAATATTAAATATGCAAGAACCAGAAAAAATCATACCTGCTATGGCATGGGCCTGGGGATTATGGTGCTGGATGACGCCTATCCCGGGTTTCCGGGAGATGTCCGGAATGCAAGTGCATTTCCCTATCCGGTACAGTATGAGATTGCGTCCGGCGTGAACAATTATACCCTGGTCTGGGAGGCGGACAAAACCCCTTGCCGGGAACCGATCCTCAGGGCGGCAAAGAAACTGGAACAGATGGGATGCCGGGCCATTGCCGCAGAGTGCGGATATTTTGCCTATTTTCAGAAGGATGTGGCCGCCCACGTGGACGTGCCGGTATTCATGTCAAGCCTGCTCCAGGTCCCTTTTATCCAGCAGGTGATCGGCAGGGATAACACAGTCGGGATTGTCTGTGCCCAGAAACGGTTCCTGACCGAAGCCCATCTGACCAATGTGGGAATAGATCTCGGCAGTAATTTTGTCATTGCAGGGGCACAGGATGAATACGGCTGCCCTGAATTCGATAATCTCTGGGACCATGAAAAAAGGCCGCCGGTCCCGGAGATAGATTATGATAAAGCGCAGGCAGACATGATCCGCATCTGTGAGGCCTTCTGCCGCACCCATCCCGGTATCCGTGCCCTGATGCTGGAATGTACCGGCATGCAGCCTTTTGCCAGAGCTGTACAGCAGGCCGTTGATCTTCCGATTTTCAGTTGGGGAACTTTGTTGGATTATGCCTATTCTGTAGTTTCACACCGGGAGTATTACGGGCATGTCTGATAAATATATCAAATTGAATAGGGAAACCTAATTTAAAACACCTTGACAGCGGTGGATGAATATGAAAGGTTTTGATGAGATCAAAATTCCATGGTATTCTGGATTTTGATGTATTAATGTACAATTTTGATATATCAATGAAATGAATTAAAAATATTTATCTGCAAGATGACTTCAGGGCCAAACCGGCCGGAGGTTACGGGAGGCGGAAAAATTTTGCCGGCAATACAATTCGGACAAGTCCTCAAGGTTGAATTGGATTCAGGGAGATGCATTCCGGAACCTTTCCCGGAGCAGGGAAGGGGGTATTTCGGCGGCCGGGGGGTTAATGTCTGGTATCTGTATCAGAACCTGCCAGAGGGGACTGATCCCTTAGGGCCTGAAAATATTCTGATGCTGTCCTGCGGTTTCCTAACCGGATCATCGGCCCCATCATCGGCAAGACTCCATATCAATGCCCTGTCACCCCTGACCGGGATCCTGGGCAGCTCCAATATCGGAGGGTATGCCGGGGCCTGGCTGAGATCCTGTGACATTTCTTCTCTCATCATCACCGGGGCATCAAAAACACCGGTCTATCTCTATATTGATGCCGACGGGGCCTGGTTAAAGGATGCATCTTTCCTCTGGGGTTGTGATACCTTTGAGACCCAGGAAAAAATCAAAACCCTTCATGGCAATGAGAAACTCAAGATTTTAACCATTGGCCCGGCCGGAGAAAACAAGGTGAGTTTTTCCGCAATCATATCGGAAAAGGATCATGCCGCCGGCCGGACCGGCATGGGTGCCGTCATGGGGTCCAAACGCCTGAAGGCCATTGTGGTGTCAAGGGGCCGCCATCAGCATTTCAAAGCAATTGCCCCGGATCAAAAAAAAGCGGTCAGGGAATATGCAGACGCCATTAAAAATTCTTCTGAATTCAATTTTTTTTCCAGGTTCGGCGGTGCCGGATATATGGACTGGGTCAACACCTTCGGCATCATGGGAAGCAGAAATTACACCCGGATCGGTGTGGATAAGATTGAAAAAATCGATGGTAGAAAGCTTGAAAAAAACATTGTCCGCTCCAGCGGCTGTTTCAGGTGCCCGGTTCAATGCAAGGCAGAGCTTAAATTGAATAAGGAAAAAGATCAGGTTTTTACAAGACCTGAATTTGAACCCATGGTGAATCTGGGACCCAGATGCGGTCTCAATGATTTAAAGGAGATTATCCGGCTGGACAACCTCTGCAGCCGCATGGGGCTGGACAGCACTTCCTTTGCCGGTGTGACGGCCTTTGCCATGGATCTGTTTGAAAACCATAAACTGCCGCCCGAACTGCTCAAGGGCATGGATCTTTCCTGGGGCAATGCCAAAACCATGGAAACCCTTGTTCATCAGATTGTCCAAGGCAAAGGCCTGGGAAAAATACTGGGTCTGGGGGTCAGGAAAGCGGCCGAGATAATCGGCAACACATCATCGGATCATGCGGCCCATGTCAAGGGCCTTGAACTGACCGCCTATCATCCCGGCACGATCATGGGGACTGCTCTGGGCTATGCCGTATCCAGCAGGGGCGGAGACTATAACAATGTCTACGCCTCTCTGGAATACAGTTGGACATCACAGGAAGCCTTAAAAGAGTTTGGTACTGAGCAGGCTGTAAATATAAAATCCGTTAAAGCCAAAGGGTTCCTGATTAAAAAGGCGGTAACCACGAATATTATCGTGGATTGTCTCGGACTCTGTAAAGTGCCGGTCTTATCCCTTTTGCGGTCTTTTAACCTTGAGAATGAAGTCAGGCTGTTAAACGGTCTGACCGGACTGCAGATATCAACGCAAGAACTGGCAGAAACCGGGAATAGGATTGCATCGCTTGAAAAACTGTTTAATCTCCGGCATTCAAGGGAAAACAATGAAGACAAACTGCCGGACATGTTTTTCAGCAATACCAATGCCGGATCAATGACCCGGAAGGATTTTGAAATCATGCTGAAGGAGTATTATCAAGCCATGGGATGGGATAAAACAGGGATTCCACCCTGTCCTGATGAAATAAGGAATATAAATTTACCGGAGGATTTAATTTGATTCAGTCTTCAAATATAAAAGAAAGGTCTGTCGGGATGAAGATCCTGACAGAAGATCAGATCTGGGAAATTAAACAGACTGCGTTTGATATTATTGAACGGGTCGGGTTTAAATGTGAGCACAAGGCAGTCCACAAAATGATGAAACAGGCCGGGGCCTGGATAAAAGGAAACAATATTAAAATTCCCCGGTATATTGTCCAGGAGTGCCTGACCACCACTCCCGGGGGGTGGACGATTTATGACAGAAACGGCCGACGGGCCATGGAGGTAGAGGGAGAAAAAAGCTATTACGGAACCTCGACCGCCAGTCCCAATACACGGGATGCATTTACCGGGGAAATCCGGCCCACTACCCTGAACGATATTGAGCTGGGAGCAAAGGTTGCGGACAGTCTGAACGGCATTGATTTTGTCATGCCCATGGGAACGGCCCAGGATGTGCCGGCAGATGCGGCTGAAGTCCATGAATTTCTGGCCCTTGTGTCAAACACCACAAAGCCTTCCGTGTTTATCGGATATTCAGCCCTGGGCTGTGAATATGTTTATGAAATGGCCTCGGTGATTGCCGGCGGAGCAGACAATCTAAGGGAAAAACCCTTTCTGATTGCCTATCCTGAAGCCATTGCACCTTTGTTCTTTCCCAATGAGGTGGTGGATCGGATATTTGTGGCAGCCGACCGGTTCATGCCCCAGATTCCGGGATCAACGGTCCAGGCCGGGGCAACAGGGCCTGTCACCCTTGCCGGACTGATTTCCCAGATCACGGCGGAATCTCTGATCCATATTACCATTGCCCAATTGAGGAAAAAGGGATGTCCTGTGGCCATGAGCGGCAATGTGGGCATCCTTGACATGCGAAATGCGCTCATGACCATGGGAGCACCGGAAAACAATCTTGCGCTGGCGGCCCAGGCAGAAGTCGCACAATCCTTTAACCTGCCCACCTGGGGACTGGCCGGGGCCACAGATGCCAAAATTCTGGATGCCCAGGCCGGAATCGAGAGTGCTTTTTCCATCCTGAGCCAGGGCCTGTCAGGATTAAACCTGATTCATGATGTAGGGTATATGGCTGCCGGAATGATCTGCTCCCTTGAGCAACTGGTCATGGGTAACGAGGTGGTGGGCATGACAAAACGGTTTGTAAACGGGATCAAAGTCACCCGGGAAACCCTGGCCCGGCAGGTGATAGAAGATGTGGGGCCTGGAGGACATTTTCTGGTACAAAAGCATACCATGGATCATTTTAAGGAAGAATTGTGGACTTCAACCCTGATGAATCACCAGACCATTGATTCATGGCGCTCAGCCGGTGCCCCCACAATGGCGGACCGGGTCAAAGAAGAAATTCGGAAAATCACGGATACCCATAAGCCTGAGCCGTTAAGTGACAAGGTTTTAACAGAACTTGAACGGTTGAAAAAAGAAGGTGAAAGGGAAATCCTTGCCAAACTAAAAAAATGATAATCAAAAGAGAGACCCATGACAGATAAAAATTATGATGCCATCATCATCGGAACAGGAATTATAGGCAATTGTATTGCATACGGACTGGCCTTAAAAGGATACAGAACCCTGAATGTGGATAAAAACAGTGAGTCGGGCTCCGGGTCCACTGCCGGCAGTTGCGCCATTATCCGGCTCTATTATTCATCCCCGGAAGGCGTGGCCCTTGCCCGTGAAGGATATTATTACTGGCTGGACTGGCCAAGATATCTGAATGTCAAGGACCCTCTGGGCATGGCTTTTTATAAAAACACCGGGGCACTGGTCTTTAAATCAGAAATCAACAACCACCTCGTAAAGGTAAAGGCATCTCTTGACAGCCTGGGCGTGGGATATCTTGAACTCTCCCCCGAAGATATCACAAGATTTCTCCCCAACCCTGATCTCAGGTCCTATCATCCCCAGAAAACAATGAAGGATGCCGAATTTGGAGAACCCACAGGGGGGCGGATTCATGGCGCCTTATACGTACCGGAGTCCGGCTATGTTTCCGACCCGAAACTGTCGGCCCATAATGTGGAAATGGCTGTCCGGAAGCTGGGAGGAGATTTTCTGTTTCATTCGGAAGTAACGGATATCCTGAAAAAAGGGGGCCGCACCGCCGGAATTGTCCTGAAAAACAATCAAACCCTTAAGTCCCCTGTGGTTATCAATGTGGCCGGTCCCCATTCATATCTCATCAACCGCATGGCCGGCATCGAAGACCAGATGAATATCAAGACCCGTGCCTTGAGGGTGGAAGTGGCCCATGTGCCCAGTCCTGAAGGCGTGGATTGGGAAAATACGGGGATGATCACATCCGACAGCGATACCGGAGTATATACACGGCCGGAAATTGGAAATCATTTTTTAATCGGCAGCGAAGAACCCAAATGCGATCCCCTGGAATATGTGGACCCGGATCATTATAACCAGGACTTCACGGATCAGGCCAGGACCCAGATCATACGGGAAGCCATGCGGCTTCCGGATCTGCCCGTTCCCAATAAACTTCAGGGAATTGTGGATCTTTATGATGTATCCGATGACTGGTATCCCATCTATGACAAATCAAGCCTGCCCGGATTTTATCTGGCCATCGGGACCAGCGGCAACCAGTATAAAAATGCTCCGGCAGTGGGAAGCTTCATGGCCGAACTGGTCGAATACTGTGAAAAGGGCACGGATCACGATATAAGCCCTTTAAAATATAAAATGAAATACATCAATCATACACTCAATATCGGTTTTTTCAGCCGAAACAGAGAAATAAACAGGGAGTCAAGTTTTTCAGTAATCGGATAAGGAAAGTATCAAAGTTAAACAGGAGGAGCAAATGAAAAAGAACATTCATCCGGCAGTAAAAGATTTAAAAAGCGACATGGAAAAGGGAAAATTATCCAGAAGGGAATTTATCCGCATGTCTACCTTGTTAGGTGTTTCCGCCTTTGCAGCCACCCAGATGGCTGGAATGTCATGGGCCGTCAAAGCCTTTGCAGGCAAAAAAGGCGGTTCCATAAAGATTGCCGCACCGGTCCACAAGGTGACGCATCCGGCTCAGTTTTCATGGATTTCACCGACCAACCAGCTCCGTCAGGTGGTTGAATACCTGACCTATACCGATGGAGACAATGTTACCCATCCATATCTGCTGGAAAACTGGAAGGTCGCTGATGACCTGAAAACCTGGACCCTTAATCTCAGAAAAGGGATCAAGTTTAACGAATAAGGATAGATTGTGAGAGCGAAGCGAGCCACAATCTTATCCATTGGTTGGACAAGCCCGGCTTATATAAGAAAATATCTTTTTTTTGAACAAGGGTGGGGAGGACGTCTTCAAGAAACGCGCTTTTTTCAAGG
>JANNUH010000107.1:0-64859 GCA_031395015.1 Desulfobacterales bacterium | reverse complement strand
AGGAAAAAAATATTTCCAGCACCAGTTGGTAGAATCCATCCGCACGCCCAATGGGCCAAGGCAGGCCCTGGTTTTAAACCTGGGCTTTCTGGACCTGCCCAAAGATCAATGGAAAGAGCTTGCCAATACCATTGAAAGCCGATTGCACAAGCAGGGGAGGTTGTTTTCATCTTGCCCACAAATTGAAAGCCTTGCCGGGCATTACGCTGAAGTCATCGTCAGGCAAAGACTTCTTGATGCAAAAGAGGTTTGCCCTGTTTATGAATCGGTTGATATTGATTCTGTTGAGACAACGGACGTAAAGACCATAGGTGCTGAACACGCTGTTGTGAGCAGCTTGCAGGAATATGGGGTTGAGAAAATTTTAAAAAGCCTCGATTTCAGCGACAAAGAAATTGATTATGCAAAAATGCTGATTGTTGGCAGACTTGTCCATCCGGCCAGCGAACGGGAGACAGCCCGGTGGATCAATGGAAACAGCGCCCTGTGTGAACTGATGGGCACCCAAACGCTTGTTTACGACAATGCCCTGCACAGAAGCGCCTGTTTATTGCTTGAGCATCATCAAGCCATTGAAGAGATGTTGGCGAAAACGGCCAGGGGGCTATTTGATTTAAAAGAAACAGTTATTTTGTATGGGGTTTGCGGCTTGTCAGAATGAGATGCGGAGTTGCCTGAGACTCCGGCAGATAGGGTTCAATTGATTCATATTTCTCTACATTGTCAAAGATAATCAGGCAATCGGAATAGGTGGTTAGCCGTCTTTGGGCAGTATCCAGGATGATTCTGTGTTCCGACTCCGGTGCTATCCAAGCCCCTTTTTTTGAGATCTGGATGAGCTGAGAATCGATATTCTGATCCGCGTTGATCCAGATTACACCGTTTGGATAATTATCTTTATAACGGTAGGCATACTCAACTGCAAGCTGGGTTTTTCCAAGTCCGCCGATTCCATGAAAAGACGCAGTTTGGCCAATGGCAGTGCCGTTTGATTCCAAAAGCTGTTTCCGAAGTTTCTGTAAAGCGGATTCCCTCCCGACCACGCCGCTTCCTTTTTTTCTGTATGGAACATTAAAAACGTAATTGCCCTGGCTATATTTATTACCGTGGTGTTCAGTATTACTGGAATCGTTCTCAATGCGCACGGGTTCGCCACACTCGGACCGATCGATTTTGAATCCCAGTTCAGAAGGGAAGCAGTAACCTGACAATTTGATCTTGACCGTGGGCCATTCCTTTTCAATAATATATGCAATACATTCTTCAAGCGCCGAGAGGTGTTCTAAAGTTTTTGGTGTTGCCTGGATGACGATACGGCTGCCGTCAATATGCCAACCTGAAATCGCTTCTCGTGCAAGGTTCTTATTTTTTTCACCATCATCCAACCGAGAAGTATCAATTCCGATTTGAGGGATTCGGGAGCTGTCTGTGTGAAGGATGTCGGCAGCTTTCAGAATAACGGCAAGCCTCTGTAAGTTAACGGTCTCTGTGCTCATGGCAAATGTTTTTGTTTATCTTTTCAAGCTCTTCTTCAAATCGGGGGTTTTTAAGGTCATGAATTCCGATTATTTTTTTTATGGCCACCGACTCATGGAAATTTTGGAGAAACACGCGATATTCTTCGTTTAAAAACTCTCCGGAAGCCTCGCCATGATTCTGCCCTTCCGGAAGACTATTGAATAAACCCTTATCAAAATCGTGGCAGCAAGCACCACAGGAAAGAATGAACAACTCACTAACATTGAATTCAGAAACCTTATCGGCGTCTTTTATGAGCCTCCAACTATTGTGTTCAACCCTTTCAACGTGCGGATATCCGTTTTCGTTACTATTAACCCTATTCTGCCTGTCTAAAATTGGCTGCGATATTCGCCAGAAAGTATCTGCACGATCGGCAAGCACTTTATCGATAGCTCGGATGTAATCCCGAAGTTTTTTAGGCAGCTCTTTGTTCAAAATAAGTTCCTTTTACAATATCAATGAAAATCCTTCACCATGAATTTCGTATCAGCAATCGCAGTGCCTGTAAAGAAATTTCCTTTGGTTCTGGTGAGTTCGTTTTATTAGACTGTGAAGTATTGGTCGGGAGTAAAATAGGGTTGTGTCCATCAAGCCTGTTTCGGAAAGATTGATCAGAAATCATTTCCGGATCACCTCCCAATGGCCGCCTTTTTTATGGCCGACATATTTCAGATGGCCCTCTTTGATTAATTTGGCAGCCGCTATTTCTACTGCACGAACGCTGCGGCCAAGCTCTTCTGCAATTTGAGCAAGGGTCATATCCGGAAGTTTTTCTAAGAATTCAAGAATTTTTACCGAAGTTTTTACCGAAGCCTCTACCGAAGTTTCTTCATGCCTTTTTTCTTGAAGCAGCGCCAAATAGTCTTCGGAAAATTGAAATACAAACCATAGATCATTGCCCTCGAAGCGGATGGAGGGTTCCGGCGTCCCTGATGTCCGGCAGACTTCAAACACCTGTTGAATTCCCCGGACCTCGTCATGATAGGCAAGATCGTTTTCGGAGCGAAAATAGCCGATTTTTATAAAGGCACCGGTGATGTAATCTTCCGGATCAGGGGCAAAAAGAAGGGCTGCGGCACGGGTAAGATAATCTCCTTCTTTCAGTTGAAGCTTTTCCATCAGTTGGGAGTCCGGCCTTGATTGTTCTTGCCGATGATCAGCACACCGCCCTGGGCATTTGCAAATCCGCAGATCCAGCGCAGATATTCATCACGCCAGGTTTCTTTCCATTCTATCTTCTGATTCTCCGTGCCGCTCATGCTTTCGGAGCCAACGAACCATTCAGGTATTTATGAATAATGCTTGAAATGAAGGTTTGATAAGGAATCCCTTCTTCAATGGCTTTGATCTGGATTTGATGATAGTCTTTCTGGCTAAGACGAAGATTGATTCGTTTGTCTTTTTTCAAAGTATTTCGGGCGGCAATGACAGCTTTTTCTTTTTCCGGTGCCATGTTTTTAACCGGCGTCCACTCATCATTTTCAATGGATTCCATCAATTCTTTTTCTTCATCATCAATCGGAGTCAATGTTTTTTTATTTATTTTTTTCATCCTTCTCCCTTCAAGCCATAGCGCTTTGTATATTTCCGGCTTGGAAAAGCCGTCTTAAGAAAGATTTCGTTTTCTTTTTCCACAAAAGGTACGATAACAGCATAGTTTTCAATTTCCAGAACATAAATTTTCTGGTCCGGCCTGCTTGAATTTTCTTCAATTCCAAGGATATGGCCCGATTCAATTAAAAACGTTATCTGCTCAAATGAAATTCCGCGATGGGCCTTTAATATTTCATTTTTTCTGCGGTTCCAATTGATATATTTCATACCGATAAGATATTTCAATGTCTGCCTTTTGTCAATATAAGGTCATATAAGGTCAGCTCCATGCAGATGCCGGGACCCGATGTGTATTTCGATTGCAAAAAGGGATATACCCGTCCTGCCTATCTTCTGCCTCCTTTTTTTTCATCCTCCATATATAATGAACAAAATTGGAGGGCCGTTTCGGCTCTTTGTGCTTATAAACAATACCATATTCTGAAAGAGAACCATGAAAAAGAAACCCGGTTCTATCAAACTTGACGATATCGGCCATATTCTTGTTGATCATTTCAAACACAGAGAAAATATCAAATGCTACATCGGTTCAAATGCAGCAACCCCGACCGCCAGCATCGAGGCCCTGACAGACGCCATAAAGGAGGAAAGCGCCAAACTGCCGTTTATGAAAATGTTTCATATCTTGCTGCACGGTAATATCCCATATCTTGAAGAAGGGCTCCTGGACAGGGTAAAAGCCTATTCCATCTTTTCCGGAGAAGCTGTCCGCAAGGCTGCTAATGAAGGGCGTGCCTATTATCTTCCCTGCACGCTCGGCACCATCGACCGCCTGATCGGAAAAGGCTGTGCCTATGAGATGGACGTGGTCATCATGAAGGTCCGGCAAAATGAAATCACCGGAGAATACAGCCTCGGCCTTTCCGTGGATGCCATCCATTCTGCCCTTGAGACAGCAAGCGTGGTCATTGCCGAGCTGGACCCCACCATGCCCTTTACCCAGAAAGTGTCATAGCCGGAGAAGACATCGACTATATCATTGCAGCCGGTGTTCAACCGGTTTACACCTTTGACGCCCCGGATTTTGAAAATCTTTCCCCTGAAGAAAAGCGGATCGGCGAGCTGATCGCCGAACATTTTCTGAAAGACGGCATGACATTACAGGTGGGCATCGGCAAGATCCCCGATGCCGTTGCCGGCGTCATCGGTTCTGCCGGATTTAAAGACCTGGGGGTCCAGACCGAACTCTACAGCGACGGTCTCATGTTTCTCCAGGAAAAGGGGATCATCACCAATAAGATGAAAAAAATCAATGCTGGGTACAGCACCACCAGCCTTATCATGGGCTCGAAAAAGCTTTACGACTATGTCCACATGCGGTCCCAGGTCCAGATGAGGCCCTGTATGTATACCAATTCAGCGGAAAAAGTAAGGGATTGCGCACCCTTTCTTGCAGTCAACACCGCCATCGGTGTCGACCTGTCCGGCAATGTCTGGGCTGATTTTGTCAAACCACCTATTACAGCGGTGTGGGCGGCCAGCCGGATTTTGTGAGGGCCTTGAGCCATAAAAAATACGGCACGCCTATCATTGCCATGAAAAGCCTTGCCGGAAACGGAAAATCAAAAATTGTTCCGGCGCATCCGTCCGGCATTACCCTGACGGCTTCGGCTTATGACGGGGTTGTCATTGTCACTGAATATGGCATTGCGGATCTAAGGGATCTGCCCATCGGATTCAAGGGGCTTGCTCTGGCGAGCATTTCCCATCCCAACTACAGGGACATGCTGACGAAAACGTTTTACAATGACCCGATGATGACAAAGCCCAAGGGATTCTCGCTGGATAAAATACCGCCCGGTGTTATTTTCTACAATGGGAAGACAACGGTATAAACATTTCCAGAAATCAGATAAAAATAAAATGCCGCAGGAGGGATATGGTGACGACCCCGGTGACCATGACGGCGATGAGATTTTTGAACACCAGGGAGGCGGCCATGCAGACAGCGGCGGCAATGAGGCCGGGGCTTCCCCCGGATATGATCTGGGGCGCGATAATGGAGACGATGATGGTGCCGGGGATATAGGTCAGGGTCCGGGCCAGGCCCGGCCGAAGATCGGAAATCCGGTTGGAGATATAGAACCCGGAGATTCGGGTCAGATAGGTTACGACCGCCATGCCGAGGATGGTGATATACACATTGATATCATTTGTCATGGATCAGGGCTCCTGTAATGCTTCCGGAAAGGCTTCCGGCCAGGATATACCATTTGCCGGGAAAGGTTTTGGACACAATAACGGCCACAACGGCGGCAATGAGCCAGGGCAGGATATCCCTTCTGCCCTGCCAGAGGCCTGTGGCCAGAAAAATGAAAATGGCGGTAAAGGCAAAATCCATGCCCCATTTGGCCGGATCAATGGGGCCGGACCCGATGATATTGCCGATGATCGTGGACAGGTTCCAGGCCAGAAAAAGACAGAATCCCGAGCCTGCCAGAAGGGCTGCACTGGTGTTTCCCTTTCTCCATTCACTGAGGGAATAGGCCCAGGTTTCATCCACCAGGAAAAACAGGGACAGGTATTTCTGAAACCGGGTCATATCTTTGAATTTGTCGGTCAGGACCGCTCCCATGAGAAAATGCCGGATGTTCACCACAAAGGTGGTGATAATGATGGCGGCCATGGGCAGGGGGGTGACCCACATGTCCAGGGCCACAAACTGGCTGGCCCCTGCAAAAACAAAGGTGCTCATGCACAGCGACGGCAGAAGCTCTAAACCTGCCTGTCTGCTGAGGATGCCGAAAACCAGTCCATAGGAAGCAACCCCTATGGCGATGGGGATTCCTGCTTTGAATCCCCTGATAAACCCCTTGAAAGAAAATTCCATCCTGCCTTACTCCTGATCCAGATTCATCCTATTCGTTCATTATATCAGGATGGCGGCGGGGCTTCCGCTTTTTTCAGGGCCATACAATAGATACCGCCCTTGGTCATTCCCGGTATGAAGCATTTGTTGCACGAAATGCAATCCGCCGTATCGGTTTCATTGTTCATCCATTTATTGGGCAGGTCAGGCTCCCGGATCAGGGGCCGTGAAAGGGAGATAAAATCCACACCGTCTTCAGCAACAGCCTTTTTTGCAATGAAAAGGGATCTGAATCCGCCCACAGAGATGACGGGGCAGGTCACTGCTTTTTTGATTCCCATCGCAAGGTCCAGGTTATAGGCTTCCAGTTCAGGGGCATTGATTTTTGTGCGGGCCGGATTTTTTTTACCCGATGCTGCATTGCCGGAGGACACTTCAATGGCATCAATGCCTGCGAGCGAGAGCTGTCTTGCAATTTCCAGGGCATCTTCCCGTGTCAATCCGTTTTCAAGATGGTCCTCTCCATTGAATTTGATAAACACAGGATATGTTTTCCCGACCCTGGCCCGTATTTTTTCATAGACATCAAACAGGAACCGGCCCCTGTTTTCAAGGCTTCCGCCGTATTCATCGGTCCTTTGATTGGTCAGGGGGCTTAAAAACTGACTGACCAGATAGCCGTGGGCGCCATGGATCTGTACTCCATCAAACCCCCATTCCCTGGCTCGTCCGGCAGCCTTGGCAAAGGCATCGGAAATGTCTTCTATTTCCAGGATGGGAAGGGCCTGGGGAATTTCCGGAAATGCCGCCGCCTTTATGGCCGAGGGTGCAACGGGTTTTCGTCCCAAGGCTTTTAAATCAGCCTGACCCCCTGCATGCACAAGCTGGATGGCAATTTTGCCTCCGGCATCGTGAACAGCGCGGGTCAGTTTTTTAAACTCATCGCTAAAGGCATCGGTATAAATTCCCATCTTGCCGGGCAATTGTTTGCCGTCGGGCCGGACATAGGTATATCCGGAAAGAATGAGGCCGATGCCGCCCCTCACAAGATCCGCATAATACTCCATGAGTTTTTTTGTGGGCCTGCCGTCCGGTTCGCACATGCCTTCCCAGGTAGCGGATCGTATCATCCTGTTTTTCAATTTCAGTGTGCCGATGGAACCCGGTTCAAATAAAGATGCCATTTTGTTTTCTCCTGCTAAATGATCGTCTCCCATAAATTCTCCTTGTACACATACCCAATAACCATGGGGGAAGTCAATATGGACTTCTATTCAAAGGGTCGCCGGGTGAAGCACTACCTTGGAATCATTCCCATGCCCATCAGGGTGAAAAGGCCTTCAACACCAATGAGTCCGGACACAATAAAATCGCAGGAGGTTCTTGATTTTTTTTAAAAAATAGTTTATTTAAAACGCTATAAAGTGTGTCTTATGCTTTATGCCAAGGGTAAAAACTAGTATCAATAACTTGCCACGAAAGGAAAAACAGATGAAAAGAAATTCGATTTATGGATTAATTGTTTTATTTTTTATGTTCTGTATGTTGGGGACAGCCATTGCCGGCGAAGCCGCCACCAAAGAAGAATGCATGGCAAAATGCAAAGAAGCGGCTGACATGTTTAAAGCAAAGGGGTTGGAGGCAACGCTGGCTGTTCTTAATGACAAAGCCGGCCCCTTTGTCTGGAAAGACACCTATGTATTCTGCATTGACATGGGAACAAAAGCCGTTCTTGCCCATCCGGCTAACCCAGCTCTTATCGGTAAAAACATGATGGGCACAAAAGATGTGAACGGAAAACTTTTTTTTGCAGAATTTAACAATGTGGCTGCCGGGGCTGGCTCCGGATGGGTTGATTATATGTGGCCGAAACCAGGAGAGAAAGACCCTTCACCGAAAGAATCCTATGTGTATAAAGTTCCGGGCCAGAACGTTTTTGTGGCAGCAGGCATCTATAAATAAATTTGCTATAAAGTCCCAGATGATTTAAATACCAGCCCTGAAATAGATGATTTTAGGGGCTGGTATTTAATTTCCCACGATATAGGAGAATATCCATGGTTCAATCAAAATTCAAACTGTTTTCATCCATTAAAATGAAATTGATCGTTTTTACGATTATTGGAATCCTAGGTGTTTCCTCAATTTCGCTGATCAATAAATATTTTGACAGCTCAAAGAATCAAGCTGTTTATCTGGGACGTATCAGCCAGGATGTCGCCGGTTCGATTTTGAACATCATGGTCATGGAAGAGCAGTTGATCGGCTCTTCCGACAGCAATCTGGCCCCTTATACGGCAGAGCGGGAAACCATGAAAAAATCCATGGCCCTTTTAAAGGAAAACGCAAAACAGGAAAACATTATAAAGGCAACGGAAACCATATTTTCCCTGGAAGCCCGGCATGCTCAGATTTTCAAAGATATCCAGGCTGTATCGGTGAACATCGATAAAGCAAAAGCAGACTATAATTCAACCAATGAGAATGTATCGGCACTCTTAAAAACAGTCATTAAGACTGTCGATAAAAAGGAAATTGAGTTATCCATGCAAGGGGATCTGCTCTCTTCTGAATTCATATCTGTCAGAAAGGAAACCGTTGAATTATTATCTTTTGGAAATGAAAGACTTATTAATTTATTAAGCAACCTGTTCTTTTATAATGATCTTGAAAAATATCTCAATAAAAAGACCGACCTTGAAAAAGCCATGGGGCTGGCTGTTAACAATCTTTCTACCATTTATAAATCATCCAATTCCAAGGAGTTTAATGAAATATTGGTAAAGGTAAAGGCATTGCTTGTTACAACCCAGGATCAGGAGGCCAGTCTTCTTGAGGAGTGGAAAAAAAGTAAGTCCCTGATGCCGGAGCTTAACTCCACCGGTAAGGAAGTTAAAAAGACAGCCATAGGCATTGCGGATATGGCGGATGCCGAACTTAAAAAAACCATTACAACTGCAAATTACAACAATTTACTGGTTTCCCTTGCCGTTGTCATTGCATTACTGGTATTGAGTGTTGTCATTACACGAGGGATTATAAACCCCATTGGGCAAACCGTGGACATGCTCAAGGATATCAGCCAGGGGGAAGGTGATTTGACCAAACGCCTGGATGCCGGAAGCAACAATGAGATGGGAGAAATGGCCCGCTATTTCAACCAGTTCATAGAAAAATTGCAGGGCATTATCGGCAGTGTCACAACCAATGCCAATACCGTTGCCTCGTCATCAACGGAATTGACGGCTGTTTCAGCCCAGATGACCACAAATTCCGAGAATACTGCTGAAAACTCACAAGCCGTTGCTGCGGCTGCTGAAGAGATGAGTACCAATATGAACAATGTGTCCTCTGCCATGGAAGATACATCAGCCAATATCCAGATGATCGTCTCGGCCGCAGAAGAGATGACATCGACGATTCAAGAAATTGCCAGCAACACCTCCAAAGGCAATACCATCACACAAAAAGCAGTCCGGACCGCAGAGGAGGTGTCGAAAAAAGTGAATAATTTAAGCAATGCAGCCAGGGACATCAGCAAGGTCACGGAAGCCATTGCCGATATTTCCGGACAGACCAACCTTCTGGCATTGAACGCCACCATAGAAGCGGCAAGGGCAGGTGAAGCCGGCAAAGGATTTGCCGTGGTTGCAAGCGAGATAAAAGCCCTGGCCCAGCAGACTGCCCAGGCAACCAATGAAATCAATTCAAAAATTTCCGATGTCCAGACCACAACGGCTGATTCCGTCAAGGCCATTGAAGAAATTGTCCGTGTCATCAATGATATCAATGATATTATGACCACTGTGGCCACGGCCATTGAAGAACAATCGGCCACGACCCGGGAAATTTCGAAAAATGTCAGTCAGGCCGCTTCCGGCGTAAATGAAGCCAATGACAACATGACTCAGATTTTAGGGGCAACGGCTGAAGTTGCCCAGAATATTTCAAGAGTCAGCCAGGAGGCGGAACAAATGAGTTCCGGCAGTGCCCAGGTCAATAAAAGCGCCAAAGAATTATCTGTTCTGGCTGAAGAGTTAAGCGGGTTGCTTCGTCAGTTCAAGATTTGATTAATATTTTCTTCTGTGAGTTCTGATTCAGTTATGTTTATATAATCATAACACTTCTGAAATCACAGTTTTTATAGCATTCTTTACATTTAATGCATAAGTCGCGATTGATACTATGGGGTGTATCCTTTTCACCGGTTATTGCATTTACAGGACACCGTAATCTGCATTTACCGCAGCCGGTGCATTCCCTCGTGTCTATGATGTAGTTGAAGAGCGGTGTGCAAAATCCGGCCGGGCATTTTTTCTTATGAATATGAATTTCATATTCTTCACGAAAATAGTTGATTGTGGAGAGCACGGGACTCCCGGCAGATTTTCCAAGACTACACAAAGAAAAATCATCCATGAATTTTCCAAGTTCTTCCAGCATCTCAATATCACCCTCCCGTCCTTCCCCTTTTGTTATGCGGATAAGAATTTCATTCATCCTTATCAGGCCTTCCCGGCAAGGTGTACATTGCCCACAGGACTCAGATATTAAGAAGTTTGTAAAATAGCGGGCCACTTCAACCATGCATGAATCTTCATCCATTATGATCATCCCGCCGGAACCCATAATGGAGCCGACCTTTGCCATACTTTTGTATCCGATGGGGATATCTAAAAACTGGACAGGGATACATCCGCCCGAAGGTCCTCCGGTCTGAACAGCTTTGAATTCACGGTTTTTCGGAATACCACCGCCGATCTCATAGACCATCTCGCGTAATGGAATGCCCATGGGAATTTCAACCAATCCGGTGTTGTTGATATTTCCTGATAAAGAGAAAACCTTTGTTCCGGTCGATTCTTCGGTTCCGAATGATTTGTACCAGTTCCCGCCGTTCAAAATGATAGCCGGAATATTGGCAAAGGTTTCAACATTATTCAAGCTGGATGGACTGTCTCTAAATCCTTTTTCAACCGAACGGATATATTTAGGTCTCGGGCGGCCGACTTTTCCTTCAAGTGATGACATGATCGCGGAAGATTCGCCACAAATATAGGCGCCCGCACCCTGTGAAACAGTAATCTTGAAATTAAAACCGGTTCCCATGATATTATCCCCCAGCAATCCCATTTCTTCTGCCTGACGAATGCCATGTATCAATATTTTAGCGGCTAATGGATATTCAAGCCTGACATATATGTACCCTCGTTCCGACCCGATGGCCCGTGCTGCAATCGCCATCCCTTCCAGAACACTGTGGGGGTCTCCTTCCAATACGGCTCTATCCATAAAAGCACCCGGATCACCTTCATCTGCATTACAAATAATGTAGCTTGTCCCGGGTTGAGATGCGCAGGATTCCCATTTGATTCCTGTCGGGAAACCGGCGCCGCCTCTTCCTCTTAAACCGGATATTTTCACTTCGTTAATGATCTTTTCCGGCATCATCTCCGTCAAAGCCTTAGCCAGACTGCGATAAGCCCCCCGCATAATTGCATCATCAATTTCAAAAGGGTCGATGGAGCCGACATTTTTTAGAACAATTCGGGTCTGCTTGGCATAGAATGGAATTTCTTCAGTATGGGAGCAGAGTTTATCAGAACCCGGTTCTTTGTATAATAAACTTTCGATGAGTTCGCCTTTCAGGACTGTTTTCTCAATAATTTCAGGGACGTCTTTCGGTTTAATGCGTTGATAAAAAATATTCTGAGGTTCAATAACAACAAGCGGCCCCCTTGAGCACAAACCGTGGCACCCGGTTTTTTTAACCAAGGGGATGACTTTACCATCCCATCCGGTTTCAGCCACATATTTTTTTAGGGTTTCAGCGACTTCTACGCTCCCGCTCGGCATACATCCGGGCCCGCAGCAAACAAAGATTTTAGGCATATTCGGATCATTTTGAGATAAAAGATTGCTTTGGTATGCCGTTAGTTTTTCAGGATCGGCAATACGGTTCGCGGAAATGGTACTGATGAATTCAGTCATAGTATTTCTCCGTAATTAAATTTTAATATGCTCTAAAGAATCATTTAGCAGTTAAATATCTGACTCAGGATTATACTTTTTTGACAATTATCACACCCGGAACAACAGCGCAAACCCTTTGAGAAGATTATCATCTTTTCCTGCTGAATGGATGTTGCAACTGTTCCCCTTGTGGGAATTAAATCAGGTAATAAATGATTGCAATTCAAAAAATCTTGTGAAAAAGTATTTTAAAGTTGTGGATCACGGAACTCTTCTGTTTTATGGAATATACAAAGGAGACGGGCATGGAAAAGAAATTTCACTACGGATGGATCGTCATTTTCATGGGGCTTATCACAACCGTTGCGGCCCACGGGTTCGGGCGGATGGCCTATACCCTTTTGCTTCCTGCCATGAAGGACGGGCTTCACTTTGATTATACCCAGCTTGGGCTTCTTGGGACAGGTAAATTTCATTGGGTATCTGTCCATGGCCATTATCGGCGGGTTCCTGGCCGCCAGATTCGGTACCCGGACCGTCATTGCCATTGCCCTTGTCCTCATGGGAATAACCATGATCCTGACAGGGTTTGCAGAGTCTTTCAAGTTTGCCTTTGCGATGCGCCTTCTGACCGGCCTTGGGAACGGGGCTGCCTATGTACCGGCCATGGCTTTGGGCTCAGCCTGGTTCAGCGTCAGGAAACGCGGGTTTGCCACGGGTATTGTGTCCGGCGGCATCGGGCTTGGGATGTTTTTATCCGGGGTCATTGTTCCCTTTATTTTAAAATCCTATCAAACCGACGGCTGGCGGTATTCCTGGTATATTCTGGGAACCCTGGTCCTTTTTGTCGCCGTGATTGTGTGGGTCTTTATCAGAAATCAACCTGCTGACAAAGGGCTTTTGCCCGTGGGCCAGAAGATAAAAGAAGAGGGCCAGGCTGTCCAGGGCAAAGTGTCTTCCCTGGACTGGGGCAAGGTGTATAAGATGAAGGCCCTCTGGTTTCTCGGGGTTGTGTATTTTTTTTACGGCCTGTCCTATATTATTTATGTTGTTTTCTTTGCCGCCTATCTGGTCAAGGAAATGGGCCATACCCAGGCCTGGGCCGGTGGTTTGTGGGCCACGGCCGGAGGTCTCAGCATTTTCTGCGGGGTTCTCTGGGGAAGCATCTCCGACCGGATCGGCCGGGGAAAGGGAGCGGCGTTCGCTTATCTCGTGCTGGCGGCGTCCTATCTTGTTTTTGCCCTGGTCAAGGTTGAGGCCGGGTTTTATATCTCCGCTTTTTTATTCGGCCTGACCGCCTGGAGCATCCCGACCATCATGGCCGCCGCAGCCGGGGATTTTGTGGGGCCGAGACTGGCCCCTGCAGGTCTTGGATTCATCACCCTTTTCTTTGGTATCGGACAGTCCATTGGCCCGGCCCTGGGCGGATATCTGGCCGATGTGAGCAAGTCCTTTACCCTGCCTTTTCTTGTGGCAGGAGGGATATCGCTATGCGGTATGGTATTTTCATTATATTTAAAAAAGCCAGTCCAAGATATGTAATCAGGATATATAATCAGGAAATGTAAAATGGATGAAAAAACCAGAGAAAAGACAATTAGCGATCACATTCAAAAAGATGCCAGGACCAGGCCTATCGCATGAACCAGTGGATTGTACCGGAGCAATAGGCGCAACCGTTAAAATCCGTCACTGCTCCGGATGGCGTCGGCATTGAGCCTGCCCTGGACATAGAGGGAAAGGGCTGCAACGGCCCGGTCGCAGACCGTGAAGACCGGAATATCGGCTTCAATCAGGGCATCCCGGAGGGGATCATAGAGTCGCCCGCCGTCCACCACGGCCACAACCGGCGTGGCTGAAGTTCTTGCAATATCAATAAGCTGATGCCTGATGCTGGTCTTTTCATGCATGTCAAACCCTTTGATGGTGGTGCGGTCCAGGGTTCTCATGGCCGGAGACAAAGGATCAAGACTCACGATCACGGCATCCACGCCCTTGTCTTGTGTCAGAATTCTTGTGATTTCGGCATGGGCATCATCATCTGCTGCCGGGTTGATATCCAGGGGATTGGATAGGGTGACAAAGGCGGAAAGTTTTTTTTCCTTTAACACTAAGGCGATCTTTTCCCTTGTCGTGTCTTCAAATTTTGCCAGCTCCATGTGAAAATCATCGGACTGGATGGAATCGGCCATGCCCACGGCTTCAAACCCGGCACCACTGACGGCGGCCAGGCGGTTTCCCTTGATGGTTTTTTGACTCAGGGTCTCGGAAAGAAAGAAAAGTTCCTGGAATTCTGAAAAGGTTCTGGCCACAATGGCGCCTGCTTTTTGGACACAGCTTTCACAGACCATGTAATCACCGGCCAGGGAAGCCGTATGGCTGGAGGTGGCGGCCTTGCCTTCAAGGGTCCGGCCTGCCTTATAGAAAATCACTTCTTTTCCGGATAGGACAGCCTTTCGGACTGCTCTGCAGAATTCAAGACCGTCCAGATCGTTGAACCCTTCGGCATAAACCGCAATGACATCCACCTGGTCCGAGGATTTAAAATACTGAACCATATCCCCAAGGGTGAGATCGGTCTGGTTGCCCATGGAAATCATATAGGCAGGTCTGATCTGGGGATACTGGTGGCTCCGGTGGAGCATGAAAGCTCCGCTCTGGCTGATGAGGGCGGCCCTGTGAAATTTTACCTGTCTTTGTTTGGGAAGCTTCTCTTCTGGAATGAACCAGGTATCATATCCGCCCGGTTTTGAAATCACGCCCATGCAGTTGGCACCGAGAAACACCGGGCCACCGCCTTGGGTGGCATGGGCCTCATTGATTTTTTCCACCAGTTTTCTGGCCCGCTCCTTGCTGTCGCTGGTTTCACCCATGCCGCCGGGAATGAGCATGACGCTGTCTGCCACATCCAGGCGGATGATATCGTCCACAAGGTCCGGAACCTTTTCTGCCCCCACGGCCACAACAAAGAGGTCCAGTTTTGGATAGCCTTTTTGCTTAAAGGTTTCAAAGTCTTTTACGCATCTGACGCCGTCGATATCCTCTTCGCCGTCCCTGAAGATGAAGATATTTTCTTTTTTAAAGCCTTCGGAGAGGATATTGTCAAGAATGATCCTGCCAAAATTTTTCCGTGTGGAAGAGACCCCGATGATTCCGATGGATTTGGGGTGCAAAAGCCTGTCGATTTTCATGACCGGCCGTTTGGTGGCTATTTTCCCGGGCTTTCCAAACCTGCACATGCCGTCCAAAGGCACCATGAGATAATCGCAGAAGGCAAAGGGATTAATTTCCAGTTCCTCAATGACAAAGGAAGCATCCGGGTTGATCTGGGAATAAAAATTGCCCATGCGGATAAAGGATTCAAAGCATTCAATGAGCTGTTCATCCGTGACAATGCGGCGCTGACCACGGGTAAGACCGGCCAGTTTTTTATACATGATGGTCTGTTTGAAAAGCTGGAAAAAGGTCTCACCGTCGTTCATGGCCACCGAGGCTGCCACAATGGCCTGGCCTTTTCTGAATCTTTTCGCATAAAGCTCGGTGTCGGTGCCGCCCAGACCGGCACTGATGATGGTGCCGAATTCCCGTGTATGGCGGAGACCCACAATGAGTTCATTGCCGAATGCATGGGAATCTGGCGGCATGAACTGGACCTGCAATATCCCTTTGATGTCCCGGCTGATGGCGGCGGTAAGGGCATCCCCGGAAAATCCTTCATATTCTATTGGGGAAGCTTCAGGATGGCGCTCGATCCAGGCGGCATAGTTTTCCGGGACTTCATAGAGCATCCGGCGCAGACCGGACCGGATGGCATTGGTTTCCTTTTCCACAATTCTGACACCGCCCACTTCTGTTTTATGGATAATGGTCGGTGAGACAATCTTGAGAACCGTTTTTTCGCCGGGCAGGGAAGAAAGGGTTTTGTCCGATGGACGGGAGCCCCTGGGGATGAAATTGCACTGGGGCGGGGTTTCCGCCCCGGATCGGGAGAGAAGGGAATAGACTTCATATTCATATAAAAAATTTCTGCCCTCTTTAAAAGCGGCATCGAACATACCGGAGATGGCTTCAAAATCGATGGAAAGATCCATGGTCTCATTCCTCATCCAAAAGGTTATATCGGCTTGATCCCGGCCCGACCCAAGAGAGGTTGAGATCAGGGTTAAGTGTTTAACGTCATATTTTTATATCAAAACTCTTAATATGCTGTCAACACTGAAGCCCATGGGGTTATTTCAATCATCCGACCTTCAAATTAATATTGTGGGATTTGATGGTGGCATTGACTGCTTCAGTCATCTTGTCCAGTGTCACATTGGATGTAAATGTTTTTCCGTTGCTGATGATTTCTATCCCCTGGCAATTATTTTTGGTGAGTTTTAAAAGCACGCCCAGCCCGAAAGTTTTTGTAATCTCAAAGGGTTTTTCTTTGTTTGTCATGGTATTTCCTCCTTGCCGGATCCAGTCTTTTTATCGGTTTCATAATGGATCATTAAATATTATTATCGGCACTGATAAAGAAAACTGCAATACTCATGCCGGATGAATTAAGAGTCAGGAGCAATTAGAGCCCCGGCCCTTGCTGTGAAGGATGACATCTATATCGGTTTTAACCGCAGGGTTTATGAGACAGTTGTGTCTTGAGACTACACTGCTTCATGTTAATTAGAAGGTTGACAATTAATATTTGATTTTGATAATATCCATGTAAATCAGAAACGATGGTTATTGATATGCATGGATATATCCAGAGGATTATTGAAAAAGAATTGCACCGGGCATTGGGCCGATCGCCTGTTGTAGGCATTCTTGGCCCCAGGCAATGCGGAAAATCCACAACCGCCAAAATGTTGCTTGGAAATAGCCCTTTCATCTATCTTGATCTCCAGGATCGAGTGGATCGAAACAAACTCACGGAACCTGAGCTTTTCTTTGATCGTTACCGAGACAAGCTGATCTGCCTTGATGAGATTCAGCTCATGCCGGAATTTTTTTCTGTGCTCCGCTCGGAAATCGATAAGGACCGGAGACCCGGCAGGTTTTTGATTCTGGGATCTGCCTCCCGTGACCTGATCCGTCAATCCACCGAGTCTCTTGCCGGGCGTATTTCTTATACTGATCTCACGCCTTTTCTGCTGAAAGAAATTGCCAATGTCTCATCCTGGTCTGATCTCTGGCTCCGGGGGGGATTTCCGGAAAGCCTTCTTTCGGAAAATGATTCAGACAGTTTTGACTGGCGTATCAATTTTATCCGGACCTTCATGGAACGGGACATTCCCGGCCTGGGGCTTAATATTCCGGTTCCGGTGATGGAACGGTTGTGGCTGCTCCTGGCACATTATCATGGACAAACCCTAAACCACCAGAAACTTTCAGCAGCAGCGGATCTCTCCATTCCTACGCTGAAAAAATACCTTGCCGTTCTGGAACAGACCTATATGATTCGCCTGCTGCCGCCATTCGAAACAAACCTGAAAAAGCGACTGATCAAATCTCCAAAACTCTATTTGCGGGATAGCGGCATTCTTCACGCTTTTCTTGAAATCGAAACCTATGATTATCTCCTGGCCAATCCTGTTGCAGGCGCATCCTGGGAAGGCCTTGCCATTGAAAATATCATTGCTCAGCATGATCGCTGGCGGCCGTCTTTTTTGAGAACCTCCAATGGGGCTGAAATAGACCTGGTCCTGGAGCGGGCCGGGCAGTGCCGGGTTTTTGAGTGCAAGCTTTCAAAAGCACCTAAACCCTCCCGTGGATTCCATGAATTGATCGCTTATATGAAGCCTGAATCAGCCTGGGTGATTGCCCCTGTGGACGAACCCTATGAGATAGAGAAAGGCATTTTTGTCTGTTCCCCAGGGCAGTTGAATCTGGAATGAACAACGATGATCAGCGGCCAAGTTGCGGCTCAAGATCAATCAGGTACATCCCCACACCCGGCGACTGATCCTGGCGGAATTTCATATCTGCCGGGATTTCATACCTGAATCCCAGGTCAAGGTACATCCAACTCAATTTCTGGTTGTTGGTTAGAGAAACCACCCGGGAATATCCGTCGGCTTTCATTTGATTTAAAAATGACCGGATGAGCAGAAGCCCAATCTGCTGGTTGCGGAACCGGCTTGAAATGGCAAGGGCACCGAGTTCTGCCGTATCCGGATCAAGCCTGATCTTTTCCGCACATCCCACCACAATGCCGTCAATCCTGACGATGAAAAAATTATTCCGCCGGTCCTGGATATAGTCGCGGGATCTTGTCTTTAGATATCCCTGTTTTTTATAGATGCTGAGGATGCCGTCGATGATCTCAACATCATCGTCGGAAGAGACGCAACTGAAGGTTTCAAAGAAATTATTGGCAATAAGGGTGCCGGAGCCTTCAATGGTAAAGAGTTCGTTCTTGATGGCCTGTTTTGCTGCGGACAGGATATGAACCCGCCCGATTTTTCCCTGTTCTATTTTCCGGCAGATCTGGTCCAGGTTCCGCTTAAAATTGATATTGGCGGTCAGGGTTTCAAAGGTGATATCCTTTTCCCTTGCCTTTACCGTTGAGATGGCGTTGATCCTGTTTCCCTGGGGGTCTACCAGGAATTTTCGTTCCAGGAAAAGGATTTTTTCAATCCCTGTTTCATGATTCAGCACATCATCATAAAAATCGTGATCACTGGGAACCCGGACAATTTCAGAGCCGGGCAATTTCAGGGCCAGCTCTTTGAAATGCCTGTGATTGGCAAACCGGTTTGACATATTATGGAACAGAACCGGCCGGATACCCTGTTTTTCAAGGAATTTGAGATCTGCCACAATTTCCTCAAAATGATCCCGCAGAAGCCCTTCCCGGCAGGCCACAAAGATCCTTTTCCCGCTAAGCTGTTTTCTGTATTCTTCAAGGTAAAGTTTCGGCATAGGGGTTCAAGTTTTTTCCAGTCTTTTATGGGCCTTATAAAACAGCGGCGGCTTTTTTGTCAACTGTAAAGAATTTGTTTGGCGGCAGGGGTGATCTTGTGCCTTCAGTATGAATATCGGACAGTACGCCTTGAGTTCATTTCTTTTTTCTTAATGCCATTGCCTTTTGGCTGATTTCTTCAATAGAAAGTTCGCCATCTAAGTCTTGGCGCCATTTAGTATAATCAAATGGTTCTCTTTGAATGAGTGCAACAAATCTCTCAGCTTCAACGTCACCCATTTGAGCTGTAAGAACCTGGAATCCCTTTAATCTTATTTCTGTATCAGTCATCATAGCAGGGCCTCTTTAATAAATCCTATTGGGTCGGTGATTTTAATATCAGTTATCTTGCTTGATTTGTTCAGTATTTTATCGTCTGTTGTCAAATAGTAATCACATGCAGTGACAATTGCGCAAGCTATATGCAATGAATCATTTTTTTTAAAACCAACTGAAACTTTCCAGCCCTGATATTTTCTTGAATGTTTAATTTTGCCTCTGTTTCAATCCTGATTCTGATTTGAGATTGATCGTCGAATGGTCGGTTGAAGCAACAGTTGTCAAGGTATATCTTCATGTTTGGACTTCCCTTTTTATTATGCCGTTATCTTGGACCGAACCATAAATTGTGCGGCGCGCCCTTTGCGTCCGTACCAGTGATTGGTTAAGCGGCTATCTATTCCACTTTTTATCTGTCAGCATAGGGAATCTCTGAGCACGTTATTTCAATATTTGTTTTTGATAATAATTCACGTAACTCTGTTTCGCGGGCCTCTTTATCCTTGTGAGGCCCAATAATTATTTTTTTAATTGGGAGTTTTATGTCGTCCAAACCAAAAAGTTCAATGTAAGGTACACGTTGTTCATTTTTTATTTTAAACTTACGCACTTTTTCCGGCTTTAAAGTGGTACCATCCGCTTTAGCAAGTTTAATAAATTCTTCATCAATTAATGTTGGTAGGGCGACCACTCTAACTTCCTTTTCTTCACTAAAACCAAAATGCTTATAACGACTTATACAACTTACAAAAGCACTGTATCCTTTAGATGAGTCTATTTTTTTTTCCTTTTGAATATTCTTGTGGTTAAAGAATTGCCTTGTCATTTCTGCCAGGATCTTTATCTTATCCGACAGTTCTTCTTTAAACTTCTGCTCATTGTCACTGTATATCAAATCGGCAAGTAGGACCGCACTATACTCATAACTAATAGCTTCTTTAGCGAGTATTTTCTTTAATTTTTCGGTGTCGAATACCAAGGCGGCTCCGCCTCCAGTTCCATAACCTCGCCATTGACTCAATAAGCCGTTATCGGCAATACTTTGTTTTTCTGGTTCACCGCAGAATGAAAGAATATAAATTTCGTTGCCGAGTGCGCTATATTGTGAATCAACGAAGACCTCTGCATCATGTCGAACAATGCGCTCTAGATCACCTTGTTTTTGAATTTTTTCTCTCGATGAAGGTTTATGGGCAATTAACTGCTTATAGCCTTCAAGAACATCAGGAAGAATCAAAGAAACTAGTTTGTTTTTAAATAAAACGAGTTCAGAATAATCATTTAAGAACTTATAGTTCGTTGCCCACAATGATTGTGTTTGAAGAATGCCCTTAAGCCCTTCCCATGTAGTATAGTGATAAAGTCTTTTAGAGATTTCTGACGGTTTTTTCATTAAGCCTCTCTTTTTTTGACGCAATTAACCATTTATTATCAGGTCAATTTTCTCTGATGACCTGAAGGTCACGCGTAAGTTTGGAAAAGGACCTATATCAGGGAAATCCATATTAAAAGTTTTCATCCCTTTTGGGAATTCAATTTTTATATCCCTTAATATTTTTTTCTCTGGAAATCAATCAGTAAATATCCTGAATTTTTATGAAAAAGAATGGATTTTATCGTATCCGTTAGAATAAAGCTCCAAATGCTATGGTTTTGACCATGGAAGGGCATGAAGTTCTTGCCACCAACTTCTTCATGATCTTCATTTCCTTCATGGTGATAATAAGACCATGTGATGGTTCACAATATCTGCCTGTCCTTTTCCCTTGCCTTTACCGTTGATATAGCGTTGATCCTGTTTCCCTGGGGGTCCACCAGGAATTTTCGTTCCAGGAAAAGGATTTTTTCAACCCCTGTTTCATGGTTCAGGACATCATCGTAAAAATCATGATCACTGGGAACCCGGACAATTTCAGAGCCGGGCAGTTTTAAGGCCAGCTCTTTGAAATGCCTGTGATTGGCAAATCGGTTTGACATATTATGGAACAGAACCGGCCGGATGCCCTGTTTCTCAAGGAATTTGAGATCTGCTACAATTTCTTCAAAATGATCCCGCAGAAGCCCTTCCCGGCAGGCCACAAATATCCTTTTCCCGGTAAGCTGTTTTCTGTATTCTTCAAGGTAGAGTTTCGGCATATGGGTTCAAGTTTTTCCCCTGTATTTAATGGGCCTTATAGAACAGGGGCGGCTTTTTTGTCAACGGGAAAGAATTCGTTGAGAAGTAGGGGGCGCTGGCTTTGCGCCTCCAGCATGAATTTCGGATAATGCTTCTTGAAGTCTTTTCTTTTTCTGAAATAACCCGAATGATCTGGAAACTGTAACTTAAGTGAGAGCTTCTGTTTTGTGTTATGCGTCGTAAGGCATAGTGGATCGACACTTAGGGAAATCTGAACAACCCCAAAATCTTTCTCCAGCTCTTGGGCCTTTTTTTGCTGTCCGTAATAGCATTTTAGAACCACAGATTGGGCAGATACAATCATATGATTCCCTGACAGAGAGCATTGGCGTTTTTTGCACTTTTGCAATGAGATCCAACAACACTGAACCATCAAGCAGTTCAATTCGTTTTCCCCTTGCGAATTCTTTTGCCTCCTGGGTGAATGTGCCCGATGAAATTACAATTCCCCCTGATGCAGATTCAGCGGTAACTACGCCGTATAGTTCACGAACTACTTTGACCCCAACTTTATCCTTTTTCCAGTGTTTGCACTGAACCAAGAGTTTCTCACTGTCCTTTCTTAAGATAAGGTCAACTCCTCCGTCAGCTCCGCCCCCACCAGTTTCGACCACTACATACCCTTTTCTCCTATATGTCTCACCAACAAGCTCTTCAAATTTTCTCCAGCTAATCGTTCGAAGGGTTCCGATGCCGGTTTGTTTTTCAAGTAGCTCACCTTTCCGCCAAGCATGAAATGCTGAGATGGCCGCAACAAAACAAAGTATCCCTGCAACAATAGGCGCAAAAGTGGGTAGTGCTATTGCGACGCCTTTAAAAAAAGGGTTTTGAAATGCAATGGATGGAACCCAATACTTGAAAGAGAGATAAACAACAGTTGCCAGGATTATATTGGCCCACCATGGTAGTAGGGCCAAATCATCAAGGATGGTTCTATTTCTTCGTGTCATTTATTATTACCCTCCTTTGTCTTCTTCATGATCTTCCTGTCCTTCATGGTGATAAAAAAATATTCATGCCCTACGGTTCCGACAGGCTCTGAAGAATAGCTTCCTGCTCATCCAGGATTTCATCCAGGATATGCCCGTTGGTCATGGGGTTCATCATCACGGATCTTAAGACCACGACATTGTGGGGATCAGCCGGGGAATTTCTGAGCCGGGTCCGGGAGACAAAGCTTTTCCCGGCCTCTCTCTGGATTCTCTGGATTTTGATATTGATCTCGTCCAGGACGGCGTCCAGTTCCTGCCGCTCTTTTAAATCTGCGGTTGCGAGTTTTTCCCGGATATCCAGAGGAACCAGACGATAGGTCAGGATATTGAGCTGGGGTTTTGTGATGAGCTGGAAAAGCGGCCGTTTCCCGATTTTTTTGGCAAAGAGTTTTGCGGTTTCGATTCCGTGCTCGATCATCAGGGCATAGCCTTTTGATCCCATGATTTTAAGAGCGCTATCAAGGATCAGGGAGTTCGCTTCCCGTGACCCTTCAAGGGTTTTGATGCCAAGATCCACGCTGCCGGGCCGGATCACGTATCTGGCATGATAGACAATGGTGTCAAGTGCCCTGGGGTCTTTGAAATACACCATGCCCGAACTCATGGGCATGTAAAACTGCTTGTGGCAGTCAATGGTCACGGAGTCGGCCCGCTCAATGCCTTTTAAAAGTTTGCTGTATTTTTCCGATAAAAGCACGGGCCCGCCCCAGGCTGCATCCACATGGAAATGGATATGATGCTGTTCGCAGATATCGGCAAGCTTTGACAGGGGATCAATGATGCCGGTTTCCGTGGCCCCGGCAATGCCGATGATAGCCATGATTTTTGTTTTTTTGTCGGCTGTCAGATCTTTGATTTTGGCTTTCAGCTTTTTAAGATCAATGCTCCGCTTTGCATCCACATCAATGGGGATGACGTTCTGATTGCCAAGGCCCAGGATGCCCGCAGCCTTTCTCAGGGAATAATGACCCCGCTTGGATACCAGAATCACCATTCTTTCAAGATCGTGGGCCTTCATGGCGGCATGAAACCCATTTTTTTCAATGCTTTCAAAATCGCCTTTGGGCGGGAAGCAAAGGTTTCTTGCCACCCAGAGGGCGGTGAGATTGGCTGTGGTGCCGCCGGATGTGAAAACGCCCAGAGAGGTATCGGTGTTCTGGACATGCTCAAGGTAAAAGGATTCTTCAAAATTGAAGATCATCCGATGAATTTTGGCAAGAATCTGTTTTTCAAGAATCGACAGCACCTTTGAGGTTTCAAGTTTGATCACATTCTGGTTCAGGGCAGCGGTAATGGCTTTCAGATGGACCATGAAAAACGGAATGGCCGAGGTCATGTGGCCGATAAAATAGGGAGAGGCCACGTTGACGGCCCTGGGGGCAATTTCGTCGATGATATCCTTGATCACGTCGGCCAGTTTTTTCAGGGGTTCCGCATTGATCTTTGTATCAGTGTATTCTTCGGCAAGCTTGATAAGGCTGATTTCTTCGGTAACCCCCACATGGGTGTTCAAAAAATCATGGAGCCCGAACAGGATCTGTTCCATGTATTTTACCAGGGTATTTCTGCTCTTTTCGTCTTCAGGCCGGATAAATACCCGGTGAAGCGTTTCCCAGTCGGCAACAAGCGTTGAGGGTTTGTCTTCTGCTGCGGTCATGATATCTATGAATGGCCTCCCTGTGCGTTTTTATCAACCCGTTTTTTGATGACATGTACCACAAGAATAAAGAGGGATACACCCTTTTTTTGATCTTCCAGGGAAATAAATCTTTTAAAAGCAGACGAAAGCCTGTAAATATTTGAAAAAAGCAAAGGAGAATAAAAGCATATGGATCTTCATCAGAATGATATCCTGACAAAAATAACCCGGTACAATCTCATCAGAAACGGGAGAATGATTTATATCGATGTCCACCAGAAAATTCAGGGCAATCTTGCCGGCAACTATGTGGCTGTGCCCAATCTGGTCAATATTGTGGCAAAACCAGAGCATCAGGGGGCAGGGGAAGATGAGCAGAAGGCCCTGGAAGACTGTCTGAAAAAAATAAAAGGCCTTAACCTGGAGGAGCTGTTTCCCATATCCGGGCCAAAGAGAAATACGATAAAGGACAATTAAGGGCAGTTAAAAAGAAAGGCCTGCCGCAGGCAATCTGCAACAGGCCTTGAAAGATCTCAACCGTTTTCAGCTTCTATACTTTTCACCCATCTCAAACCCGAGATCCAGGGCTTTTTTATTCATGTCCATGAAATCTTCCGGAATGGTGGTCTCCAGAACCTTTAAAATGGATTCCGGCCTGATGAGTTTTGAAACTCCGATCAGGGCACCAAGTACGCAGATATTGAATACAATGGGCTTGCCGATTTTTTTCATTACCGTGTCATACATGGGAAGGTCGACATGGACGGCATCCACCTTTGTTTCAACGACAATATATTTTGAATCCACTAAAAGAAGGCCGCCGGGCCGGATAATGGAGGCAAATTTATTATAACTTTCCTGGGTCAGGCTGATGAGAATATTGGGCTGAGTCACTTTTGGAAAAAAGATTTCCGTGTCGTCGATGATGACATCGCTTCTTGTGGAGCCGCCCCTTGCCGCAGCCCCATAACTCTGGGACTGGATGGCATTTTTGTTTTCATAAATCACCGCAGCTTCTGCAAGGATGATGGCAGCGGTGATAATGCCCTGTCCTCCCGAGCCTGAAAAAACCAATCGTGAACGTTCCATCATGCTTTTCCTTTCATTGCGGTTTGGATGATTTTGTCATAGGCCTCACAATATTCCGGGACATCCGTCTTTTCAACAAAAATTCCCCTCTGGATCAGGTTTGGATTGTCTTCCAGTTTTTTGGAGCCGATCCTGACCGTATTGTTCTTATAGCCTTCCATCATCTGGATGGCGTCGCCTTCCTTGTTTTTCCGGCCGTAATAGGTCGGGCACTGGGTCAGGATTTCTACAACAGAGAAACCCTTGTGGGTAATGGCTTTTTTTAAGAGGTCTTTGCATTCAACCGCATGGAACACCGTGGATCTTGCCACAAAGGTGGCACCCGCGCTCCTGGCCAGATCCACAATATCGAATTCCCGGTCAATGGTAAGATAAGGCGCTGTGGTAGCCTTTTTCCCGCTACCGGACAAGGGTGAGAACTGCCCACCGGTCATGCCGTAAATCCGGTTGTTCATGACAATGGCCGTGATGTCGATATTTCTTCTGGCCGCATGAATAAAATGATTGCCGCCAATGGCCAGGGCATCGCCGTCACCCATGGGCACAATGGCTTTCAGCTCGGGTTTGGAGAGCTTGACACCCGTTGCAAAGGCAAGGGCGCGACCGTGGATGGTGTGAAGCGAATGAAAATCCACATATCCTGAAATCCGGGAAGAGCATCCGATGCCGGACGTGATGACAATGTCGTTCTTTTCCAGGCCCAGCTCATAAACAGCCCTGAGCAGGGAGGACAGCACAATGCCGTGACCGCAGCCCGGGCACCACATATGGGGGAAGAACCTTGGCCTGATATAGTCTTTAAAATCGAATCGTTCTTTTGTCATAGTTATACCCCTTTCCCCTGGATCATTCTTAAAACGGTTTTGATATCGCTGGGTGAGATCAGTTCTCCGTCCACCCGGTTGGCAAGAAAGACATTGTGCGGGTTATCCACGGCGTTTTTCACCTGGACGACCACCTGGCCCATGTTCATTTCAACCACAACGACGGCTTTTGCCCCAGCACATTTTTCCCGGACGATATCAGACGGGAAGGGCCACAGGGTCTGGAGTTCCAGGACGCCTATTTTTACCCCTCTGGCTCTTCTGTTTCTGGCCATGTGAATGGCGGACCGTGCAGAAGACCCGTAGGAAATCAGGATATACTCTGCATCATCCAGCCAGTATTCCTTATACATGGCGATTTCATTGACATTGGTTTCAATTTTATCCACAAGGTGCCGTAAAAGCTCGGAAACAATTTTGGGATCGTTGCTCGGGAACCCCCACATGTCATGGAAAAGTCCGGTGACATTGTAGCGGTGCTCTCCACCGAAATCAGACATGGGAAGGCGGCCGTCTTCTCTTGGAAGATAAGGATGGTAATCTACCCCTTTTTTGACCGAGGTCCGGAGCCGTTCCACCACCGGGATTTCTCCCGGTGCCGGGATCACGAGTTTTTCCCGCATATGGCCAATGATTTCATCGAAAAGAAGGATGACCGGAGTCCGGTAGGTCTCAGCTAGGTTAAAGGCCTGGACCGTGATATTGAATACATCCTGGTGATTGGAGGCGGTCATGGCGATAATGGCGTGGTCGCCGTGGGTTCCCCACCGGGCCTGGTTAACATCTCCCTGGCTCACATGGGTGGGATTGCCCGTAGAGGGGCCGCCGCGCTGAACATTGGCAATGACGCAGGGGATTTCCGCCATACAGGCATACCCAAGGGCTTCCTGTTTCAGCGAAAACCCTGGGCCGGAAGTGGCGGTCATGACCTTGTTCCCGGTGAGAGATGCCCCGATAATAGCTCCCATGGAAGCGATCTCATCTTCCATCTGGATGAATTTGCCGCCTTTCTGTGGAAGCCTTGATGCCAGATGCTCTGCAATTTCCGTGGACGGGGTGATCGGGTATCCTGCAAAAAAATTCAACCCGGCATAGATGGCGCCCTCCACGCAGGCCTCATTGCCCTGGATAAATTTGATATTACTTTTATGATTCATTTTCCCCATCCTGTTCTATGATTTGTATGGCCAGGTCAGGACACCGAAGTTCGCACAGCCTGCATGCAATGCAATCCTCAGGTCGCACTGCATCGGCTTTCCCCTGTTCGTCGAATTCAAGGACCTTCTTTGGGCAGAAGTGGATACAGATGCCGCACCCCTTGCACCATTCTTTGTCGATTAAATGTGTGACTGTTTTGCCTTTTCCCATAATATCCTCATGTTTAGATAATCCATGTCTGCAAATTTTAGGCCTTTCATTAAGTGATTTAAAATCGGTTGTCAAGGATAACCGTTATTCCAATGAAGGTCTTTCATTGTTTTTTATTTCATAAAAAAAAGCAAGCAAAAAAAGCAGGTTAGGGAAAAGTTGAATGGTTGGGCCTTTTCGTGATTCCTTCTTAAAAAAATCTATCTTCGACCCTTTAAAAAAAAATCAAAATTTTTGGCTTTCTCTTGATTGATTTTCCAGGTTTTATTTTTTATAGATGGCGCATAAGATATTTTTATTTTAACCGGAACCGTTGAATACATTTAAAAGAGAAAAACAATGAACCTGTTATTTGATCTGGACGGAACCCTGACCAATCCTTTTCAAGGGATTACGCAATGCATTGCCTATGCCTTGGAGAGGATGGGAAGGTCGGCACCGCAAAGAGAAGGATTGGGCTGGTGTATCGGACCCCCTTTGCGGGGCAGCTTTGCAAAACTCCTGGGTTCTGATGACAAGGCCCTGGTCGAAAAAGCCCTGGGGTTTTACCGGGAACGATTCGGCACGGTGGGTCTTTTTGAGAATGAAATTTATGAAGGGATTCCAGAGGCTTTGGAAGCCTTGCAGGCAAAGGGCCACAGGCTCTTTCTGGCCACATCGAAACCCAGGGTTTACGCAGAACGGATTATGGATCATTTTGGGCTGGCCCGTTACTTCGAACATATCCATGGGGCTGAACTGGACGGCACCCGGAACGATAAGACGAGCCTGATATCTTATATCCTTGAAAGAGAATCCATTGTCGCGTCTGAAGCAGTGATGATCGGGGATCGCAAATATGATATGATCGGTGCCGGGGAGAATGGGGTCTGTGGCTTCGGCGTTCTCTGGGGGTATGGAACCAGGGATGAATTAGAGGCCTCGGGCGCATCTGATTTTATCAAAGCCCCGGGCAACCTGGTCACGGCATTTAAAATAAAAGAAGGATAATGATGAATCAACCCGATCAAATCCAAATAGAAGAGTTTTCTCCAAAATACCAGGAAGACATCCTTAGTTTGATCATCAATATCCAGCAAAAAGAATTTGGGATCGCCATTACTGCTGAAGATCAGCCCGATCTTTGCAATATCAACGACTTTTACAAAAAGGGCAAAGGTAATTTTTGGGTGGCTGTTTTCAATGAAAAAGTTGTCGGCACCATCAGCCTGCGTGACATCGGAAATGACAAGGTCGCTTTGAGAAAGATGTTTGTCAATAAAGAATTCAGAGGGGCAGGGTATCAAATTGCCCTAAAATTGTTGAACACACTTTTAAAATGGGCAAGATTAAAAAGGATCAAAGAAATTTATTTGGGCACAACCTCAAAATTCCTGGCTGCCCACAGATTTTATGAAAAGAACGGTTTTTGTGAAATCGCAGCCGCATCTTTGCCCAATGCTTTTTCAATAATGAAGGTAGATACCAAATTTTATAAATTTGAGCCATGATTCATGGATTTTTAAAAAAGGAGCAAAGGATGCCGAACAAAGATATCCGCTTGATGGAGGAAATCACGATGAATGCATGGCCTGCACTTCAAACCATGCTTATGGACGGCTGGGTGATCCGGTTTGCAAACGGCTATACCAAGCGGGCCAATTGCGTCAATCCCCTGTATGTGTCCACAGAGCCCCTGAAACGAAAAATTGAAGCCTGTGAGCGGCTTTATTTTGCAAGGGGGTTGAAAAGCGTATTTAAGATCACGTCGGCAAGTTTGCCGGTTGAACTGGATGCGGTTCTGGCCGGGGACGGGTATGGCAGGGAGGCTCGCACCGGTGTACATATGTTGAACCTGGAACAGTGGGTTATAGGCCGGGACAAGGGTGTGGAATTGTACAGTAATTTCGCAGCAGACTGGCATGGGGCCTATTGCACGATGAACGGCATTGCACCGGAACATCACGAGACCGTCGGCCGGTTGCTGGAATTGCAGTTTCAGGACAAGCGCCTGGCCGTTCTTCGCCGTGAGGGAAAAGTGGCGGCTTGCGGCCTTGGCGTGAAACAGGAACGGTTTTTGGGAATATTTGATATTGTAGTAAACCCGAAGATGCGGCGGCAGGGATTTGGAAAAGCCGTTGTCGAAGGGCTTCTGGCCTGGGGAAAACAAGAAGGTGCAAAGCGGGCATACCTTCAGGTCACGGTTGAGAATGAACCTGCCCGGCAATTATATGAGAAAATGGGGTTTTACGAAGAATATCAATATTGGTATCGGGTCAAGCAGGCAAGATAATGCCGGGGGACATGGATGGGGCATAACAATATCAATGGGTTTCCTCTATTGGTCAGCGTGATTCTGCCGACCTATAACCGGGCCTGGGCTTTGAAGGAAGCCATAGATTCGGTTCTTTTCCAGGATTATCCCCATATTGAACTCATTGTCATTGATGACGGTTCCACAGATACTACTCAGGGTTTACTTGAACTTTATAAGAATCGGGTAACTGTATTGACCCAGGCCAACAAAGGGGTTAGTGCGGCCCGGAATGCAGGCATCAAAAAAAGCAGGGGATCTTTGATTGCGCTTCTGGATTCCGATGATGCCTGGGATAAGAGAAAAATATCCTGCCAGGTGGATTTTTTTAAGGCACATCCCGAGGCTTTGATCTGCCAGACAGAGGAAATCTGGATCAGAAACGGCAAAAGAGTGAATCCCCGGAAAAAGCATCAGAAACCTTCGGGCATGATATTTGAGGCGTCCCTGCATCTGTGTCTCGTGAGTCCGTCTGCCGTGATGATGAGAAAAGAACTCTTTGACCTGAAAGGGTATTTTAATGAAGACTTTATTGTATGTGAAGATTATGACCTGTGGCTCCGGGTCAGCTCAACCCTGCCGGTTTTCCTGATTGATAAACCCTATACCGTTAAAAGAGGAGGGCACCCGGACCAGCTCTCCGGATTTCATTCCCAGGACAGGTTCAGAATCAGGTCCCTGCTGGCTCTGATTGAATCCGGCAGCCTTACCGGGGATCAAACGGCAGAGGCAAAAAAAGTCCTGAAGGGAAAATGCAGGGTCTACGGTGATGGTTGCATCAAAAGGGGAAGAATGGATGAGGGGGGCTATTATCTGAATCTTGCCGGGATGCCTTAGAGGTCGGAAATGATCATTTCATGGAAGTTCATATCATTTTCATTGACCGTAAGCTCCTGGATTCTGCATCTGGATCTATCTTCATTCAGTCTCAGGGAGGTATGGGGCCCTTTTATAAGGGTGTCTGCCGTGATGGTCTTGGCCACCGTGAGAACTGCCAGGGGCGTGTCTTTTTTTGAAAAATCTTCCAAAGCCTTTTTTTCAAGGGCAAGGGCTTTATGTTTTTCCACTGCCCGGCCCATCTCTGTTTTAAGTTGCTCAATCCGGCTTGAAAGCTTATCCTGGGTTTCGAAAACTGCATTCAAGGCTTTTTCCGCAGCCTTTGCCCGATCAAGAAGTTTTCGGATACCGTCGGCCGCTTCCTGGAGTTTTCTGATATCATTGGATTTTTCAAGCTCGGGCAAAGTCTTTTTTAATTCTTTGATTTCCAACTGAGCCCTGTCCTGGATATGGGCCTTTTCAGATATCTCCCTGTACAGCGCCTGATCCTGGTCTTCAAGTTTTCTGATTTCATTTTTCAGCAGGTCATATTTTGTGACGGAGCTTTCCAGGGACTCATCAATCTGTTTTTTTAATGTTTCAATATGCTTATCAACCCCTATTTTCAGGTTGCACGGGGTTGAAGCCGGGGTCCCGATTTTGCTGGCCTCAATGCCGAGTTTGGCAGAAATCCGTGAGGAAATAATATGGCCCGTCGGGTTCTGACAATTTCCGCTCAGAAGAATATCCGAATCAAAGATTTCCCTTTGGATGACAAGGTTTTGAAAGCCCCTGACCGTGGAATGGTTTATGAATTTTGCATTAATATTTCCATGGGCGTAAATGGTGGCATGGGTAATCCCGAACGAAACATTCAAGTCTCCGAGAAGTTCAATGGAAGCGCCTTCAATCTCCGTTGCGGTCAGGTTGATTCCCTTGACGGAGAAGCCCCCCTTGATGATTCCCTTGACAATGATATTGCCTTTGAAATCAATATTGCCGGTTTCAAAATCAACATCCCCCGGAATCAGGAGTTCAGGGTTTACCGATAGGGTTCCCAGCGCATCACAGTGAGGCTGGCCGTCGACGCTGGCATGAATGCTTAGGTTATTTTCCGAGAGTTCCGCACCCGGGCCGACAAGGAATACAGGATCGGCTGCTTCATTCACAGGGATGGGAATGCCGGTGACGCTGACTCCGGGTCGGCCTTCTTTCGGGGGCGCCTTCTCAGCCAGAACATCGCCTTTAAGGACATAGGGGATGTCCCCCCTTTCCCTGAAATCAATGGAGCCGTCTGCATTGATTTTTCCCGGATTTGTATAATTTGTTTTAAAATGATATTCGATTCGTCCATCCTGCCCGTAGACCGGCTTCTCTCCACGGGCAATAATGATTTTTTTGGCAAAGGCTGTGGATATCCAGGCTTCAATGCCAGCATCATTCAGGATACCGTATGAGATATGTTTTTGCCTGAGAAGGTCTAAAAGATCCGCCACCTTGGGTTCCGGGCAATTGTCGTCAAATTCCTTGATTTTTTGGATATAGGCCTTTGTCTGGCCATCGGAAACAGTAATTTCAAAATAGGCATCAAGGATATGGTCGACTTTTTCAGTACCGGTGTTTTCCGATTCAGGATGGGTTTTTTGCTGTTCATCGGCGCAATCCTTTGAATACCGGAAGGAAGCTTTCAGAATTTTTTCCATGAGATCGGAAAAAGCCGGTTCATCTTTTGAAAGGGTTTCTTCTGTTGCTTCTTTTTCCTGGGTCAGGACATCCTTCAGCTTTAAAGAAAAGGGCTCTGACTGACGGCCAAGGGCAATTTTGTCAAACATATCCTTAAGGGTATTAAAGGTCTGGAGGAATTCATTTTGAAATGCATCCGGCGTGGCATTGATCTCTTTTTTCTCAAGCACTTCCGAAAGGGAGATTTCTTTATCAGGAACATATTGATTTCCTGCTTTTTCAAGCCTTGATGTCAGTATCAGTTTCCTTGCTTTTTTCCCATCAATCAGCTCTTTATAAGAATCATCCTTTTTTTTAAGCTTTTGGGCAATCTTCAGCATCTGTTGATTCTGGTGAGCGGTAACACGTTTCAGCCTTTGTCTTTTCAGGGCCATTTTAAATTGTTTGAAACAGTTTCCGGCTTGATCAACGAGATCCTCATCTTTGAATGGGAATGTGATGCAGGCGTGGATTTCCGCTTTATTCACCGCATTGATGAGAATATCCGTCCGGTCAAAAGGAACGATGAGCATTCTTCTGGTCACGGGAGAAATGGATTTCACTCGCTCCAAAATGTCATCGCCTTCCATTTCCGGCAGTTTGAAATTGCTGATGAACAAAGCAAATAAATATTCCCTGGACTGCTCAAGCGTATTCAGGGCTTTGCCTGAAGTCTCTTCACAAAATACATCCCACCCGGCCTTTGTTAAAATGGTTTTTGCATGGTCCCGGACGGCCTGATTGCTTTCAAGAAGGATCAATTTGGGTTTGAATTTTCCCATCAGGGTGTCTCTCTTTCCATTTCCGGCATTTCAAATCCTTTTTGATGCGCAAGATCTTCAAATTCATGATAAAGCTTTTTAATAACGCCTGAGAAAAGAGATTGTGCTTTTTTCGAATCAACCCCGGAATCATTTTTAATCCCGGCTTCAATTATTTCCAGAATGAATTTTTCACCGGCAGGTTTCGGAGGTGAAGAAAGAGCGAAGGTTTTTTTTTCAAGAACAGCTATTTCCTGATCCAGTTCATGTATTTTTTTTGTATGGATTGTGGCCGCTTCCATGAGACGGCAGCTCAATTCATACAACTGGCTGTTCTGTTTTTTGGCAAGATTCAGCAATTTTTCGTTTTCAAAAAAGGATTCAAAAAATTTGATGCCGTATTTCATGGTATTTAAAAATTCTTCATCGTTCAGCGGCTTGACAATATATCGTTGAATCAAATCCTTGTTAACAGCATCAATGATGGCTGTGAATTCAGAATAGGTTCCCATAAGGAATCGGCTGCTTTCAGGAATCAGATCTTTTGCGTGCTCAAGCAGTTTCTCCCCGGTTATCCCTCCCAGGCCCTGGCTTGCAATAATGATGGAAAAGGGTTCTTTTCGGTTTTTGATTTCTTCCAGCGCAGATTCTCCGCAATCCGTAAAAACAAAGATAATGTCTTCATTCTGAAGAACGCGGGCAATGGCTTTATTGACCATTTCGTCATCATCGGCAATGAGAACTTTATGTTTATTTTTCGATTCCATCAAAGGACCTCTTTTATAAATTTCAAATATCAGCCACCGGCAAGAAAGGTAATGATCTGGAGTTCATCCCCGTCTTTTAAAGATTTTTCAAGTTCGCCGGGATAGGCACTCGCTTTATTCAGGTAAATTTCAATATAATGGAGCAGTTTCCCTTTTTTATCAAACAATTCTTTTCCCATTCCCGGATATAGGGCCACAAAATTTTTAAGGGCCTCTCCAACCGTATTTCCTTCAACCTCCAGTGTTTTCTGACCATTGGTATGACGGCGGTGGGTGACGTGGATATTTATTTTAATACTCATTGATACATCCTTAGCATGTCATCTTTTAAGCTGATTTTTTAAATGGTATAAAAACTTTTTTAAAAATATAACATTTTATCCATGAAAACAATATTTTTCCCATCTCAATCCCGCTGTTTTCAAAGCCGATACAAAGCTTAACAATAAAATTCCGGTCATTACACTTTTAAATATCCCAGGTTGGCAGAAATATCCTTTGATGTTTTTTCCAGGGCATTGACGATATTCTGAATTTCCTTTTTATTGCCCTGGCCCATGGGCAATGCCGCTCCCAGTGCGGCCACAACTCGCCGTGAATAATCCCGGATAGGAGCTGCAATACCGATGATGCCTTCAACCGCCTCTTCTGTTTCCACGACATGACCGTTTTTTCGAATTTCCTCCAGGCGCAGGCTGAAGGCATCAGGGTCGGTAATCGAGTGAGGGGTGTGGGCTTCCAGGGGCGTTGTGTCCAATATATGTTTCAGCTTTTCAGGTGTGGCAAAGGCCAGTAAAATCATTCCCAGCATGCCATAGTGTAAAGGCCTTCGCCAGCCGATGTCTGATGAGATGCGGATCATCCCGCGGCCTTTGCGTTTATCAATATAGACCAGTTGATCATCAATATTGGTTCCTAAAAGAATGGTCAGGCCTGTCTCGTCCTGAAGCCGTGTCATGCCGCTTGCAGCAGCCCTGGTCAGAGAGAAGGAGGAAAAAACGATTCCACCAAGTTCAAACAACATCATCCCCAATTGGTAATGTTTAGACTGGGGGTCCTGAATCAGATAGCCCCGATCCGTGAGATTGGATATCAGCCTTTTGGTTGTGGTCATATTCAACCCGGTTTTTTTTGCGATTTGAGATAACCCTAGTTCCCTGTTCTGAAAATCAAAACACTCAAGAATATCCAGAGCCCTGTCCAGAACCTGAACCCGATATATACCGGCACTGGTTTGTTTTTTAACGTCCCCCATTTTTTAACGCTCCCTTATTGGTTTTTCCGGATATTGCACTGGAGGGATTTCTGATCAGGATATCCCATGATACATTCCCGGCATTCCACATCGGTCAGAAGATTGGCATTGGCTTCTTCCGGCCAGCCATGGGGAACGAAAACCACACCTTCTGCAATCCGTTCATCAACGCCGGCTTTCATTTTTACCTGTCCTCGATTGGTCTTGACAATAATTTGGTCCCCGTTTTTTATATTATATTTTTTAGCTGTTTCCGGGCCTATTTCCGCCTCAGGCTCAGGCGATTTTTCTCTGAGAGCCTGGACATTTCTAAGCTGGCTATGGGTGTAATAATAGTTTCGATTGCCGGTACCCAGGATCAAAGGATATTCGTCTAAAAATTCCTTTTCAGCGCTGAAATGGCTTCTTAACGGTTCCTTATAGGTCGGCAGGGCATCAAAACCCACGTGCACCAGGGCATCACTATAGATTTCGATCTTATTCGAAGGTGTTGGAAATGATCCCTTGTCCAGCGTGTATTCTTTTTGTTGATAATAGTCTCCCTCGGGCTTTTCGTTTAAGAGATAATCAAAGGACACTCCGGAAGGTGCCAGCTCAAAACTCACAAATTCTTCCTCTGATTTCCATGGAAATAGTTCTTCCATGCCGAGTCTCTTGGCCAGTTCAGTATATACCCACCATTCGGAACGGCTTTCATGCAGGGGTTCAATGCATTTTTTGCGAAGCATCAGAAAGGGGATGCAATGGCAGACATTATAGGTGTATGCGACCCCCCATTTTTCAAGATGGGAGCAGGCAGGCAAGATATAATGGGCTTCCCTGGCGGTTTCAGTCATGACCATATCGTGAACGATCAGGAGGTCCAGTTTTCTGAAGGCCTCCCGGAACGCATTACTGTCCGGCATGGAGACCAGAGGGTTGCCGCCGACAACATAAAAGGCTTTCAGTTTTTCCGGGATGCTCTCGGGTACCACGGTGACAACACCATAGGGACTCTTTCTGCCCCAGACTTCAAAGAATAAGGGGAACTGGTCGGCACCGATGGGTTCTCCCTGGACTTTGAGGCCGACATTTCCAAACGCAAGCCTTGGACTGATGGTCCAGCCGCCGGGAACATTGATATTTCCGGTAATGGTCTGTAAAACTGAAAAAGCCCGGCTGCTTTGGGTGCCGTTGGCGGTCTGATCCTGGGTACAGGTTCCCTGATAGATCCCCGCACCCTTGGTTGCGGCAAAGAGACGGGCCAGCTTCCGGGTCTGTTCTGCAGGAACCCAGGTAATTTCTTCGGCCCATTCCGGTGTATAGGGTTTAATATGACCGATCAATTGATCAAACCCAAAGGTATGGGCTTCAATAAAGTCCTTATCAAAAAGCTTTTCATCAATAATGACGTGAATCATGGCCAGGGCCAGGGCACCATCGGTTCCCGGTCTGATTCGAAGGTACATCTCAGCCTGGTCGGCCAGGGGAATTCGTCTTGGGTCAATCACCACGAGTTTGGAGCCTTTTTTTAAATTCCTTTCCAAGGCCAGTTTTAAAGGAAAATCCGAGGCATCAGGGTTATGACCCCAGAGCAGGTATAGGTTTGAATCCAATTCTTCAGTCGGGTATTTTCCAAAAGTGATTTGGCGGGTTCGAATCCTCATTCGATAGCAAACGCTTTCCACTGAAAAGAAATTGGGTGACCCAAAGGCGGCTTTGAACCGCTGGGTCAGCCCTGCCATCTCCAGATTCTCAACCCCGATGGACCCACTGAAAACCCCGAGAACCTGTGGTCCGAACTGCTTTTTTAAGCGGTTTAATTTATCAGCGATTTCATCCAGGGCCTGATCCCAACTGATTTGTTCAAATTTGCCATTCACCTTTTTCATGGGGTGTTTTAACCGAACCGGGCTGTAAATATGGGCCAAAGCCTCTTCCCCCTTGGGGCATAGCTCCCCGTTATTTATCGGGTGGGATTTCAGCCCCTCCACCTTTACGGCCCTGCCTTCTTTAATGGTAACCCGGGTTCCGCAACTGTGATAACATAGCGTGCAATCCGTAAGAACTTCCCCATCTTTCATTATATTTTTTTCCATTCAGAGTTCTCCCATATATTTTCTTTAGCCGGAATTCTTCTTAAATAAAACAATAACCCTTTTTCCGGATTTGAATTTATTTGACCCTTATTTACGGTGGCATTCACGATTGGTATTCTGTAAAGCAAGGTCTGCCACTCCCCCCTGTCCGAATTTTTTTAATTTAACACCCCCTGAAAGTTTTGGAAAATCTTTCATGATACATAATTCGTTGGGCAGTTTGTTGGAGGCGATTTTTCCTTTAAGGCTTTCCCTGATGTCATTCAAGGTTATGGTTTCACCATTTGCCGGAATGACACAGGCACAGATATTTTCACCCAGAACAGGATTGGGTGTTGCCACAACACAGACCTGATCGATCTTGGGGTGTTCAATGATCAGGGATTCCAGCTCACAGGGATAAATCTTGTAGCCTCCCCGATTGATCAGATCTTTATTCCGGCCGTAGATTCTGTAATACCCGTTTTCATCCCGGGATACCAGATCTCCGGTAAAAAGCCATCCGTTCACAATCTGCCTTCGGGTTTCTTCGGGATTATTCCAGTATCCCTTGAGCACATGCCAACCCGAAAGGGTGAGTTCACCGATGGTATTGTCCGGAACCTCCTCCTGGGTGATGGAGTCTGCAACCCTGACCTTTGTCCCTTTCACGGGCTTGCCGATATATTTTTCCCGGATATCCAGGGGTGAAGGATAGGGGCAGATGACCCCCACTCCGGGTCCTACCTCTGAGGCGCCCCAGAAAGAGGTCAGATATATCCCCATTTCCTTTTCGGCACGGGTAATCAGTCCTTCCGGTGCAGGCTGACCTGCAATAAGGCCGGCCCTTAATGAACTCAGGTCATAATTTTTCCTATTGGGATGATTCAATTCAAGGATATAGTGAACCGGAGACGCAAACTGGAGCGTGATTTTTTCTTTTTCAATGATCTTAAATGCTTCTTCGCCATCAAATTTGTCCATGAGGACCACGGTTGAGTGGATCAGCAGCGGCTGAATCAGGGTGGCACCGCACCCATAGGAGTGGCTCATGGGTAAAACGCCGATAAAGATGTCATCGGGTTTTGCATCAACGCCCCGGGAGTATTCCCATCCCGCCCGAATGGCCTGGTAATGGGTGATCATGGCTCCTTTAGGGTTTCCGGTGGTGCCGGAAGTATAAATCAGCATGGCCAGATCGGTTTTAAAATCCAGGGGAGGGGGGATGAATTTTTTTTCCGGGCCCGGGTGAGCCAGATCCTGGAACCGGAGAAAATTTTCCCCTGTTTCATCTCCTGCTACAATTATATGTTCAAGGGCCGGTAAATTATCCTTTATGGAAGAAATTGCATCCGGATAATCATATCCATCCCATTCCCTGAATACGAATACGCCTCTGGCACCTGAATTGCTGAGAATAAATTGCGCTTCGGATTTTCTATAAAGTGGATTGACCCAGGCAACAATAACTCCCAGTTTCTGGAGGGCATAAAAAGCGGTTACAAATTCAATGGAACTTTTCATGTAGATGGCAACCCGGTCTCCTTTTTTGTAACCCAGCATAAAGAGACTGGTTGCCAAGGCATCCGCCATTTCATTTAGCTCTTGATAGGTTTTTCTCTGATCGCCATATACAACGGCAATTTTTTTTGGGACTGTTCTGGCCCCCTTTTCTAAAACCCCTCCCAAAGTCAGTGATTCACAATTTTCCATGCATGACCCTTTTGAAAAATAATTTCATTATATGAATTTTGATTATATATAATGGCATTTTTTATAAATCAATCAAAATTATTAATTCAGAGAAATATTTTATATCTTACTGTAAAAATAACTATATTTATGCTTGACAAGAATATTTTTGGAATGATAAAAAATTATAATTAATATTTCACATTATGAAATATATATCCATTATATTATGGGTATTCAAATATAAGAGAGACGGTTTCGATCATAAAGGCAGATGATCATGGCTTATTAAAGGAGAAAAAATGAGGTATGCAGAGACAGGGTTTAATCTGGAAATTGATCTGACCCGGGGAAATATTGAGAAGGAAGCAACTGATCCCGAATTGACTGAAATTTATATGGGGGGGCAGGGGACTGCCGCAAAGATATTATGGGACAGGGTGGGCCCTGAAGTTGAACCGTTTTCTCCTGATAATCTTTTAATATTCAGCACCGGCCTTTTAAACGGCACGCCGGTCATCGGCGCCAATCGTACTTCCGTGGACACTTTTTCTCCCCAGACCGACCGGTATTCGCATTCATTGTTCGGGGGGTTTTTCGGACCCGAGCTTAAACATGCCGGTTATGATAAAATAATTTTTCGCGGTAAAGCCAGAGACCTGGTGTATCTGTATATTCACAATGATAGGGTGGAATTGAGGGATGCTGTCCATCTGAAGGGGAAAGGCGCTATAGAAACGGCTCATCTGTTGAAAGAGGAGTTGAAACTACCCGAGGCCCAGGTGGCGGCCATTGGTCTGGCCGGTGAGAACAGGGTCTATATGGCGACCATTGAGCACGCCAACTCCAGCGCATCCCGTGGGGTAGGGGTGATCATGGGGGATAAAAAATTAAAAGCCATTGTTGTCCGGGGAACCAAGAATATTCATATGGCCCGGCCGGAGGCGCTGTTTGAGCTTATCAGACCCATGTACAAACAGATCCATGACAGAAAGGATTGCGGCGACCCCATGTCCCATGAGGATGATGAAGCCTTCCATGTGGATAATTTTGCATGGGGAAATGCGCGCAAAAGAATAAAAGGGTATTGGAACAAGGAAAAAGAAGCAAGATGGAAGGCACTGAGTGATCAAGTCCGGAATCGATGGACCAGTTGTTATAACTGCCCCAAGGATTGTCATCAATCCATCAGCTTTCCGGGCCAGCCCACCTATTTCCAGAAATGCTACAGCAAATTGACCTATGCCATGGCAGCCTATGAAGAGCTGGATTTTAATTATGATATTCTCGGGGTTACCCAGCAATACGGGCTGGACGGATTTTCAACACCCCAGGTACTGGCCTTTGCCGTTGAACTTTATGGCGCCGGTATTCTGACGGATGCGGATCTGCCTGGCTTTCCAGAAACCAGCAGGGAAAGATTTTTCTACCTGGTCGAAAAAATTGTTCACCGGGAAGGGGTCGGGGATGCTCTGGCCGATGGGGTTTACCATGCTGCCCGCCGGATCGGAAAGGGAGCGGAAGCCTATGACCACAATTCCATGAAAAAATTTGAGCAGGTTCCGCTGAAGCTGGGTATGGTCAATTTTCCATATTTTCTGATGTATGCCACGGGTGAGAAGATGAATATCACCCAGATCGAAGGCTCCTACCCCCAGGTTGCCATTTCGGATAAGATAGAACGCAAAAAATTTGTGGATAACTGGGATGCGGCACCGGAGAGGTTTAAAAAATGGTATATGGAATGGGAACCCCAGACCCATCCCTCCATTGAAGCCTGCGTCAATATCTGCGACTGGAATGAAATCATGCATTATATTGATGACAGTATCGGAACCTGCGCATGGCTGTCATCGTTCAGGGGCCAGTTCGGCGGAAGGCCGCCCTATCATATTTTTAATCTTCCTCAATTCATCTCTCTTGCCACAGGAATGGACCTTGATTCTGACGCCTTATGGAAAAAAGCCGCCAGAAATCGGAATCTGGTCCGGGCCATCAATATCAGAAAAGGCCTGAGAAGAGCAGATGAAAAACCTCCCGAGGATCACTGGAAGAAAAGAGATCCTGAGATGGAAAAAAAGATGCTGGATGCCTATTATGAATTCAAGGGGTGGAACAATGAGGGTATTCCCACCCGGAAAAAACTGGATGAGCTGGGCCTTGGTTTTGTGAGTGAGGATTTTCTGAAAAGAGGGATCCTGATGGAAAATGAAGAAACGCCTTTGGCAGAAGACGATGCAAAATAAGGGAGAGACGGCTGTGGAGGAAAAGGTTAAAACGAAAATAGTCAAACAAATCAAAGTCGATATTGATAAATGTACCGGTTGCCGTGCGTGTGAGCTGGCATGCTCGGCATTTCACGCCCGGCCCAGGTACAGCAGCGTCAATCCGGCCGGGTCCCGTATCCGGGTGATGATAGATGAACTCAAGGATGCCTATGTCCCTGTGCGGGCCGGTTATTACACCCCGGCCGAATGCACTGGCCGGTATACCTATGCCATTGGTTCAAAAGAATACCGGGAATGCGGTTTTTGCCGGGTCGCCTGCCCTTCCAGGGGCTATTTCAAAGATCCCTCTTCCCACCTCCCTTTGAGATGTGATATGTGTGAATCCGACCCGCCCTTGGAAACTCCCTGGTGTGTAACCGTGTGCGGAAGCGGGGCATTGACCTATGAAGAAAGAGAGTCAAAGGTGACTGAAGAGCAGGTAAATCCGGAAGAGATCGATATCGGATTGGAATCTTTGGCAGGCCGATACGGCATGCAGGCGATAATGGATACTGTGGCTCGAATGTCAAAAACATATCCCAAAAAAATATCATGGACACCCAATTTCAGAGAGAAAAAATGATCCAAAATAAAATTGAAAGAAGAATCCTGTGGGGGGATCTGGATTCCCTTTGTATCGTATTTTACCCCAAATATTATGAATGGATTGATGGTTGCAGCCATCTGTTTTTTGAGAAAATTTCCCTTGATCTTGTTAACTTATGGAAGAACCGTCAACTCATATTCAGCCTTGTAAAAACTTCCTGCGAATATATCAGACCGGGCCGTTATCTCCAGGACATTGTCATTGCCACGCATATTGAAAAACTTGAAAAAAAAACAATTACAGTGCATCACGCAATTTTTGATAAAGCCACCGGCAAAGTCATGGTCAGGGGAGTTGAAAAAAGGATCTGTATGGCTGTGGAGGATCTGAACAATTTCAAAGCCATGGACATCCCGGATGATATATATGAAATTTTTGAAAGCTGCCTGTAACATCAACCGTTCATCCCTTTATTAAATCATCCCTTCTTCTCCCAGGGGCCTATCAGCTTGATATTTTTTTGTTGACAGGGTTTCCTTATCTATTCTATTATGAGAACATATGTTTTATATGGAGAATATATTTTGATAAAATGAAGGATAAAAAATGGAATTTAAAAGAGTCCCTGCCGTTGATAAATGCTTTCAAATATTAGAGCTTCTGGCAAAAGGGAAAGAGCCCCTGGGAATTACGGAAATATCGAACGGCATCAATTTAAATAAAAGTACGGTGTTTAATATTGTTTACACATTGTCTGATTTAGGTGTTCTGGAAAATAAAGACAATAAATTCGGATTCGGCACAAATCTTTATGTGCTGGGAAAAGCTGCTGAACAGGGCTCTGATCTGATTCGAAACATCCACCCGTATTTAAAAAGCATCAGTGAAAAAACCAATCTTTCCGTTTTTCTAGGTATCCGTTCAGATTTCAAAGCCATTATCATTGATAAATTCGATTCTTCCCATGATTTAAAGATTTCATCTGAAATAGGAGCCAGAATCCCCCTGGTTGCCGGAGCCCATGGGAAAGCATTTCTTTCTCTGCTCACAAAAGAGGAAATAACTGAGATCCTCTCCGATGAAAAATCACAGAAATATATTCATCGATCAGGCAAAGAGAAAAATGAATTTCTGGATAGTGTCATGAAGGTAAAGGATGATGGGTTTGCCTTTGAAGACGAAGAGTATCTTAAAGGGATCAGGGCATTGGCAATTCCGTTAAGGCTGAATAGAAAAAATTTTCAATGTGCAATCTGGGCGGTCGGGCTCAAAAATCAGATCAAGGAAACATCTCTGAAATCATATATCGATTTTTTAAAGGAGATCGCAAACAAGATTGAAAGCAAATTTTAAAGATGACAGGCCCTGGACTTGAAACTAAATTGTAAGTTTTCAGGTCAGTGTTAATAACAGAAAAGCTGAATGGAAGGAGATCTATGACACGTTTTTTAAAAGGCTTCATCCCCTATAAAGAAAAAGATGCTGAAATCTATAATGAATTTCGATGGTGGTCAGGGTTGACCCTGGGTGATATCCTGGACAGGGCCGCAGATATCCATCCTAAAAAAGAAGCCTTTGTGGATCAAATTACCCGCATTACCTATGAAGAGGCCCGAAATAAGGCAGACAGGCTGGCCATAGGATTAATGAATCTGGGCATCCGGCCCCTGGACAGAGTTCTTGTTCAGCTTCCCAACTGGAACGAATTTGTTTTCAGCTATTTTGCATTGCAAAAAATCGGGGCCATCCCTGTATTATTGATCGACCGACATCGCCAGTTTGAAATTAACCGGTTGGCCAAGCTTTCCGGTGCCAAGGCATGGATTGTTGCCTCACGGTATAAAAAAACAGATTATATACCGATCATTCAGGATGTGATCAGGGAACATCCTGAACTTAAAACCGTTGTTATTGTTCGGGGTAATACAGATGGGCATCCTTTTTCAAGCCTTGAAAATCTGATCTCCGATGTGACACTGAATCAGACTCACCTGACCCGTCTTGCCGATCTGAGACCGGACCCCATGCAGGTGGCCCACATGGGACCCACCGGTGGTACGACCGGCGAGCCCAAGATTGTTCCCCGGACCCACAACAGCCTCATCACGGGTTCGGATTATTGTTCCAGATCCTGGGATCAGCATTCCGAGGATATCAATTTAATCGCCGGTCCCATAGGACATGACCTGTCTTTTTCCAAGGGGTTTCTGGGAAGTGTGATTACACGCGGAAAGACGATATTTCTGGATTCCACAGATAATGAAGGCATCTGTAAAACAATTGAAAAGGAAAAAATAACCTCTGTCATCTGGGTTCCTGCCCTTGCCCAGAAAATGCTCCAATACGAAGATCTGGGGAATTATGATTTGAGTTCCCTGAAAAAAATGCACAGTGCAGGGGGAGCCAGCCACCCGGATCTTGTAAAAAATGTAACGGAAAAATTAAAAATGAAATTTTACAATGGCTATGGTGCCACAGAGGGGATGACGAGCATCACGCGGACCACGGATGATATTGGGACCATCTGTACCACCGTGGGAAGGCCGACCTGCCCCTATGACACCTATAAAATAGTTGATATCAAGGGGAATTCGGCACCCCTGGGCGTTGAAGGTGAATTGGTACTTAAGGGGCCGGGTGTATTTACGGGGTATTACAATAATCCGGAAGAGGATCAGAAAGTATTTATCGGCGATGGATTTTTCAAGACCGGAGATGTGGCCAGGATTGATGAAAACGGTTATATCACACTGACCGGACGCATTAAGGAAATGATTAACCGGGGCGGGGAAAGTATCAGTACCAGGGAAATCGAGGGGCTGATCAGCGAGCATCCGGATGTTGCGGCGGTTGCCGTAATTCCCATGTCTGATACCCGTCTGGGAGAAAAGGCCTGTGCCTATATCCAGCCGAAAATCGGAATCCGGTTGACCTTTGACGGGATTATTGCCTTTTTAAAGTCAAAGCAGGCATCGGTTCTCCAACTCCCGGAAAGGATAGAGTTTATTGATGCCATGCCCTACACTGCCGCACAAAAACTGGATAAGAAATCCCTGAGAGAAGATATTGAAAAGAAAATCAAGCAGAATTTATAAATTGTCAGTTGTTAAACATGCCAAGGAGGAAGAAAATGAGTGAGGTAAAAAAAATCAGAACAGCCTGCAGAAATTGCCATGGCGGTTGCGGGGTCATCGCCCATGTCAAGGACGGCAGAGTCATTAAGGTGGAAGGGGACCCAGAGTCCCCTATCAGCAACGGCACTCTGTGTTCAAAGGGTCTGGCCGTAACCCAGATGGCCTATAGTCCGGACAGGATTACCCATCCCATGAAAAAAGTGGATGGTAAATGGCAAAGAATTACCTGGGATGCGGCGCTTGATGAAATCGCCGCAAAATTTCAAGCCGTCAAAGATGAATACGGTGCCGAGCATATTGTCATCGGGCAGGGTACGGGCAGGGATTATGAAAGTCATCTCTACCGGTTCGCCAATCTTCTGGGAACGCCCAATGTCCTTACGGCCGGTCATATGTGCTATGTCTCAAGGGTTGCATCAACACTGATAACCGTAGGAACCTTACCCATCTGTGATTACAGGGGAGAACCCAAATGCATTGTCATGTGGGGATGCAATCCCCAATGGACCAACCCTGACGAATACAAGGGCACGGATTTCTGGAGCAATTATAAAAAAGGGGCAAAACTCATCTGCATTGATCCCAGAAAAGGATTTGTGGCTAAAAAGGCCGATCTCTGGCTTCAGCTCAGACCGGGAACAGATGCAGCGCTTGCCATGGGGTTCCTCAATGTCATCATTGATGAAGAACTCTATGACAAGGAGTTTGTGGAAAATTATATCAATGGCTGGGATAAATTCAAGGAAAGAGTAAAAGAATTCCCCCTTGAAAAGGTTCAGGAAATCACCTGGGTGGATAAAGAGCTTATCCGAAAGGCTGCAAGACTGTATGCTAAAACAAAGCCCGCCTGCATCCACTGGGGTGTTCCCACGGAACAGACCAATAATTGTGCCGATTGCACGCGTCTTATCACGGGTTTGATGGCCATCACCGGGAATCTGGACGCCCCTGGCGGGAATGTTCTTTATGTAAACCCGCCGACCCGGACAGTATCCGAGTTTTCCAGACACAAGGATTTATCCAGAGAGCAATTGGCTAAAAGGCTGGGAGGAGAGCAGTTTAAACTGGGGGGAAGAGTTGCCCTGATTAATCCCAAGAAAGCCTGGGACTCCATCTTGACAGGGGAGCCCTACCATCTTAAAGCAGGCCTTTTGTGCGGGACCAACCCGGTCATGACACGGGCCAATGCAAGAGAAGCCTATGAAGCTTTAAAGAAACTGGAATTTCTGGTGGTCATCGATTTCTTTTTAACACCGACGGCCGAACTGGCAGATATTTTCCTGCCCGCCGGAACCTGGCTGGAACAGGACCATGTGGCTGATAACTGGAAGCGTCATGGGTTTGTCATTGCGCGGCAAAAATGTGTTGAAATCGGTGAATGCTGGCAGGACCATAAAATTTTCATGGAACTGGGTAAAAAAATGGGTCAGGAATGGTGGCCCACTGTAGAGGATGCCCTGGATTATATTCTGGAACCTGCCGGATTGACCTGGGAGGAGTTTAAGGCAAAGGGTTATCTCAAGGGTGAAATGGTTTATCAGAAATACAAAGAAAGAGGCTTTTCCACTCCCACCGGCAAAGTGGAGCTATATTCAACCGTGCTGGAGAAATGGGGATATGATCCTTTGCCTAAATATACGGAGCTTCCTGAAAGCCCTGTTTCCAGACCGGAATTGCTTGAAAAATTTCCCTATATATTGAATGCCGGTTTGCGTACCCCGACTTTTTTTCATTCAGCCAATCGCAATCAGCCCTGGTTAAGAGAGATCAGACCTGATCCCATTGTTGAGATTCATCCGGATACGGCAGCAAAAGAGAATATAAAAGAAGGAGACTGGGTCTGGATAGAATCACCACGGGGTCGGGTAAAAGAGAAAGCAAAATTGAATAAATGGATTGATCCCAGGGTAATTGTGGCAGAGCATGGCTGGTGGTACCCGGAAATGGAAGGCCCGGGCCATGGCTGGGATATATCCAATATTTGCATACTCATGGATAATGCCTATGAAACCCTTGATCCTGCCATAGGTTCAACCAATTTAAGGAATTGTCTGTGTAATGTCTCGCCTGTCTGAAAATAGACAGATATGGCCGGACCCTCTTACAGGCCTTGAATGGCAGTTTGAATCGCCGGGTGAAATGAGCTGGTATGATGCCGTGGAATATGCCGGGTCCCTGTCCTTGAACGGTCGGCAGGGCTGGCGGTTCCCCACTATCAGGGAAATGGAAACCCTGTTGGACAGAAGCAGGTACAGGCCTGTCATGCGGGAGGAAATCCCCTTTAGAGATCATTTATCCTATTGGTCTTCAACAACCTTTGGAGAAAATACTCAAAATGCATGGATCATCATGTTTGATGGGGCCTATGTGCTCAGTTATTATAAGACAAATGTCTATCATGTCCGTTGTGTCAGCGGAGGGATAAATTCGCAGCAGTTACCACAGTATAAAATGAATACTGTAAATAAAAATATATTCGCAGTCAGAGATTAACGAGGAGAAATTAAGATGGCAAAGACATCACTGATATTTTTTAAGGAAGACTGTATGGGGTGCCATGCATGTGAAGTGGCCTGCAAGCAGGAGCACTCATTGGGGGTTGGACCGAGATTGATCCGGGTGTTGGAAAAAAGTCCTGATTATATTCCGATATTCTGCCACCATTGTGCCCATGCACCTTGCAGGGAAGCCTGCCCCACAGAGGCGATCTATAAAAATGAAAGCGGCATCGTACTCATCAACGAAGAAGACTGTATCGGTTGCCAGGCCTGTGTTGAGGCCTGCCCCTTTGGTGCCATGCAGTTTAATGAGGAAACGGAGTTCGCAGTAAAATGTGATCTCTGTGTGGATAAACTCAAAAAAGGCGAAAGAACAGCTTGCAGCCAGGTCTGTCCGACCCAGTGCATTTTTGTAGGAGATACAAAACGGCTTTCCGAACGATTGGTGACCCAGCGTTCATAAAAAGTCCATGCTCCGGTTGGCCTTGCCCGGTAACCGGAGCATTCATTTTATCCGATGAACAGATATCGGCCCCCTCCCCATCGACAGAAATAACCTGCCTGCCATGAAGATCAAATCAGCAGATGACAAATCAGATTCTTGACTTTGAATTTTTCTTGAATTAGTGTTGACGGAATATAAAATTCGACTAAGGGGTTTAATTTATATGAAAAGGAAAGGTTGGTATTATGGGAGTCACATCGGATAAGATTCAGGCGCTTAAGGATAAGGAAAAGGCCGTCATGGCCATGGGAGGAGAAAAAGCGCTTGAGAAGCGGCGCCAAGGCGGGACATTAAATGCCAGACAAAGACTGGACATTCTTTTTGATAAGGAAAGTTTCAGGGAATTGGATATGTTTGTCACCCATCGGTGCACCAATTTTGGAATGGAAAATGTGGAAATCCCGGCAGACGGTGTTGTCACAGGGCATGGCAGGGTGAACAACAGAATCGTATTTGCCTATGCCCAGGATTTTACATCAAGGGCCGGCTCCCTTGGGGAAATGCAGGCCAAAAAGATTTGCAAGGTCATGGACATGGCCTTAAAAGCAGGCGCTCCCCTCATCGGGATGAACGATTCCGGCGGGGCCAGAATCCAGGAAGGGATTGATGCCCTATCCGGGTATGGCGAGATTTTCTTTCGAAATTCCGCAGCCTCCGGCGTGATTCCCCAGATTTCAGCCATCATGGGACCCACGGCAGGAGGTGCCGTCTATTCACCGGCCATGACGGATTTTGTTTTCATGGTCAAGGGCTCCAGTTATATGTTCATTACCGGTCCCAATGTCATCAAGGCGGTCACCGGCGAAGAAATCACCTTTGAAGCCCTTGGCGGGGCCATGACCCATAATGAAAAATCCGGTGTGGCCCAGTTTGCCTGCGATTCCGATGAAGATGCCATTTTGCAGATCCGAAAACTGTTATCCTATCTGCCTTCCAATAATATGGAAGACCCACCCTATGTTGCGCCCAAGGATGATAAAAACCGGATGGATGAATCCCTTGATACGATTATCCCGGATAATCCCAACCGGGCTTATAATATAAAGGATGTGATTTCTTCCATTGTGGATGACGGGGAATATTTTGAACCCCATCAATATTTTGCTAAAAATATCGTGGTCTGTTTTGCAAGGCTCAACGGGCATAGCATCGGTATCATTGCCAACCAGCCGAATTTTCTGGCCGGATGTCTGGATATCGACGCTTCCGATAAAGCCACCCGGTTCATCCGGTTCTGCGACGGTTTTAATATTCCCATGCTCACCATTGCCGATGTTCCGGGGTATCTGCCCGGAAGCAACCAGGAATGGGGCGGGATTATCCGGCACGGGGCAAAACTGTTGTGGTGCTATTCCGAAGCAACGGTCCCCAAGCTGCTTTTGATCACCCGCAAAGACTATGGTGGGTCCTATCTGGCCATGTGTTCCCGTCATCTCGGGGCTGACATGGCCTTTGCATGGCCCACGGCCGAGATCGCGGTCATGGGAGCAGAAGGGGCGGCCAATATTATCCATGCAAAGGAAATCAGCGGAGCCGATGATCCTGTTGCCAAGAGAAAAGAGAAAATTATTGAGTATAATGAAAAATTCTCCAATCCCTATTGTGCGGCAGAAAGAGGGTATGTGGATGCCGTGATTGTGCCTTCGGAGACACGGCCCCGCCTCATTGATGCCCTGGAGGCCATGATCACCAAGCGAGAGCTACGGCCTGCCAAGAAACACGGGAATATACCGGTATAAAAAAGAGGAATGAGAATGGATAAAAAGAAAGCTTCAGCAGCCCTGGCGGCTGTGACAATGGTTATGAAAACCCAGGAGGAAGCAGTGGTATATTCCGTCCCTGAAACTCCGGAAACGGATGAGCCTATCATCACCCAACCGGCAGCACAGCCGTTTAATATATGGGGGATATCGGGAAGACAGACCCAGATGCAGGCCAATTCCATGATCCAGCTTCGAATGTTTAAATAATCAAATGATTTTTAAAAATAGTCGGGAGAAATGAGATGAGTGACCATACACAAGTGAAACAGGTTGAGATGAATTATAAAACAGACCGGCCCAAGGCAAAAAACCCTTTGAAAATAGAAGACATATCCCTGCGGGATGGACACCAGTCCCTTTTTGCAACACGGGGAAGAACCGAGGACATGATCCCTGTGGCGGAAAAAATGGATCAGATCGGTTTCTGGGCCGTGGAAGTCTGGGGCGGGGCAACCTTTGATACCATGCATCGGTTTCTGGGGGAAGACCCCTGGGAAAGACTTCGGACCCTGAAACGGTATTTTAAAAAGACCCCGTTTTCAATGCTCTTAAGAGGCCAGAACCTTGTGGGCTATAGAAACTATGCCGATGATGTGGCAAAGCTCTTTGTAAAAAAGACCGTGGACAACGGCATGGAGATTTTCAGGACCTTTGATGCCCTGAATGATTATCGTAATTTTGAAGCCGTGGTCCCGGTGATCAAAGAATGCGGGGCCCATTTCCAGGGCTGCATCTGTTATACTCTGACGGAACCCAGACTGGGTGGAGATGTCTACAACCTTGAGTATTATATCAAAAAGGCAAAGGCCCTTGAAGCCATGGGTGCGGACAGTATCTGCATCAAAGACATGGCAGGGCTCATTGCTCCCTATGATGCCTATGAACTGATAAAGGCCCTGAAGGCCAATGTCAAACCCATGATTCACCTTCACAGCCATTTTACATCGGGAATGTCGCCCATGAGCATGATGAAGGCCATTGAGGCCGGCGTTGACGTTATCGATACCTGTCTGACGCCCTATGCTTACAGGACCAGTCATGCCGCTTTGGAACCCTTTGTCATGTCGCTTCTGGGCACAAACCGGGATACCGGATTTGACATCAAGGCCCTGGCCGATATCAATGAAATCCTGGAGCGGGATGTATTGCCCAAATATAAACATTTGCTGGATGATACAAAGGTCTCGGTAATTGATATCAACGTTCTTCTCCACCAGACACCGGGCGGTATGCTGTCCAATCTTGTGAATCAGTTAAAGGAAATGGATGCCCTGGATAAGATTGATGCGGTTTATAAAGAACTGCCACGGGTCAGAAAAGAGCTGGGCCAGATTCCCCTGGTGACGCCCACCAGCCAGATCGTGGGAACCCAGACCGTCAACAATGTTTTGTTTGATACGCCTGACGAGCGATATAAGATGATCACGGCCCAGGTCAGGGATCTGTGTTATGGCCTGTATGGAAAAACCAGTGTGGCCATTGACCCTGAAGTTCAGAAAAAAGCATTGAAAGGCTATGAAAGAGGGGAGACGCCCATCACCTGCAGGCCAGCCGAGGTTCTGGAACCTGAACTTGAAAAGGCCAGAAAAGAGATCGGAGATCTGGCGCTTGATGATGAGGATCTGATTATTTATACGCTTTTCCCGGTAACAGGGAGAAAATATCTTTTACAGAAATATGGAAAAGAAAAAGTTCCCGACGCTCTAAAGCCCATTACCCTTGAAGATGTGGCAAGGCAGAAGGAAATGATCGAGAAAGCTAAAAAAGGCGAACTGGTTGAAAAATCAAAAATAAAAGAAGTTCCGGAAAAAAGCGGAAATATCAGAAGTTTCAATGTATTTGTCGATGGTGAATACTTTGAAGTGGGCGTAGATGAAATCTGCGGATCTCCGGTCATTACCTATGCAGTGCCTGCTCCGGCAACTGCAGTTGCTGCACCGGCAAAACCGGCTTCCCCCCTGCCGCCGCCTCCGCCCAGGCCCAGACCGTCCCAGGGGGCGCCTGCTGCAGCGGTCGCCAAACCTGCACCGGCAAAAGCGGCTGAAGCAGTTGTGACCGATGGAACCCCCATCAAAGCCCCCATGCCGGGTATGATCATCAGATATGAGAAAAAAGTCGGAGATTCAGTGAGTGAAGGTGAAACCGTTGTGGTCATCGAAGCCATGAAAATGGAAAATGCGCTTCCTGCACCGGTCAGCGGCATCATCAAAGCCATCAGCAGCAAGAGCGGGGATTCGGTTGCAAGGGGAGATGTGCTTGCAATCATCGGGTAATAACCGGTTTGACAAAATATTCCGACTGCTTACTTTGGTAGTCTGAAAACCTAAGACTACCAAAGGAGATACATATCATGGCATTTGAAACCAGAGAAGAACTGCTGGAACAATATATAAAAATGGATAAACCCCGCTGCCCGCACTGTGATGTTTCCATGACACTGTGGGAAGTGCCGCCCATAAATTTCAGTGATGGGCTGGGCTGGGGGACGCCTTATTTATTTGTTTGCTTTAACGATGACTGCTCAAGCTATAAAAAAGGCTGGGAGCATTTGGAAGAAACCATGGACGCACCGGCATCCTACCGGTGCATTAATGAACCGGGGCAGAAAAATTTTGAATATATGCCGGTATTCAGCCCTGTGGGCGCCCAGGGAGGAATACTGGATGATGAAGTCCTGATCCGTGAAGAAGCAAGAAAAGAACTCATGAAAAAGACCTTCTCGGTCATGACGGATTATTATATGGCAAAGGACTGGGATGAGATTTTAAAGATCTGCCTGAATCCCGAGATTCCGCCCAAAGCAAGACTGAAGGCTGCGGAAATGGTGGGAGAGCTGGGCGGGGTGGAAGCCATTGAACATCTGATCAATCACAAATTTCCGAGTCCTGTACTCCAGGCCGGAGTACAAAAAGCCATTGACCAGCTTCATGAGCGGCATTATACACGGGAATGCCCCTATTGTGCTGAGATCATCAAAAAACGGGCCTCGCTTTGCAAACATTGCAATAAGGAAGTGCCCACGGCTTAATCCTATTTATTGATTTTTTCCAGGTTAAAGGAGCGGTAAATGATCATTTCCCGCTCCTTTCTGTTTTTATCCAGGGGGATGAATTCTATGCTTTTGATCCGTTCAAGGGCTTCTTTTTTTGAAGGGACATCATTAAGGCCTTTTCCGACAGGTTTGCCGGAAATTGTATCCAGAATCATGGCATCCCTTGCATCCGTTGAAACAGCCAAAGGAATCTGATAGTCATAAACAAGCCTTGCTCCGGCAAGGATTTCCCTTTCATAGGAACCAATGGACCCTGCCACGCAGGTAATGGCCATAAAGGCTTTTTCGTGGCAGAAGACGATGAGGTCAATGGCTGAAGGGTAATCTTCCCCTTTGAATTGGACAACGAGCGCTTCATCCACTTTGATATCTTTTTTGTCATAGCCTTTTTCATTTACCAGAAATTTTTCAAAGGCCTGCCGGACAGATTCGGGTCCAACATTTCTGACAGCTTTTCCGGTAATATAATCGCTGATAATATAGTCCATGGTCATATCAGGGAAGTTCCAGTCATGTCTTCTGGTTGTTCAATATTTAATACCTTGAGGACCGTTGGTGCTATATCTCCGAGGATGCCGTCTTTCATTGAAAGGCCCTTATACTTATCCCCTGCAAGAATAAACCGGACAGGATTTAGGGTGTGGGCGGTGTGGGGAGATCCGTCATCGGCTATCATCTGTTCGGCATTGCCGTGATCGGCAGTGACCATGGCGGTCCCGCCGGTCTCCCAGATGGCAGTGACCACTTTTTCAACACATTGGTCAACGGTTTCACAGGCTTTTATGGCAGCGGAAAGAATCCCGCTATGGCCCACCATGTCCATATTGGCAAAATTGAGGACAATAAAGGCAAATTCCTTTGATCTGATTTTTTCACAGGCAGTTTTTGCAACCTCGAAGGCACTCATCTCAGGTTTTTGATCATAGGTGGCCACATCCCTTGGAGAGGGGATCAGAATTCTTTTTTCCCTATCAAAGATCTTTTCATCCCCGCCGTTGAAAAAATAGGTGACATGGGCATATTTTTCCGTTTCCGCAATGCGAAGCTGGTGGATATTATTACTGCTTAACACTGCTCCCAGAATATTATCAAGATGCTGGGAACCGAAGGCCACAGGAAGATCAAAGGTTTCATCATACTGGGTCAGGCAGACAAAACCTGAAAGCTCAATTTTCTTCTCTCTTTGAAATGCCGAAAAATTATTTTCCGTAAAGGCCCGTGTAATTTCTTTGGCCCGGTCTGACCTGAAATTGAAAAAGATGAGACCATCGCCGTCCTTTATCATACCATCCGGTGAGTTCTTTGCGTTCCCATCCTTTTGAACAATAAAAGCAGGCTCCATGAATTCATCGGTTTTCCCTGAATCATAGGATTTCTGTACCGCGGTCAGGGCGGAATCAGAATGGATGCCGTCGGCATTTACAAACAGATCGTAGGCCCTTTTTACCCTGTCCCACCTTGTATCCCTGTCCATGGCCCAGTATCGGCCGACAATACTTGCAATTTTTCCGACTCCAGCCGTATCGAGATAGTTCTTAAGCTGTTTTACATAGGTGATTCCGCTGGTGGGAGACGTGTCCCGGCCGTCCAGAATGGGATGGATAAACAGGTTTTTCACATTGTTTTGTTTGGCCATGTCGATGAGGGCAAAAAGGTGGGTGATATGGCTGTGAACCCCTCCGTCGGACAAAAGCCCCATGAGATGAAGGCTTTTGCCCGAAGCTGAAATTTTTGTCATGATTTCTTTAAGGGCCGGGGTGTGAAAAAAGCTCTGATCTTTGATGGCATTATTGATTCTGACAAAATCCTGGAACACTTTTCTGCCGGCACCGATATTCATATGCCCGACCTCTGAATTTCCCATGGTGCCTTCGGGAAGTCCGACTTCATTTCCTGAGCACGTAAGCTTGCAGCTTGGAAAATCATTCACCAAAGAATCCAGAAAAGGGGTATGAGCCAGGGCAACGGCGTTTCCTTTTTTTTCCTTCCGGATTCCCCAGCCGTCAAGGATCATTAAGATATGGACAGGGCTATCAGTCTTCATCATCGTTCTCCTTTGGGTCTGTTTCAAATCCGGAAAGGTCTATCAATGGTGCATCGGCCCACAATCCTTCAAGATTATAATAAGCTTTGATCCGGGATTCAAATACATGAATAATGACATCCCCGTAATCCAGCAATGCCCATTCTCCTTCTTTGATACCTTCTGCTCCGATAACGCTGATTTTTTTTTCTTTCATGCGGAAAATCATGTGTTCGGCAATGGAGGATACCTGGCGCTGGGAATTTGCTTCAATAATGATGAGAAAATCCGTATAAGATGTCAGCTTTCTCACATCAATGGCAATAATGGATTTTGCTTTTCTTTCAAAGGCGGGAAGAAGGTATTTTTTGAGATGATCAGCCAGAGGGTTGAGTTTTGTCATTGATAAATTTCCTTTTCATATATGATTTTTAAAACACCGGCAGGTACAAGACCTTCTATGGATTTCCCGGATTTTACCCGTTCCCGGATCATGGTGGATGAAATGTCTATTCTGGGCACCCGGCATAAGACTATTTTTTGTTTTGTTTTGTGAAAAAAGCTATTGTCCTTTTCTCTGAAAATGTACCCTTTTGATATGTGTTCGTCAATAAAAGAGACAAGGCTGCGATGATTTTCAAAATTATCCCTCAGCATGACGATTATTTCTACTAATTCAAAAATTCGATCTTTCTGTCTCCAGGTATTGATGTCAAAAAAGGCGTCTGACCCCATTAAAAGAAACAAATCCGTTTTTTCGCCCAGATCTGTTTTAAATTCTTCTATGGTATCAATGGTAAAGGAAGGCCCTTTCCGGGTCAATTCCTTGTCCGATACAATAAATCCTTCCCGGCCTTTAATACTTTGCTTTACCATCTCAAACCTGTCATTTGCCGGGGCAAGATCAGTGTCCGGTTTATGGGGTGGGGTGGCAGAAGGAATAAAAAAAATTTTTTTCAGCTTAAAGGTCTTTTTTACATATTCGATAATCTGGAGGTGACCATTGTGGAAAGGATTGAAAGTTCCCCCGAACAACCCGATTTTCATGATTTACTCTTTATGAAGTTCAGACGCTAAAAAAGAAATCAGTTCCTTAACCCCTTTCCCGGTTGCGGCAGACAGGGTCAGTATAGGGAAATTTTTTAACGCATGGGTAAAAGCATCAATTTTTTCCAGGGAATCGGGCAAATCGATCTTGTTCAGAACAACAATCTGCTTTTTTGCGGCAAGGGTTTCACTGTATTTGGAAAGTTCATTGTTGATCAAAAGAAACGGCTTAAGGGGGTCTTCCACTTCAACGGCTGCAATATCAATGAGATGAACAAGGATACCGGTCCGTTCGATATGTTTTAAAAAACTGATACCCAGGCCGATGCCTTCATGGGCGCCTTCAATGAGTCCGGGGATGTCAGCCACGGCAAAGGGTTCCCCAAAAGGAGCCTCCACCATGCCGATAACAGGGGTCAGGGTGGTAAAGGGGTAATCGGCAATCTTGGGCCGGGCAGAACTCATGCGGCTGATGAGCGTGGATTTCCCCGAATTGGGAAGCCCCACAAGACCGACATCGGCCAGAAGTTTAAGTTCCAGTTTCAGCTTGAATTCTATTCCGGGGATACCGGGTTGACAATGTCTAGGCGCTCTATTTGTGGAGCTTACAAACCGCTTGTTGCCGCGACCGCCCATACCGCCCTGGGCCAGGACATAATCTTCTTTTGGATTGGTCAGGTCAACAATGATTTCGTTTGTGTCTGCATTGGAAACAATGGTTCCCTGAGGAAGGAGAAGGATGAAGTCTTCACCGTTTTTACCGTGTTTCTGCTTGCCCATTCCCGGTTGCCCATTCCCGGCTTTGATCAATCTGAGGCGGCGATAATCGTAGAGCGTTCGTTTGCCCTTATCGATTTTCAGGAGGACATTGCCACCGTCGCCGCCATCTCCACCATCGGGCCCGCCTTTTTCGATGAACCGTTCCCGCCGGAAGCTTGAACATCCGCGACCGCCATCGCCGGACCTGACAGTGATAATTGCTTCATCTACAAATTTCACGCTACATAAACACTAACTTTTTTTCTATCCCTGCCTTTTCTTTCAAAGGTTACAACGCCGTCTATCAGGGCAAAAAGAGTATAGTCCCTACCCATTCCGACATTATTGCCGGGATGTAATTTTGTTCCAACCTGTCTTACAAGAATATGACCTGCAGTCACGCGTTCCCCGCCAAATTTCTTGACGCCGCGTCGCTGGCCGTTTGAATCGCGACCGTTTTTTGTACTGCCGGCTGCTTTTTTATGTGCCATGGGATCTCTCCTTATTAACTAAACCGCAATGGAATCTATTTTAATCTCAGTATAATTCTGTCTGTGGCCTTTCATTCTTCTGTAGCCTTTTCGACGTTTATACTTGAAAATTATTATTTTCTTGTCTCTTCCCTGTTCCAGAATATGTGCCTTAACCGAAGCATTTTCAATTTTCGGGCTTCCCATTGTTATGGTTTCACCATCTGAAAACAAGAGAATGTCATCAAATTCGACCAGGGAACCTTCGGTGCCGTCCAGTTTTTCAACTTTCAGGGTCTGGTTTTCCTGGACCTTATATTGTTTGCCTCCAGTTCTGATAACTGCGTACATTTTAAACTCTCCTTATTATTTCAAGACCTTTCGCAATTCTAAAAAACTCTGAATGCTATACTTATTCAATTTATTTGTCAAGATAAAGAATGACGAGGAAATCCTTTTTGCTTTTAAAAAAACATTTCGGTTGGTATGATACGCTGTTTTATAAAAAAAAGGAAGCACCAGGTATGAAGATCGACATGGAAAAGAAGGCATATCGGAAATATCGAAGATATGGAAATTATATTTATAAAGTTTTAAGATTTCTCATGATGACCCTTGATTTTAAAATTCAAGATGCAGACAAGATAAGTGAAACTGAAAATTATATATATGTTTTCTGGCATCAGAAGCTTTTTTTTCCTACTGTCGGATTTCAGGGTATAAAAAAAAAACTTGCCCTTGTCAGTCCTTCCAAAGACGGAGAAATCCTGGCCTCGGTTCTTGAAAATTATGGGTATGAAACTATCAGGGGGTCCAGCAATGATAGAAATATACAGAGCCTAATCCAAATGATCAAAAAGCTCAAGCAGGGATATAATCTCGGACTTGCAGCAGATGGACCCCAGGGCCCGATTTTCAGAATAAAGCCGGGGATTGTCTACATGGCCATGAAGACCGGGAAAAAAATAGTCCCTCTTGGCGGGGCTTTTCAACATAAATATGTATTTAAAAAAGCCTGGGACAAATTTCATTTTCCTTATCCCTTCACAAGGGCCGTTGTGGTGGTGGGAGATCCTTTAACGGTTCCTTCTGATGCAGATATGGAAGCATATTCGGAATTGATCAATCAGGAAATCAACAGGGTCAATGACAGGGCTGAGGCGCTTTTAGATCAATAGCGTTCGGAACGGATGGGTTTTCAAGCCTTAGCCTTATTCGAGTTTTTATATAAAAAAAGGGGAGTTTCATTAAAGAAACTCCCCTGAATACACTCTCAAATGGTTTATGGTCTTATCTTAACCGCGAACCTCTTCTTTAACTTTTGTTGCGAGTTTATAAAGAATGGTCAGAATCAGGAAACCTGTGGCATAAACCGCCAGGGTGATCATGATTTCCGGTTTTGTCGGCGCATATTCCGTTACATGATGCAAAGGTGAAGGCACAAACCCGCCTGAGATCATCCCAAGACCCTTATCAATCCATGCACCGAAAAAAATCAAGGCACAGGTGAAAGGCAAAAGGGTCTTATTGTTCCTAAGCTGCGGGATGATAAGAAAGACGGCTCCCGTAAACATCATGATGAGACCTGACCACATCCAGGGAACCAGGGCATGATAACCGTGGTATCCGAACAGAAGATACTGGAGATGGGCTTTATGGCTCGGAATATTGGAATAGTAGACCACAAAAACTTCACAGATAAAAAAGAACAGGTTGGCAATAATGGCCCAGCAGACAATTTTAGAAAGGGTCTGCATGGCTTCCCAGCCCGGATCAAATTTTGTAAATTTTTTGATCAGATAACAAAGGATGATCAGAAAAGCAGGTCCTGCAGCAAAAGCCGATGCCAGGAACCTGGGCGCTAGAATGGCGGTCAGCCAGTATCCGCGTCCCGGAAGACCGCAGTAAAGATAGGCGGTTACCGTATGAATACCAATGGCAAAGGGAATGGAAAGATAGATCAGGGGTTTTGTCCACAAGGGGGGTTCAACCTCGTTTCTTTCCGCTTCCAATATCTTCCACCCAATGACGATGTTCAAAAAAAGATAACCGTTAAGAACGATCATATCGTAGAACAGCATGGAATTGGGTGTGGGGTATAACAATACGTTCAGCATCCTTGTGGGCTGGCCTAAATCCACGATGATGAAAAGAAGGCACATGATCAGGGCCGCGACTGCAAGGAATTCGCCCAGAATGGTGATCCTGTGAAATTTTTCATAATTGTGAAGATAATAGGGGATGACCACCATGACCCCTCCTGCGGCAACACCCACAAGAAAGGTGAAATTGGCAATATAAAATCCCCATGACACATCCCGGCTCATGCCGGTAATCATCAGTCCGTTCATGAACTGGTCGATATAGACGATGGCTCCTGCTCCCATGACAAGGAGCAGAAAGACTATCCATAACCAGTAATTTTTATTTCCTTTAATAGCTATTTCAAGCATGGTTGCTCCTCTTACATGATATAGTAAACAGATGGTTCCGTACCCAGTGCTTCGTTACGGCGGATGGCATATTGTTCTTTTAACAGCACCCGTACTTCCGATTCAGGATTTTCCAGGTCCCCGACCACAATTGCGCCTTCGCTGGCTTCCACGCAATGGGGCAGCTCACCTTTGGAAAGGCGTTCTGCGCAGAGATTGCATTTTTCCACAACCCCTTTGCTGCGGGTGGGGAAATCCGGATTTGTTTCTGCAATAAAGGGTCTCGGATCTCTGAAGTTAAAACTCCTTGAACCATAGGGACAGGCTGCCATGCAGAACCGGCAGCCGATGCACCGATGAAAGTCCATGATGACGATGCCGTCTTCACGTTTAAAGGTTGCCTTTGTGGGGCAGGCCTGAACGCAGGGAGCATTTTTGCAATGGTTACAGGTGACAAGAAAGGGAAGCTCGTGGAATTTTTCTGCCAGGAACTCATCTTCCTTGTCCGGGAAGGCATAGGGAAAATGCTCTTCCCAGATCCATTTGATCTCCTGTTTGTGATTGACGGGTCTTGTCCTGGGGTATTTTACCTTATCTACCTCATGGTTGAAATTCGGAACATTGTGGGCTTTATGGCAGGCTTCAATCATTTTTTCATTTATTTCTTTATTGAGCTTGCTCGTATCAATCACCATGCCCCAACGTTTTGCAACCAATGCCTTTTCATTTTTGCCTTTAACTGCACCGGCTGCGCCATTTGAGTCAGATGAAGCAAAATTCATTGCCGGAGAAGCACCCAACCCGATGGCAGCAATACCCGCTACTTTAAGAAAGCTTCTTCTGCTTTTTTCCATCATTTTATCTCCTTGGGGTTAGTGTGACATTCCCAGCAATAGGGATCAACCGACGCATAGGTATGACAACTGTCACAAAATTTTGCTTTATCTTCATGGCATCCCAGACATGAATTCTCACCAGTGGAAAGGCTCATATCAAAGGTATGGCCGTTGGCAGCCTTGTATTGCCTGTCCGAATCCCTGACCACTGAATCTCTCCATTCATCCAGGAGCGACGGGTGATTGGCTCTCATGTCATATTTCTCAAGGACACATTTTTTTTCTTCCTTGGCTTTGCCCAGAAGTTCCGGTTTTGGTGCAGCCTCAATGGTCGTAATCATATTGAACCAGAAGGGCGAGAGCACGGCCAGAACAAAAATGACAAGGCCCGTGATGATCATATTTTTATTCATCGTCTTCCTCCTCGAATCCTGTCATGGGTTCAAGCCTCAGATTTTCAGTTCGTTTCTTTTCACCCGGCAGGATCAATGCATTGCCGACCAGCTCATGGATACCGTATACCTGTACTTCCGGTACCCAGTATTCGCACATGGTTGTCAGGGTAGCCCTGTCAATGGCACAGATGGTGCCAAGGGTGTTTACACCGAATTTTTCATGGACATATTTGACGGCATTGGCTCTGGGAAGAGCCCCGGCCATTCTGAGTTCCATATTTTCACCGGCATTGAGACCGGAACCTGAACCGCAGCAGAAGGTCTGTTCACGGATGGTATTGGGAGGCATTTCATAAAAATTGTCACAGACATTCTGAATCACGTATCGTGGCTCATCCAGAAGACCCATTCCCCTTGCCGGGTTGCATGAATCATGGAAGGTTACGATACGATCTGCATTCCGGCTCTTATCCAGTTCAAGTTTTCCGTGTTTGATAAGATCAGCCGTGAATTCCGTGATATGGACCATTTTTGTGGATGCCGCATTTTCAAATACTGTACCGGTAATGGGATTCTTTGGGACTTCCAGGAAATCGGCCGGGCCGTTCATGGTATCCATATACTGGTGGATGACGCGCCACATATGGCCGCATTCCCCGCCCAGAATCCATTTGACGCCGAGACGTCTGGCTTCGGCATACATCTTGGCATTCAACCGTTTCATGGTTTCATGGGAAGTGAAGAAACCGAAATTGCCGCCTTCCGAGGCATAGGTGCTCCAGGTCACATCCAGTCCGTATTTATCTTTGAGATATTTGAACAGAATCAGATATCCCTGGCAGGTATAGGTTCCGGGATCTGCGAACACATCTCCTGAAGGGGTGATGAAAAGAATGTCCGCCCCTTTTTTCTGGTACTGCGGTGTACAATTGACTCCGGTTAAGGATTCAATATCTTCTACAAAGAAATCCAGCATGCCCTTAAAGGCATGGGGCTGAATTCCCAAATGGTTTCCGGTTTTAAAACAGTTGGACACCGGGGTTGCGATCCAGTCGATGTTCAAACCCAAAAGGTTGAAGATTTCTCTCGCCATGATGGTGATTTCCGCCGTGTCTATGCCATAGGGGCAGAAAACGGAACACCGTCTGCACTCTGTGCACTGGAAGAAATAATACCACCATTCCTTTAATACGCTCAGGGTCATGGGTCTGGCACCGGCCAGTGTTTTTCCGCCGGGTATTTTACTCAGGATCTTTGCTGCCGTGGAAAAATCATTCCGGTATACGGATCTTAAGAGTTCGGCTCTCAGCACCGGCATGTTTTTAGGATCACCCGTTCCAAGGAAGAAATGACACTTGTCCGCGCAGGCACCGCAACGGACACAGATATCCATAAAAACCTTGAAGGTCCGGAATTTTTCCAGCCGTTCTTTCATGCCTTGAAAAATGATTTCCTGCCAGTTGTCCGGGAGTTTCCAGTCTTCTTCAAGGGGATTCCAGGGTCTTGCATTGGGCAGGCTTAATGTCTCAACGCTTTCAGCTTTGGCAGCATAACAATACATACCCGGTCTGATCTGAACGGAAGCGGTTGTATCCATCCAGTTTCCACCAGATCCCGTGGTATAATCTATCTTATTTAATAGTTCATCCGGTTTTATTTGGTTAGACATTGATTACTCCTCTTTATCCACCGGCAGACCGGCTTCAATCATTTTTTCTCTGAAATGATCCTCATACTCTTCATAGGTATGGGTTTTCACATCATAGTTCCAGGGGTTAACATGTCTTTTTGCACGGGTATTATTTGCCATATTTCTTGTGGGGCTTAAGAAGATTCCGCCCAGATGCATTAGTTTACTGGCCGGGAAATATGCAAAAAGGATACTCACCAGGAAAAGATGGGCATAAAAAAGGCCGCCTACACCTTCGGGGATGATCGGGCTGAAGGTCACAAGGCCCATGGTAAGATTTTTAATGCCGACAATATCGACTTTGGTGAAATATCTCATGGATAAACCTGAGGCGGCTATCCCGATAATCAGGAACAAGGGGAAATAATCGGCTGCCTGGGAAATATAAGTCACTTTGGCATCAAGAACTCTTCTTGCAAGCAGGAATAACGTTGCTGCAAGAAGGACCACGCCGGAGATGAAGAGTCCGGGAAGCCCCAACTGTACAATACCATCCATGTATTCAAGAAATTTAAGACAGGAAGGTACCGGGGATGTAAAAAATCTGAAATGCCTTAAAATTACTACCAGAAAGGAATAATGAAAGGCGAGTGCCCCTATCCAGAGGAAAATTTCCCAGGAATAGGAAAGCTTGTTGGATTCATTCTTGTTAAATGCTGCTTTTGTGTTCCTGAAAAGGGATCTGAACAGAAAAATTTCAAGAACCATTCTTAAACACACACCCGTTGAAGTATCAGGGTTATCAATACAGTTCTGTTTTATCCACGGCAGAGATTTCTGTTGTCCGCAGGTTGTTGGAATCCTGAACGGAACCGCAGAAGATGCCCATCCCAATACCTTATAGACAAACCCGGCAAGGAAGGCAAGAACCGCCAGATAAGGGATAACAATCCCGAAGAACCGATGAAGCCCTGCTCCCTCAACCCCTGTATATGCTACTAAGAAGAGCAGAAAAACAGTTGTCAGGGGGATCAAGTACTTTTGATTCATATTATAATCACCTCATGAGTTGATGTATGACAAAGTTTTAAAGATACTGTCATACATGTTAAAATTTTTTGGAGCCAAGGAGATCTTCTTCCGTCAGCTCGGCTACTAAACCCGCCCTTTCAAAAGCCCGGTGAATACGTCTTTTGCTTTCCGTAGCCTTTAAAAGGAATATCTCTTCCCTACATTTCATAAACCTGTTGAATGACGCAAGCGCTATCTGATCAACAAGTCTGTTAAATTCTCTTATCATACCGGCATCCAGAAGGGTTTCTCCGATATCTTTCAATGCAAAGACAAAGCTGACGGCCTCTGCCGGGGAAAAAGCCTGTACCGCCCTGATGCGGATAACGGGATCAAGGGCTTGTTCAAGGGATTCCTGTGTGAAATCGTTTAAAATCAGATTAAATACATCGCTGATGGTTTCGTGGGTGACGGCACCGATGGGGTTGTCAAACCGGTTGGAATCTTTACCCAGGATTTTTGCTGTCTGGGGAGGGTATGTGTTGATTGTGGCCTGGAACCACTTTTTTATGAAGGGTTCCATTTTCTGACCAAGTGCCTGTTTTAAATCCATAATTTTATAATATTGCTACCCTAAAAGTATCGTATTTTTCTTTAAATTAATTGTCAGATGGATATAAACTCCCCTTAATTTTATGTCAAGCATTAAAGATTACTGTGGAGAGGAATTCGAAAAAAGCTTTTGCAGGGCTCTATCTGGGATGATTTTCCTTTGTCCGCCTCTTTTTCTATTGAATAAATATATTCTTTCAATTAAATAAAACAACAAAGAGATGCTTTATCATTATTTTATAATTTAATTTTTTAAAACGAATAACAGGAGATGGGGACTACTATGAAAAAGATATTTTTAATATTTGTGGGCCTGATATTGTTTTACAATACCGCAAGCGCAGGCTCGGACGGGTTTGGCCTTTCTTTTGGATATGGCGTCGGTAAAGAGGATATTGATATCTATCGTTTCGGTATCAAAAAGGACTATTCTTCCAGATGGTTTGAAAGCGGGACCGGCTATTTTTCCGGCTATTTTGAATTATCCTATAACCGCTGGGAATATGGGGGAGACGACATAAACGGCCTGGCTTTCTCACCTGTGTTTGCCTATTATTTCGGGAAAGATGCAGACCTTGTCAGGCCCTATATTGATGGTGGCATAGGCGTTGCCCTGCTGGATGACTTCCATATCCGGGATAGAAATCTCGGTACTCATTTCCAGTTTGAAAGCCGGGTCGGTCTTGGTACACGAATCGGATTCTTTGATATGAATGTTTCCTATTTTCATTATTCCAATGCAGGGCTTAAATCAACCAATGACGGGATAGACATCTGGTTATTCACCGGAGCAATTCAGTTTTAACATCCAAACAAAAAGAAGGGATTGAAAGCCATGGCTTTTAATCCCTTATATTCCTCACCTTGTTTTTCTTCAGTGTCTGCTGGTTCTGGCGGAGAAAGAGAGATTCGAACTCTCGATGGAGTTTAACCCCCATACTCGCTTAGCAGGCGAGCGCCTTCGACCACTCGGCCATTTCTCCGTATTATTTGATAAGTCTGGCGGAGGAGGTAGGATTCGAACCCACGTAGCTTTGACACTAAACGGTTTTCAAGACCGCCGCCTTCAGCCGCTCGGCCACTCCTCCGAAATTGACCAAAGTTTTATATCACCTTGGTCAAAACAGGTCAATACTTAACTTGCTATCTGGATATTTGCCATAAGAAATTTTGCATAACCCGTTCCAGGGTGATCACCTTACGTCCGCTGGATGGATATTGCTACAAATTCTAAGATTACCTTTGCTGACCGCCATGAACTCGCTCATTCTTCGCTCAAACAGCA
>JANNUH010000104.1:0-96291 GCA_031395015.1 Desulfobacterales bacterium | reverse complement strand
ATGCTGTTTGAGCGAAGAATGAGCGAGTTCATGGCGGTCAGCAAAGGTAATCTTAGAATTTGTAGCAATATCCATCCAGCGGACGTAAGGTGATCACCCTGGAACGGGTTATGCAAAATTTCCTATGGCAAATATCCAGGTGCTATAAACGCATGTCTTATCGGATTTTGAATAACGGCAGGGGTGACGGGCAGAGTTCATCTATCCTTGCAAGATCTTTGGCAGCGCAATATCCCTTGGAAAGATATCCTTTATCAAGGCCTTTTCGGGTGATGATCTGGAGATGGGTATGAAAAAACCAGTTCCCGTTTTCGTGGAAATCCCCGATACAGGCAAAGGCTTCACCGGCGGTAAATGCCTGGCCGATGGCTGGAAGTTTTTCTTGGTTCAGATGGCCGTAAAAACTGTAAAAGGTTTCAAAATACGGGCTTTCATGCTTAAGAAGGACATGTGCCCCGTAATTTTTATCCCCGGCTTCATATCCGCTGACCGCCACAATTCCATCCAGGGGGGCAAAAAGAGGGGTTCCCAGAGGCACAATAATATCAAGACCCAGGTGAAAAAACCGCTCTTCTTCCTTCATCTGGGGATAATGAGACAGAATGGTTTCCCGATTTTCGAGATAGGATGCAAGGCCAAAGGTATACCGATCTTTCATCCATTTATCCAGGAGTTTCTGGAGCGTCTGCTGATCATGGATATCCACAAGGTCAAAAATGGGTGAACCGGGCGAAAGGTTCAGCACCAGGGGATCGCCGGTCAGGTCTTTAAAGACGGGCTTTATCCGGATCTTGTCGCTGTAGGCCATATAGGGATACAAAAGGATCGGGGTCCGGGTGCATGAATCGTTCATGGGTGACCTGTATCAGAGTCCGACGCGTCTGAGCATCCGCTTAAAAAAACCCAGTTTTTTAATCTGTACCGGAGCGATCAGGTCCACAGTTGCCAGGGTTTCATTGTCCAGGGTAAATACGATATCTCCAATTTTCTGACCCACCTCCACGCCGCCGCTTATTTCACGGGGCAGATGGATGTCTTTTTTTACGGCAGATAGTTTTTCTCTTAAAACCGGATAGGAAAAATCCGAGGCAGCTACGGCCTGAAAGGATTGGGTTTCTCCATCGGGTAGTTTAATGGTTTCACCCATGCCCTGGCCTTTTTGAGCCAGCGGGACCATATTGTATTTGGCAAAGTATTTTTTAAATTTTTCAATGGCAATACCATCCCTGATCCTGGCGCTGGGGCTTCCGAGAACCGCAACAACAAGCCTGAGCCCGTCTTTTTTAGTGGTGGCAACCACATTAAACCCGGCACTTGAATAGAACCCTGTCTTGAATCCATCCGTTCCGGGCAGCTTGCCGATGATTTTGTTGTGGTTGTTCATGATAAAGGCACCCTCCCTGAAGGGTTCCGTCTGGATGGCGGTCCATTCAAGAAGCTTGGGATATTTGAGCAGCTCCCTGGACAGGAGCATCAGATCATGGCAGGAACTGGCATCTGCAATTTGACCGACTCCTGGCGGCAGCCCATGGACGCTGTGAAAATCGGAATCATTCATGCCAAGGCTTTTGGCCTTTTTATTCATTTCTTCCACAAAGGCTTCCTGGGTTCCGGCAATATGTTCGGCAACGGCATGGGCAGCATCATTTCCGGAAGCCACCATGACGGCTTTCATCAGTTCTTCCAGGGGAAAGGATTCACCCTGCTTCAGATATACCTGGCTGCCGCCCATTTTTGATGAAGCAGCAGATATGGTAACCATATCCGTCAACTGATTGGCCCCGGATTGCAGTTTTTCCATGACAATGCAGGCTGTCATGAGCTTGGTAACACTGGCCAGGGGGTGTTTCAGGTTGGGGTTTATCTCTTCAAGTATCTTGCCGGTGCTTGCTTCCATAACGATCAGCGCCTGAAACGGGGCCTCATTCTGAGGGGCCGCCTCTTTTTTGGCCTGGGCCGGAGCGGCCTGTACTTTTTTAGCAGGTACCGGGGGTGGGGTTTTGGGTTTCCGGGTTTCTTTTGCCAGGGCATTTGATGCAATCAAACCAGCCATCAATAAGCACATAAACCATTTTTTCACGATTTGATGTCCTTTCTGAAATCATTCATTTTAAACCTTTATCAAGAGGCCTGATTTATAAATAGGATAGCCTTTTTTGTCAATCAAAATATGAACGTCCGGGCGGAGTCCCATGGAAAAAAGAAATCTGTCAAAGGTCCGGCAAGGATCATGAAGGAGGGCAAACGATCTAAGAGAACTTGATATTTAGAAATAAACGGCTGACGGCTCAGGCGAGCAGCCCTCTTTTTTTCAGGAGGGGGACCGGATCTACAATATGCCGCGGAAACCATTTTTTCTGATCCCCGGCACCCAGGGCCAGGGACAAAAGCTCGGAAAAATGAAGGATGGGGATGGGATTTTCCAGGGTGCAGCGGATTTCAAGGTTCAAATGGCACATGGCGCAGGCGGTTACCAGGCATTCAGCTCCTGCTTCCATGGCTTTGAAAATAATTTCATTGACAACTTTTCTGGCAATATCCGGTTTTGCAACGGACAGGTACGTGCCGCAGCAGCGGTTGCCATAACCATAGGAAACAATGTCGGCCCCCAATTGCTTCAGGCTTTTTTCAATGATCCCGCTATGGCTTTTTTCAAACCTCAGATCCGGCGGCATGGAGAGCATGCAGCCGTAATAGGGGGCCACCTTGATGTGTTTTAATTTTCCGCCCGGATTTTTCATATGATCTTTCAGGTCAATCCGGTTGAAAATTTCGAAAAAATGAATGATCTCAAGATCCTCATCAAAGGGCGTTTCAAAAAAACCTTCATAATCCTGTCTCAGGGCCGGATCTGCCTTGATTTTGAGAAAGCTTGATTTCATGCGCAAAAGGCAGCTTGGACAGGCGATCAAAAGCGGGATGCCTTTGGGGGCAAGGGAAAGATTCCTCATGGGAAGGTATTTGGCTACTTTTTCGTTAATGCTGTGGGCCGAGGAAGACCCGCAGCAGTTCCAGTCTTCAAGTTCAACCAAGTCTATATTGACGGATTTACAAAATTTAAGCAATGACAGGGTATTTTCATGCCCGGAGGTTTTCAGGGAACATCCGGGGAAAAATGAGAATTTCAGCTTTCCGTTTCCGGCTTTTGAACCGGTATCATTTGCTCTTAAAGATTTTATCAATGGCTTTTTTATCCTGAATTCTGGATGCAATCAAATCCAGTTTTCGCTTTTTCAGCATTTTCAGCCCAACACCCATATCACTTAAAAGATCCATTTTCCTGAATTTATACCGCATCATGATCTCAAGTTTGTGGGTTCTGCCGTATTTTCTGACCGTGTTCAATACTTCCTCATGAAAACTGAGGATATCGGGTTCTGCAATCTTGACCCCTTTTTCAAGGGCCTTATGCCGAAGTCCGTCCATGATCGCCGGGATATCAATGGCCATGGGGCAACCACTGCTGCATGTATTGCATCCCACACAGACCCAGATGGTGGAACTTTTCAAGGCCTCATCCTCCATCCCGAGCTGGATGAGGCGGATGATCTTATTGGGGGCATAATCCATGCCTTCGACAAAGGGACACCCGTTTGCACAGGTCTTGCAATGAAGGCAGATATTAAAATTAACCCCTGTTTTTGCTTCAATTTCCACTGCAAAGTCAGCGTGATCATATTTTAGGGTGATCATACGAGCTTGCCGTCTTTCCAGAAGGGAGACATGGCTCTCAGCTTCTCGATAACCGGAACAACCGAGGCTATGACATGGTCCATTTCTTCCTTTGTATTGTAGTGGGACAGGGAAAACCGGATGGACCCGTGAGCAGACTTGAAGGGCACTTCCATGGCCATGAGCACATGGGAGGGATCAAGGGACCCGGAAGTACAGGCGGAGCCTGAAGAGGCGCAAATGCCTTCGCGGTCCAGCATGAGAAGGATGGATTCACCTTCCACGGCATCAAACCCGATGGAAAGGGTGTTGGGAAGCCGATGTTCCAGATCGCCGTTGACCGAACAACTGGGGATCTTTTCAAGAAGTGCCTTCTGAAGATAATCCCGCAAACCCCTGACCTTTGTATCCATGAGGATTAAATGTTCTTTGGCAAGCTCGGCCGCTTTTCCGAGGCCAATGATGGAGACTGCATTTTCCGTTCCGCCCCTACGTCCTTTTTCCTGGTGACCGCCGATGAGAAAGGGTGAAAATTTCAGCCCTTTTTTGATATACAAGACCCCGATCCCTTTGGGTGCATGGATTTTATGCCCGGAAAGAGACAGCATGTCCACCCCTGCCGTCCTGACGTCAATGGGAACTTTTCCTGCGGCCTGGACCGCATCGGTATGAAAGAGGACGCCTTTCTCCTGTGTCTTTTGTGCAATTTTCTCAATGGGAAACAGAACTCCGGTTTCATTATTGGCCCACATCAGAGATAAAATGGCCGTATCATCGGAAAGGCTTTTATAGAGGATGTCCAGATTGAGAAGACCTTTTTTGTCCACTGGAACAAAGGTGACCTTATATCCTTTGGTCCGTTTCAGGAGCTTATAAAGATTGTTGATGGCCGGGTGTTCCACATTGGAGGCAATGATATGCTTTTTGTCCGGATAGGCGTTAAGGGCGGAATAAACAGCCGAATTATCGCTTTCCGTGCCGCAGCTTGTAAATACGATCTCGTCCGGGTCGGCATGGATCAGATCCGCTACCTTCTGCCTTGCCTCTTTTATCTTTTTTCCGACCTGATCCCCAAAGGTGTGCATGGAAGACGGGTTGCCGTAGAATTCACCAAAATAGGGAAGCATTTCCTGGATGACTTCATCAGCTACTTTTGTTGTTGCATTGTTATCCGTATACACTATTTTCATTGTATCATCCTGTCCTTGAGCATGACCGATTCAATGAGGGCTTCAATCCGGTCCAGACATTTACCGCAACCGCCGCCGGCCTTGAGATAATTGGTTACATCCTCGGTGGTTTTCAACCCGTTTTTTTTGACTGCGTCCGTGATTTCAAGATCTGTTACATCAAAGCATTCGCACACCATTTGCCCCGGTTTTTCAAGAATCTGGATCCCCCTGTAATTGGCAATGGCCTTTTTCAAGGCTGACTGTCCCATGACCGAGCAATGCATTTTTTCCTTGGGCAGGCCACCCAGGTAATCGGAAATATCTTCATTGGTCAGTTTTGCCGCTTCCGTCAGGGTCATGCCCTTGATGATCTCGGTCAGGGCCGAGGATGAAGCCACAGCGCTGGCGCATCCGAATGTCATAAAGGATGCATCCACGATTCTTTCGTTCTCATTGACCTTTAAATAAAGCCTCAATGCATCACCGCAGTTGAGAGAACCTGTTTCTCCAATGGCATTGGCGCCTTCCAGTTCTCCTACATTCCGGGGTTTTAAAAAATGGTCCTTTACCTTATCTGTATAATCCCACATATACCTTCTCCTTCCTTAACCCTTTCCAGGATTTTCAGTGTTATTCAATAATCTTAGCCTAAAATACTACAGCGTGGTAGAAAGTCAATAAATGGAAATGATTTTTATACAGGCCTTTTTTGCCCTTTAAGACTGTCAATTCAAGGATATGGGAAGCGGGTGTCCTATCCGGATGCGTTCTGTATGGATGACCGTATCCCTGACCAGGATCTCGACCCCGTTTTGAAAGGCTTTTCGCAGTTTCTCCCCATAGGCTTTGTCGATCTCGTCCGCAGGTCTGAACTCCTTTGCATCCATCCGCTGGATAAGAAAGAAAATAACGCCTCTGTGGCCCTGGGAAACCAGTGTTTCAAGCTCCTCCAGATGTTTTTGGCCCCTTTCGGTTACAGCATCCGGGAACATGGCCATGCCTTCTTCCACCAGAGTACAGTTTTTGATCTCCACATAGCATTTCCGGGTTTCTTTATTTTCAGGGTGTTGCGTTTTCTCAAGTAACAGATCCAGCCTTGTGTGGGTGCTGGTTTTTACCTCCCCTGTAACCCTGTCATAGCCCGAGAGTTCAGGGATCAGGCCCTTTTCTATGGCGTGTTTGACAAGTTTATTGGGCACCTGGGTATTAATGCCGATGAGGGTTCCTGGGCCTTCTACCAGTTCCCATGTATACCGGTATTTCCGTTTTGGGTTGTCACTTTGGGAAAGGAAAACCAATGATCCCGGAACGGCGCACCCTTTCATGGACCCGGAATTGGGGCAGTGGGCCGTAATGACTTCCCCGGTTTCAAGGATCACATCGGCCAGAAAGCGTTTGTATCTTTTGATAAGGGTTCCTGACACCAGCGGCGGCAGAATAAAACCGTGATCATTCACAGGGGTTTTCCCCATGATTTATTCACAGACCCGTTGCCTCAAGCCGTCCATACTCATTTCCCTCCGGATGCCGAACCGGGTCAGGCAAAAATCATATTTAACAGGGTCATTTTTTAAAATTTTCCTGAACCCCTCAGTAATTTCAAGGGCGGTTTTCAGATCTGCATTTTTGCGTAGCGTAAATCCAAGCATGAGACCTGCCTTATGCATATGGGTATCCAGGGGGATAATGAGCTGAGACGGGCCTGCCTTTTCCCATCCGCCCGGATCAACGGCATCCTTACGGATCATCCACCGCAAAAACAAATGGCTTCTCTTGCAGGCGCTCTTTTTCTCCGGGTCCGCCAGAAGATGCCCGACTGCATTGCCCCTTCCCAGTTGCCTGGAAAGAAAGGCAAGTCCTTCAAGAACCGTCTTATCCTTTAAGGACCATCCCTGATAAAAACAATTTTCAAGGGATGAAAATTCATCCAGGACCTGCCTGATTCCCCTAAACAGGTTAACAAGATGCTCTTCATCGGCAAACCGGTATTTAAATCCCTGAAAATCTTTGGCCATATCTTTATGGGTGTGGCTCAGGATATAGGCATAAGGTGAGGGCGATAATTTTTCAAGAACATGACCGACGGTTTTCAGGATCATCTCCACCCGGCCATAGGCCAGGCAGGATGCAATCAATCCCACAATCTCACGGTCTTTTTTATCCTCATAATCATACAGGAACACCAGAGGGTCCGGATTTACAAACTCTCTTTGATTATAGGCGGAATAAAGGCCGTCGAGTTTTTCCTTTAAATCGATATCCATGGCTAATGTTTCAAATGTTTTTTTAAATCTCTGTAAAAATTTTCATGAGAACCGAAAGTATACAGGAATAAAGTCGAATCAATTAACTCATAAGCCAATAATATTTGCTGGTCGATGGACTTGAATTTATAGACTTGTATGCCCTGCAGGTCTCCAACTTTCATATCCCCGCTTGCAGAGGCATTGAAAATATATTTTACCGCCTCATCCAAATCTTTGATCTGTTGTTTGTGGAGTTTCTTTTTTTGCCTGGCAAAAACAGGAGATTGAATTATTCCCTTAATATCGGTCATTCACCCTCTCCAAAAACATATGGAGTCCCTTGGCCGGCCTTTATTTGTTCCCTTCCTACTAAAATATCCTGAATAAATGGTAGTGGAAGGTCTGGGTTTTCTTCAATCATTTGTCCTATTTTTGCCCAATATTCAATTTGACCCGCGATTGATCTTTTGAATACCTTTGATTTGATCTTTGCTTTTTCAAAAAGGTCATCAGATACTTTGACTGCTGTTGCCATGAATCCCCCTCAGTTTGTTTTTGGTTTTAATTTAATACTGTGGGTTTCTTTTTGCAACTATTTTTCCTTTAAATCCATATCCATGGTCCCGGCATTCCGGATGATCACGCCACAAAGGAACAGCAGTAATCCGTAATTTCGCGGACCTTGAGGCCGAACTTTGATTTGGCCGGTACATCAAAAGACTCCCCGCCCCTGATCTTTTGCCATCCATTTTTTTCCGGCAGGGATACGTCCAGATCGCCGGAAAGAATCTCCATGATTTCCGCAGCATCGGTATTAAATTCGTATTCGCCGGGCAGCATGATGCCCAGCGTTTTTTTTGAACCATCCGGAAACACAACCATCCGGCTGGTCACCTTGCCGTCAAAATAAACATTTGCTTTTTTAATAATGGTCACATTCTTAAATTCCGTCATGAATTTCTCCTTTTCATTCAGTCGATTCTGACAAATATCGTGTGCGCTCCGGTTTATTCTGTCTTCTTTGATTTTGCCTTTGCCACCTGACGCTGGGAAGCATTTAGAATGGTTTTACGCAGCCGGATGGACAGGGGCGTCACTTCCACCATTTCATCATCCCGGATAAAATGGATGGCCTTTTCCAGGGTCATGGCCTTGACCGGCGAACAGATCACATGTTCATCCTTACCCGATGCCCGCATATTGGTCAGTTTCTTTTCCTTGCAGGCATTGACGTCTATATCCTGGTGACGGTTGTGTTCACCGACAATCATTCCTTCGTAGACAGGGGTTCCAGGCTCTACAAAAAGCTGACCCCTGGGTTCAAGGTTGAACAATGCATAGGGAACCGCCTTTCCCTGGCGGTCTGAAACAATGGACCCTGTAAACCGGACCGGAAAATCCCCCCGGTATTCTTCATACCCGGAAAGATAGGAGTTCATGATTCCCGTCCCCCGTGTATCGGTCATGAATTCGTCCCGGTAGCCGATGAGCGATCGTGAGGGAATGGAAAATTCGATTCTTACACGGCCTTTGCCGTTGTTGACAAGATTGACCATCTTGCCTTTCCGGATGGAAAGCTTTTCCGTGACCACGCCCATGAAAGCTTCATCGCAATCCACAAACAAATGCTCAATGGGTTCCAGGGTTTTTTCATTCTCATATTTAAAGATCACCCTGGGGCGTCCGGCACAAAGTTCAAACCCTTCTCTTCGCATGGTTTCAATGAGGATGGCCAGTTGAAATTCCCCTCTTCCCTTGACCTTGAAGCTTTCTTCCTTATCGCTTTCTTCCACTTCAATGGCGACATTCATGAGGGTTTCCTTGAGCAGTCGCTCCCTGATTTTCCTTGACTGGACAAGCTTTCCTTCCCTTCCGGCAAAGGGGGAATTGGATATGGAAAACTGCATGGACACGGTGGGTTCATCCACGGTAATCCGTTTCAGCGGAACCGGTGCCTGCTTTGTACAGATGGTGTCACCGATTTTCACATCCTCAATCCCGGACAATACAATAATATCGCCCACCTCGGCATTTTCCACAGGCATAAGGGCAGGCCCGTTATAGGATTGAAGCCGTGTGACTTTCAGGGGCAGAAGGGCATTGTTCTTATTGATGCACACAAGGTTCTCGTTGGATTTAGCCGTTCCATTGAAAATCTTGCCAATGGCCAGCCGTCCAAGATAATCCGAATATCCGAGATCGGAAACCAGCATCTGAAACGGAGCCTCCGGGTCATAGGATGGTGCCGGCAGGTCCTCCAGGATCATATCAAACAATGCATTGAGGTTATCCACCTCCTCATCCAGGTCTTTTTTTACAATCCCGTCACGGCCGATGGCATAGAGGTATTTAAAATCCAGTTGTTCCTCTGTTGCATCCAGATCGATAAAGAGGTCATAGACCATGTCCAGAACCTCCTGGGGTCTCCCATCCTTGCGGTCGATCTTATTGATGATCACGACAACGGGAAGCTTGGATTCAAAGGTTTTTTTAAGGACAAACCGGGTCTGGGGAAGGGGGCCTTCCGATGCATCCACCAGAAGAATGGCGCTGTCTGCCATGGAAAGCGCCCTTTCCACCTCGCCGCCGAAATCGGCATGGCCGGGGGTATCAATGATATTGATTTTAACCCCCTTCCATGTCACGGAACAATTCTTGGCTGCAATGGTGATACCGCGTTCCCTTTCAAGGTCCATGCTGTCCATCAGGCGTTCGTTTACCTGCTGGCCTTCTCTGAAAGTTCCGCTTTGCTTGAACATTGCATCCACCAGAGTGGTTTTGCCATGGTCAACATGGGCAATAATGGCAACGTTTCTTAAATTATTGTTATACTGTATATTTTTTTTCATGATTCTCCTGTTGAAATGATTTGTAAGCTCAGGAAAATAACCATGAAACGGCAAAGGTCAAATTTTACTTTGACACCCGTGTGGTGCCGTCATTTCCCCTGAGGATTCGGACCCTGTCCCCCGGATAGATCGGAACATCGGCTTCCTGAACCACCACAATGGTCTCTCCGCTGTCTTTTTTAACGACAAGCTCAAGTCCTTTTTTTGAAGTGAGTCCTTCTTCGGCAACAGCTCCTCCTGCAGCACCGAGCAGGGCTCCACCCACGGTGGCAAGGGCCCGGCCCGACCCTCTGCCGATGGTACTGCCGAGAACACCGCCGGCAATGCCGCCGGCCGCAGCGCCGACCGGTGTTTGTGTGCCTTCTATCTTCACTTCCTTGACCGACTCGACGGTTCCTGCTTCAACGGTATGGGCCTGTCTTGCCTGATCCCTGGAATAGACTTCGCTGGATCTGCTGGAAACACAACCGGTCATGTACACTGCGACCACTGCAAAAATAAATATACTAGCTATTTTATATCCCACTGTTTTCATCCCCATATCCTTTCAAACTGATTATTTTTTTGGTTTATATGCGATACAGTCCATTTCCACGGACCCACCCAGTGCAAGCTCTTTTACACCCAGCGTTATCCTGGCCAGCGGTTCAAACCGGATGGCATCGAGATAGGCAGAATTCATATCATGGAAATAATTCATGTCCGTGAGATAGACATTCACCTTTACAATGTCCTCAAGACTTGCATTACATTGGCTTAGAATAGTCGAAATATGAAACAGAATCTGCTCTGTCTGCTTTGATACACCTCCTTCAACAATTTCCAGTTTGTTGTGTTTTGTTCCAAGAATTCCTGAAACATAGATAAAATCCCCTGCAACAGCCGCATGGCTGAAGACAGGAAGCCTTGCAAGATTTTCACAATTTATTTTTTGAACTCCCATAAAATCCTTCCTTTCCTTTTTTTCAGACTTCATTTAATGTAATTCTACAGCACCTTTGTGCAACCTTCAAGCTTTCAATTGTTTAAAATTGTAATTGAACCGGCTTGTAATTACGTGGTGTTGCATTATTGTCTGAAAAACATGGCTGATATGAGTACATTAACAATAGGAGCAAGACAATGAATATTGCAGTTGCCGTCCTTATTATTGCGGTCATCGGCTTTGCGCTTTTTTTAAGAAGAAAATCAGCTTCACAAGGCACGGCCCTACCAACCCCTTCCCCCCGGTCCGGGCCATCTCCTGATCAGGAATATGGAGCCATCCTTGATTCTCTGCTCAAGCTCAATATTCTCATGAGAAAAGACAAGGATTTTCCCGATGAAATGGTAAAAGACATTGAAGCCGTTATTGATGATCTCATGGCCATCACTCCTTTAATGATGGAGCGTTATCCGGGTGAAACCCTGACCTATGAAATCAAAAAAATCGGAATGACCCATCTTTATAAAACCGTTAAGGAATACCTGGACCTGTCCCAGGAAAGCCGAAAGGCCCAGCTCGACATCTTCAAGAAAACCATTGAGTCCCTGCGGGAGGTCTCCAACCGTTCCAGGGATATCGTGGAGAAAAACGAAACCGCTGAATTCAAGACCATGGCCAATTTCCTTGCAGGCAAATTTTCATAAAAGGAGAACCGCATGAATGATATGACCCAAGACCTTCAAAATGTGGCCCGGCAGGCAAAAGCCCCCGTCCTTACCGAAGTGATGGAAGTTTCGGGCCAGGGCGCCCTGACCCCGGTCCAGGCCCCTTCCAACCTTGTTCCGGTTCAACCCAGGCACCTGGCGGTTCAGGATATCCAAACCATTGAAACCAAAGCCGATGAATTTATTGAAAAAATAAAGCAGGACCCATCCAACTGGCAGCTTGGCAATTTTGTGTTCAGCCTGGGCCAGGACATCATGGAGCAGACCCAGGCCCAGGTCAGCCTCTATGACCGGAAAATGGGCCAGGTACTGAAAAGCGTGTCCACGGATGCGTCTTCTCCTGTGGGGAAAAATATCCTGGCCATCAAAACCGAGCTTGACAAGGTGAATCCCACCATGGTGGCGAGAACCGAAGCCCCTTTTCAGACAAAAATGCTGGGTCTCTTCACAAGAACCGTCAACCGCCTGCCCAAGGGGGACGAAATCTTAAGAGTCATTGCCGAAAGGCGGGAAACCGTAAATTCCACCATTGACGGTATCCGCGATCATTTAAGAAACGAAGCCGACCAGGTGGCTTTTGACGCTGCGGAACTCTCGGTCATCTGCGATTCCTTAAAAGAAATCCAGCCCAGACTCCAGGAACAGATTTATCTTGGCCAGATCATCTGGCAGAAACTCATGGATCATTTAAAAACAGTTGATGATCCAAGAATAAAAGAGGCCCTGACCACCCTGACCAGCGACCTTGCCATGGCCGTGGTGGATCTCCAGACCATTGACAATTCCAATCTCCAGACAAGGTTTGGCGGAGAAATGATGGTGAGAAACTCCCATCTGGTGAAACGCCTGGTCCAGAGAACGGATATGATCCTTTCCACGGCCGTTAAAAATGCCCTGGCCGTCCGGGTGGCGGCTGAGCAGCAGATGGATACCTTAAAACACCTGGACATGGTCCAGCAGGCGGCCGCAGAAACCATGAAGGACACGGCAAGGGTCATTGGAAATGCCGCCATCAAGGGCGCACAGATGAGCCAGAGCATGACCGTGAACATCCAGGCCCTGGAAGAAGCCTGCAATACTTATGAACAGGCCTTTGAAACCTTTGCCCTGATCTCACAGGAAACCATCAGCATCGCATCCCAGAGCTCCAACGCCCTTGGGAAAATGAATGACCGTTTCAGGGCCCGGACCGATGCCCTGACGGCAAGACGCCGGGATTAATACCCTCGAACCCTTAAAATCGGACACTTAAATTTGGAGAGCCTCCATGCTTGATACGGCAACACAAAAATCATTCCGGGAAAGATTTTCCGCCATCCGGACACTGTCAAAACATGCCCTTGCCTCAGGTCCGGATAAATCGGCTCTGACCCTTAAAAATGCAGATAAGCATTCGTTTTTTGAATATCTGGGGAAAACGTATCTTGTAAAAGACCTGTGCCGGTACGAAGAAACCTCGGATGATTTTAAAAAGAAACAAGGATATTTTATTACGGAGCTGACCTGCCTCTGCCTTGAAACCGGTGAAACCGTTTATTTTGAATGGGAATTTGATGATGCGCTTGAAGTGTGTATGACCCTTGAGAGGTTTTCATTCAAGAATTTAAAGGATGATGAAGGTGGGCCCATTGATGAAGATGATCTGGATGAGATTGCCGACACCAGAGATACGGTTGTGGTGAACGGTGAAACTTTTTTTTATGAGGATGACTGGGCTTCCATCTATTCCAGGGACGGCAAAGACGAGAAGGTCTATATGTATGAATTTGAGAATGAAACCGGCACCCTTTTTCTGACCATTGAAGAATGGTCCGGCAACGGCAGGGAAGAATATCAGATTTATACCTCAAGCCCAGTTGATTCCAAGGATGTCACCCTCATTACCAAAGGAGAGGTTTAAAGGATGTCAAAAAGAATAAGCTCCCCCCGTCTTAAGGGAGTCCTGGCATTATTGACCCTGTCCGGGTTTCTTATCTTTTTGACCGGATGCGGCGACGGTCTTCCAAAAGAGCTGAAAAAAGAGGCAGAGTCCCTTCCCGGAGCCATAAAAACGGGCCTTTCTCTGGTGGATAAACATAGGGAAAAATATGAGGGCCAAACCTCTTCCGCAGATTTCAAATCCCTTGAACGGTTCAGCATAAAGGAAAACTGGGCTTCAAAATTCCAGCAGGCAAAAGACGAACTGGGACGGGCAAAGGACGTCTATGACAAAGACCTGTCTCCCCTCATCAAAAAAGACACCCCGGAACTTGCTCCCGAAGTTCAGAAGCAGGTGGTGCGGGTTAAACAGATTATAAAGGATGCCGAAGACCTTTACCGATATCCGTCCTCCCGGTTTTCAATGATCCTGGATGCCAAAAAGAATGCTGGCAGTTTCCATTCCAAGGCAAAAACCGATGCTTCGGCTATCCAGGAGATAGCCGCCCGGATAAAAGAAGGCCCGGTGGCCAAAGGGCTTCTGGATTTTCCGGATTCAACTGAAAAAATTAATAACCGGTTTGCTCCCTTATCAAAACTGGGCGAAGACTCCCCGGGTCATTTTGGCCGGGTGAAGGCGGAGTATGAGCGTCACGCCTCCGGAACCGAGGCAGACTATGCCGTATTTACCGACAGCGCAAAGGCTCTTTCAGAAGGACTTGAGCAGGCGAAACGCCTTGAGACGACCCTTTCAAAAGATCTGGCCGGGCTTTATTCAAGCTATACAAAAATCCTGAAAGACATGAAGGAAGAGTATGTGGTCACCATAAAACGGGAGTCCTGGGATGAAAACGCCGAATATGACAATCCGGTTACGGTGACCTTTCAGCGGGAAGTAAGCCCGGAGCTTTACGAGGTATTGACAGAGGAAAATCTGGATGAAATTGCCGTTATCACTGCGGGGTTCACAGGTTCAAATCTGAAAAGCAATATCGGCGATGCCTGGAAAGAACTTTCTATCAACCCCATGGACCAGTGGCCGGGAAGAGGACACAATGCCGCCTCCTTTTATGTGGAAGATACAAAAGAAACCTATTTCCATAAATATATCCTGGAAGAAAACGGTGAAACAAAAGAAACCGGCTGGGAACAGGTGGATGAAAGCGTTTATGAGGCCAATCTTGAATTTCTGGGCATGGCCATCCTGGCCAAACCCTACGGTGTGTTTGAACAGGACCGCCTGATCCAGGCTGCGCCGCCGGGCATGGCCTATGTGGGCAATCCAAAATATGGAGAATGGAAAGATACTGGAAGCGGTGACCGCTTCTGGTCATGGTATGGGAAATATGCCTTGTTCTCTTCTCTTTTCTTTTCACCGTCATCTTTTTTTCATTACAATTCCTGGAATGGCTGGAATAACAATTACCGGTACCAAAAGCCCTATTTTGGCGAGACCAAAGACGGGTTGGCACAATACGGAACCCATGGGGCCTATGTCAAACAATCCCCCAGATTTCAAAGCACGTCTTTTGCACAGAGCGGCGGCTTCAAATCCAGAACCGCTTCTGTCCGGGGTGCAGGCGAAGGTCTGCGCGGCGGCGGACCCGGCAGCAAAGGTAAATAAAACGATTCCAAAGAGGAGAAACTGAATATGGCGGAAATGATCGCAGGTCTTGGTCAGGGATTGATGTATGTTATTCTGGGTGTTTTTTTTATCTGGCTTGTCAAAAAAGTGGATGACTGGAGAACCCGGGAATTTGACGATGATGCGGAAATCGATAACGGTAATGTGGCGGTCGGGTTAAGGCGGGCAGGGCTGTATCTTGGCATTGCCATTGCGCTTTCCGGCGCCATGAAAGGGGTTTCAAACGGATTTTTTCCCGATCTTTTCCAGTTGATGATTGACGGACTGATTATTACCGGATTCATGTTTTCTTCCCGGTTTGTCAATGATTATATCATGCTGGGCAACATCAGCAATGACCAGGAATGTGTGAAAGTCATCATCACACCGGAGGGGAAAAAAATTACGGGAAATTCAGCCGTGGGCATGGTGGAAGCCGGAATGTCCGTGGCCACGGGATTTATCCTGAACGGGGCCATATCCGGAACCGGCGGTACCTTGTTTGAAGGAATTGCCAGCGCAGTTCTCTTTTTTATCCTGGGCCAGATGGCCCTTCTTCTTTTTGGGTTTCTGTATGAGCTGACCACGCCTTTTAATGTGCGAAACGAGATTCAGAATAATAACCTGGCCGCCGGAATCGGACTTGGTGGAACCCTCATGGCCTTTGGCATTATCCTCATGGCAAGCCTTTCCGGGCCCTTTACAGGCTGGTCCCACGATATCTTGAATTTCTGTCTGTATACGATTTACGGCATCATCATGCTCCTGGTTTTCAAGACCGTCATCGGAAAACTTCTTTTGCCCACGACGAACATTGCCACGGAAATCAAGGAAGATCGGAATGTAGCAGCCATGATCGTGGTGGAATGTGCTATTAACGCCGTTGCCATTATCATCGCCTTTTCCATGTAATCCATGACCCGGACCGGAAAACCGATTAATTTTGCATCCTTTCTTTTGTGCGCCTGCATGTTTGCCAGCGGGGCCTGCGGCATCATCCTGGAATATATCCAGGCAAGCCTTGCCTCCATGATCCTTGGCAATTCCTTTGAGCAATGGGCCATGGTCATCGGGCTCATGCTCTTCTGGATGGGGTTCGGCAGCCTGATCCAGTCAAAGATTTCCAAACCCTGGCTGATTTACGCTTTTATCGGTGTTGAAACGGGTCTTGCGCTGGTCGGAGGGTTTTCTCCCACCCTGACCTATATGGCTTACAGCTATACCTCCCACTACATCCTGGTCCTGTATTTTTTTGTAAGTTTCATCGGGATCATGATCGGGCTTGAAATCCCTGTCATTATCCGGATCAACAATGATTTCAGCAAAGAATTGTCCACCAATCTTGGGAGCATCCTGAGTGCGGATTATATCGGCAGCCTCATGGGTTCAGTGCTTTATGTATTTGTTCTATTAAGGTTTACATCCATAACGGAGGCGGCCTTCCTGACTTCCGGCGCCAATTTTTCCCTGGCCGCCATCACCTTTATCTATTTTTCAAAAAAAGGCCTCATCAAAAAAAGCCTGATCCTGCCGGTCATCATGGTGCTGACCCTCAGCTCCATCTGTTTTGGATATCTGAACAACAAACAATGGAATATCAAGCTTGAGCAACCCCTGTATGATGATCCCGTGATTTTCAGCAAAACCACCCGATACCAGCATATCACCCTGACCCATTATAAACCCCAGAATGAGGTCCGGCTTTTTTTGAACGGCAACCTTCAATTCAGCAGCACGGATGAACAGCGCTACCACGAACCCATGGTTCACCCGGTCATGAACCTTGCCCCCTTGAGGGAAAGGGTTCTCATTCTGGGCGGCGGCGACGGCTGCGCCCTAAGGGAAGTCTTAAAATATAAGGATGTCAAAGAAGTTCTCCTGGTGGATCTGGATTCTGAAATGACCGATCTTGCCTCAACCCTTCCCGTTCTTACGCAGATAAACCAGGACGCTTTCAAAGACGCACGGGTCGTCACCCTTAAGGGAAACGGAATTTCACCGGGCATCCAAAAAAGGGTCTATATGGAGGCCAACCGCAGAACCCCTTCACAGCTGGCCACCACCCAAAAACTTGCCGATGTCAGGGTCATGAATGTGGATGCAGACAAATTCCTGAGCGATGTCCAGGGATTCTTTGATATCATCATTATTGATCTGCCCGATCCATCCTCTCCGGAGCTTACCAAGCTCTATGCATTGGAATTTTTCAAAAAAGTCAGACTCCACCTTTCCCAGCACGGGTTCATGGTGGTCCAGGCCACCTCCCCCTATCTGGCAAAGGAAAGCTACCTTTGCATTGGAAGAACCATTGAAAGCGCCGGTCTTTCCATCCTTCCCTTTCATGAAAACGTGCCGAGCTTCGGCGACTGGGGATGGTTTATGGCCTTTCATCCCAACCTTAAAAAAGAAAAAATCATAGAAAGGATTGAACATCTTACCATTAATGTCCCCACCCGGTTCATCACGCCGGAAGGATTCCGAAGTGAACTGGTTTTCGGTAAAGGCGACCTTGAAACTACCAACACACGGATCAACACCATCCTCGACCCGGCTCTCCTCAGCATCTACAACCATGAATCCTGGCTCCTGGAGTAAAAAGACTTCTTGAATTAACCAGCTTCGGCAATCAAAAGGGAGACATAGGGGGCGTATTTACGTCCTGTCCTCCAACGACTGTTGCCATCATAAATATAAATGTATATATTCAACCCATGAACAGCGCCGAATTCAAAAGATGGCTTTCGAAACAGGGTTGCACCTTTGAAACAAAACAAGGCGGCAGCGGGCACCTGATTGTCAAACTGGGCAACAAGAAGTAGGAAATCCCGATGCACGGCGCAAATCAGGAATTGAAAAAAGGGCTTGTTGAAGGCGTTAAAAAACAGCTTGGCCTGAAATAAGGAGGCTAACATGCTTGCATATCCAATACATCTTGAACCTGCAGAAGAAGGAGGATTTGTTGTCACCTTCCCGGACATCCCCGAGGCAATTACACAGGGGGAAGCCGAGGCTATGGTTTGGGCGCTTGACGCTCTCGAAACCATGTTTGCGTCATATATGGACGATCGCCAGAGTATACCCTATCCATCACCGCCTAATGGTCGCCCAGTTGTAGTGCTGCCAGTCGTGGCTGCCGGAAAAGTTGCTCTGCACAACACCCTGCTGGATGCTGGAAAGAAAAAGGCCGATCTCGCCCGTATGCTGAATCTGGCACCCACTCTGGTTGATCGGCTGTTGTCACTTAGACACAAAAGCCGAATTGAACAGATAGAAACCGCACTTGCGGCATTTGGGAAAAAGTTGGTGGTGGATGTGATGTAACAACAGTATAATCAGGGTTACTCTTCTGTTTTGTTGAATCTTCATCCTCCGGCTTTAGCAAACAATAATCCGTGAAAACAGAAATTGCCAACAAAGCGATAGACCGGTAGCAAAAAAACCGCCTCGGTCAGCTCTCAGCCGTCACGGCCTGTAGTTTTTTTAACTTTCAGGGCTTCGGCCAAGTTTTGCAATCGACCCAGCCCCTCAATTTGAACATTGGCGTATCTCTATCATGATATCGATTTTTAAGGATTAGGGGAACAGGACTATTTCCCTTACAAATCAGTCATGACATTTAACCATCAATTGATTACATTGAAGATATGAAATTTACGGTGACGGACCAGCACAAATTTCATGGCCAAATTACAGCAAGCTCTCCACCACCGAATATCACTGCCACCTGAGCCGAAAATGGGTTGCCTGTTGGCGTCATGACGAAGAAACAATAGAAATTGAGGTGTATTATGCAGGTAGTCGCGAAAACTCCCCGTATTAACCTGAAAATGAAAGGGGATATCCCTGCCAGGATAATCATGGCCCTTCAAAACGAGTATGGTGATCTGCAAATCATTCATGACAAGGATGATGAGGTAGCCAATATTATTGATACCGACTGGTATAAATCAATGCAGCCATTCCTGACACCCGGCAAAGCACTCCGGGTTTACCGGGAAAATGCCGGATTGACCCAGGAGGCGCTTGGGGTCAAGGCTGGTGGGGTTCCCCGACAGCACATTTCGGGCATGGAGACTGGCAGACGTCCTATTGGCAAGGAAATGGCCAAAAGGCTCGCAACGGCACTCAATACATCGCCGCTGAAATTCATCCAGATATAAGTCAATGCGGTAAGAAAGCAGATTCTTTCAGCAGAATTTTTCCGCATGATGGCAGGCGACCATTCTGTCTCCCACGGACCGGAATTCCGGGGCAGCTTCCTTGCAGATATCGGTCATATGGGCGCATCGCTTATGAAATGTGCATCCCGGCGGAGGGTTCAGCGGGGAGGGAATTTCTCCGGTCAGGATGATTCTTTTGGTGCGGTCTTTTCTATCCACATGGGGTGTTGCGGCAAGAAGTGCTCTGGTGTAAGGATGGATGGGATTTTCAAAAATAATGGTCTTTTTCCCCTGTTCCACTGGCCTGCCAAGATACATGACCATGACATGATCTGAAATCAGCCGGACAACGCTCAGGTCATGGGAAATAAACAGATAGGCCAGATTCATCTCATCCTGAAGATCCATGAGAAGATTTAAGACCTGGGCCTGGACAGAAACATCCAGGGCGGAAACAGGCTCATCCGCCACCACCAGGCTGGGGTTCAGCATCAAGGCCCTTGCAACGGCAATGCGCTGTCTCTGGCCCCCTGAAAACATGTGGGGATACCGTGAATACTGTTCTCTTCGAAGGCCTACCTTATCCATCATGGCCAGCGCTTTTTCGCGTCTTTCATCCGCATTGAGTTTGGTATTGATTAATACAGGTTCTTCCAGGATCGCCCCCACTTTTTTCCTGGGATTCAGCGATCCGTAAGGGTCCTGAAAAACGATCTGAACTCTTTCCCTCAAGGCTTTCATGGCTTTTGGATCACTGGTAACGGCATTAATCCCATCGACTTCAAAGTCCCCGAAGGTCGGTCTTTCAATCATGGTAATCAGCCGTGCCAGGGTTGATTTCCCACACCCTGATTCCCCCACCACTGAAAATGTTTCTCCCGGTTTTATGGAAAAAGATGCGCCATCCAAGGCCTTCAATGTCAAAGATCTTTTAAAAAACACCCCATCTTTGATGATATAATATTTCTTCAGATCCCAGGCCTTAATTATTGTCTTGTCATTCATACTGGGGGACTCCGTTTATCAATGGAAAATGGCATCTGTAGGCGCTGTCGCCTTCCTTTGTTAAGGCCGGGCGCAGGGTCGAACACTTTTCCTTTGCAAACCGGCACCGGGGGTGAAAAAGACATCCTGTTGGTTTATCATATTTACCCGGCACAACACCCGGAATCGTGGGCAGTCTTTTTGAATTGACGTTGCGTTCCGGCAAAGATCCCAGTAACGCATCCGTATAAGGATGCCTTGGAGCGGTGAAAAGATTATGGGCTGTATTTTTTTCCACCACCTGACCTGCATACATGACCACCACGTCCTCGACTGTTTCTGCGATAACGGCCATATCATGGGTAATCAGAATCATGGCCATGTTTTTTTCCTTCTGAAGGCTGATCAGAAGATCGAGAATCTGGGCCTGGATGGTGACATCCAGGGCCGTGGTGGGTTCATCCGCAATCAGGAGTTTCGGGTTGCAGGCAATGGCCATGGCAATCATGACCCGCTGGCATATTCCGCCGGACAATTGATGGGGAAAGCTTTTCATCCGGTCCTCGGCAGCGGGAATTCCCACCTGCCTTAACAATTCAATGGCGCGCTCACGCTGATGTTTTCTTGATCCGCCCTCATGAATTTTCAGGGTTTCCGTTAACTGGAACTCCACCGTAAAGCAGGGATTAAGGCTTGACATGGGTTCCTGAAAAATCATGGCAATTTCTTTACCAAGAATCTGACGCTTCTTCTTTTTTGACATTTTCAAGAGGTCGTGATTGTTGAATATGAGCGTATCCGCCTCAATCACGCCGGGGAATGGAATCAATCCCATCAAGGCAAGCTGGGTAACACTCTTTCCTGAACCGGATTCACCGACAACCCCCAGGACTTTCCCCTTGTCCAGGGAAAGGTCCACATCCAGCACGGCTTTGAACCCGTCAAAATCCACTGAAAGATTTTTAATGTCTAATATTTGATTCATATTTTATCTCAACTGGGTTGATTTACCGCTTCATTTTCGGATCAAGGGCATCCCGAAGGCCATCTCCGGCAAGGTTGAAGGCAAGCACCGTGATCAGAATGGCAAGCCCGGGAAAGGTTACCACCCACCAGGCCCTCTGGACAAACTGCAGGGCTCCGGCCAGCATTGCCCCCCATTCAGGCGTGGGTGGCTGGGCACCCATGCCGAGAAACCCCAGGGCGGCCGCATCCAGAATCGCCGTTGAAAATCCCAGGGTCGCTTGAACAATCAGGGGAGCCATGCAATTGGGAAGAAGCACGGCAAACATCATTCTAAAAGGACCTGATCCACAGACCCGGGATGCGGTCACATAATCCTTGGTCTTTTCTGCCAGGACAGAGGCCCGGGTCAACCGGACATAGTGCGGCAGTACAACAACGGCAATGGATAAAATGGCATTCTGAAGGCTTGGCCCCAATATGGCCACAATGGCCAGGGCCAGCAACAGACTCGGCAAGGCCAGAATAATATCCATGAGCCGCATGACAAGAATCTCATATATTCCGCCGAAATATCCTGAGGTTACCCCGAAGATAATACCGGCTGCAAGGGAGAGTGTGACCACAATGACACCCACAAAAAGGCTCAGTCGAGCCCCATGGATAAGTCTGGACAGAATATCCCTGCCCACATCATCCGTACCCAGGAAAAACTTACTGCTCCCCCCGTCCATCCATACCGGCGGCTGCAAAATGGCATCCCGGTATTGGTCAAAGGGGCTGTGAGGGGCAATATAATCTGCAAAAACCGCAAGGAAAATTGCAATGCTGATAACATATAAACCGACAACAGCACCTTTGTTCTCGCTGAAATATTTCCAGAACTCTTTCAGCGGATGAGGAGGTGCCGGAGTCGCCTGGGCGAGGGTTGTGGTTTCACTCATGTTGATTCCCGTTCTAATTCGTATACCGGATCCTGGGATTTATGATGCCATAGAGAACATCCACACCCAGGTTCACAAAAATAATTAATGTGGCAATAATCAGAATCCCGCCCTGAATGGCCGGATAATCCCGCCGACCAATGGATTCAAGAATCCATTTCCCCACTCCGGGCCAGGCAAATATGGTTTCCGTCAGAATGGCACCGGCCATCAGAACACCGGTCTGAAGACCGATAACCGTAATAACAGGAATCATTGCATTTCTCAATGCATGGACCAGAATTACCCGTCGGCCGGATAATCCTTTGGCCTTGGCAGTTCTGACATAGTCTTCCTTTAAGACTTCAAGCATGGAAGACCTTGTCATACGGGCAATAACGGCAAGGGGAATGGTTCCAAGAACGATGGCCGGCAAAATTAAATGACTTAAAGCGGATTTAAAGGCACCGGGTTCATCGGATCTAAGGGTATCGATGAGCATAAAACCTGTATCCATATCGATCCACATAATTGCCGACAGTCGCCCTGCTACGGGTGTCCAACCCAGAAAAACGGAAAAAAACAGGATCATCAGTAAGCCCCACCAGAAAATCGGCATGGAATACCCGGTCAGTGAAACGGCCATGATGGTATGGTCAAAGGGTGTTCCCCTTTTAACCCCTGCGATAATCCCGGCCGGAAGTCCGAACACGACTGCAAACATCATGGCACAGAAAGAAAGCTCAAGCGTGGCAGGAAAAAGGGTCAAAAACTCTTCAAGGATAGGCTTTTTGGTGACATAGGATTTGCCGAGATCGCCTTTGAAAACATTGCCGATATATCTGAAATACTGAATATAAAGGGGTCTATCCAGACCCATCTCCGCCTTGATCTCAGCATGCCTTGCCGGGTCGATCCCCCGCTCTCCCGCACGGAGCTCAACAGGGTCACCGGGAATCAGATGAATCAGGGAAAATGTCAGGAGGGTCACACCGATAAAGGCTGGGAAAACATGAAAAAAGCGTCTAAGAAAAAATTGAACCATAATGACACCATACACTTCATATTAAAGCGGCGGTACAATGCATTCGATCGCATTGTACCGCCTGCATGAATGACTCCAGACCCCTATTCTTTCAGGTCTACACCATAAAAGATATGTTGACCAAAAGGATCAATTTTGAAATCCACTACTTTTTTGCTCATGGGTTCAAACACAACTGAATGTGCAATGGTAACCCAGGGTGCCTGCTCTTTAAAAATAACCTGAGCCTGTTCGTACAATTTTGTTCTTTCTGCCTGGTTGGCTACCAGTTTTGCTTTCATAATCAAATCGTTAAATGGTTTGTAGCACCAACTTGCATAGTTAGAGCCCTCTGTGGCTGCATCACAACCCAAAAGAACGGCAAGAAAATTGTCTGGGTCCCCATTATCTCCGGTCCACCCTAAAAGAAGGGTCGAATGCTCACGATTTTTGGCTCTTTTAAGGTATTCACCCCATTCATAGGAAATGATTTTTGCTTTCACGCCTATTTTTGACCAGTCTTCCTGGATCATTTCAGCCATTCTTTTTGCATTGGGGTTATAGGGGCGCTGGACTGGCATGGCCCAGAGATCCGTTTCAAATCCATTGGCAAAACCGGCTTCGGTCAGAAGCTTTTTGGCTGCGGCTACATCATATTCATAGTCTTTTACAGCGTCATTATAAGACCAGATGGTTGGCGGGATGGGATTTTTGGCCATTTTCCCGGCGCCCTGATAAACAGCCTCTATAATAGCCTTTTTATTTATAGCCATGTTCAATGCCTGACGAACCTTGACATTGGTAAACGGTTCTTTTTTGGTATTAAATGCCAGATAACCCACATTCAACCCTTCTTTTTCCATCAGTTTAATATTGGGGTCTTTTTTCATTGCAGCCAGGTCGGCCGGGTTCGGATATGGCATCAGGTGACATTCACCCGCTTTCAGTTTTGCATAGCGGACCGATGCATCCGGTGTGATAGCGAAAACAAGTTTGTCGATTTTTGCTTTACCGGCCCAGTATTTATCGAAAGCCTGGTAACGGATGGTGGAGTCTTTCTGATAGGAGACAAATACAAAGGGGCCTGTTCCAATGGGTTTCTGGTCAAATTCGTCCGGGGTCTTGGCCACCAGCATTTTGTTTGCATATTCAGCAGAATGAATGGAAGCAAATGCCATGGCAAGGTTGGCAATAAACGGGGCTTCGGGGTTGTTCAGATTAAAGACAACGGTTAAATCATCTTTTTTCTCAATGGATTTGATCAAGCTCCCCATGCCCATTCCATCGAAATATTCATAGGACCCGCCGGAAACTTTATTGTATGGATGGTTTTTGTCAAGCTGGCGATTAAAAGAAAAAAGAACATCATCGGCATTAAAATCCCGGGTGGGTTTGAAATACGGAGTGGTATGAAATTTTACGCCTTTTCTCAGATGAAAGGTATAGGTTTTTCCGTCTCCTGAAACATCCCAGGATGTGGCAAGACCGGGAACGACCTTTGTTTCGCCACGCTCAAACTTGGCAAGCTGATCATAAATGGTGTTGGAAGTTGCGTCAAACGTTGTCCCTGTAGTGTACAGCGCCGGAGTAAATCCTTCCGGGCTTGCTTCTGAACAGTAAACAAAAGTTTTTGCCTGTGCAGATACCGCAAGCATACAAAAAAGAGCTGCAATACCTGTAATTGATAATAATTTACGCCATTTCATCTTTTTTCTCCCCTTTAAATTAATTAATCATACAAAAAACCATGAAGCATTTTGTAAATCCATTTGAATTCAAAGATATCATTCGCAGGATCAACAAATTCAAAAAATACTTATATTTATTAATACTTAGCCTACAAGTCAAGAAAAAACCTGGACAACCGATTTTTTCTAATATGTATGGTGTGTTGTTCTTTGTATGATTTCTTCCTGGAGGGCTTCCGTAAGATCCACAAAATAATCGGAATATCCCGCCACCCTCACAATGAGATCCCGGTGATCCCGGGGATTTTTTTGAGCATCCCTCAGGGTTTTTTCATCCACAACATTGAACTGGATATGATGTCCGTCCATTTTAAAATAGGAACGGATTAAATGAACAACCGCCTGCCTCCCTTTTTCGTCTTTCAGCAGCTCCGGTAAAAATTTCTGATTCAAGAGGGTTCCGCCGGTTTTCAGATGATCTATTTTGGCCGCAGACTTCAAAACAGCCGTTGGACCGCAGATGTCTCTGCCCTGAACCGGTGATATGCCTTCCGAGACAGGAATTCCCGCTTTTCTTCCGTCCGGCAGCGCCCCTGTGATTTCACCAAAATAGACATGGCAGGTGGTGGGCAGAAGATCAATCCGGTATACGCCTCCCTTTGCATTGGGTCTCCCGGTTACAGCCCCATGGAATGCCCGGAATACCAGTTTGAGTATATTATCTGCAAAATCATCATCGTTCCCATAATGGGGAGCCTTATTCAACTGGTGATGCAGGATGTCTTCACCGGAAAAATCCTTTTCAAGGGCATTGAGAAGCTTTTCCATGGACATCTGTCTTTGATCATAGACATGATATTTCAATGATGAAAAACAATCGGTCAGGGTTCCGATACCGACCCCCTGGATATAGGAGGTATTGTACCTTGCTCCACCCTGATTATAATCTTTTGCATTGTCAATGCAGTCTTCCGTCACAAGTGAAAGCAAGGGAACCGGCATATGGGCTGCATTAATCTGTTCGATGATATTGCTGCCTTTGATCTTGATATCGACAAAATATTCCAGTTGCCGTTTATACGCATCAAAAAGCCCATCAAAGGTTTGAAAACTTTTCGGATCTCCGGTTTTCAGGCCGATCTGTTTTTTTGTTCTGGGATCCCAGCCATTGTGAAGGGTGATTTCAAGAATTTTTGGAAGATTAAAATAGCCGGTTAAAATATAGGATTCTTTCCCGAACACGCCTGCTTCAACACAGCCGGAAGCACCTGCCAACCTTGCATCCTCAACGCTTTTACCCTGAAGGGCCATCTCCTGGACAATGGCATCGGTATTAAAGACAGAGGGTTGGCCGAATCCGGTTTCAATGATCTTCAGGGCCCGCTTGATGAACCTGTCCGGATTTTTCCGAGATACCTGGATCATGGAACTGGGCTGAAGTAATCTCATTTCTTCAATAACATCCAGAACCAGATAGGTCAGTTCATTGACTCCATCCTTGTTGTCCGGCGTGACCCCGCCGAGATTGATCAGGCAGAAATCCACATAGGTATTGCTTTCTTTGGCGGTTACGCCCACTTTTGGCGGTGCCGGATGATTATGAAATTTGATCCAGAAACAGGAGAGCAGTTCCTTTGCCTGTTCAGGGGTGATGGTGCCGTTTTCAATGTCCTGTTTATAAAACGGATACAGGTTCTGGTCAAACCGACCTGGATTGTAAGCATCCCAGGGGTTGAGTTCCGTAATGATCCCGACATGCAAAAACCAGTAATATTGAAGGGCCTCATGGAAGGTTTCAGGTTTATGGGCCGGGACTCTTCTACAGACAGCGGCCATGGCTTGAAACTCGGCTTTTCGGCTGGAATCCTTTTCTGTTGCAGCCAGGCGATCAAGTTCATCAGCATGGCGGCTTGCAAAAGAAATCAGGGCATCTGCTGCGATATTTAAGGATTTTAACACATCCTGTTTTTCAAGGGCCTTATGATCCTCAAAAAAATCAAGCCGCCCAAGACATTGGCGGATATCCGACTTCAGATCCAAAAACCCTTTCCTGTAAATCAGATCTCCTCCGGCTGTATGACCGGGTGACCGCTGCTCCTGAAATTCGGTAAAAATCCCGGCATGGAAGGAATCGATCCAGGGGTCTGCCATGGCGCTAAATATTTTTTCCCGGATGGTCCTGCCTTTCCAGAACGGAATAATCTTTTCTCTGTATATTCTTCGGGTTTCTTTGGACACCTTATAGGCCACCTTGGGCCTTGAATCCAGGATCTCAAGATCTTCCAGGGAATGGAGACATATTTCCGGATAGGTGGGAACGGCCTTGGGCTCGGGTCCCCTTTCCCCCACGATCAATTCATCGTCTTCAATATATATTGTCTTATTTTCCAGTATATGTTTCAGGCATAAGGCCCGCTGGACCGGGATGGATTCACCCATGGCCGAATATATTCCATAAAAATCCGTTACGAGTTCGGCCCTTTCATGGGAGAGGGTCACTTCTTTTTCCCGGGTTTTTGCCCTGAGGGTGTTTATTCTTGAATTCATTTTTTTATCCACCTGTTTTCATCCACCAATGGTTACATTGAACCCATGGGATTCAAATTGTTCTTGGACCTTGGCCACTCTTTCCGGGGAGGGCGGGTCTATATCCTTCATATGGTTCTTCATTTTTAATACAGCGTATTTCCCTTCGCCTGCCCTATGAAAGGGCAGGATATGGATATCCCGGAAAAGGGTGTGATTCACCAAAAAAGAAATCACATTGCTGATGTTCTCTTTTGTATCCGTCATCTGCGGAACAAGGGGAAACCGGATATTGACATTTGCCTTGCGGTCCGACAACTGCTTTAAATTATTCAGTACAGGAAAACCGGGTTTTCCTGTCAGAGCTTCATGGGCTGTTTCATGGACCAGTTTAAGGTCATACAATATCAGATCGGTTTTTTCTGCAGCATTTAAAAGAAGTTCAGTCTCGGCATATCCTGAAGTATCGAGACCGGTATGAATTTCTTTTTCACGGCACCGGGCAAGGAGTCTGAATAATAATAGCGGCTGTGACAATGGTTCTCCACCGGAAAAGGTAACCCCGCCACCGGAATCATCATAAAAAATCATATCCTTTTCAATTTCTTCCATTAATCCCGCAACCATCATATCCATATCTTCCGGGCTGGTTTTGCCCGGCATTTTCTGACTTTCCGGGTTGTGGCACCAGCGACAGGATAAGGGACAACCCTGAAAAAAAACCGTGGTCCGGATGCCCGGCCCATCATGGATGGAATATCTTTGAATTTTAAAAATATTCTGATTTTGTATCATTCTTCTAAATTGAATATTCCTCTCTTGTCTCCGGAGAAAACCAGGATTGCTGGAACAATCAAACTGTAGGACAGTTTAACTATTCATCCCCTGACTGTCAATTCCCTTTTCCGGCCCTATTGGAGGCAAAGATAATAAGAATGGTTCACCGGAACAATTGATAATAAGGGTCTGGGCCGGATACCATATTTTTTGGCCATACTGAGCGCCTATTCAGAATTTTCCATACCATAACCCCATATGATGATTCAGAATTTGTAAAAATAATTATTGACAGTCATAAAATTTAATGCGATGAATTTATATTCATTTAAATAAATATTTAACAGGATGATAGGTTCTTTTACAAATGATCGATCATATTTTTCATAAGTTTTTATTATCATTATTGAAAAATGATAATAAAAAACATAGCTCACCTCTTTTAAAAATCCATAATCCCCATCATATGGGAGTGAGCAACAATTCATTCGCTGATAATTTAGAAAAAAAATAATACCTAATTTTTGCAACACAAACAGCAGGAGGATAGTTTAAAATGACCCAACTTATTTCCGATCGAAGAGACATCGAATTTGTTCTTCATGAACAGCTTGAAGCCGAGAATCTATCCGGGCTTCATGAAAATTTTGCTGATTTCAATAGAAAGACCATAGATCTTGTCATCAGTGAAGCAAAAAATTTTGCCGTCAAGGAACTCCTGCCAGCCAATAAAGATGGCGACCAGCAGGGCTGCAAGCTTGAAAACGGCAAGGTCACCACCCCGGAATCTTTCAAAAGACTCTATAAAATATTCAACGAAGGCGAATGGCTTGCCACAACCGAAGATCCGGAATGGGGGGGCCAGGGAATGCCGAGAACCATCGCATCTGCCGGGGCTGAATATTTCAACGGCGCCAATTTCCCCTTCATGATGTATCCGGGCCTGACCCAGGGCGCAGGCCACCTGGTGGAAAAATTCGGCACGCCGGAGCAGAAAAAAATCTATCTGAAAAATATGTTTACCGGCAAATGGACCGGCACCATGCTCCTGACGGAACCGGGTGCAGGGTCCGATGTAGGTGCTCTCACGACAAAGGCCATCAGAAACGGGGACGGCACCTTCTCCATTATCGGTGAAAAGATTTTTATTTCCGGCGGCGAGCATGACCTGACCGATAACATTATCCATCCGGTTCTTGCACGGATTGAAGGTGCTCCCGAAGGCACAAAGGGCATTTCCCTGTTCCTGGTTCCGAAATTCCGGGTCAAACCGGATGGAACTCTTGGTGAATTCAATGATGTTATCTGCACCGGCATTGAACACAAGCTGGGCATCCACGGCAACAGCACCTGCTCTCTTTCCCTTGGCTCCAAAGGCAATTGCATCGGCACCCTTCTGGGTGCAGAAAACAAGGGCATGCAGGCCATGTTCCTCATGATGAATGAAGCCAGACGTCTGGTCGGGTTCCAGGGATTTGCCTGCGCCACCGCAGCCTATATGTATGCCCTGGATTATGCCAGAAACCGGGTTCAGGGAAAAAACATCCTTGAATTCATGAACCCGGAAGCCAAATCCGTTTCCATCATCAACCATCCGGATGTAAAACGGCAATTGATGATGATGAAGGTGTTTGTGGAAGGCATGAGATCTCTTCTGTATTTTGTCCAATACTCTGCCGACATGGCTCTTTATGCACCCACAAAGGAAGAAAAAGACAAATACCACGGATTTGTTGAAGTTCTGACCCCCATCGCCAAAGGCTATGTCACGGACCGGTCCTTTGAGGTCTGCAGCCAGGGCATGCAGGTTTACGGCGGATATGGATTCATTGAAGAATATCCCATGGCCCAGCTTTTAAGAGATTGCCGGATCACCCTGATTTATGAAGGCACCAACGGTATCCAGGCCATGGATCTTCTGGGAAGAAAACTGGGGCTTAACAAGGGCAAACCCATCATGGATCTGTTTAGTGAAATGCAAAAATGGGTGGTTGCCGCAAAAGCCATTCCCAGGCTTGAAAAACAGGCCGTCAAAATTGAAGAAGCTTTGAACAAGCTTGCAGAAGTTGCCATTCACATGGGAACGGCCGCCATGTCGGAAAAGGTCTTGCATGCCTTTGCCAATGCCCATCCCTTCCAGGATGCCACAGGAGATGTCACCATGGCATGGATGCTGCTCTGGAGAGCCGTCATTGCCGCAACCAAACTTGAAACCGCCAAGAAAAAAGATGTTTCCTTTTATGAAGGCATCATCAGATCCCTGCAATTTTTTGTGGAAACCCAGCTTCCCATTACCCTCGGCAGATTCAATGCCCTCATGAATGTCAGCAGCGTTGCCGTGGATATTGAGGATAGCATGTTCCCCAATTAAACAGGCTTTATATCAAATTCTTATATAAAGACGGGGTGGTTTTAACGCCTTCCCGTCTTTTTTTTTATCCCTTTCTGACCCTCATTTCACAATTGATACAATCAAACTCAAGCTGAAACCGGCCTGTTTTATTTTCAAGGGAAAGGGGGTCCTTCCACATTTCAGGCAGTGCTTTTACTTCCCTGCGGCATTGCCCCACAGCCTTCAGGATACAATGCCGAAGCGTCATGACAACCGTTCCCGGACCAGGCTCTGAAAGCTCAAATGCAGGTTCTATGGTCTCTACCCCTCGCTTTTTATAAAATTCAAGCGCTTTTTGATTGGAAACATTGGCCGTAAAATCAAGGTGTTTTTCAGGATATGGCAAAACAGCAGGCCCTGGCTTTGCAGACTCCCGGAAATAGCTTTCCCGCCGTTTTTGCACAAGGGTTTCCAAAAGTTCTCTTCTGATCCGGTTTAAATCCTTTGTGATCATGAAATACGGCTTTGAAAGAAGGCTGAGACTCCTGAGATAAAACTGAGATTCACCCAGCCGACCCAACTGTTTTTTCAGGGTTGTGAGGGCCAGGGCCTCATCTTTTGCCTCAATTTTTTCAGTTACAAGCGCTACCTCAGCCGTGTTCCCATCCTCATCCGTCCCTTGAAGGGCAAATCCTTCAAGAATTTCAGAAAAAGTCAGATCAAGGGCTATTTTCCGCTCTGAGGTGGGCCCGGCCATTTTTTTTTGAAAAAGATGATCATGGTTTCGATACAGAACAGCACCGGGAAAAAGGCCGCTTTTTTTCAGATCCGGAAACCCGGCCGGATAAATTTTTTCCTGATCCGCCCTGTTCACCTGGAATCCTTCGAGTTTTCCGAGTCGATTGATAAAACAGAGGCCATCCCCATTATGAAGATCATGGGCTTTTTTCAATGTAAAATATTTGAGATCCATTTGATCGACAGCACCGATTTGCTCTCCAAGGGATTTAGGGGTATTAAGGGAATGGATGTCTCCTTTGCGGCCCAACAGCAAATAATCGGTTTCCCCCCGGTTAAAGGTTTTTAAAGGATCAGGCACAAAAAACAGCTCAGTTCTGCCCGATGATGCGGATTTGTAACCAAGAGACCCTTTTATCAAGTCATCCAGCTTTTTCCGGTAATGGGCCGTGATGTTTTTCACATAGGAAATGTCCTTTAAACGCCCCTCGATCTTAAACGAGGTAACACCGGCTAAAACAAGATCATGAATATAATCGGAACGGTTCATATCCTTCAGAGACAAAAGAAAGCGGTCTTTTTCCAGCACTTGACCGGCATCATTCACCAGGGTCCATGGAAGGCGGCAGGGCTGTCCGCATTGCCCCCGGTTGGAACTTCTTTTGCCAATGGCGGCACTGAAATAGCAGCGGCCGCTGTAGCATACGCAAAGGGCTCCATGCACAAAGACTTCCAGGTCTACGGCCGTGTTCTGCCGGATGTCTTTGATGGCCTTGAGTGACAGTTCCCTTGACAGGATCACCCTCTCAAAGCCTGCCGACTCAAGAAACCGGACCTGGTCAACCGTCCGGTTGTCAAGCTGGGTACTGGCAAACAAAGGGATGGGCGGCAAACCCAGTTCCAGAATTCCCAGATCCTGAATAATCAGGGCATCGGCACCGGCATTCCACAACTGCAGGATCAGTTTTTGGATCTCATCCAGCTCATGATCAAAAAGAATGGTATTCAGGGCAATATACACTTTTGCCTTATAAAAATGGGCATAGTCAACCAGCTTTTCAATTTCCCCGATGTCATTGCCGGCCGCAGCCCTTGCACTGAATCCGGCAGCCCCGATATAAACCGCATCAGCCCCATGGTTGATGGCGGCAATTCCCAGTTCCCTGTTTTTTGCCGGTGACAGCAATTCCAATTTTCTTATGGTCACATTCCCTCTTCTTTAGCAGATGAATAATTATCTTCCCTGTGTTATCTTCCCTGTTTTCATCTTTTGACAATGATGGTATAATTCAACAATTTTTTCAAGGTATGATCAAGAAAGGTATGATCAGGAAAGAAACCTTATTTTGATAGGAAACTACAAGAATGAAAATCTTCAAACCCAATGCATTGCCCCTTTTAATCGGCAGCCTTCCCATGACGGACCACACAGCAGCCCTCAAACTTGTTTTTGACCATACCCCGGATATTCCCCTCTGGGTCCAACTGCCCCTTTACCGGGAAGAAGGCATGATCAGCCAGTTTCTCCCTGGTCTGCCCGGATTTGTTGCCGGAACTGAAAAAAATCTTCTGGATACATCCAGGCCTGGTTTTGATACTGAGATGGTCTCCTTTTTCGAAGACTATTTATCCCTGTCTGAATCAGGTGAAGATTTAGGCAATTCACGGTTTGCCCTGTCCGGCACAAGGGGAAAAGGATTTTTTGAATTTTTACGGCAGGTGGATGAAAAAAAGACTCCGTTTATTGCCCTTAAAGGCCAGGTGACAGGCCCCATTACCTTTGGAACTGCAGTAAAGGATGAAAACGACAGAGATATATTTTACCATGATCAGTTAAGGGATGCGGCCATCAAAAAACTGGCCATGAATGCAAAATGGCAGGCAAAAGAATTTTCAAAACGGGGAGCCATCCCCATCATTTTCCTGGATGAACCGGCCCTGGCCGGATTCGGAACCTCGGCCTATATTACCATCAGCAAGGCAGATGTCACGCTTGGCATTGAGGAGATTTCCCGGGAAATCCACTCGGAAAACGGCCTTGCCGGAGTTCATGTCTGTGCCAACACGGAATGGGATATGCTTCTCGGATCAGACATCGATATCATCAGCTTTGACGCCTTTTCCTATTTTGACAAATTCATTCTTTATCCTGAAATGATAAAAGCCTTTTTAAATCAGGGTAAGATTCTTGCCTGGGGGATTGTCCCCACGGCAAAACCGGAACTCATTGCCGCCCAGGACACACCTGGCCTGATCCGGCTGCTGCACCAGCAAATGGATGAATTATCGGGAAAAACAGGGATTGACAAGAAAACCATTATCACTCAATCCTTTATTACACCGAGCTGCGGTACCGGTTCCCTTGATCTTGACTCTGCAAAAAAGGTGTTGAGAATGACCCAAGAGGTGTCCTGGGCCTTCCGAAAGCCTTAGGCAAGGCTATTGATTTTCTTGCCCTATTGGTTTTCTTTAAGGGCTTCTGCTGAAAAATCCTTTGAATGCACTTCAAGATTCTCAAAATACAGGGGATATTGCTTCATGGATTCGGCAAGGATGATATCCCAGGGAAGATCGGAAAAACTGCCGTGGTCTTTCACATATTCCATGTGCAGATTTCCTGATTTATCAAAGGGATGGAGGATGGAATCCTTTGTTCCGTCAAACTCCAGGGGTTTTACATTAAAATTGTTGCAAAGCTCCAGGTTAAATGCCGGTGTGGCCTTGACCCATTTTCCATCCAGAAAAATTTCCGTGTATCCATGATATACAAACACATCGGTCCCCATGAGGCTTCTAAGCCGTTCAGTGTTCAGATGGTTCTGAACATCGGCAAACCCGAGCCTTGCCGGAATCTTTTGGCTCCTCAGGCAGGCTGTCAGAACCACGGCCTTGGCCACACAATAGCCATACCGCCGCATCAGAATCGTACTGGCCTTCATGGATTCTTTTTTGGGTTCAATACTGTAGGGGTTATACCGGATTTTATCCCGGACTGCATAATAAATCTCCATGGCCTTTTCCGTATCCGTTTTCCCGGATTGGCTGTGCTGTTCTGAAAACACAATAATTTCCGGGTGATCACTGTCAATATAATATGTCGGGTGAAGATATTCTTCCATAATTCAAATCTGTCCTTATTCGGATTCTTAACAAGCCTTGTTCTTACCCTAATCTTCATCAAAAAAGAATATCTTTTTAGATACCCCGGCATTTTGTCTCTCGAAACAAAAATGTCCCGCTATCTGAGACAGATCAGCGACCTCATCCCGGTTGATTTGTCTTCTTTTGATTGATATTGACCGTTATGGCTGATCCGGCATAATTTATGCTTTTAATGTCAGAAGGGATAAATATTCAAAACAAAGCAGGTGACCCTGATGAAGCCCTATGGAAGAGAAACAAAGCAAAAGGTCGGTAATATCCTTATGGAAACCGAAAGGGAAACCGCCTTTGAAAAATTAGCCCTGATCCCTGACGAGCAGCTTGTGGGGCACTTATTTTCCTATTTCTACAATAAAAACGAGCTCATAAAATTCCGGAGTGTCTCAGCCATGGGCCTTCTTGGAGCAAGAACGGCAATGCGGAACATGGAAAAGGCAAGGATTATCCTCAGACGCATCATGTGGAACCTGAATGACGAGTCCGGCGGTATCGGCTGGGGCTCGCCTGAAGCCATGGGAGAAATTTTGTCTCAAAGCCCGGAACTTGCACTGGAATATAAATCCATTCTTTTTTCATATCTTGACCCGGCCGGCAATCATATTGAGCATGAAATGCTTCAGCGGGGCGTGTTATGGGGAATTGGGGCCTATCTCAAAGCCCATCCCAGGGATCTCAATGAAAAAATGAAAGCACTCCTTTTCTGCTATCTGCATTCAGAGGACCCGGTTAAACGTGCCCATGCCGTCAGGGCTCTATCCAATGTCAAAGGTTTTTGCAGCCTTGTGCCTGAACATATCAGAACAGATGATAGCCTTGTGGATCTTTTTGACGGCTGGAATTTTACTGCGACCCGTATTTCAGACCTTATCAGAGGCTGTGGGGACTAAAGAATTTTTGCATGAAGAATATTGTGGCATGGTTATTGAAAAGATTCCCATGAAGTATGTATGAAATACAGTTTAAATAAAACCATAAACAAATCTTATCAGCCCAATGTGTGTGAAAGAAAAAATGCCATGCTGAAAAAAAAATGTGATACTAACATTGCCCGTACCATAGAGCTTGCAAAGAAAATGATCAAGCTTGCGCAATCGGGTTATGAAGACAGAGAAGATCCCAATTGCGGTGTTCTTTACGGTATCCTCCTGGATTCCGGTTACCGGCTTCTGGATCTTGCACAGAAAGAAAAAGCGGCGCACATGCAGAAAGGCTGGTGGGACAATTCAATCAGAGAGGAGAAAAATTAATGAAGACCTATGTTTGTTCAGTATGCGGCTATTCCTATAACGGTGAGACAGCTCCGGAAAAATGCCCCCAGTGCAATGCCGTTGCATCCAAATTTTCCGTTCAGGAAGGCGAATTAATCTGGGCCGACGGCCATACCATCGGTGTTGCAAAAGGGGTGGATGCTGAAATCCTTGAAGGCTTGAGAAATAATTTTATGGGAGAATGCACGGAAATCGGTATGTATCTTGCCATGAGCCGTCAGGCAGACCGTGAAGGATATCCCGAAGTCGCAGAAGCTTACAAACGCATTGCTTTTGAAGAAGCTGAACACGCAGCCAAATTTGCCGAGCTTTTAGGCGAGGTAGTGGAAGCCGATACAAAGGCAAACCTTGCTGTCCGGGTAATTGCTGAAAACGGGGCCTGCACAGGGAAAAAAGCCATTGCAGCAAGGGCAAAGGAACTGGGCTATGATGCCATCCATGATACGGTTCATGAGATGTGCAAGGATGAGGCCCGCCACGGCAAAGCCTTTGAAGGACTTTTAAACCGGTATTTCAAATAGGATGGGATGAAAATCTGATGAAACCCCCGGTCATTGATATGGCATGCTGTATCCTCTGCGAGGTCTGTGTGGACCTTGCTCCCCATGCATTTAAAATCAATGACGCCGATTATGTGGAAATTCTTCCTCTGGATGACTACTCGGATGAAAATATCCATGAAGCCGTAAAAAACTGTCCCAGACATTGCATCACCTGGGAATAAGACTCGGGCCCAAGGCAACAAAAACGCTTTGGGCTCAAGTTTTTTTATTTTCCCCCACCCCTTTCCAGGCATTAAAAGTCATAAATTTTTGTCCCACCTGCTAAAAAACCATTGCACCTGATACACAAATGTGTCATTTACCTCTTCAACAACCATCATCAACCGATGTTGTATATATGGGGATTAGGAAAATGACGGATTTGACACATACCCTGCTGGACCATGAGAACCTCAATCTTGTTCTGGATAACCTGAAACTCGGAATTATTGCCCATACCCCTGACAGAATCATCACCGTCTTCAATAAAGAGGCCGAAAGAATCACCGGCTATTTTAAAGAAGAGGTCATCGGAAAAGACTGCCATATTGTTTTTGAATCTCCTTTCTGCGGCGGCAAATGCTCTTTTTGTGACGGCCCCCCAGCGTGTTTTTCAGGAACAAAGGAATATCCCCTGAATATCCTGGCAAAGGACGGTTCCACCCATCAGCTTGAAATGACGGTTTCCGCCATCATCAGTCAAGATAATGGATTTAAAGGCGTCCTTGCATCCTTCAGGGATGTGACGGAAACCTTTAACCTCTCCCTGAAAGCCGAGACCCTTTCCAGCTTTGCCGGCATCATCGGCAAAGACAAAATCATGCAGGATATTTTCCGGCAGATCCGGGATGTGGCACTCTATAATTATCCGGTTCACCTATCAGGCGATACCGGAACCGGCAAAGAGCGGGTGGCCTATGCCATTCATGATATCAGCGCCTACGGTAACGGCACCTTTGTTCCGGTAAACTGCGGGGCTATTCCCGAAGGCATTGTGGAAAGCGAATTGTTCGGCCATGTCAAGGGCGCTTTTTCAGGAGCCATTAAGGACCGGAAAGGCCGATTTGAACTGGCCCACAAGGGGACCCTGTTCCTGGATGAGGTGGCGGACCTGCCGCTGAAAACCCAGGTCAAACTCTTGAGGTTTCTGCAGGAAGGAACCTTTGAAAAAGTGGGCGGGGAAAAAAAGGTGTCTGTGGATGTCCGGATTATCAGCGCAGCCAATAAAAATCTGAAAGAGGAGGTCAAGGCCGGCCGGTTCAGGGAAGACCTGTTTTACCGGCTCAATGTGATTCCCATCCATCTGCCGCTTTTAAGACAGAGAAAAAGCGATATCCCCCTTCTGGCGGCCCATTTTCTGAAAGAAGCGGAACAGGAAAGCAGCAATCCTGTTCCGGAACTGACTGCTGAAAGCCTGGACATCCTTATGGATTACCATTGGCCCGGCAATGTCAGGGAATTGAAGAATGTAATTCAGTTTTCAGTGGTGCGATCCCGTGGAAACAAAATTCTGCCCTCTGACCTTCCCCTGGAGATCACCCAGGGAAGAGATCTTATGACCCGATCTCCGGCTGGTGCTCCGGCCATGGAACCGAAACAATCTCCGGTTCAGCCGGAGATGATACCCCTCAAAGGAAAACTGGATCTGGAATCAGTCAAAACCGCCATTCAAAAGACCGGGGGCAACAAATCCAAGGCTGCCAGAGTATTGGGCGTCGGAAGAGCAACCCTTTACAGGTTTTTGACCCAGTATGAAGAATTAAAACATTATGCAGATCAGATCTGAAAAAATTTAAGACTGCTCTTTTCTGTCGGAAATCTGCTTTTTATGAATTCAAGATTTTCAGTTTTTTCTCTTTTTCATCATAACCAAACCCGATGACCTCATCCGGCATGAATTCGCCCTTCAGAATCGCAAGAGACAAGGGATTTTCAAGTTCCTGCTGGATGACCCGTTTCAAAGGCCGTGCGCCGAATACCGGATCATAGCCCTTCTGGGCCAGATGATACATGGCCCTGTCATCCAGGCGGATGGAAAGATTCCGGGCTTTCAGGCGCTTGTTGAGTTTTTCAATCTGGATGGCGGCAATCTCTTGAATATTCTCCAGAGTCAAAGCATGGAAGGTAATGATTTCATCAATCCGGTTTAAAAACTCAGGCCGGAAGGCTTCTTTTAAGGCATGGTCAATCCCCTGCCTCACCCTTTCATCCTCAAGTCCGTGGATTCCGGCTTCCTGGAGAAGCCGCGATCCCACATTGGAGGTCATGATGATGATGGTGTTTTTAAAATCCACGGTCCGGCCATGACCATCCGTCATCCTGCCATCATCCAGAACCTGGAGCAGGACATTGAACACATCCTGGTGCGCCTTTTCAATCTCGTCGAAGAGGATCACCGAATAGGGCCGTCTTCTGACCGCCTCGGTGAGATATCCCCCTTCATCATACCCCACATATCCCGGAGGAGCACCGATGAGCCTTGAAACGGAATGCTTTTCCATGTATTCGGACATGTCCACCCGGATAATGGCCTGGTCAGAGTCAAACATGAATTCTGCCAGGGATTTGGCCAGTTCCGTCTTTCCGACGCCCGTCGGGCCCATGAAAATAAATGTGCCGATGGGCCGGTCTTCGGGCTGAAGTCCTGATCTGGCCCGGCGGACCGCATTGGATACGGCATCAATGGCTTTTTCCTGACCAATGACCCGCTTTTTGATATGGCTTTCCATCTGGACCAGCTTTTCCTGTTCTCCTTTCAGCATTCTGGATACCGGGATACCGGTCCAGGAAGAGACCACTTCAGCCACATCCGAGGCTTCCACATCTTCTTTGAGCATTCTTTTATCCTTCTGAAGGCCGTCAAGGGCCTGTTTTCTGCCTGACAGATCCCTTTGAAGCTGCTCAATGGTGCCATACCGGATCTTGGCCACAGTTTCCAGATCCCCGTTTCGTTCCGCCACATGGGCCTGGGTCTGAAAGCGGTCAATCTCTTCACGGATGGCACTGATCTCCTGAATGATCTTTTTTTCAGTGTCCCAGTGAAGTTTCAACGGACCGACGTCTTCCTGCATGGCAGCAATATCCTTTTCAAGTTTTTCAAGCCGTTCCACAGAAGCCTGATCCTTTTCCTTAATCAGGGCCTGACGTTCAATCTGGGCCTGGGTGATTTTGCGTTGAATCTCATCAATCTCCCTTGGCATGGAATCAATTTCAATCCTGAGACGGGAAGCACATTCATCAATCAGGTCCACGGCCTTATCCGGCAGGAACCGGTCGGCAATATACCGGTTGGACAGGGTGGCGGCCGCCACAATGGCGGAATCCTTGATCCGGATGCCGTGGTGGACCTCATATTTTTCCTTCAATCCCCTTAAAATGGAGATGGTGTCCTCGACGCTGGGCTCCTTTGCCATGACCGGCTGGAAGCGCCGTTCAAGGGCGGCGTCTTTTTCTATATATTTACGGTATTCATTGAGTGTTGTGGCACCCACACATCGGAGGGTCCCCCGGGCAAGGGCGGGTTTGAGCATATTAGAGGCATCCACAGACCCTTCGGCAGCTCCTGCGCCCACTACCGTATGCAGCTCATCAATAAAGAGAACAATTTCGCCTTCGGCCGCCTCCACTTCTTTTAAAACGGCTTTTAAGCGTTCTTCAAACTCACCACGAAACTTGGCCCCGGCCACGAGAGCGCCCATATCAAGGGCAATAACCCGTCGGTTTTTCAGGGAATCCGACACATCCCCCTCAATAATTCTCTGGGCCAGCCCTTCTACAATGGCGGTTTTACCCACGCCCGGCTCACCAATCAGGACCGGATTATTTTTCCGACGTCTGGACAGAACCTGTACGATCCGACGGATTTCCTCATCCCTGCCAATGACCGGGTCCAGCTTCCCGTCACGGGCAAGCTGGGTCAAATCCCTGCCGAATTTTTCAAGGGCCTGGTATTTTTCTTCAGGATTCTGGTCTGTGACGCTCTGGTTTCCCCGGATATCCTTCAGCACCGTCAGTATAGCCTCCCGTGAAATCCCATTTTTTTTCAGGATATTAAACGCCTCCCCTTTCTGGCCAGCAAGTGCCAGAAGGATATGCTCGAGGCTCACATACTGGTCCTTCATCTTTTCAGCTTCTGAAAAAGCCTGATCCAATATCTTTTTGCCTTCCGGCGAAAGATAGACGGTGGTGGGTCCGGACACGGTTGGAAGTTTTTCAATGGCGGCCTGGATATCTTTTTTCAGAATTTCAACCTGAACCCCGATTTTCCTTAAAATGGATAAACAAATCCCCTGGTCATCCTCAGTCATGACCTTTAAAAAATGGATGGGCTCAATGCCTTGGTGATTGTGTCTTTCCGCCATATCATGGGCAGATTGAACAAGTTCCTGTGATTTAACCGTGAGTTTATCAAGTTTCATATTGCACCTTTCATTATCTTTTTTGATTTTATAACCAAAGTAATGACATTCGATCCACCGTCAAGCTTTTTCCTTCACTTTTTATTTGAATCCTTCCGTCCGGTATCCTGTTTTGCCATGTTTTGTCATTGACAGCTCCTACTCTGTGGTATATTTTATGGGTCATTAAGCATATAACACCAAATTATTTCTGAAAAAAGAGTGCGCATGGAAAGCAGCAGATTCAAGGTTATCAGGGCCAAGCTCAATAAGACACAAAAGGAAATGGCGCAGCTTCTGGGGGTTTCCATCAAGGCCATTCACAGCTATGAGCAAGGCTGGCGAAAAATCCCGCATCATGTTGAGCGTCAGCTTCTTTTCCTTTTTTCCAGGGCCCTTATGAACACAGGAAAAATCACGGAAAAATGCTGGGATATTCTGAAATGCCCGGAAAAAAGACAGAAAAAATGCCCGGCCTTTGAATTTAATTCCGGGGAGCTTTGCTGGTTCATCAATGGGACCAAGTGCAGCGGGGAAGCTCAGAACTCCTGGGAAGACAAAATGGACGAATGCACCGCCTGCAGAGTATTTAAAAGTTTTTTTGAACCCTGAAAAAGGATGTTTGTATCATGGATGATTTTATAATTAATAGTTTATGCCGGACCGGCAGAGAAAATGCCTCAGAGCATCGAAAAGAGCTGCCGGGCGTTATCAACGCCATTCTTTCCTCCATGGATGACAAGCGATGCTTTGCCCATATCGGAGATGCCCCCATTCATTTTTCTACCTCTGTAAAGGAAATGATTGATAAATTCAGGGAGGTTCTTTTTCCGGGCTATTTTTCAAACGAAAAAATAGACGGGGCCAACCTTGTGTATCATCTGGGTCAGGACATATCAAAACTTTACGACGTCCTGTCCGAACAGATCATCCATGTGCTTCGGCACGATTGCCTCCGCTACGGCCAGGCCTGCACTGAATGTGAAAACAGCGGCAATGACGTTGCCTTAAATGCAATCCGCAAAATCCCGGATCTGCGCGTAACCCTTGCCGAAGACATCAAAGGCGCCTATGACGGGGACCCGGCCGCGAAAAGCCATGATGAAATCATTTTCTCCTATCCCGGACTCTATGCCATCACGGTTTACAGGATTGCCCATATCCTTCACAACATGGGGGTTCCGCAGTTGCCAAGGATCATGACCGAGCATGCCCACAGCATGACCGGCATTGATATTCATCCCGGTGCAAAAATAGGCAAACGCTTTGTCATTGATCACGGCACAGGCCTTGTGATCGGCGAAACCAGTGTCATCGGAAACAATGTGAGAGTGTATCAGAATGTGACCATCGGCGCGCTGTCCCTGCCGCCCAATGCGGGCAATAAGCTTCGCGGCGCCAAACGTCATCCCACCATTGAAGATGATGTCATCATCTACTCCGGAGCCACCCTCCTGGGCGGTGAAACCGTGGTCGGTGCCCGGTCCATAGTAGGGGGTAATGTCTGGCTGACAAGCTCCATTCCGCCGGACACCAAAGTGTTTATCGATTCCCCGCGCCTTATTTACAAATACCAGGAAACAGAGGAGAAAAGCCATGAATACCAAGTCTGATATCACCAAAACAATCGGCAATACCCCGCTCGTCCATATTAAAACCGCAAGCCTGAAAACCGGTGCAGAAATTTATGGAAAGCTTGAATTCTTTAACCCCCTATCCAGTGTCAAAGACAGGATCGGTCTTGCCATGATAGAGGATGCCCTTCAGACTGGAAAAATCAATGCCGATTCCGTCATTGTGGAGCCCACCAGCGGCAACACCGGCATTGCCCTTGCCTTTGTGGCCAGGACAAAAGGATTAAAGCTGATCCTGACCATGCCCGAAACCCTGAGCATTGAGCGCCGACAGATTTTAAAACACCTGGGCGCCACCCTGGTATTGACCGAAGGCACCAAAGGCATGAAAGGCGCCATTGAAGAAGCAAAGAAAATCGTAGAAAACACCCCCAATGCCTTTATGCCGGATCAGTTTTCCAACCCGGCTAACCCACAAATCCATCGCAGAACCACAGCCCTTGAAATATGGAACGACACAGAGGGAAAAATTGATATCTTTGTGGCTGGTGTGGGCACCGGCGGAACCATAACGGGTGTGTCGGAAGTCTTGAAACAAAAAAAACCAGGCCTCAAATCCATAGCCGTTGAACCTGCGGCATCCCCCGTCATCTCCGGCGGAACTTCCGGCCCCCATAAAATCCAGGGCATTGGAGCAGGCTTTATTCCCAAGAACCTGAACGTGAGCATTCTGGATGAAATCATCCAGGTTCAGAATGAAGAAGCCTTCCAGGGCTCAAAAGACCTTGCCCTTGAAGAAGGCATCCTCTGTGGAATTTCATCGGGTGCGGCTTTTCATGCAGCCAAGCTCGTCGCCTCCCGACCCGAAAACAAAGGCAAAACCATTGTCTTTGTCATCTGCGACACCGGGGAAAGATACCTGAGTACGGATTTGTTTAAGACGTCTTAAAGGCATCATACACTATTCTCTAAAAATATTATTGACTTTTACATACAAACAATGCATACGAATACATATGAGAACCACCTTAAATATAGATGATGCAATATTGGAAAAAGCTGCTTTGCTAACCGGTATTAAAGAAAAAACTGCTTTGATCCGGCTTGGCCTTGAGGCTTTAATTGCATTGGAAAGCAGTAAGCGTTTGGCCATATTAGGCGGTACTGAAAAAGAATTGCAGGATATTCCTCGAAGAAGGATCTCATAATCGAGGATGATTCTTGTTGATACTTCAGTATGGATTACCCATCTGAGAGATGGCGACAACCACCTGGAAAAGCAGCTTATTGAAGGCAATGTGATGTGCCACCCCCACATTATCGGTGAGCTTGCCTGTGGAAATATTAAAAATCGAAAAGAAATTATTTCATTGCTGCAAGAGTTACCGATGGCTCCATTAGTCGAATTCAACGAATACTTATATTTTATTGAGGAACATCACTTAAACGCCAAAGGAATCGGTTTCGTTGATACACATCTTCTTGCTTCAGCACGATTAGCGCAGATCAAGCTATGGACTTTTGACAAAAAATTAAATTCAGCCGCAACTGATCTGGGCATAAATTACCAAAAAAAATAACCCGCCATTCCATCAAATCCATTTAAAATAGCCTTGTAAAATTACATTTATACAATTAAAAGAACCTTGTAAAATTACAATATAACCGGTTTATGAAAAAACTATCATGATTAGAGATATTGATAAGCGGTTTTTGGAATGGAAGACACCCAGCTTCAGAAAGGCTGATACGGGAACTTGAAATCATGGGAACAAAGGATCTTACAGGCGTTTACAGGGGGGCTGTGGCGGATCAGGTCTATGGCCGGTACAAAATTATCATTGATAGGCTACTTCCCTGAACAGAATAGTGATGAATTTTTCATTAACAGCCATACCTTTCGATTTTTTTATGTGATATGATGACCCCCCAAAATGGATGTTGAGGATTGCATCAAATCATAACCCTATGATAGACAGGAGTTACATGAAAGAAGAATTAAAAGTTGCCCAGCGAATCGCCGCTGTTCTGGTCTATGGCCGGGCGCCGTTGGTGTTTGCAGGAATGGTGTTTGCCGTTGGGGTCATGTGGACCCACAGCCCGAATCTTTATATCGCGGGAGTGATCTGTTTTCTTGTCTCCATGAGCTTTGATCTGGTGGACCGGTGGTTTTCCACCCGGTTTGGTCAAAATTTCAAATTAACGGATCTGGCGGACAAGTTGATGGACAAAGTGGTTTATTCCATCATTTTTCCGTTGTTGACCGCCGGAGCAATGTGGCGCCTCCTGGAAGTGTCTCCTGAATATACACGGGTGGAATTGCTCCATGCCATTCTGGTTCTGCTTTTGTGTATTGCCGTACTGATCCGGGATAATTTCGCTCATTTCATGAGAAAATTTTCCAGCAGAAGCCCTGACAAATCGGAAGAAATTCAATATACAAGACTGCGCAAAATGGTTGCCGCCCCTGTCGGGGCACTGCTCTATATTTACATATTTTATATTCCAACAACCGATCCTGGGATTTTCTACGGCTGGATGAGCAGTATCAGTTGCCTCCCCCTTAGAAACCTGTTTTTCATTGAAATATTCTGCCTGATCGTCATTCTGGGATCCATTGCCATGAATTGTCGCAAATACGGGTCCTTCTGCCTGGATGAGATCTGCCTGGGTGACATGGTCCTTCGCAAACGGATTCTCTCGGTATTTCCCAATGCCTTAACTACGATGAATGCCTTAATGGGTCTGCTGGCTGTGTTCTTTGCCTATCAGGGCAAGATTAAGGAAGCTTACCTTCTTTTAATGGGCGGCGCCGTATTTGATAAAGTGGACGGCGCTCTGGCAAGAAAGCTTGGATTGACAACCATATCGGGGAACAGCACCAAAAAATATAATATCACTTTTGGCGGAGTCATGGATGACATTGCCGATGCAGTGAGCTTCTGCATTGCTCCGGGATGGATATTTTATATTTTCCTTTCAGAAATCCAAAACCCGGTCATTCAATATCTGCCCCTGAAATTTGCTGCCATCGTTTATGTTTTATCCGGTTTCATCCGTCTTACTTATTTCACACTGGACAACAATCCCATTCCCGGCTTTTTCAAAGGAATGCCCACACCTGCCGCCGCCCTATTGGTCGCGGCCCCCATGATCATGCTGGAAACGGCAGTGGAACATCAGTCGGCCATGATTGCCTTCTGGGGAGTTTTCTGTTTTTGTCTCATCTTTCTGGCAGCGGCGGTCATGAATATTTACCCTGTCCACTATCTTCATATCGGGCGGTTCATGGACCGAAGACCCTGGTTTACAAAGATCAACCTGATGATTCTTCTTTCCTCCGTATTCACTCCCCTTTTCGGATATGTGGCACTGACTTACGGCACCCTTTACCTTGCATCCCCCCTGTTTACCGGAAAAATTGATCCCGAGGATATCGGGGGAAAAAGCCTAAATGGAGTCTAACCATGAATCTGGATAAAAGCCTTGTGGGCACACCGCTTAAACCCTATCACGTACAGATCAGCCCCAGGGATATCAGCAATTATGCCGCCGCAATTCAGGACATGAACCAGAAGTATTTTGATGATGAAAAAGAAGAGGGGATTGTTTCTCCTCCCATGTTTCCGGTGGCTGTCACCTGGCCTGTATTAAGCCGTCTGGACAAATTCATCGAGTCTGAAAATTTCCCCACCGAAGTATTGATGACCCAGGTGCATTATACGGAACACCTGGTTCTGCATCGCCTGATGCGGCCGGGGGACAAACTGTCCATCAAGGGAGCCGTCAAGGCCTGTTTACCCCATCGGGCCGGAACCCATGCCGTCATCTGCCTCGAAGCTAAGGACTCCGACGGCCTCCCTGTCTTCACCGAATATATCGGCGCTATGTTGCGAGGCGTATCATGCAGTGATGGCGCAATAGCCGGTGAACTTCTCCTTGTTCCTGAAAATGACACTGGGGGGCAAACCCTCTGGACATCCGGGATTCCCATTGACCCTGGTCGCCCCTATATTTATGATGGCTGCACCCGGATTGAATTTCCCATTCACACCTCACCGGCCTTTGCCCGGATGGTGGGGCTTCCGGGCATTATTTTGCAGGGAACGGCAACCCTGGCCTATGCGATCCGTGAACTGGTCAATTGCGAGGCGGACCAGAACCCGGAGCGTATTGCCGAAATTGCATGCCGGTTTTCCGGAATGGTCCGGCCGGGGACCGATATCAAAGTCTGCTGCACCGGCAAAAAAGCCTATGAAAAATATACTGACGTGTTTTTTGAAGTCTTGAACTGTAATGAGGAAAAAGCGATTCGTAACGGATATATAAAAATCAACAACAGGGGGTAGCATGAGCCAAAATGAAAGATTACCGTTAGTAAATGACTATGTTGACAAATGGGCCAGACTCCAGCCCCATGCCGTGGCCATGGTCCAGCACGAAGACGGCCGAATCATCACCTATAAAAAATTTCAAACATTGATTGATTTTTTTGCCCTCCGATTACTGGATATGGATATTCAAAAAGGCGACCGGGTGGCCACCCAGCTTGTCTTGCTCCCGGAACACATGGCCCTGATGTATGCCTGTTTTAAAATCGGAGCCATTTTTGCTCCCCTGGATCTGCGCCTGGGAGAAGATGAAATGGTGCGGGACATCAATAAAATTGAACCCAAGGCCTTTTTCTTTTTAGGAAACACCCCGATCCGGGATTTCAGAAAAGTGGGGATGGCCGTACAGAAAGGATGCCCTTCCGTAAAGCACCTGGTGCAGTTCACCGCAGATCCGAAACCCGGTGATATTATCAAAGGGGCCGTCGGTATTGCCGACCTTATGAATAAAATCCGCCTGATATGGCTGAAGCTGAGGGATATGGTCACAGGGCAGCTTCAAAAGGCGTATCAGCAGGTGGACAAGCGAACCCCGTCATTGATCATCTATACCACCGGGACCACGGGGGAGCCCAAACCGGCTGTCCTCTGCCATGAAAATATCCTTGTTCAGAACCGGATACTGGAACGGGGCATTGATTATAAAGGAGAAAGGACAGCGTTTTCTATTCTCGTCAACCTGCCGCCCAGCCATGTGGGCTGCATCACAGAGACCTTCATGACCACCCTTTACATGGGGGGAAAAGCCGTTCTTTTAAGGATATTCGACACCAAGGCCACCCTGGAAGCTATTCAGAAGCATAAGGTAAAAGTAATCGGGCAGATTCCCACCATGTTCCGGATGCTCTGGAATTTTCCGGGATATGAGACCTATGATCTTTCAAGCCTTGAATTTGTAGCCTATGCCGGTTCTGCCGTGGACACCACCTTTCTTAAAAAACTGGCCCTCATGGCACCCAAATTCGGAACCGGTATCGGCATGACGGAAAATGCCGGGTTTGCCACCTTCACCCCGACCAAAATCCCCCTTGAAGAAATGGCCGGACAGGTGGGGCAGGCCTTTCCCGATCTGGCCCCGGTCACGGTCAGAAAGCCCATGAAAGCAGACGGCTCCGCCGGAGAAGAACTGGCAGACGAAGAAATCGGCGAAATCTGTTACCATCCTCCCATTGTATTTTTAGGCTATTATAACCAGCCTGAAGAAACAAAAAAAGCAGTTTCAAGGGAAGGCATTCTTTATACCGGAGATCTGGGATATTTTAAACAGATGTCCGGGTACAAGGCCCTGTATCTTTCCGGCCGGAAAAAATTTCTGATCAAGCAGAAAGGCTACAACGTCTTTCCGGGTGAAGTTGAAGAACATATTGGCCGAATGGAAGGGGTGGATATGGTGGAAGTCATCGGCTTGAAACATGAGCTTTTTGATGAAGGGATCTTCGCTTTTGTGAGGCCGTCCAAAAGCATTCACCTCACAGGCAAGGACGTCATGGAACACTGCAAGTCCATTGCGTCCTATAAACGACCCCAGCATGTGGAGATCTGGCCTTTTGACAAAGAACTGCCCCTGACCCGGAGTACAAAGGTCGATAAACTCAAATTGGCGGCCCTGGCCGGCCCTGTCGTGGAAAATTTAAGAAAAGAAGGAGGCTGGGACGCAAAGCAGGATTGACGTCCAAAAGAATATGGCCAGAAACCCGAATCAGACCTGTCTTTCAGAAAATATTCTGGCCATTGATCTTGAAATCCTTCCCGGCGGAAACCTTTTCCATATCGGGGCGGTGTTCAGAGATAAAAGTTTTGAAAGAAAGAATATCTCCTGCGCCAAAACAGCACTTAGGGATCTTTTAGATTTTTCAAAAGATGCGGATTATATTCTGGGCCATAATATTGCAAAACATGACCTCCCGGCCATAAAGGCCATCATGCCGGACGCATCGTTTTTAACCCTTCCGGTCATCGACACCCTGTTTTTATCCCCTCTTGCCTTTCCTGAAAACCCCTACCATAAACTCATCAAAAACTATAAGCCGGTTAAAAACAGCAAAAATGACCCTGTGGCCGATGCCTGTCTTGCTATGGCTGTATTTGACGACCAAATGGCGGCTTTTCATACCTTGCACCAAACAGAACCCCGTCTCACTGCCTTTTATGCCTTTTCCTTTGAAACCGAGACCTCCTTGGGCGAAGAATTCGGCTTGGAAGGCAATTTTGATGTTTTCCAAAATCTTTCAGATTACATACCGGAAAGTTGGGAAGCCAAAACCATATTTCAGGATCAGTCCAGGGGTCAAGTATGTGAAACCGGTCTTGAAAAAATTTGGGAAATCTGCACCGGCTCCGGAGGGAGACGGACCATGCTGGCCTATGTTCTTTCCTGGATCAGGGTTTCTGGGGGCAATTCTATCCTGCCGCCCTGGGTTAAGCATGAATTTCCGGAGATCTGCGATATCATCCGGGTTCTCCGGTATTCCTGCGGGGAAGAATCCTGTCCATATTGCAGAGAACACAGCAATTCAGAAGGGCTTTTAAAAAAATATTTCGGGTTTGAGCAATACAGACCCCTGGCCGATGGGAGGCCGCTTCAAAAAGAGATCATAGATTCCGGCCTGGGCGGCAATTCTCTGCTCGGCATCCTTCCCACGGGCGGCGGAAAATCCATCTGTTACCAGATCCCGGCCCTTCACCGATACCATCGTCTGGGGGAACTGACTCTTGTGGTTTCACCCCTCAAGGCCTTGATGAAAGACCAGGTGGACAATCTGAACCGGGCTACGGGAACGGAAACGGCTGCTGCTATCAACGGCAGCCTTACCCTCCCGGAACGGGGAGCTGTCATGGACAAGGTCAGATTGGGAGACATCGGTATCTTATATATTTCACCGGAGCAGTTGCGTAATCTCAGCATTGCAGAATTAATCCGGTCAAGGGATGTGGGATGCTGGGTCTTTGACGAAGCCCATTGTCTCTCCAAATGGGGCCATGATTTCAGGCCGGATTATCTCCACGTTTCCGAATTTATTGCAGACTACACCAGACCCTCTAAACGGCCCGCCCTTGTCAGTGCATTTACAGCCACTGCCAAAAAAAATGTAATTGAAGAAATTTCAAGTCATTTCAAGGAAAAGCTGTCCATTCACCTTGAGTATCATATCGGCGGAGTCCACCGGGATAATCTGAATTTTCAGGTGTGGCCGGTAACCCGCAATGAAAAATACGATGTCATTTACAACTGCCTTAAAGAAAGCCTTGAAGAAAAAAAAGGCGGAGCCATTGTCTATTGCGCAACCCAACGGCACACAGAGGAATTAAGTCGTTTTCTGAATGAGCGGCAGATTCTTTCCGAAGCATTTCATGCCGGCAGAAGTGAACCGGATAAAAGAAATATCCAGGATGATTTCATTGAAGGCAAAATCCCGGTTATCTGCGCCACCAATGCCTTTGGCATGGGGATCGACAAAAAGGATATCCGGCTCGTCATCCATGCCGATATACCGGGATCCCTTGAAAATTATCTCCAGGAAGCCGGTCGCGCCGGAAGAGACATGGAGCCTTCGGACTGCATTCTTCTCTATGAAGAAGAGGGTATAGAAAACCAATTTTCTTTGAATGCTGTTTCAAAGGTCTCCATCAAGGACATTCGGAAGATCCTTGCCATATTGAAAAAAAGAGGGGCTAAAACCCCGGAAATCATCATCACCCCCGGTGAGATCATGCGCCTGATAGGGTATCGGGATTCAGGAGATGATGCCGGAAAAGCGATAACCGGTGTAAGCTGGCTTGAAAGAAAAGGGTTTATAGAGCGCTCTTACAACCGGACTCTTTTTTTCAACGGGACACCGATTGTAAAAAACATGGAAGAAGCAGCCCTGAAGATGGAGCGCCTCAATCTTTCAAACATGATGAAAGAAGTCTTTTCCACTGTTTTGAATTTTCTGTTTAATGCCGACCCCAATGCCCTTCTTTCTGCCGATGAAATCTGCTCCGATCTCTGGAAAATAAAGAATCTTCCTGAGAAATACCGGGACTCCCGGCAGGTCATCTCTCTATTGTCGGACATGGCCGAGGCAGGGTTTATTAAAGAAGGGGTAATCATGACGGCCTTCGTCACCCCCAAGGGAAAAAACAGCTCCCTGAAAAACTTTGAATATTTAAAGCATATTGAAAATGAAATGCTTAGCATCATGGGTGACATGGCCCCGGATTCCTGGCTCACACCCGACAGGGCCGACATCTTCAACCTTCGTTTGATCTCCCAGCGGATTAAAGACAAGGGCTTTGACAGGGTCAACGCGGATTCAGTGGAAAGAGTTTTAAGATCCCTTGCCGGTGACAAAGGGGAACATCTCGGAAAAAGCTTGAAAATCACCGGCAGGCGTGGAATGGACCAGCTCCGGGTATATGTGAAATTCTCCTGGCAGGAAATCCGGCAGCGGATGGAATTGAGGCATCGCACGGCATGGGTCATCCTTGAAGCGATCATTTCCCGTCTCCCGGAAAATTTAAGATCAGGACAGGCGGAAGTATTGGCTTCCTTTTTCATCACGGATATAATGAATACCATGAGTTCCGATATTTTTCTATCCGGGTTCAGGGGAGATTCCCGAACTCTCATTGAAAGCTGTCTTTTATATCTCCATGATATCAAAGCCATTACCCTGCAAAACGGTCTTGGTGTATTTCGCCGGGCCATGACCCTTTCCCTTCTCCCTGAAAGCGAGAAACGCCGGTATACCCGGGGTGACTATGAACCCCTGTCCCATTTCTATGACCAAAAGAATGTTCAGGTTCATGTCATGGAAAAATATGCGCGATTGGGCCTGGAGAAGATCAAGACAGCCCTGAATTTTGTCGGTGATTATTTTTCATCTTCCTTTGAATCCTTCATTTCCAGTTATTTTCCCAATGAAAAAAAAATTATCCAAACCGCCATGACGGCAGAAGCCTATAAAAAAATTATTCAGTCCCTTGAAAACCCTGTTCAGGAGGCCATTGTTGCATCAGAACCGGAAAAAAACCTGCTGATTCTAGCAGGCCCCGGATCAGGGAAAACAAAAACCATTGTCCACCGTTGCGCCTGGCTGATAAAAGCTGCTTCCATAGACCCCGCGGCTATTCTGGTCCTATGCTTCAATCACCAGGCCATGCTGGAGCTTCGAAAACGCATCAGAATCCTTGCGGGCAGGAATGCGGATTTTGTCACCGTCATGACCTATCACGGATTTGCCATGCGACTGACCGGAAGATCGTTGATGGAAACACCCCATAAATTCAAAGGAAACGGGGTAAATTTTGATACGCTCATTGATGAAGCTGTTGATCTTTTATCGGGTAAAAAAGAACCAGCAAGTATTGAGCCTGATGAAGCAAGAGAATACTATCTTGGCGGTTTCCGGTATATTCTTGTGGACGAATACCAGGATATTGACGAAAGACAATACCGGTTCATATCCGCACTGACCGGAAGGCTGGAGCAGAACAATGAAACTAAGATTTCCATCATGGCCGTTGGGGATGATGATCAGAGTATCTATGGATTTCGAAATGCAAATATAAAATTTATCCAACAGTTTAAAGAGGACTATGATGCCCAACTCTTTTTTCTTATGGAAAATTACAGATCTTCATACCCCATCATAAAGGCTTCATCAGCTCTGATCGCCCTGAATCAAAACCGGATGAAGAAAGATGAATCCTGCCGCATCAATAAAAAAAGAAAGAGTGAGGAACAACCCCACGGGATTGCGGAGAGAAAAAATTTCGTTCAGATGGTTCATGTTGGAGATATTTCATCTCAGGCCGTCTTTGCTGCTAAAAAAATCAAGCAGATATTGGACCAGAACCCGGATATAAAACCAGGAGAGATCGCTGTCGTTTCACGGCACGGCATTTCATATCCCCCCCTTGTGGCTTTGAGGATGGCCCTGGCAGCAGAAAATGTGGAGTTCAGCCATTCAATAAAAAGCAATTCAGGATTTCCCATCATCCGAGTCAGGGAGATTCAGAGGTTTATCCAATATCTTGATTCAATCAAAAAAGAGAGCAAAAGGCCTTGTGATCTTAAACATATCATCATGAGCGGTTTGTTTAAAAAGAAGAACACTTGGACAAACCAGGTTGAAGAGATTCTTGAATCCTGGTGCCGGATAAATAGCGATATGGAGATTTTCGTTGCCCATGCAAAGAATTTTGCCCTTGAAACCTTTCTGGAAGAGAGGCAGGAACACAGGACCGGAAGTGGGGTCTTCATGGGAACCGTCCACAGTGTTAAGGGAATGGAATTCCCTGTTGTTTTTATCCTCGACGGAGGATGGAAACAACAGGATATCGAGGAGGAGCGGCGGCTTTTCTATGTGGGCATGACACGGGCAAAAGAAAAGCTTTTCCTTTGCCGTGTTCATGCTTTTGAAAACCCCCACCTTCTTTCCCTGGAGAATGAGCGGTTTATCCATCATCAGAATGTAAGCCTTTCTCATCTCAATGGGTTCTCAGAGGATCTAACCGTTACCATCCTTGGCATGGCAGATATTTATCTCGGTTATCCCGGTCGTTTTCCTGAAAGCAACGAGATTCACCAATGCCTTGCCGAACTCGAAACCGGGGAGAAGGTCAGCTTGAAAGAACAGGGGAGCCGGGTTTATATTCTGAATGGGGCCGGTAAAAGGGTTGCAGCGCTTTCAAAAAGCGCATCGAAACTGTGGCAGCCTCGTCTTGGAGGCATATTAACTGCAAAGGTCCTGGGTATTGTCCAAAGGCAGCGGCAAGATGAGGATGAAAAAATCCGGACAGGGTCCGGGGTGGAGGCCTGGGAACTGCCGATCGTGGAAATCCTTCATAAAAAATTTAAAAACAATTAATTTTAAGGAGGATCTATGGAAATTAAGATGAATAAAGTATTTCAAGAGCTTGAAATATCGAATTTCGACACCGACAACCGGTCCATCCGGCTGCTGACGGGGCAGGAAAAAAGGAACTATGATTCCAATAAAGAATATCTGAACCTTTACACATCACTCATGGCTGCTCCCTCGGGCCTGTTCTGCAAGGATCTGAAAAATAATGCAAAGGAGATCCACCATTTTGAATGGCAGTTCGGTGTTTCAGCACCCTCTGCGGCATATCCTGTTTTTGACTGGGTGGGCGCCCTGCGGGAGGACCGGAGCATCTGCATCCAGGTTCTGATCGAAACGCCGGGGCCTGATTACGAGTGTATCATCACCCATGCAGATATGAACGGGTTCAGACCCTTCAACACCATGAAGGATGAATCAACCAATTATTTCAGCCTGGCCGGTTCCATCATCGGCGGTATGAGCCCCATTCCCTTGTTGTCAAAGGCCATGGGCGTTCTGACCAGCAAAGCAGACAGACAGGATGCTGCAAAATATGAAAACAGGGTCAAGAACATGTTCAGGCTGTTCCGGTTTCTGACGGATAAAGGAGATCAGGGCCTTGAATATGTCCTGACCAAAGATGTTCTCTCCCAATGGGGAACCTTTCTTAAAGGATCTTTCGAGATCTGCTTTATCAGCAATGCATCAGGCTCTGTTCTTCCCTCCCCGTACCGGATCAAAGTTCTGCCCAAACTCGGGTTCAAGAAAAACGATCATCTCTGCTTTCTTCCATCGCCTGAACAGGCAGAAGACATAAAAGCAGAACTGGTCATTGATGTAAAGGCATTATTTCCCTCAAACCCGATCCTTTCTCATGGATGAGGCCACGCTTTTATCCCACAAAGCCCTCTGGGGCCGTGAACCGTCTCCTGTCAGCCGGGACCTTCTCCTGCTGAAGGCATCCAAAAGGTTTAAGGGATTGACATTATCTGCAGAGTTAGGTCAATATGCAATCATTGGGCAAACATAGATTTCTAAAGAAGGAGAGTGTATATGTCTGAGATGATTGGAACTCCGGAAATCTTTACACACGGTTCGACATGGCTCAAAGCTGATTTTCATCTGCACACCAGAGCAGATAAAGAATTCAAATATGATGGCGAAGAAAATTCGTTTGTTTCCGACTATGTGAGCAGTCTGAAAGTCGCTGGTATTCATCTTGGGGTGATCACCAATCATAATAAATTCGCTATTGATGAATTTAAAGCCTTGCGTAAAAAAGCAAAAAAAGAAGATATCTTCCTGCTTCCCGGAGTTGAACTGTCGGTCAATGACGGCTCGAATGTCATTCACACACTGATTGTTTTCAGTGACCAGTGGATAGAGAATGGGAATGACCATATCAATCCGTTTTTAACTGTTGTTTTTGAGGGGAAATCACCAAGCCAGTATGAAAATGAAAACGGCAGGACAAGTTTCGGGCTGATTGATACTATTAAAAAACTTGAGGGGTATCACCGCGATTTTTTTATTGTTTTTGCTCATGTTGAGCAGAATGGCGGCCTCTGGAAGGAGCTGGACGGCGGCCGCCTTCAGGAAATAGGGAATAACGAAGTTTTAAAAAAAAGAACCCTTGGTTTCCAAAAGGTGGAAACCCATGATGTCCAGGACAGGGTTTGTCGAACCAAAGTTCATAAATGGCTTCATGACTGGTATCCAGCCGAGGTAGAAGGCTCTGATAACAAGTCGGTTGAGGGTATCGGCAATGGTAGGAACTGTTTTATAAAAATAGGTGCCTTCTCCTTTGATGCAGTAAGATTTGCTTTGATAGACCATGGAAGTCGTTGCAGCAAGGAATTAAAAAATTATAAGCATTCTTATATAAAAAATATTCGTTTCACCGGTGGGACCCTGTCAGGACAGGAATTGCATTTTTCTCCGGAACTGAATACGCTCATCGGCATCCGGGGAAGTGGAAAATCATCCATTATAGAAGTACTACGCTATGCTTTAGATATCCCCTTTGGTGAAAAAACCAGTGATATCAGATACAAACAAGAACTGGTTGGTTTTACAATGGGCAGCGGTGGTAAGGTTGAGGTTGATGCGGTTGATCGCTATGGACAGCCTTATGTAATCCGCCGGGTCTGGAAAGAGGCTTATTCTGAAGTATTGGTAGGCGGCAAGCTGCAACCCGGTGTTTCCATAAAAGAAACCGTTGTAAACAAACCCATCTACTTTGGCCAGAAAGATCTTTCCACCGCAGTAGATGGATTTGAAAAGGATCTGGTTGAAAAGCTTTTAGGGTCTAAGCTCGATGAAATCCGGCGTAAAATCGATATCCAGAAGATAAAGGTTGGTGAAGCAATAGACCGTTTGGTTAGAGTTACAAGCGTCAGTGAGCAAATAAAAGAGCAAGAGGATATTATAAAGGACACGGAACACCGTCTGAAAATTTATGCCCGGCATGGAATTGAGGAGAAACTTCAAAAGAGGCTTGATTTTGACAATGATATCCGCTCAATGAAAAAAGGCATTGAGCTTACAGATAATTTTATTGCAGATTTTCAGGACCTTTTAGCAAAGCATGAAGACGATATTAAAAATTTTATCGGTTATACTTCAAAACACAATCAGGAACTGTTTGAAAAATTCTATGCTGATTATATCGTTATCGTTCAAACAGTGGATCAAATAAAAACAGGCCTTGGATCTCTATCAAACACCCGAAAAAACCTTATCGAAAGACAGACCGATCTCAATACTATTCGAAAAGGAATGGTCGAAGAATTTGCAGAGATTGAACGAAAACTGGCAGAAGAACTTAAAGACGGTGGTGCCCGGAATATAAGTTCAGATGAATTCCTGAATTTAAAGAAAAAATTAAATTCAGCCAATCAGTTGCTTATTGAGGTCAGCAGACAAAGCGATCAAAAGAAAGTGTTTAAGGATGCATTAGTTGTTGAATTGCAGAATTTAAACGACCTATGGCTTGAAGAATTTCATATTATTAAAAAAGAGCTTGATAAAGTCGGAACCAGCGATAGCTCTCTTTCCATCAAATCCGGGTATAAAGAGGACAAACCGGCATATCTGGCCTTCATGAAGGATGTTTTCAAGGGAAGCAATATCCGGGAAGCCACCTATCAGAATATTGTCAAACAGTATCAGGATTTTATTGCCATATACAAAGATTTCGATAACGCAAAAAATTATTTTGGAAGCAATCCCCATGTTTTGACGGAAATGTTCAAGAAGAACCTTAAAGCGCTCCTTATTTATCAGGTGCAGAACAGGTTTACCATTCATTACAGGGGAAAAGAATTGCAGCATCACTCTTTAGGCCAGCGGGCATCTGCTTTAATCCTGTTTGTGCTCAGCCGGAAAGAAAATGATATTATTATTATTGATCAACCTGAAGACGATCTGGACAATCAAACGATTTATGAAGATGTGATTAAACTCATTCGCAAAATGAAAAAAGAAGTTCAGTTTATATTTGCAACGCATAATCCGAATATCCCAGTACTTGGGGATGCCGAGCAGGTCCAATCCTGCTCATTTGTGGATGATAAAATTTCAGTTCAAAGCGGCAGTGTTGATAGCCCGGATACACAAAAAACGATTGTTAATATAATGGAAGGCGGCCAGGAAGCATTTAATCGGCGTAAGGAGATATATAAAATATGGAAGTCCTAGAGCTCTTACAAATCCTGGCAAGAGGTGAAGACAGCCAACATCAGTTCAAGAAAAATATAAATAACCCCGATTCCCTGGCACAGGAAATCATTGCTTTCAGCAACGGGCAAGGCGGCAGACTTATCATCGGAGCTAATGATGATGGGAGTGTCTCCGGATTATCAGGAGAGGATATTCACCGCATCAATCAAATGATTTCAACTGTAGCCAGCCAACAAGTAATTCCTGCAGTTAACCCGACGACCCGGAATGTGTCTATTCAAGATAAAATCGTGATTATTCTTGAAGTCCCCAAAGGAATTAATAAACCGTATCAGGATAAGGATGGTGTCTTTTGGGTGAAAAGCGGTGCGGATAAAAGAAAAGCAACATCGCGGGAAGAAATTCAGCGCCTGTTTCAATCTTCCGGATTGGTTTATGCGGATGAGAGCCCGGCCAACGGGTTGACCATTGCAGATCTTGATATGGATTATTTTAGAATTTTTTTTCAGAAACGCTATGGAGAAAAACTGGAGGATCAACATCTTTCTTTGGCTCAGACCATTGCAAATATGAATCTGGGAAAAGGTGGGGAATTAAATTTGGCAGCCGCTTTATTATTTGGCAAAAACCCTTCCAATCGCTTGCCTTCATTTATTGTCAAGGCGGGATCCTTTCCGGGACAAAGCATAACAACCGAAACTTACCTTGAAAGCAAAGACATAACAGGGAAGATTTCCGACATATTTCAGCAGACAATGAGTTTTATTCTGGCAAATATCAGACATATCCAAGGTGAAAGAACAGTAAACAGTACCGGCGAACCGGAGATACCCCGAATCGTTCTGGAAGAACTTTTAGTCAATGCACTGGTTCACCGCAATTATTTTATTTCTGCGCCGGTTCGAGTCTTTATCTTTTCAGATCGAGTTGAAATAATCAGTCCCGGGCATTTACCAAATAACCTGACGATAGAAAATATCAAAGCAGGCAATTCAAATTCCCGCAACCCGGTTTTAGCATCATTTGCCAATCAAATTTTGCCCTACAGGGGATATGGGTCCGGTATTTTAAGAGCACTTGAAAATTATCCAACCATAGAATTTGAAGATAATCGTGACGGCAACTTGTTTAAATGTATTATTAAAAGAAGCCGGTCATTGATGTAAAGGGGTGATTCAAATGCCGGAACAACGGGTTTATCACCATGGAAGAACATGAAGAGTAAATTGCCGGTTCTGGACAGACACTATTCAAAAGTCAAAATATCTACTAATGCACCCCTCAAGGGTTACGAATAGCGAGATCTCATCTTCAGTGCAGATTTCATTGTAAAGACTCTCAGCATTTTCCATAAACATCTGTACAATGGTCGGATCAAAGTGGCTACCCTGCGAATCCTTAATAATTTTGATCGAGACCTCAAAGCTGAATGGTTCCTTGTATGGACGTCTGGAGGTGATTGCATCGAAAACGTCGGCTATTGCGAAAATACGGGCATTCTGAGGAATATCCTCTCCCATCATCCGAGATGGATAGCCATTGCCGTCAAATCGCTCATGATGAAAACGAACCACATCTTCCGCATCTTTTAGCCAGTCATAACCGCTGATGATATCCATCCCGTGACCGACATGGGTCTTCATGATTTCAAACTCCCCATCTGTCAGCTTTCCTGGTTTAAGCAGGATTGTATCGGTGATAGCTATTTTTCCGACATCATGCAGGAAGGCCCCTTTGATCAAGCCTTGCATTGCAGCCTTGGAAATCCCTATTTTTTCCCCAAGGCGAACCGAATAGAGAGTCACCCGATAGTTGTGGATATTGGTATCGCTGTCACGCTTGGCGATTGCACTTCCCAATACCTTCAGCATTCCGATGTTGGTCAAAGCCAGGGTGTGCGCGTAATTTTTAAGTTTGTTGTTAAGACGAATGATAAGCGGATACAGCACAAGGCTTGTAACCAAAATGGCCAGCACAACAAGGATGAGTGACCAGAAGGACTGCTGTTTCATCTGGGTTATGATCTCACCGGGCACGAGATAGATTCCATCTAAATAACCGGTTCTGATGCCCATACCATTTTTGACCGGAAAATGGATGCGCAGGTAGGTCCCGCCATCCAAATCCAGCTTTTCGCTGATGATACTGTCATTGTGGGAAACCTCGATATTCTGTCGAGGGAGCTTGTCCTCTGTCTCTTTGGCAAACGATTTTGCTACTTCGATAATCTTTTTTGTGTCAGTATCGTGAAGCCTGACCACAACAAAATTGTCTTTTTGGATTCCGGCATGAATCCTCTGCTTGAAAAACGCAAAGGCTTGTTCAGAAGGGGATTTAAGGTATTCAACGAACTCGGCCAGGTATGCTGAGGTCTCGGTATACGCCATATGCATAATATGCTCATCCAATCGGGCATGACCGAGATAATTGACGAGGCCGCCGCTCACCAGCGACAGGACGAGCCAAACAACTGCCAGCCTGATGAGCAGCCATCTATTAAGATTAACGATCATAGAGCATCCATAATTGATTATCTGATATATTTGAACATTTACAGCCCTGAGCGCTATTTTCGGGCCATGTATTTTAATATAATTCAGGCCTTCCGAGGCCTTTGTCCCCATACCGAATTATGGTAACCGTCCATGACATATGTGAGGCCAGGGGCGGTTTGTTGAAAACAGGGCCTATTTTTTCATCATCATTTCCTCTTGCATCATCATCTGCCCCATCATCTGCATCATCATCTGCATTTTTTTCGCCATCATTCCATCTTTACCACCCTTCATCATGTCGTCTTTTCCCATCATTTCCATCATCTTCATACAATCCTTCATTTGCTGCATGTGCTGTTGCATAAGTGTTTCCCGTTCTGTTATAGTCGTTGCCTCTTGCATTTTTTTACCCGTCTGCTGCATCTCCATCATAGAAGAATCCAATTTCATCATGTCAGCTTGGGCCGTTGTTTCCTTCTGTGCAGTTTCTTTAGTCCCTGCGCCTGCAGGGTAAACCAGAAGTGTCACAAAAAGCAGTAAGAAGGAAGCACTCAAAATTGTCTTTTTCATCATCATCACTCCTTTAATAAAATTAATAAATTCAGGTTCAAGGATATAAAGGGATTGTCGCTGGATAGATTATTCGTTCCCTCCCCCAAAAAAAAGGGGAGGGTGGGAGCAGCTCCAAAATCAAATCCCTACTTACTGTCTCAATTCAATGACATAATTAATTTTTGCTTCACCTGCTGTTATCTTCGCTTTTGCATAGTGCTCATCAACTATTTCGGTAAGTTTTACTGTGCCGGTATCCTTCTTTGTATACTCAAACCGTTCGTTACCTTTTGTGTTCAGAGACTTTGTTTGTATAAATGTGTGAACCGAATATTCCTGACCTATCACGGCACCATCTTTGCTGCCTATGCAAAGATATACGATATCATCAGCAACCCCAAGTACCTGACCTCTCATAACATATTTATGTCCGGCAGAATTGAGAGCAGCACAGCTTGCTGTAATAACAATCAGAATTCCGCATAATGCCCCAATAATAAATCTTATTTTCATTGTTTTCTCCTCAATCTTAAAAAAGTTGTTTTTCTCTTAACTTTACGCTTTCCCACGCCATTAAAACTTCATTCCTTTAAACTTTGACACTCACCTCCTTTCTAATTAACCTCGTAAGTAATCTCATCATTAATGGTTTTACCGTCAATGACGGCTTTCATCTGGATCTTATAGATACCTTTGGATTTGAAGATAACGTCGGCCCCATAGCCGCCGGGCAGCCCCATGGTCATGGTTTTAAAGGTTGTGCCATCGGGATTTGTGATGTTAAAGCCGATTTTTCCGGATACGGCCTTTCCGCCCGCTGCCTTAATATAAAGCGCAAGGTGGTTGGTCACATCCGGGCTGTCGCTCATGCCCGCCATTTTCATGCCTTCCATTCCCTTTGCCACTGCTTTTCTTTCTTCCAGGTTGAGAAGGCTGTATCTTAAGGCATATCCTTCCAAAGTTTTTTCAGTTATCATAACCCCTTTGTACGTCTCCTCTGCAAAAGCCGGATGGATAAAAGCGGCCAGAATGGTAAGTGCAATCACTGCTGTCATTTTCTTCATTTTTGTTTTCATGAGTCATCCTCCATATATTGTTTGTTTCAAATCCAATTTTATAATCGGTCGGTTCGTTTTTTCCACAGTTTAAAAATGGCCGGGTATACCAGAAGCTCCAGGATAAATGAGGTCACAAGCCCGCCGATCATGGGTGCTGCGATGCGCTTCATTACATCGGACCCAGCCGAGGTGGACCACATGATGGGCAAAAGCCCCATAAAAGCGGCGCACACCGTCATCATCTTGGGTCTGGCCCGTTTCACGGCGCCGTGAATAATGGCCTCATCCAGTTCAAATATATTATTGAGTTTGTTTCTTTTTTTAGCATCGTCATAGGAAAGCTCCAGAAACAGGAGCATAAACACCCCGGTTTCGGCATCCAGCCCCATGAGGGCGATCATGCCGACCCAGGCCGCAATGGAGACATTGTAGTCCAGAAAATAAAACAGCCAGATGGCGCCGATGGCGGAAAAGGGTACTGCCAGCATGACCAGGCAGGATTTAAAAACCGATCTTAAATTGGCATACAAAAGAACAAAAATCAGGACCAGGGTAATGGGAATCAAAATCTTCATCCGTTCTTTCACCCGGATCATATTCTCGTACTGGCCGCTCCATTGAAGAGAATACCCCGTGGGAAGGGTGAGCTGTTCACCCACTTTTTTCTTTGCTTCTTCCACATAACCGCCGATATCTCTTCCCGTCATATAGACAAAAACATAGCCGGATAAAAACCCGTTCTCATCCCGGATCATGGAAGGCCCCTGGAGCATCTTGATGTCGGCAAGCTGCGCCAGTGGTACCTGGGCGCCTGTGGCCGTGGGAATGAGAATTCTCTCAAGCTGTTCAATGCTGTCGCGAAGCTCTCTTGGGTAGCGAAGATTGACAGGATACCGCTCCCTGCCTTCAATGGTGGTGGTGATATTTTCACCGCCTACGGCGCTGCCGATGACCATCTGGAGCTGACCAATGGTCAGTCCGTACCGGGCGAGCTGGTCCCGGCGGGGTTCAAAATCCAGGAAATAACCGCCAGCCGTCCGTTCGGCAAAAACACTGCTTGTTCCGGGAATGGTCTTGATGATCATTTCAAGGTTTTTTCCGATCTGCTCGATTTCTTTTAAGTCTGCCCCGAAAATTTTTATTCCCACCGGACTTCTTACACCGGTGGACAGCATATCGGTCCTGGCCTTGATGGGCATGGTCATGGCCCCCCGGCTGGTAACTCCGGGCATGGCAAGTTTTTCATCCATTTCCGCCAGAAGTTCTTCATAGGAGATATGATCCGGCATCACCGTCCGGAAAACCGCTTTCAGCCAGTCCGGCGCCCATGAAGAATAAAACCGGTCTTTTTCCCGCCATTCGGTTTCAGGCTTTAAAACAATGGTGGTCTCCATCATGGAAAAGGGGGCAGGGTCTGTGGACGTATCCGCACGCCCGGATTTTCCGAAAACCCGTTCCACTTCGGGAAAGGATTTCAAAATCTTATCCTGGGCTTGCAGAATTCTCTGGGCTTCTGCAACTGAAAGACCGGGAAGGGTGGTGGGCATGAACAAAAGCGTTCCTTCCCGCAAAGGCGGCATGAATTCTGAGCCAAGTTTCATGTAGGCGGGAATGCTTAAAAGAACCAGGGCAAAAGAAGCAAGAATAACCTGTTTGGGATATTTTAATACAAACCGGCAGGCAGGTTCATAAATTTTGAAAATGCCCCGGCTGATGGGATGTTTTTCCTCGGAATAATAGGTCCCCACCAGGGTGGTTGATGCAAGCCTTGCCAGCCAAACAGGCCGGAAACTGAAAGGGTCCATGCGGGCAAACATCATCCTGAGGGCCGGGTCCAGGGAAATGGCCAGAAGGGCGGCAATGGCCATGGCCAGATTTTTTGAATAGGCCAGGGGCCGAAAAAGCCTTCCTTCCTGGTCCACCAGGGCAAATACCGGGACAAAGGCCACGGCAATGATGAGAAGTGAAAAAAACACCGAGGGTCCGACTTCTTTTAAGGCTTCCAGGCGGACCGTGTGGAAATCCCCTTTTCTTCCCTCGGCCTCCCAGTGATAAAGCTTGTTGTATGCGTTTTCCACCTCCACAATAGCGCCGTCCACCAGAACCCCGATGGAAATGGCAATACCGGCCAGAGACATGATATTCACGGTCACGCCCATGAAATAGAGGGGAATAAAGGAAAACAGGACCGACACCGGTATGGTGATGATGGGAACAACAGCCGATGGGATATGCCATAAAAAGATCAGGATAACCAGGGATACAATGATCATTTCAATGATGAGTTCGTGACGCAGGGTGTCAAGAGCCCTAAGAATCAGATCGGACCGGTCATAGGTGGTAATGATTTTGACCCCTTGGGGCAGGGAAGCTTTCAGCTCTTCAAATTTGGCCTTGACCCGGTTAATCACGTTCAAGGCATTTTCGCCGTGGCGCATGACCACAATTCCGCCAACCGTATCACCGGTCCCGTCCAGATCCGACACCCCGCGCCGGATTTCCGGGCCCAGCTCCACCCGTGCAATATCTTTCAGTAAAACAGGAACCCCATCCTCGACCTTGACCACAATGCTCTCAAAATCGCTGATACTTTTGCTGTATCCCCGGCCCCGGACCATGTACTCTGCCCCGCTGAACTCCAGTACCCTTCCGCCCACTTCATTATTGGATTCCCGGATGGCTTCCACCACCTTGTCCAGAGGGAGTTTGTAAGCCGACAACCGATTCGGGTCCACGGTGATCTGGTACTGTTTCACAAAGCCGCCGATGGAAGCTACCTCGGCCACACCCGGAACCGACTGGATGGCATAGCGCAGGGTCCAGTCCTGATAGGATCGAAGTTCATCCAGGGAATGGGTGTTGGATTCATCTTTCAAGGCATACTGAAAAACCCAACCGACACCTGTTGCATCGGGTCCAAGCTCTGTCTGAACACCTTCCGGCAGCCTTGGCTGGATCTTTGACAGATATTCGAGAACCCGTGAACGGGCCCAGTAAAGATCGGTCCCGTCTTTGAAAATCACATAGACATAGGAAAAACCGAAATCCGAAAACCCTCGGATGGCCTTTACCTCCGGCGCACCCAGCAAAGCCGTGACAATGGGATAGGTCACCTGGTCTTCAATGATATCCGGTGACCTATCCCATCTGGAAAAAATGATGACCTGGGTATCGGAGAGATCCGGAAGGGCATCCAGCCGGATGTTTTTCAGGATATAGACAGAGATGGCCCCGATCACAAGAGTAAAGAGAATCACCAGCCATCGGTTGAGAGCAGAAAATTCAATGATCTTTTTAATCATTTTTTGCCCCCGTCAGGCTTGGTATCCGTTCCTTTGACTGCGCTCTGGATGATGGCCTGGAGCCGGGATTCGGAATCCAGAAGGAAATTGGCTTTGACAGCCACCCGATCGCCGTCTGAAACACCGGAGAGAATCTGGATTTTCCCGTTGCTTCTGGCCCCGACCCTGACTTCCCTGGGTTCAAACCGGCCACCCTCGGTATTGACAAAGACGATCTTTCTTAACCCCGAATACATGACGGCCGAATCCGGAACCACCACGGAGTCGCCCATATTGAGATCCAACCGGACATCCACAAACATACCTGATTTTAAGCGCATGTCTTCATTGGAAAATTCCATTCTGGCCCTTAAGGTGCGGCTTTCCTTATTCAGATAGGGGTAGATATAGGCCACCTTACCCTTTAAGGAAAGGCCGGGATCATAGGAAGAAAACAGCTCTGCCTCCTGCCCGGGCTTCAGCTCTCCTGCCTCATATTCATAAAAATCCGCCTCCACCCAGATTTGGGAAAAATCCGTCAGGGTGAAAAGCTCCATTCCCGGTTCGACTTTCTGCCCGCTGAAAACCTCTTTTGCCGTCACAACTCCTGAAACCGGGGCTTCAAGCGTAATGAGACGCTGCACCTTTTTTGTTTTTTCAAGTTCTTTGATAAAGGCGTCGGGAACATTAAAAAGCTTCAGGCGCTTTGTGGATGCATCCAGCAGGGTCCGGATATATTTCTTTTCTTCGGATGTTCCGGAGGCATTGAGTTTCCCATGGGCTTCCAGGGCACCGATAAATTCCTCCTGACTCGATACCAGCTCCGGGGAATAGATGGACAAAAGCGGCGTCCCTTTTGTCACCATCCGGCCCAGGTAATTGACAAAGAGTTCTTCAACCCATCCGGAAACACGGGTCTGAACGCGGTGAACCCTTGTTTCATCGGGCAGAACCTGCCCCACCGTCCGGATGGTTTTAATAAACCCCTCTGAGACGGCAGGAGCGGTGATAACGCCGGACAATTCGATTCCCTGGGAGGACAGGACGACAGGCGCCATACCGGTGACGCCGGTACCTGAGCTGCCTTGGGCCTCGTCCTCATAAACCGGTATATAATCCATTCCCATTTCATCCTTGGCTGCCACAGGAGAAGAAATTTCAGGATTCATGGGGTTCCGGTAAAAGATGATTTTCCTTTCTGCATCAGCTTTCCGGGCTGTTCCCGGCACCTTTTTTTCTGCCGGCTTTTCATCAAAAAAGTCGTCGGCTTCCTTTTCAATCCCGGATTTGGGTTCTTCCGTCTTTGCCGCCGATTGGGTATCATGTCCGGAGTTGCCGATTTTAGCAGGACTCTGCCGGTCTTTCAGAATAAAGAAAGACAGACCCACGACACCGGCAATGATGAAAATGGCGATAACAGTCCTGAATCCTGATCCGCCTTTAGACTTTAATATTTTATTTGGCATGGACTCTATCCTTTCCTTTTGATAAGCCATCTTTAGAAACCCCGACAGTCTTATAAAGATCGGCAAGGGCAATAAAAAGATCTGCCTTTTTTCTTTGTGCCGTAAGATTTGTTTCAAACATCAGGAGAACTGCCTCCATGGTTTCGGAAAAGGCAATGGCCCCGGTTTCATAGGCTTTGGAAGACGCGGCATAATTCAACCGGGACAGGGATTCGATCTCTCCACTGTAAACTGCTGCCTCCCGTCTGGCCCGGTCAACGGAAAACCATGCCTCCCGGGCATCGGCTGCCGTCTCTGCTTCTTTGGCCTTCAGCTCTTCCTTTAATGCCAGAAGCCGCTGCCTTGTTTCTCTCAGATAGGCTTCAGACAAATTTGTCCACGGCATCCTGGGCAGACCAGACCCCATGGAAGCCGAAGGGGTGATTGAAAAAGGCTCTTCCATTTTCATGGTGCCGGTCCCTGTGATTGCCCGGTTTTCCGTTAAGGCGAGGTTCGGAGTAACACCCGGATAAATCTCGGTTTCCGCCATTTCGATCATGAGCTCCATCCGGGTGATCATGATCCTTGTTTTTTCAAGTTCCTGGTTATGTTTTAATGCAATTTCAATCAAATCATCCAATATTAAATCAACCGGTAGCCTTTTATCCACATCCGATCCTGCCGGTATTCCGATTTTTGCAGAAGCAGGGAGCAGCAGAAGGGATTTTAATCTTTTTTCAATATTCAGCCCTTCTTCGGAAATGGTCAGCAGCTCCACCTTCATTTTTTCCCTTTGAATTTTAACCTTTGTCAGTTCCTGGATCTGGGCCTGGCCGGTTTCATATTTCCGGGTGACCGAGGATTCAAGGTCTTCCATAAGACCTAAAGTCCGGCGGGTAATGTCTTTTGCCGATGCATTGTAGATCAGTTCCTGATAATTTTTTCTGGCTTCGGTCATGATGGTGCGCTTTGTGATCTCAAGATCCATCAAGGCAATTTTGACCTCCTCATGAACAATATCCCCCTTCAGAGCAAGAATTCCGGGGAAGGGAAATTTCCTGTAAATGGATTCCATGTCTTCCATGTTGCCGACACCGGTCATGATCGCGGCATTAAAGGCGGAATAGCTTCGGATGATATCGTCCAGGATGGATGCCTGGCTATAGGTTTCAAGGGTGGCAAGAAATGCTTTTTCTGCATTTTTAATGGTTGCATTCCGGCCTGAAACAAGAATTTCAAAATCTTCCAGGGAAAACCCGTTGGATAAAAAATTCGCAGCAGCTTCATCATCATTAAAGGCATGGGAAATCATCTTTAGCCGTTCCGGGTCAGGAGTAAAAAAGGAGGTTTCCCTTGAGGGTGAGGCAAGGGTCTTTTCCCAGTCTTTCTGGATCGTTTCCAGCCTTTCTTTTTGTTCCAGAAATGCTTTATCTTCCAAAGATGTGTCCAAAGGCGTCCGGGGTTCCTGAACATCCTTTGTTGCCTGATAACGCACAGAAGGTCTGTAGCTTTCCATTTCTCTCACCACATCCCGATGCCCGGTGCAGGACCATAAGCTCATCTCAATCCCCAGCAGCATGATCCATAAAAATCCGTATCTCATGGCTGCTCCTTTGCCTGAACCGGTTTTGCCGCATCCTGAACAGGAGCTGCCTCATCTTTTTTCGTCAGGCTTTGTCCGGCAAGCCCCTCCAGCCGGGCCAGGAATTTGCCGTAATCCGCCCTGGCCCTTGCCAGGGCCAGTTGGAAATTATACCATACCGACTGGGTCTCCAGATAATCGGTGATGCTGCCTTGTCCCTGCCGATTCCATACATTTGCTCTTTCCACTGATTTTGCCGCCTCTGGGACCAGTTTATCGCGGTACAGGAAGATCAGCCGCTCGGCATTCTGCATGCGGAAATAATTTTCCCTGACCAGGGCACGGGTTTCATTGACCCGGCTTTCTGCCATGGCCTTGGTTTTTTCAACAACCGCCTTTGCAGCTTCAACCCGGCCGGAATTCTTGTCAAATCTTATTGGCAGGGTCATTCCGAATTGAATCCCATAGCTTTCATTCCGAACCGTACTCTCCATGCCCTGTTCAATAGCCTCTTCATAAAGCACGCCAAAGGTGAATTCCGGAAGATTCTCAAACCGGGCGACTTTGGCTTCTGCTTCTGCTTTTCTGATCTCTTCACCGGCCATTTTATTTTCCTCACGATTTTTTTCCGATAAGGGGAAAATATCCTCCAGGGGAAACAGAACCGGTCGATAGGATTCGTCCATTAAAGGACCCAGAAGGGACTCTGAGGGCCGGTTCAGGAGGGCATTGAGTCTTGTCATTTCCGTATGCTCCAGCTCTTTCAGCAGGATCTCGTCATAACCGCTCTGGGCAGACTGGGACTGGGCCTTCATGACATCGATGAGGGCTCCACGGTTACCGGCATAGGCAGTCTCGCTGATGGTCCGGATCTGTTCCAGAAGGGCCTGGTTGTTTTTCGCAATTCTCATGGCTTCACGGATATATGAAAGTTCATGAAAGGATTCCCGGACGCCGGTCATCACCTCCCGGACCGTGCGATCCAGATCCAGACGGTTGACCGCAGCTTCCGCCTTTGTCACCTCACCCACAGCCGAAAGTTTCCCGGGAAAAGGAAGGGTCTGGGAAAGCATAATCTCATATTTCTGCACATCCAGATCGTCTGCCATGGACTCCGGCCAATAGGTCACAAGAAGCTCGGGGTCAGGGTAGGCCGTATCGACCCGGTATCTTTCCAGGGATTCCCGCCATGCGGCCCGGCTTGCCTTGATCATGGGGCTTGTTTCATAGGCATAGGCCATCATATCCGAAAGACCTGGCCCGCTTTTAAGGCGTTGCTCAAGCATATCCATGGGTTTTTCATCGGAAAAAGCCGGGCCCGGATGAAAAATAAAGGCAAAAAGGATAAGGGCTTTTAAATATTTGGGCATTGGGCAAGCTAAATTCATAGGGCGTGAATCCTTTTTTTAAGTCAATTAAAAGTCAGACAGGGTCGGCTTTTAACCAAGATACAATCAAATTTTATGCCACCTGGTAAAGAATTGGGATCAAATTGATAATGATATGAATTTACAAAAAAAACAAGCAGGGGCAAAAATAATCGCCGGGGATTATTGACTATGATTGTAGACTATTCTTCAAATCAGTGAAGAATAGTCTACTCCACACAAGAAAATGCTTCACCTGTTCTGGTGTGGAATCGTCTCTAGAAATTTCAGGACCAAGAGCGTGATATCATCATTCTGGTGGACCTCGCCACGAAACTGTCTGGTTTCAGATACAATTGAATCTACAATTTTTTCTGATGAAAGTGAAACGGATTGTTGAAGGACCTCTTCCACTCTTTTTTTCCCCAACCTTTTCCCTGATTTGTTTTCAACATCCCAGACACCATCCGTGCCAAGTAAAATTACAGTTCCTTTTGGAACAGGGCCGTAAATATTTTCAGTATAATTCCAGGATTGATCCAACCCCAGAACGATGCCTTTGCCTTTGAGTTCTATGATTTTATCTTGTTCCGGGTCATACATCATTGCAGGTTCATGACCGGCACGAACCCATTGAAGCTCACCTTTTTTTATGTCAACCATTAATAAAAACAATGTCACGAAACGGCCTGTATCCCGGATATCCATACAAAGCAGCCTATTGACATCATTCATGATCCGGGACAGAGACCCTTTTTGGGTGACCCGGCTCCGCAACAGGGCCCGAGTTGTCGCCATCAAAAGAGCGGCTCCGATGCCATGGCCGACAATATCGCCAACCGCCACACAGATTTTCCCCTGATCATCAGGGAATTCGATGATATCAAAATAGTCCCCGCCGGTTTCATCACAATAGACGGAACAACCGCTGATCTCAATATTCCCGTAGGAAAAATGAGCAGGCGGAAGCAGGCTCTGTTGCACTTCCATGGCCAGATTCATGGCCTCTTTCATCTTCATTCTTTCCTTCAACTGCTTTGCCATCTTATTAAAATCGTCGGTCAGCTTCCCGACCTCGTCTTCCGACAGAACCGGAAGCGGTTCGGTAAAAAACCCGTTGGCAAGACCATTGGCAGCCTCGGATACTTTTTTAATGGCCGTGGTTGTACCGGATATCGACACACGAATAAAAAGGATGACACCAAGAATAGACAGAAATCCAACAACAAAATAATATAACCGGAAATTTAAAATAGACTTTAATACCAGCTCGCCTGGAGAAATGAGAACAAGACTCCACGGGGCTTCATTCAGGTGATAGTACCCGCTGATTTCATCCGGCGGATGACCGGGGCCAAAGAGGGTACCGTAAGGATTTTGTTTTAATGCCGCTATCGTCTCTTTCTCCAAAGAATCTGTCTGACCGAATTTGACGGATCTTTCAAGGCCATAGGTGTCTTTGGATTGCCGGGTTCCGATGAGAATATTTCCTTCATTATCAATCAGAAAGGCATTTTCAGTTTTCCACCAGTTTGCTTTGCGGATCTGATCAATTAAATCCTGGAAAAAGATAACCACTTCAATCTGTCCATTCTTTTTTCCGTTTTTATCGATGAGATCCGTTGATAAAGATACGGTTTCTCCATTGAGCGTCGTATTATAAAGGGGCAATGATAATTGAAAATTTTCCATCCGATCAAAATGCATGGAATTGTTCTTAACAATTTGCATTGCAGGATGATTTGTCTTTATATTGAAATCTTCGATTAATTTATGATTGACTTCAACAATCCCTTCCATTTTTCGTAATTGCTCCATCATAAAGGCTTGAATAGTCAGGCTCTGGTCCTGGTTATAGCTATCTTTTAACATCAGAAGCAGGTCTTTGGGTTTGCTGAGCCGCATGTCAATCATATGGGCTGATCTTTGAAGATTTGCAATGGCGGTTTCACTCCATTGTTTTATGATGGCATTGCGGGCATATAAATAACTGATCCATCCCATTCCGGCCAGAATAAAAAACACAGGTGTCAGAATAAAGATGATGATACGTTGCTGTAGTGTTTTAGGTCGCATATGGTGCTACCTTTTCATATAAGGCGGTTATTCGGATTTCCTTATAGCTGAATTTTAAAATTCTTCATTGTTTCAGATTGTCATAATGTGCTAAGAAATGCCAGCAAAATAATTTTTTTGGAACAGGCATAAAAAAATGAGCATCCGGTTTCTTCACAGAATATTGAAAAACCCGACGGTCCTGGCATCAGGGATTCTGGGGAACAGCAAAGACATCCTTGCACGGGTGTATGAAAGCGGCTGCGGCCTGGTGACCCTGAAATCCATCGGACCTGAGCCGCGAGACGGGCACAAAAACCCCACGGTTATAGACCTGGGCTGCGGCCTCATCAATGCCGTGGGCCTGCCCTCTCCCGGATATCTGAACATGGAAAACGAATGGGCCGAGCTTGAAAACCGGAACTTTCCCATCATTGCCAGCATCTATGGCGGCTCCGTGGATGAATACCAAAGGGTGGCCGAATATGTTTCATCCAAAAAACCGGATTTTATTGAAATCAATATCTCCTGCCCCAATTCCGAACAACACGGCATGATCTTCGGCATCAACCGGGACTCTTCCAGGGATGTGGTCTCTGCCGTGAAAGCCGTCATCTCGGTGCCGCTCATTGTAAAACTCACCCCCCAGGCACCGGATATCGCCGATATTGCCAAGACCTGTGAGGATGCCGGAGCCGACGCCATCTGCGCCATCAATACCGTGGGGCCGGGCATGGTCATTGATATTGAGTCAGGAAGGCCCATCCTGGCCTTTAAAAAAGGGGGCCTGTCCGGCCCCATGATCAAACCCATTGCCGTCCGGTGTGTGTTTGACATTTATAAGGCGGTTTCCATTCCCATCATCGGTCTTGGCGGGATCATGACCGGGGAAGACGCCGTTGAAATGATGATGGCCGGAGCAAGCCTTGTGGGGATCGGCACTGCCGTCCGGTATCGGGGCATTGAGGTTTTTCAAAAAATTACCGATGAAATGGATGTCTGGCTTTCAGGTCACAACCTGAACCTTGCAGATATCAGAGGGGCTGCTCACAAGGAATGACAGGGAAGGAATTACCATGACGATAAAACCAATTACCGACCGAAAACCCGTCATGCTCAGGGTGACCGACAAAAAAACGGAAAACTCGGGCTATGCCACCCTGTTTTTTGATTATAGCCTTGCCTTTAAACCGGGCCGGTTCATCATGGTCTGGATTCCGGGGCTGGATGAAAAACCCTATACCATTTCCCATCACACCCCGGACAGGTTCGCCATCACCATTGAGGCCAAGGGAATTTTTTCCAAAAAAGCCCTGGCCCTTGAAAAAGGTGATCTGGTCGGCATCCGGGGCCCTTTCGGCAACGGGTTTGATATCAAGCCGGGCCAAAATGCAGCCGTTGTCGCGGGCGGGTGCGGCATGGCGCCCCTGGCCACCCTGATTGAACAGCTTCCCTCAACCACAAGCCTTATCCACGGAGCACGGTCAAAGGATTTCATTCTTTTCCCAGACCGCTTTGCCATGCCTCGTGAATTCTGCACAGACGACGGCAGTTTTGGCCGTAAGGGGCTTGTCACTGACCTTCTGGAGTGCCGGATCACCCAGGGAAAGCCTTTGGACATGGTCTATGCCTGCGGCCCGGAAATCATGATGTACAAGGTTTTCCAGCTCTGCGAAGCTCACGGCATTCCCTGCCAGGTTTCCCTGGAACGGTATATGCGATGCGGATTCGGTGTCTGCGGGGCCTGTGTCTGCGGAAAACAGGTGGTCTGCAAGGACGGGCCGGTGTTTGCCTCCGCGGCCCTCCGGGAAATGAAGGATTTTAACACCAAAGCCCTTTTAAAATCAGGCAAAGAAGTGGATCTTTCCCTGTATTTTTCCTGGCGCTGCCAATAAAACCGATGATGATAAGATAAGGACGCTCACTCATGACCTACAAAGACGAATTTATTGAATTTCTCGTGGAATGCAATGCCTTACGCTTCGGCGAATTTGAACTGAAAAGCGGCCGCATCGCCCCCTATTTCATCAATACCGGCATGTTTGACACTGGCCTGAAAATAAAAAAACTGGGCGCCTTTTATGCCAGGGCCATTCAGGAACATTTTTCCGATGCCTTTGACGGCATCTACGGCCCAGCCTACAAGGGAATCCCTTTGTGCATTTCGGCGGCGGCCGCCCTGTGGGACCTGGGCATGGACAAGGGCTATGTCTTTAACCGGAAAGAAGCCAAAACCTATGCCGACAAAAGTGTTGTGGTGGGCATGCCCCTCACCTCCCAGACCCGCCTCATCCTGGTGGATGATGTCATCACCTCGGGAAAAGCCATCCGGGAATCCCTTGACGTCTTGAAATCCTGCGGCAGTCCCAAGGTCTCGGGCATCATCATCAGTGTCAACCGGGAAGAAAAAGGCAAGACCGATGAAAATGCCTTAAAAGAGGTTGAAAAAACCCTGGGCATTCCCATCCACGCCATTGCCACCATCACAGACATCAAAACCTGTCTTTACAACAGAAAAATAAACGGGAAAATCATCCTGGACCATGCCATGCTGTCCAAAATCAATGCCTATCTTGAACAATACGGGGGCGGATGAGAATCAAACAGACAAATTAACAAACAACTGATTGATGCAGCTCACATAGTCCATATTTTTACAGGGCTTTGACAGATGATCAATATAAGGGTCTTTTTGCTTCAGGTCTTTGATGGACTCCAAAAATTCTATATTGCCGGAAATAAAAAGGATGGGAACGGTTTTGTTTGTTTTCCGGATATGGCGATAGACATCCATCCCAGTGAGTTCTCCCGGCAGAATATAATCCAAGCTGATAAAATCATAAATATTTCTGTTCAATAAATCTATTGCGATTTGCCCGTTACCGGCAATATCCACTTTGTGATGAAAGGGGCCATGGGTCAGTATCCGGTATTGGACATCTGAAATGGCCTGTTCGTCCTCAACCAGCAGGATATATTTTCCAGACAGGATTTTTTCTTTTTTAACTTCTTTTATTTCTTCATCGGTTAATTCTTTTTTTATCACCGGCAGGGAGATGACTACCTTTGTCCCCTTTTTCAATTCAGACTCAACTGAAATGCGGCCCTTGTGCTGTTCGACATATTTTTTCACATTGGACATGCCGTAACCGGTTCCCTTGATGCCGGATTTATACATCCCGGCTTTATCTCTGCTGCCTTTAAGGGTAAAGGAAGGTTCATAAATTTCCCCAAGAAATTCACGAGGGATGCCGCACCCGTTATCTTCAATCTCTAAAAAAAGAAATTCTCCCTGATGATAGGTACGGATGATGATTTCCGGTCGCTCAACAAGGCTGATGGCATGAATTGAATTTTGAACCAGATTGACAATGGCATGTTCCATCATACCCGGATCAGCCAGCAGTTCAGGCACGTCATAGCCATACTGCCGGATCACATGGATCCCTTCCAGATCCTTTCTTAAAAGATTTATCACAAGCTCCATCTTTTCATCAATCGAGAAGAATTCCTGTCTGGGTTCCTGGTCTCTCGCAAAGGCCACAAGGTTTCTGGTCAGGTTTTTCCCCCGAAGGGTCTGTTCAAAGATCAGCTCCAGTGTTTTTTTCGTTTTTTCATGGGGACAGTCGAGCATTGCAAGCTCGGCATTGCCCATGACCACACCCAGAATATTATTAAAGTCATGGGCCATTTTCCCTGCGATCTGCCCGACCAGGGCAAGTTTTTCTGCTTCGGCTGCCAGGGAAAGGGCCTCGACTTTTTCAGCCTGGGCCTTTCGTAATTCAGTGATGTCTTCTCCCACAGAAATAATTCTTTCAAGGGACCCGTCCGGTTTAAAAACCGCATCAAATGAACCCCTGAAATGATGGACCCCACCATTTTTATCTTTGAGCCTGTAATCTAAAAAAGCCTTTGATAATTCTCCTTTTTTCGCGCGGTCCAGGTGCTCGAGCAAAGTCCCGATATCCTCTTCTTCCACCATTGTAAGGCCGGATTTTCCAATCAGTTCTTCCGGCTTAAACCCTAATTGCTCATGGGACGGGCTTGCAAAAATATAATCTGCATTTGAATCATGGATGGAAAACAGGGCACTGGAGTTCTCGGTGATCAGTTTGAATAGTTCTTCGCTTTTTCTTAAGGCTTCTTCTGACTGCTTTCGTTCAATTGCAATGGCCACCTGATCGGAAACAGAGGATAATATTATGAGATCCTGCTCGCTGTATAACCCGGCATCCGTATAGCTCTGCACGGCGATCACCCCAATGACCTCTTCCTTGATCATTAAAGGCACGCCCATCCAGATCAACGGCACAGGACCCCAGACACCTTTTTGTGCTGCTCTGGTTTCAAGCGCCTGTTTTCTTAAAAGAATGGGTTTTCGCTCAGAAACAATCAAACCGCTTAATGAATCACCTTCCTGAAAATTTTGAATCGGAGAAAAATCCTCATCCCTTGTATCCACAAAATAGGGGAAGTGAAGCGTTCGTTCCTTTGTATCTACCAGCGCTATAAAGAAATTGGTGACATCAAAGACTTCCCCCAATAAATGGTGAATCCGTTGATAAAGATCAGATAAATTTTCCATTGCCGTTACTGCATTTGAAATAGCAAACAGGGTCTTATTAATATCTTCCGCGCGCTTTCTCTTTGTGATGTCTTCAACAAAGGATTGCATCCCGGCAAGTTTTTTTATTCCCTTGGTATCTTCAAAAATCGATTCCGAGGTGATCTTTATCCAGCGTATTTCATTTTTGGCATTAAAAATTCTTATTTCATAAGCATCAGTACCTATTTTTCCTTCTGTTCGGAACTTTATTTTATTTTTGACAAGTTTTAAATCATCCGGATAAACGATAGAATCATACGGTTTATGGAGCCAATCGTCTATTTTATATCCTGTGATTTCCTCAAGTTTTTTGTTTGAATAGGTAAATTCGCCGCTTAAATTTGTCGTATACATTCCAATGGGGGCGTTATCAATAAAGTTCCTGTGGATTTCTTCGCTTTTTTTCAAGGCATCTTCCATCTCTTTTCGTTCGGTAATATCCCGGACATTGACAACAACACCTCGAATATCAGGGTTTTCCAATTGATTGGTCCCCCAGGCTTCCAGATACACCCAGGAGCCGTTTTTGTGCCTGTGGCGGTATTGTGCTCTGCCTTGTCCTTCTTGTATAATTTTTAAAAAAGCTGCCTTGGTGAGTTCCCGATCATCCGGATGGATCATTGTTTCCATGACTGGAATATTGATTAATTCAGAAGGGTTATACCCCAGCATGTTTTCAACAACATCGCTTACATAAGTTTGCACCCCGTCTTTATCAAGAATCGTAATGGAATCGGATGAATTTTTAATCAGCGCCCTAAACCGGCGCTCGTTTGCGTGCGATTCCATCTCAACCTGTTTTCTGTGCAAGGCAAGTGCGGCTTGATTGATGAATGTTTCAATCAATAACGTTTTTTGTGCCGTCAGGATTTCGTTTTCCCCCTGACGGCAGATAATGACTACATCTCCGAATAGTTTCCTTCGGCGGGCAAATCCCATGACATAAATAGAACCGATATTAAGCAATTTTTCGATGGCCCTGCAAACAGGTTTCGGAATACTTTTAAAGCTGAGTTCATAAAGGCCTTTCGGGCCCATGGACATTTTCCCGGTCAGAAGAACGTCCATTGCTTCATCATCGTTCAACGCCACAGCCATATCTTTTGGATTTTTGTTTAAAAGCTTGATAAGGCTCTCAGTCAATTCCCCAAGGCCCTTCAAAGATTTGACATGGAAAAGACGGGTATTTCGATCATAGTCATTGATGATGACGATGGCATTGCCGACAATTTCTTTCAGCCGGGTTCCAATCACTTCGTAAATATTTTGTTCCGGAGAAATATCAAAAAGTTCTGCGGCTGTCTGGGACAGAAACACTAAATCTTTGGAATATGCAAGCCTTTTTAAATCTTCATCAATGGGTGGATTCAACATGATCTTTTCCTGTGGTTTTTATATCGTTTTACGTTGAAATAATCGGGAGATAAATTTCATACATATCAAATTACATTAAAAAGCCTTTCAATGGAAGAAATATTATCAGTCTTTGGGGTAGAGGGACAAGAGGCTTCAACAGTATGTGGCTTCAAAAGCATGTCACTGCCCCAGGATAAAATCCGTAATATAGATGTTCTCCGTCATTTCCTTTTCCAGGGTGGATTCAAATTCCTCGCCGTGGTGGATAATGTTAATCAAGCAAATTAGAAAAAATGACTTGAGGATTTTTGGATTTTAATTATTTAATCTGAACAGGTTGCCTGGCTAATGCAAAAGTTTTAACAACCCATTGTCATTTCTAAAATAAACACACCATGTTGCCACTGACGATAATTCTGCCATTGGTGATGCCATATCTTTTATTTTTTTCAAATGCGCCTTTACTTTTTCTTTTATTCCGGGATTACAGCCTGAAGCCAATTTTGCCTTTGCCGTCTGATATTGTTCAATTTCCATGGTCACAGTCTGCCAGATTTTTTTCCGGGCCTCTGTGAGCCGCTCGTGCTCGCTCAATTTGAGCCGGGCAATGGTAAATCTTGCTCTTTCCTCCTCCCACTCCGATTGACACAAGGGTGACGGAATGGCCTTGCCCTCTTCGTCAAAGGCAATGAGAGCCGGATCATCCGGGTCGGTCGGATCCAGGAGATAATAGGTTTCCGACTCTTCGCGCTGACACTCAAAGCTTGAACACAAAGAGTCCGGCTTAAGCGGGAACCAGCCGCCTTTTTTCCTGTTTCCGACATTGCCGCAAAGTCGATAATTGGTATATTCGAATGCCAGCCACCAATATCCATCTTTTATCGCACCGTGAACATCCCTGCATTCTTTTTTCGGCCTGAAATGTTCAACATCGTAATGGGAATAAAGCTCCCTGACCTCAGAAAACCAGCACTTCCCATGAGACAGAACCTGGAGCCAGAGCTTCAACTTCCCCCAATGACCTGATTTACCGTCGATAAAATCATTTCTTTCTTTGGTCTTACCCTGGCGGCTAAGGGCTGTGATCGTGTCAAGATATGTTTTTGATTGGCTCAGCCATTCCTCCCATTCAACCTTTGTCCAGGGTTTCCAGCCGGGAAACTCATGGTTTTCAGAGGTATTGACAGGGGTCTTCCCTTCAAAATCAATATAGATCATTGACCGCTCTCCTTAAGAATTTCGGCAATGATTTCATCGGCAACCGCATCCTGCTCTTTTTGCTCTTCGGCGGTTAATTGCGGTTTTTGAAATTTGGTGTACCGGGACATGCTTTCAATGAATTTGGAATAGTAAGGGTCTTTAAAATCCATTGCAAATCCGAGATCGGCAAGCTCGCTGCTGAGGCGGGACAGTTCTTCATTTTCAAGCGGAGTAAGGGTGCTTCGGTTTGCAAACAGCCTGTTCCGGCGATGGATCCTTTTTGTAGTTTCCGTATCAACTGTGGAACTGAGACCGAAAAGGTCACTCTTTAAAAGCCCAGATACCCCCATGCCCTGGGGGTGTTCATCCGGTTCCGATACATTGACGGCGCCTTCCGTGCAATTTAAAATCCGAACCTGTTCTTTTCTCAGGCTCCCGATCATCAAGGGGTCATGGGTTGTCATCAGAATCTGGGAAGAGCCCTGGCCGATAATGTTCCTGATATCGTCAAAATAGCGGAATTTCCAGACCGGGTTGAGGTGGGTGTCAGGTTCGTCCAGCAGGAAAAGCGTTTCCTCTTCCTTTGTCAGGCGCATGAGACCCAATACCGTCAGAAGCTGCTGCTCTCCTTCGGAAAGTTCACGAAAAGAGATTTCACCGTCTGTGTTTCTGTGTTTCACCTTGATGGTGACTTCGTCAATCAGATCAGAAATATAGGTGCTCTCCAGGTATTTAAAAAAAGTCACCGGCGTGGGTTCGGATTTTGATTCGCCTTCAAAGGATTGCGCCAATCCTTTGAGGGCTTTTTCATCCGGTAAAAAGAGATACAGCAGTTCGAATTTCTCTTTGCGGTCTCTGAAGTCAAGGGTGCGGGATTCTTCGCAATCAATGGGTGCGACTGCATATTCCCACAGCCGGGCCAGGAAGGTTTTCACCTTGCCGCGGGCATACCAGAATCGATTATCCCCCCTGGACAGCATTTCCTCGGAAGGGTTGCGGCTAAACCAATAAGGCCGTTTGAGGGCAAACAAAACCGATTCCAGGTCCAGGATTCCCAGGTCTGAAATGATTTTCCTGACTTCCGGATCATTGTCGATCAGATAGGCCAGCAGGACAAACTGGGAATGGACGTTGCGGCACAGAAAGAGCCGACGGATCGGGATGTTTTCATCCCGGAGAAGGTCCTGATAAAATCGGTTCTGGTGCCTGTGAAATAGTTCTTCAATCCGGTCATTTTTCCCTGAATAATAGGCAAACACATTGGACGGCAGATATTCATCCGCATGGTCGCTGATAAAGGATATGGACCGCTTCTTGTTGTCAATGGTCACGGAGGCAAGGCTTCCGGCCGTTGCCTCTGCAACCACTTCATGGCCGCGCACCTCGAATTCAAGCCGATAACCGAATTCAGACTTGTTCTTCAGATCCAGATCCCGGAATATGGCAATGACGGCCTCAAGAAGGTTGGATTTTCCAGAGCCGTTCTGCCCGATAATCGCATAGCTGTTAAAGGTCTGCACTTGGCCGTCGGCATCTGTTCCGCTAACTGTGAAGCTGATCTCAAAATTTTTGAGATTCCGGAAATCATCAATTCTGAGCCGGTTGATTCTCATGCCGCCTCCTTAATCTTTCACAACCCGGACCTGGGCTTTAACAGGTTCTTTGATCCAGCCGTTGATCATTTCGATTTTAAGCTGACGGTAAAACTCTCCGATGGGCAACCCGGAATGATTCCAGAGCGCTTTGGCGGAAAGTTCGTTGTTGTGCCTGGCCATCAGCTCACTCAAGGGGGCATGTTCCCTGGCGCCCGGTTTTTTGGCCAGCACCAGTCTGCTGACCAGTTCGGTTTTGGGAATTTTCATTTTTTCCTGTTTCTCCGTGGTAATGCCGGTGATGCTCTCAATAATGGACTGAGCCAGTTGCCCGGCAATGGTTCGGGATTCGGCAATCCGGCTTTGCAGCCCATCGCAGAGGGCAAGAAGGGATTGGACCTTGGCAACGATGCGGTGCTGCTCGGCGAGGGGCGGAATTGATACAACGAATTGACGAATTAAGCTCAAATTCAAGTTCCCTTGTGAGGCTCCTGCACCTAAGGTATTTTTCTTTGAAAAATGTCGTCCAATTGGTGAATTAAGCCATAATACTATATAATCAGGGTAAATATATTGTTTAAAAGGTTTTAATAATCCGGTGCTTACATATATTGCAAATTCAAGGTCAATATCTATCAACGCAGCTTCTCCAATTCCTGCGCCAACACGAGAAAGCAAGATATCATTCAATTCTGGTTTACGATTTTTGATATAATTTTGGTAGTGTTCTTCAGAAACATAACGGCAGTTTATTGGTATAAATCTAAAAGGCTTGACACATTGTGCAGAAATAAAAGGCCTACCTGTTAATGCATATGTTGGTGTTTGGTGAGTACCATCTGTTATTAATTTACAAACATTCTGTAAAAAGGAAAATTCCCACCCCTTTGGAACCTCAAAAGGTTTCTCATCATCTCTAATTTTCGGCAAGGGTTTTGCTTTTTTAATCTCACCCTTCTTGATCATCTCCGCCTTTTCCGCTGCTATTTTTTTAAGCAGCACCGAGGCCGGTTCATCTTCCGGATTCTGTTCCACCAGTTTCCCCATGACAGCATTCTGGAGAATACTTTTTTTCAGATCTTCCACATCCTCAGGAGTCTCAAAAAGCATCCCGAGATTTTCTTCCACTCTTTGCCATGCAGCGCACAGTTCTTCTCGGCCCTGAGCGTCGGCCAAAGCCTCCAGAACAGTCTTGCGGGTATGACCGACCAGCTTGGTTCGTTTTCTCTGCTGTGCTTCAAGCCGATCGCAGAGGGCCATGAGCTGGTCTACTTTGGCAACGATACGAAGTTGTTCTTCAAGGGGTGGGAGGGGAATTAAAAATGGTTTGAGCTTTGCTAATGAAATATTGGCAATATTTGTTGTTTGGCTTGCAGAATCAATAAGAGAATTTCTTGCATATGTCGTCCTTAAAACTTCCATAATAAATATCGGTACTACGAGATAGGGCCGTATTACTCCCAGAAAGCCACCAAAAGTTGCTTCCTTGTGAGGAATAGAATTAACTATTGCAACTTTTCCCACAAGCTCTCTGCTATTTGCCATTGAGATGACAATATCGTTTAAAGCCAATAATTGTGATTCCTTTTTCATAAAAGCACGGCTTATGTAAAGGAGATCATCCCATTCGATAGTATTCTGAATGTTAGAGGTTCTAAGACAAGCGATTTTGCCATCACCGGGTTGCCTGTTTTTTACACTTGAGGGGAAGGTGATCCCTCTAATGATATCAGTCAGTTCACCCAATCGGCTCCAAATCCATCCCGTTGGAATTTTAAACGGTATTTCATCGTTTCGGATTTCCGGCAAAGGCTTTTCTCTTTTGATTTCACCCGTCTTAAATAATTCATCTTTTTTTTCTGCAATTTTCTTCAGCAGTTCACCCGCTGGCTCATCATCCGGATTCTGCGGCACCAGTTTCCCCTGGACCGCCAACTGCAGGATCATCTCCCTGAGCCGTTGGACCCCGCCCGGTGCGTTGGCCACGGTGCTGAATTCTTCCAGGAATGTTTCAGGGGTCATTCTGCATCCTCGCGGCTTTGCAGGCGAAGCCGGGATTTTTCAATGGCCTGGTTCAGCTTTCGCTCCAGAAGGGCTTTTTCAGGAAGAACAGTCAGATACTCGGCCACATGGATGCCTGATTTGTCCAGTTCCAGCAGTTCCACCTGTCCATGCTTTTTATCGGAACACAGAATGATTCCCAGGGGGGTTGATTCTCCCTCTTCCTGCTCGTACCGGCTGAGCCACCGCAGATACAATTCCATCTGTCCTTTATAGGCAGCCTTGAAGGGGCCCAGTTTCAGCTCAATCACCACCAGCCGCTTTAACCTGCGGTTATAAAAAAGAAGGTCCATATAAAAATCTTCATTATCAATCTCTATGCGTTTCTGCCGGGCCACAAAGGTAAAACCTGCTCCCAGTTCCAGGAGGAACTGCTCCAGCTCCCGCAAAATGGCGTCTTCAAGGTCCTTTTCAAGATACCGGTCATTGAGCTGCAAAAAATCCAGGACATAGGGGTCTTTCAGCACCATGTCCGCATTCATTCTGCCGGATTGGGTCACCTGCACCAATTCGGCCCGGATGGTTTCCTCTGGTTTTTTTGAAAGGGCCGTGCGTTCAAACAGCATGGAGTCGACGCGGTTGCGAAGGGTTCTGACGCTCCAGGATTCCAGCAGGCACATCCGGCTGTAGAAATCGATCTGCAACGGGTCTTTCATATACATCAGGATCTTGATATGGGACCAGCTCAATTGTCTCCACAGTGTGGAGACTTTTTCCCGGTCTTCAAAAACTTCGGCAAACCGGATCATATGGCGCAGGTTCTTGCCGGAAAATCCTCGGCCGTAAGCTCCCTCCAATTGTCTCGACAGCGTGGAGACAATTTCTTCTCCATATTCGGCGCGATTCTGCTGAAGAATGTCGTTTCGAATGGATGTCCCGATCTTCCAATACAGGACCGTCAGGCTCATATTGATGGAAACGGCAATGTCCGACCGGCTTTCCTCAATAAGGCGGGTCACTTCCTGCAACAGCGGGCGCCCCCCTTTTTTCAATTCTTTCATTTGACAGCCTCTCCAAAATGGTGGGCAAAGGCCTCTGCCAATTCTTGTTTAAGCTGTTCCTCGGTTTGTGCAATCTCTTGGGCGATTTTTTTGAATTTGATCAAAAGGTCGTCAGGGTCATGGCTTTCGGCTTCGAGTGCATGGGGATTCTTTTCATCCAGATTGTAAATGGGCCAGAAAATCCGGTCTCCGGCTGCCTGCTCATCTTTTGCTTTTTGCCGCAGGGCATCGGCTTCGATCTTAAAAGCAGCCTTTTGATCGCCGAGAGCTTCTCTGGCTTTTCGTTCCAGCTCAGCCGCATGGTTATTGAAATCTTCGGCTTTTTGCCAGTGGGGTTTGGCCTTTTCTTCTGCCCGGGTTTTTCTGGCTTTAAAATCAATTTTCCAAGCCGCACTGCTCTCCATGCGGTCGGCAAACCCGTTGGACTCTTTGCCCCACCAGTCCTTTTCCGCCTGAAACTCATCCAAGGTGATGGGTTTTGTTTTTGAATAGCTTTTGTACCCAGTCGGATAGGGGTGTTCATAATACCAGATCACATCGGTGGGTTTGCCCTTGGTGAAAAAAAGCAGATTGGTTTTGATGCCGGTATAGGGGCTGAATACGCCATTGGGCAGGCGGATTATGGTGTGCAGCCGGCACTCGTCCAGCAGGAGCTGTTTGACCTTGGCTTTAACCCCTTCGCCGAAGAGATTGCCGTCGGGAAGCACAATGGCACCGCGGCCGCCGTCCTTTAATAATTTTTTAACGATCAGGGTGAGGAACATATCCGAGGTTTCCCGTGTCCTGAGATCAGAGGGGAAATCAGTTCCCACCCCATCCTCCTCCATCCCGCCGAAGGGGGGATTGGTAATGACACAATCCACCTGTTCGCTCTTGAGCCAGCCGTTCCACTCTCTTGCCAGTGTGTTCCGGCGTTCAATCTGAGAAGGGACATCAATGCCGTTGAGCATCATATTGGTGGTACAGAGCAGGTGTGGGAGCTGTTTTTTTTCAATCCCGCGGATGCAGGCTTCTACGGCCTTTTTATCTTCAGCACTGGATTTTCTGGTGATCTGGCCGTTGAAATGCTCGATGACCGCTGTTAAAAATCCGCCGGTGCCACAGGCAGGATCCAAAACCGTTTCCCTTTTTTTCAATCGCGGGTTGACCATTTGAACCATAAAATGGGTGATGGCCCTTGGCGTGTAGAATTCACCGGCATTACCCGCACTGCGCAGATCGTTGAGAAGCTGTTCGTAAATATCCCCCAGGTTCTGCCGGGATGTAAAGTCGTGAAAATTGATGGCTCCATCCAGCTTTTCAATGACGCCGAGCATCAGGGTGCCGGACTTCATATAATTGTTGGAGTCCGCAAAAACTTCCCGGACAACCTTGGCTTTAGCTTTGCCTATTTCATCTGCAATATCGTCCGGATTGAGTTCCCGTAAGCCGGGAAAGAGGGTGTTGTTAACATGAAAAATCAAATCGGCCGCAGCCATCTGGGGTTTTCCACCCAGATATTTGGCCCAGTTTCTCCAGCGACACTGTTCCGGGAGGGGGGAGACATAGGTCCTTCCTGAATCTTTCGCGTCATCCTCCCACTCCTCTTCACGCTGGTCAAACACCTTTAAAAAGAGCATCCAGGTCAACTGACCGATTCGCTGGGCGTCTCCATCAACGCCGTCATCCTTGCGCATGATGTCCTGGATGGATTTGATACTGCTGCTGATGCTCATGAGTCTTCCGTCTGTCCTTATATTTGATTTTTTGACTTATGCGGTTAGAATTTCGTACTCTTCGTACAGCGCCTTTTCCAACTCGGTAACCGCCTGGGAAAACTGTTCCCGGCTCCCAAAGATACCGCGCCGGATTTCTGTTTTACTTCCCAGTTGATCAAACGGGGGAAGCTCCAGCACCTTGGGATCTTCAATATCCACAATGCCGTTATTGGCAAATTTATCCAGCAGGGTTTCAAGCACCTGCCGCGCCTGATCCCCATATTTGCCGAAATAATTTTTCTTTTTCACTTTTTCCACCCGCTCTTTTCGGGTTAGGGGTTTCTGGTCATAGGCGATATGCGCCACCAGGTCAAAAACATCAAATTCTTCGCTGCCGGGCACAGCCTGGCGCAACACCTCAAGGGGAATGCCTGAATATTCCAGTTCTTTGACAATGGCAAGTTTGCGTTCATTCCGGTTCCAATACACCAGAAAATCCTTCAGGGTATGAAACTGAGCGACCAATGTTTTTTTGATGTCCTCTTTCAGGAAGACCCGATAATCTTCAGTGATCAGTTTCCCATCTGCATCAAGATATTGGGACCGCTCCACGGCGGTTCGGACCTTGACGTCATCAAGATAATATTTTGACGGTTTCGCATTTTCAAAGGCCTCCTCCTCCCAGCCTTCATCGTCCGGAACAGATGAATTCAATGGATATTCATATATGGGTAAACCGGACGGCAGTTCAATCGCCGGTTCATCCTCTGCGGGCGGAACCATCGGATCATCTCCCCGGGGTTCATAAACGACAACGGGTTCTCCGTCAAAATCAGGGTCTGCAAAAAGCCGTGTGGCACCTTTGAAATCCATGATGGTGAAATAGAGTTTCTGATAATCTTCCCGGATACGGGTTCCACGCCCGATGATCTGTTTGAATTCGGACATGGAATTGATATTCTGATCCAGCACAACGAGTTTGCAGGTCTTTGCATCCACCCCCGTGGTCAGGAGTTTTGATGTTGTGGCAATTACGGGATAGGGCTCATCATTGTCGATAAAATAAGAGAGCAGCGCTTTCCCCTCAGTATCATCCCCGGTAATACGGACCACATAGCGCCGGTTGGAAGCGGCTGCTGGAATGATTTTGACCAGTTCCTGACGCATGCGCTCTGCATGGGACTGGTCATCGCAAAAGACAATGGTTTTGGCCATGGGGTCGGTATTTTTCAGATACTCCCATACTTTTTGGGCCACAAGCCGGGTACGTTGCGTCAGCACAAGATTGCGGTCAAAATCCTTGGTATTGTATTGCCGCTGTTCAACCTCATTTCCGTATCGGTCTATCTTTCCCTTTTCAGGCACATATCCGGCAGCATCAACATCCGATACAATGCGGATAACTTTATACGGTGCCAGAAAGCCGTCTTCTATGCCCTGCTTGAGCGAATAGGTATAAATCGGTTCGCCAAAATAGGTGATATTGCTGATTTCTCTGGTTTCCTTTGGGGTTGCGGTAAGGCCGATATGTGTCGCCCCGTCAAAATAATCGATAATCTCCCGCCATGCAGAATCTTCCCTGGCGCTTCCCCGGTGACATTCATCAACAATCACAAGATCAAAGAAATCTTTGGAGAATTCCCTGAATATCTGTTTTTCCTCTTCAATGCCGGTGACCGCCTGATACAGAGAAAGGTAGATTTCATAGTTCCGTTTGACCGTCCGATTTGTAATCTTGTGCATCACTTCCCCGAAAGGTGCAAAGTCCTGCTGCATGGTTTGATCTATGAGTATGTTTCGGTCGGCTAAAAAGAGAATGCGCTTTTTATGCCTGGCCTTCCATAACCGCCAGATGATCTGGAAAGCGGTATAGGTTTTACCTGTGCCGGTCGCCATGACCAGGAGAATCCGTTTTTGACCTTTGACAACGGCCTCAATGGTTCTATTAATCGCAACCCGCTGATAATACCGGGCTTCTTTGCCTGTACCGTCGGAGTGGTAATTCTGTTCTATCAAATTCTTCTGCGGTGCTGCTGAAATCCCTTTCCAGTTCTCAAAATAACGCCATAGTTCATCGGGGTTGGGAAACTTGTCCAAAGGCAATTCTTTTTCAATCTCTCCGGTAAGGCCGGTTCGGTCGTGCATCAAAAATCCATCGCCATTGGAACTGAATGCGAACGGCGCATCCAGCATCTCTGCATAGGTAAGCGCTTGCTGCATTCCATGTCCGAGGGGGTATTTGTTAATTTTCGCTTCGATGACGGCCACCGGCACATTGGGTTTGGCATAGAGAACATAATCGGCGCGCTTTGGCCCACCGGCAATCCCCGGGTTTTTTATTCTTGAAGCAAGATTGCCCCTTACCATGACACGCCCGTCTGTAAGTGAGACTTCTTCGCGTATTTGTCGCTGGAGCCACCCGGCTTTTTCAATGGCTGGCGTAATGAATTTGGTGCAGATGTCACGTTCACTCATCAGTTTTTTCATTCACCCGCCATCCCCTTAAATATAGAATAGAATATCTGCTCCTGCTTTTTAAAATTTTGATCAGTAAACCCGTATCAATATTTGAAATTAGTGTAAAGAGATATTCATAATAACTGCTCAGGATAAAGTCCGTGATGTATATTCTCAGTCATTTCCTTTTCCAGGGTGGATTCAGATTCTTCCCCCTGGTGGTGGCCGGGATGGAATAAAGTTCTGTCGATGAAAATGAGTGTTGACAATTGTACCTACCTGTTTTAAAGTTCAATTGTTCTCCACCAGTGGTGGCAGAATCTGCAAAGGCTTATACCGCTGAGCCCGCCTGGCAAATCAGCGGTATTTTTATATCTTCCTGTCTGCATTCCATCTGGGGCTTTTCCTGATCCGTTCAAGGGTTGAATCACTGTCGGCCACATAAGCAGTGACAAACTCGGCCTTCATTGTTCCCGTTAAACGGATCACGACTATATAATTACCGACAACAACGCTCACTCTGTGGCTTTTGTCATAACATTTTCTCTTCCGATCCCAGCCCACATACAGATCAGCCGCAGGATCTTTCAGTGCCGCCTTTATCCAATCCATACGGCTTGCCCTTAGGGATGAAAACTGATCCTTTTCTTGATTTCGTTTTGTACTTTCATAAAAACAATGAGAGAAATTCCTTTTCCGGAACCGGACGTTTATTCCATCAAAGGTTGTAATCAGGTCCCTACAATATACCGTTTCATAATGAGACCGGTATTCGGCCTCCGTAGCATAAATAACCAGAGGAGGGTAAGCCATCTACCATCCCCCGGCTAGATTGATCTTGAAAATGTTCAATTTTTTCTCACCAAGGCTGGTCGGAGCTATACTCCTTTGGATCAAATTTTCAAGATGAAGGACAATATTTTCTTTGGCCGACCCTGACGTGAGTTTCATATTTAACCGTGCTGAGGCTGCACCCACAAGAACGTCGGATAATTGCACAAGGACTGATTCACGCGAACGCACTGCCTGAACAGAATCAATCCGGGCAGAAAGATTAGCAAACGCAAGGCATTTGTTCAGAACCTGAAGCCGGTCCCGTTGGCGATTGCTTTTGAAATCGCAAAAAATTCGATAGGTGTTAAAATCGTGAATCCAATGATGCAGCATCTGATAGTAAAACTTATAAAATCCGAGTTCCTGATCATTTTCATGAAACACGACAAGATTGACCTTATCATAATCAATTGCAATGCAACGAAATCTTAGATTCTCACCTTTTGAATAAAACCAGGAAAGAAGGGATATGTAAAAATCTTCTTTTGATGGAGAAATCTTGCCCCATTTAAACTCGCCTCCGATTTTGTGCTGATTGCGAAGCTCATGAATCTCGGACTTGTATTGTTCCCTGTCTTTGCTTTCCAGCCAGAGGCTACCGATAAACATATACCTTGCCTGCGGCTTTCCTGAACAAAGAAGATCAGGATAGGTTTCATCACAATATATTTCTATATCCATAACCCCTACCTTTATTGTACAATTTTATTCAATTTGAAATAATAGACCATATCATTCACCCAGTATAAAATCCGTAATATAGATGTTCTCTGTCATTTCCTTTTCCAGGGTGGATTCAAATTCCTCTCCGTGATGGTGGCCGGGATGGATAATGGTCTGAAGGTCCAGGGGCATGATTCGGGTTTTGATAGATTCGATCAACTGGGGGAGGTTACCACCCGGAAGATCGGTCCGGCCTGCTTCGCCGACAAAGATGGCATCGCCGGTGAAAAGGTGTCCCTCACATAAAAAACAGGATGATCCGGGAGTGTGGCCGGGTGTGTGAATGACCGCCAGCCCGGTTTCTCCGAACCGGATTTCATCTCCATGGGCAAGCCTGATATCTGCCGGATACGGAGGCGGAAGCCCCACGGCCTTCCTGGTTTTCTCCCGGACATCCGGGTCCCTGAAAAAATCGTCATCATCCCCGTGGAGGCAGGATGGAACCGGAAATTCCTTTTTAAAAGCCTGGGTGGAAAAATAAGAATCGGCATGGCCATGGGTGTTTAATATCCTTAAGGGGATGAGATTCTTTTCCCTCATAAGGAAAATCAGGGAGTCTGTTTCTCCCCCCGGATCAATGATGACCGCCTCACGGGTATTTTTGCAGACCAGAACATAGGTGTTCAGGTTAAAGGGACCTGAAACCCTGCGGATGATGTCTGTATTGATTGTCTTCATAACACGGGCTATTCCTTACCTGAAATTTCGGCGGACTGTTGAGGGAGAGATGCTATTCTTGCCCTCGCCGCCTCTACCGCCCCATGGAGTCTCTTTTTCAACAATTCACGGGAAGGCAGCTCAGTCAGGTATTCGGCGATATGGATACCGGATTTGTCCAGCTCCATGATTTCAACCAATTCCTGTTTTTTCCCTGCACAGAGGATGATGCCCAGGGGTTCGTTTTCTTCCGGACGACGCTCGTATTTGCTGAGCCAGCGAAGGTACAACTCCATTTGTCCTTTATACTCTGCCTTGAAATCACCCAGTTTCAGTTCGACAGCAATCAGACGGTTTAAACCCCGGTGAAAAAACAGAAGGTCAATGTAGTAGTCGTCATGATCAAGCTGAAATCGTTTTTGACGTGCCAAAAAAGCAAAACCACTTCCAAGTTCCAGAAGAAACTGTTCCATCTCGCGCAGAATGGCATCTTCGAGATCTTTTTCAAAATAATGATCTTTAAGTCCAAGAAAATCGAGGAAATAAGGGTCTCTGAAAACCAAATCCGGAGATAATCGGTCTTCTTCCCGCAATTGCCTGAGCTCATACTGAATCAACTCATCCGGTTTCACGGACAGGGCGGTGCGTTCATAAAGCATGGAATCGATTTTGGAAAACAGGGTCCGTGTGCTCCAGCCTTCCATGCGGCACATTTCAGCATAAAAATCACGTTTGAGTGGGTCATCGATATAAACAATGGCCTTGAAATGGCTCCAGCTCAATTTTGCACACAGTGCGTGCAAAATTCCGGTATCCGGGAAAACTTCCGCAAAACGAACCATATTGGCAAGATTTCTTTCGCTCCAGCCGCGACCATATTCATTTAATAATTTTGCAGACAGTGTCGGCAAAATTTGTTTGCCGTATTCCGCCCTGTTATGCAGAAGGATATCTTCTTGTATTCGCCGGCCTACACGCCAATAGAGGATGGTCAAACCAGCATTGACGGTTATTGCAACAGAAGAGCGAGTCTGTTCTATCATGCTGCAGATGTCATTAAGAAGAGGACTTGGCGTTTTTACAGAAACGGGTTGCCCCCCTTTATTGCTTCCATGCGTCATTTTTCTATTCCCCATAATCTAATCCCTCACTCTTCCTCAACCCGCCCAGGCATCAAACACAGCCCGGTTCTTTTTCAGCATATCGCCGGAGAGAAGATCTTCCAGGGCAGCATCATAATGCTGTTTTGATACGCCGGGGATGAGGCCGTGTTTTGAAACGGAACCCAGAAGGGCCATATTCTGCATGCGCGCATCGTCCATGGTTTTGATTTCCACCCGGATGGGTGTGGCACCCATTATTTCGCAGGCCTTTGCCACATCTTTCGGCGTGATTTCAGGGCTCTGGCCAAGGCGCACAGAAAGCGGCTGCCAGGAAACATCCAGGAATACAAGGATGCCGCCTTTTTTCAGGGCCAGGGAAGCACCCCGGACCGCCTCATGGATTTCCATGCCAAGGACGAGATCCGCGCTGTTTTTCATGATGAGGGGGGAATGAACCTGATTGCCGCACCGGATCTGCGACACCACAATCCCGCCCCGCTGGGCAAGGCCGTGGGTGTCCACGGCAATGGCGTTAATGCCTGCATGATCAATTCCTCGTAAGATGGTCTGACTCAATAGGCCTATGCCCTGGCCGCCTACACCGGTGATATGAATATTAAAGGATTTCATTTTACCTCCTTATCAAAGACAATGGCTTTTTCCGGGCAGGTCTGACGGCATGATCCGTCCCCGATGCAGAGATCAAGGTTGATGCCGACACTGCCTTCGGGTTTCCGGATAAAGGTCGGGCAGCCGAACCGTTCCACGCAGTCATGGGTCTGGTTGCAGATTTCCGGGTCAATGTCCACATGGTTCTGAACAAACCCTTTCTGCTTTCTCTTCTGCCGGGTGAATTTAAGCATGCAAGGATGTTTGGCAATCACCACGCTGATGCCTTTTATGGCCATGGAGGTTTTAACAAGTTCCGTCAGCTTTGACTGGCTGTAGGTATCGCAGGAAAGGATGCTTTCAATGCCGAGGCCTTTCAGAAGATTTTCAACGGGAATGACGCTGCCCGCATGGTCCTGGTGCCCGGTCATGGCTGTGGTGCCGTTTTCCATGAGGATGAGGGTGATATTGTGATGGTTGAATATGGCATTGATCAGACCGGGGAGCCCGGCATGGAAAAAGGTGGAATCCCCTAAAAAAGCCACCACCCGTTTTTTATCGTTAAAAAGCGACAACCCGGAGGCCATTCCGCTGGAAGCGCCCATGCACAGAAGGATCTCGCCCATTTCATAGGGCGGCATATATCCGAGAGTATGGCAGCCGATGTCGGCCACGGTGACATCGGCTTTTTCCAGGGCTTTTTTGATGGCGAAAAAAGCGCTCCTGTGGCCGCAGCCGGGGCACATCTGGGCTGGTCTCGGGGGCAAGGGAAAAGGCAGGGCAGGCGGCAGCGGCGACGGTGTAACCATATCCGGCCACGCAGCAGAAAGTTTATCTCTGGTTTTATCCGGCGTGTATTCGCCCACAAAATCCTCGTCTCCGGTTTTGCCCGTTATTTTTGTTTTCACGCCATGATCAAAGGCCAGGGCTTTTATCTGAAGCTCAAGGATATCATCCAGCTCTTCCAGGATAAGAACCTCGTCATGGGAATTTAAAAATGAAAGGATAATCTCCTGATCCAGTGGGTTCACTGCTCCGAGTTTCAGGATATCGGGTTGGTAAGAACTCAGCTCAAGCACATCCAGGACAGAGAGAAAGGTGAGGCCCGAGGTGATGATGCCCTTATGTCTGCTATTTCCTGATTTAATTTCCTTGTTCAAGCCGATCTCTTTGATATAAAGACCTGCCCGTTTCAGTTTTTGAATGGATTTTCGTTTCATGTCCAGGGCCATGACGGTCAAGGCAATATACGGGCCGTTGTCCCGGTTGAAATCCGTCCTGGGAGGCACAGAGTTTTCATAAGCGCTGAACCTGATTTTCTGACGGGCGTGGCAGACATGGGTGGTGAGCCGAAGGACTACAACGGTCTGTTCTTTTATGGCCAGGGCAGCGGCATGTTTATAATATTCATAGGCTTCTCTGGGGGATGAAGGCTCCAGCACCGTCACCCTGGACATTTTATAGACATTCCGGTTGTCCTGCTCATTCTGGGATGAATTGGCGCCGGGATCATCGCCCAGGACCACCACCATGCCGCCTATGATATTCATGAGGCTCAACTGGACAAAGCTGTCCAGGGCCACGTTCAGCCCCACGCTCTTAAAAAAGGCACAGGACAGGTTTCCGTTCAGGGCCGCACCAAAGGCCACTTCCGTTGCCACCTTTTCATTGACGGAAAATTCAAAATAAAAGGGCCGCTGATCCACGGGAATACTCAGGATGGCGGTGGCGATCTCAGGGGTTGGGGAGCCGGGATAGGATGCAACTACCTTTGTCCCGGTTTCAATCATGGCCCTGACAACGGCCTCATTACCCATGAGAATTTCCTCAAAAGAATCTTTGCCCATAAGGACGTCATTGATTTTTTTCATCTTATTTTTCCTTATCAATGGTCATGACCTTTATCCTTCCTGCCAAGTAATGGATCACCCTTAACAGGTGTTGACTATTGCCGCATTCTTACATAAAGTCAGAAAAAAAAACAGAGCATTAAAAAACAGAGGACAAAATGACCCCCATCCCATTAACTCCTGACATGATAATCGTATTCGGTTTTCTGATATTCGTGACACTGCTCTTCATTTTTGATGTGGCCCGGGTGGATATGGTGGGGCTTCTCATGATAGTTCTTCTGCCCTTGTCCGGGGTGATTTCGTCTGCCGATGCCATATCGGGCCTGAGTTCCAGTGCCGTGGTTTCCATCATCGCGGTTCTCATTATCGGGGAAGGACTTGATAAAACAGGGGTCATGAACCATCTGGCCAGGATCATCATCCGGTTTGCCGGTAAAAGTGAGGCAAGGATCATGGCCCTGATTTCACTTTCGGTTGCTTTCATTTCAAGCTTTATGCAGAATATTGGAGCGGCTGCCCTTTTTCTCCCTGTTGCCAACCGGATCTGCCGCCAGGTCAATGTACCTGTATCAAGGATTCTCATCCCCATGGGATATGCCACGGTTCTTGGCGGATGCGTCACCCTGATAGGCTCAAGCCCCCTTATCCTGTTAAATGATCTCATGGCCTCTTTCTGGTCCAACAGCCATGGCCTTGTCAAAGGCAAACCCTTTGAACCCTTCGGCCTTTTCAGCGTCACCCCCATCGGTATTGCCCTTGTGGCTTCTGCCATTGTCTATTTTATGGTTTTCAGAAAAATCGTTTTACCGGCCGTTCCCGTAAAAGATGAAAACCTTTGTATTTTGGACCACGATCTTGAATACACATATGGCCTGGAGATCCATCAGGCCTATGAACTGACTGTGCCCAAGGATTTTGCGACAAAAAGACTGGATGAGCTTTTCATCCGGCCCAAATACCATTCCACGGTCATCTGCATCGGCAAGCAGGGGCCAAAGGGCCGAAAACTAACCATCCATGTTCCTTCCAGGTCGGATATCATTGAACCCGGAGATGTTATCGGCATCATCAGCAATCCGGATCATATCCAGCGCCTCAAAAAGGATCTGGGATGGGAATTGCATGATGAACTCAATCTCATGGGCGAAATTATGTCCCCGGACAATGCCGGGATTATTGAAGCCGTTGTTACGCCACGATCGGAACTGGTGGGAAAAACCCTTCACGGGATTTATTTCCGGAAGCGATACCAGGTGAATCCCATTGCCCTTTTCAGGAAAAACACAGTGGTTTTTGAAGATATTTCAGAAACAAAAATCCAGCCCGGGGACGCCCTTCTCCTGTTCGGGGAATGGGAAAAATTTCACCTGATCCGGCTAAAAAAGGACCTGGCCTTTACCGAGCATATCAAAAATGCAGTCCTGCACCCTGAAAAAGCGGGAATAGCCGCCGGTTGCTTTATATTTTCCCTTGTTATGACCATGGGATTCAAGGTTCAATTGCCCATTGCCCTTCTCACCGGGGCCATTGCCATGATCCTGACACGGGTACTGACCCTGGACGAGGCTTACCGGGGAATTGACTGGATGACGGTATTCCTTTTGGCAGGACTCATCCCTCTGGGTCTTGCCTTTGAAAAAACCGGGGCTGCGCTTTATCTGTCAACAAGCCTGGTCAATCTCATGCAGGGATTTCTTACGCCCCTTGTCTTGTTTTTGCTCATCGGTCTTTTAACCTCTTTTTTCACTTTGGTGACGTCCAATGTGGGCGCCACGGTTCTCATGATCCCGATTGCCATGAACATGGCCCTTCAGTGTCATGCAGATCCAAGGATGGCGGCTCTGCTGGTTGCCCTGGCCGCCTCCAATACCTTTATCCTGCCCACCCACCAGGTGAACGCCCTGATAATGAGGCCCGGCGGATACAAGGTCGTGGACTATGTCCGGGCCGGCACCGGTATCTCTTTTTTATTCATCATGGTGGTCATGACCCTGATGTATTTTTTTTACGGTATTTCGGCTTAATATAAGTGAAAAGAACGGAGTTAAAAAATGAAAGCCTATATTACTGACCAACAGCCATGCCCTTTCGGGCACAACAAAGAATGAAACACTTGAAAAATTAGAGGAATGGTCATAACTATCAAATTTTTTATCATCACAATAAAATAAAGAGGATAGCTATGACCACAAGATTGGATACCACATTTATTCAAATTGTTCACCCTGTTTGTTGCGGATTAGACGTTCATAAGAAAAAAATTTCAGCCTGCCTTATAAAGATTGATGAGCAGGGCCTGGAACAATATGAGATCAAAGAATTTGGGACATTTACCCATGATTTGATGGCCTTGAAAAAATGGTTGACAGATAATAATTGCCCGATATTAGCAATGGAAAGTACCGGAGTCTATTGGCGCCCTGTTCACAATATTCTTGAGGGTTACCTGGAAATAATCCTTGTAAATGCCAGGCATATTAAGAATGTTCCAGGCCGCAAAACAGATATCGGTGATAGCAAATGGCTTTCAGGGCTCCTGAGACATGGATTATTAAGAGGCAGTTTCATTCCCCCGAAAGAGATCCGTCAATGGAGAGAACTGACACGGCTCAGAAGGACCTATACAGAATCCCTTGCTGATTATAAAAGACGTGTTCACAAACTATTTGAAACTGCCAACATAAAAATTGATTCCGTTGTCTCTGATTTGTTTGGGGTGACCGGTTGCAACCTGATTTCTTTATTATGCAAAGGGTCTGAATTAAGTTTAGCCAATATCAAGGAGAATGCCAAAAGGGGGCTGAAAGAAAAATCCAAGGAATTGCATCATAGTATTCAAGGTTTTTTTGAAGATCACCATAGATTCCAACTGGTCGGCATGATGGAGATGATTACAGCCTTTGGAAAACATATCTTAGAGATAACCAAGAGAATGGATACACTTACCGCTGGACATCAAGACTTATTAAATCGCCTGGATGAAATTCCAGGCATCGACAAAAAATCAGCCCAATCAATTGTCAGTGAAATCGGCGTTACTTTGGACGAATTTATCTGCATGGGAGCGCTTGCATCCTGGGCTGGGTTATGTCCGGGTAATAATGAGAGTGCCGGCAAAAGAAAAACCGGCAGGACTTCTGTGCGAAGTCATCCATTCAAGACAATCCTGATAGAGGTCGCATGGGCAGCCGTCAAGAAGAAAGACTCATATTACAGAGCCAAATATTTTAGATTAAAGTCCAGGCGTGGCGCTAAAAAAGCCATCGTTGCAATTGCACATCGGATCTCAAAAGCAATTTATAATATCATTAAACAAGGGGAGTCATTTATGGATCTTGGTGAAGATTATTTGAATGCCAGGACCAGACAAAGGGCCATTGATAATATTAAAAAAAGGGCCAGCCAACTTGGTTTTGAACTTATTCCATGTATGAATTAAAAGAAAGCCTTTACCAAAAAACATTTTAAAAGCAGGAATAAAAGTCGATGACGAACTGAAGCCATAGAGCGCGAAACCAACATGACTGATCGGCCTTTTGCACAACGAACTGTCAGTCCTTCATTAAAGGAACTACGCATATAAAACTGTATTAAACCTGGCTGATCAATCCTGCTTT
>JANNUH010000101.1:0-1914 GCA_031395015.1 Desulfobacterales bacterium | reverse complement strand
CAGACCCCGTTCTGATGTTCAGCCGATTATTGATCTTCTGGAATCGGGACAATTACCGGGTGATCAGATTCCAGGGGTTAATGTTTCCATTTTCAAAGTAAGGGTTCAAAACAAAGATATTCAAAAAGGAAAACGTTCTGGATATCGTTGCATTTATTATCTGAAGACCCGGGATGATATAATTATGGTCACGATTTATTCTAAGCTGGAACAATCAGATATATCAGCGAAAAGAATAAAATCGATTCTTGCGGAAACAGAGAAAAAAACCGGGCAGTGTTTTTAACCACCAGCTCGATATAGTCTTCACCAAAACGCTCAGTTCTGCCTTTATCATTTTTCAACCTTTTTTATAAATTTTGCAGGAATCCCACCCCATAATTCATTACTGCCGATTTCGGTCTTTTTCAAAACAACCGACCCGGCAGCAATTATAGACCCATTGCCGATTTTCAATAGAGCATCTTCACCAATAATGGTGTTGACCCGATAATGGTTAGCGGAGGGTCCAGTATATTCGACTCAAAGGCCAAAAAAAAGAAAGTGTCTGTTTCTGCTATTTGAAGAGCTGGGAGTGTGTGCCAATCCTGACCAAATACAATATCCCTTTTTCGACTTTATAAATGACAAGTAAATCTCCACTAATATGAAACTCTCTAAACGTTCCCCAATTGCCCACAAGATGATGATCTCTTGCTTCATACGGCAAGGATTCTTCATGAAGAAGTTTACCAACATAAAGAATGTATTTGCTATATTGGGTATCGGTAAATTTAATTCTGGATATATCTTTGATAAAAGTCTTGGTTCGTTCTAAATTGATCACTGTTTGGCTTCTTCCTGAAGTTTTTCAAAAGATATGGATTCGGTTTTCCCTTCGCGAATTTCATTCATGGCATTGATAGTCTCGTCATTGGGTATTTTCATTTCAAAAGGAAGCCCCCTTTCTAAAACAGATTGTACTAAAAACATATTAATTGCTTCGCTTAAACTGACGCCATACCTTTTGTAAATCTCTTTGGCTTTTTCTTTGACATTTTCATCGAGATAGACATTTGTCCGGATTTTAGTTGCGGTCATGATTGCCCCCGTTATTAAATTGATGATTGAGCTTATAAAATAACACAACCCTTGTGTTGCTTCAAGAGTAAACGATAAAAATTTGAATCGGGAAGGCGCTTGATGTTCTATGAGTACTTTCTACGCAACTCCATTTGTGGAAGAAATACCGGGCGGGCTGGAATATAACGCTTGTACTCCAGCGAAATTCAGGAAGGCATAGTCTTCACCAAAACGCTCAGTTTTGCCTTTATCCTTTTTCAACCTTTTTTATAAATTTTGCAGGAACCCCACCCCATATTTCATTGCTGCCGATTTCAGTCTTTTTCAAAACAACCGACCCGGCAGCAATTATAGACCCATTGCCGATTTTCACACCGGACATGATGATGCTTTTTGCACCGATCGTAACATTATCTCCGATATTAATGGTTGCATTCGACAAATGCCGGCCCTCAATAGCACGAGAATACAATAGAGCATCTTCGCCAATAATGGTGTTGGATCCGATAATGGTTAACGGAGGGTCCGGTATGGTGCCGCCGCTGTATGTATTTGGGCCTAACCGGGCGCCAAGACAGATATAAAGGGGTCTTGTCAGGGTCCTTCTTTGTTTTCATAAAAATCGATTCCGGCAGGTTGTTGATTTGCCCAGGCTACAAAATTTTTAAGCCCTTCCTGCAAATCAATTTTTGGAACAAACCCCAAAGCTTTTCTGATTTTCAAGCGCAAGACATATGGATTGAACCACGTCCTCTATAAACAAAATCTCTGGTTTCTTTGCCGTCTTCGTAAATAAGGACGGGATTATCAGCAGATATTCCGGTATTAAATCTTCCTTGTTTCTGACTTCAC
>JANNUH010000099.1:0-7236 GCA_031395015.1 Desulfobacterales bacterium | reverse complement strand
ATGCTGTTTGAGCGAAGAATGAGCGAGTTCATGGCGGTCAGCAAAGGTAATCTTAGAATTTGTAGCAATATCCATCCAGCGGACGTAAGGTGATCACCCTGGAACGGGTTATGCAAAATTTCCTATGGCAAATATCCAGTTCAGGATATTCATTATAAATCATCCGCAGAAAAAGGGGATGGCGGTTTCAGGCGGCCGGTGGAAAAAAACCCCGGAATCCGGGCCGAAATCCGGGTGCATTCCCCGGATGAAAAGATAGAGCACACCCCCGAAATGGGTATCATAATCATAGGATTTCATCCTTGATTCAAGATATCGATGCAGGGCGGCCACATACAGAAAATATTGCAGAAAATAATGGTTCTCTGCCATGGCATCGGTCATGGTCTGCCTTGAATAGTGACCATAGGTGTCTCCGAGAAAATTGGTTTTGTAATCCACAATATACCATTTTCCCTGATGCCGAATCACAAGATCAATAAACCCTTTCATGAATCCTTTAAATTCATCCATGGAAAGCTGAGGCAACCTTTTGGCATACTCTTTTGCCGGTGAATCCGGGCCGGACTGTTCCAAGGCCTCTTTTACGGATGAGATCCGGAACGGGTTCACCGGGAAGACAAATTCCATTTCATTGATCCGGTTCTGTTTTTTGATATCTTTCAGGCAGAAGCCAAAAGGCCCTTTGATGAGCCTTGTCTCAAGCACTTCTTTAATGCTTTGCCGGGCTGTATCAAGAAGTCCGGGAGTTGAAAGACCGGACCTGCCCGCCTTTTTTTGAACAAGTTCCGGGATGGCTTCCGGGTCTCCTGCAAAATCAAGGGTTTCAAATATGGAATGAAAAAAATCACCGGTTCCTGCACCTTTTGGGAAAAGCGCCAGGGTGATCGGCCTTGATTTTTCTTTGGCCATATCAGTCAAATGGCCTTCAAAAATTTCATGGGACGAATCATGGGTAAGGGATGAAAAACTGGACATCTTCCAGGCTGAAGTGATCCTCTGGCGGGTCTGCCTTGCCGACAAGTCAAGTGTTTCCGGGGTCAAGGGCTTGAACCGCCCCTTTGCTCCATGGGTAAAAACCTCCATTAAAATGCTTTGTTTTGAATCGGATAAAAGCCGCTCAAGATCCGTTATCATGGCCGGATCATCCTTACACCCGTCAGGATGCAGAAGCGACCCAAGGGCCGAAGCCTCAACGGATTTGAATCCTCCCCAGACAATCCTGCACAGGGCCGAGGCCCTTGTCAATGCCACATATAGAAGTCTTCTTTGCTCCGCCCTTTCTTCCATTTCAAAATACAACCGGGCAGTTTCCATGTCGTTTGATCCAAGGTCCAGGGTCAGATCATGATTTTTTTCAGGGTCATGGAAAAGAATATTTTCCCGGGAGGATCTTTTTGTCCCTTCCCAGAGAAAGGGAAGATATACCACCGGATATTCAAGCCCTTTGCTTTTATGAAACGTCACAATGGCCACGGCTTTTTTATCGCTTTCAAGCCTGAGTTCATCCACGGATTCATCCCTTACATCCTTTGACAATTGCCGTCCGTACCATTTCAGGAGGTAATGGGGCGAGAAGTGCTGCTCAAGGCAGGCCTTTGAAACCAGTTCCGAAAGGTGATAAAAATTGGTGAGTCCTCTTTCCTCCAGCCCGGTCTCTTTTTTTAAAAACGCCTCATCCGAGTGAAACAAGGCCATGATCATGGAAACAAAGCCCCGAATTTCCCAGATAGCCCTGTATTCCCGGAACCGATCCTGCCACTCACAAAACCGATCTTCTTCCTGATTCAGGTCTGAAATCTTTTGAGATGAAAAATTAAACACCGACGTGCAAAGGGCGGCAAAAAGACTGCCCTTGTTCTCCGGCTGATAAACCGCCCAGAGGATATCATAAAGGTCCAGGGCCTCTTTTGAATCAAAAACAGAGCCGGTCTTGGAGAGATAGGATGGAATCCCCTTAAAAAACAGGGCCTTTTGCATCTGTTCCGCCTGGACATTTGTCCGGACGAGAACCGCAATATCACCGGGGCTGATCTTTTGGGGTGCCGAGTCAGCCGCTTTTTTATTTATCAGACGCTTTTCCGATTGCAGAAGGGATAAGATATCCTCGGCTACAACCTTGGGCACCAGTCTCTCCGCAGTTTCCCGGCTGATATAGCCTTCCTTGTCCAAGGCCATGCCTTCCCTTTTAATAAAACAGAACTGAAGTGGCGGCATTGGTGTGTTTTCTTTCATCAGAAGATTTTTAGCCGTCTCTGGGGTGCCAACCGTTAAAAAGGCGATGTCCTTATATAAGAAAGGATTTTCAGCCTTTGAAAAAACCGTATTGACCGCTTTCACCAGCATTGGAGAAGATCGGTAATTTTTTTCAAGGGTAAATTTTTCTTCACTTTGGGTCGAGGCTTTTAGATAGGCAAAGATATCCCCTCCCCTGAACCCATAGATTGCCTGCTTGGGATCTCCGATCATGAAAAACGGTGTGCCTGGGGTTAAAAAAAGCCTTGAAAAAATATCATACTGGGCCGGGTCTGTGTCCTGAAATTCATCAATGAGACAGGCAGCCCAGGTTTGCCGGACCGCTTTTTGAAGCAGATCCGCCCCTTCGCCTTTAAGGGCCAAAGCAAGATCGTTGATCAAATCATCAAAAAAGCAGAGGCCCTGGGCCTTTTTCATTTTTTCGAGCTCTGTGTTGAAAAAAGACAGAAAGTCTATTTTAAGGCGGATGAGACTTTTTTCAAACTCCTGATGGAAGTCCAGTAGCTCTTCGCAGAGATCAAAAAACCCGTGTTCCGGCGGTCTTTCGCCCGGCTTGGTTTTTTGCGCTATCCTTGTCCGGGTGAATTTATAAAGGCTGTCCCCATTCTCGGTCATTTCAAACAGGGCAGTGTCGCCGTCCTGCTCAATCTTCAGAAGACCTTGAGAAAGCCAGGCCGGGACGTATCGTTTGGTATAGCTTCGTTTGTCAATCCCGGAATGGTTAAGGATGAGGTCGCAGATCTCCTTTTCCCGGCTGATCAGAATATCCCTGATTTTTTTAATGGTTCCCCGGTAAAGGTCAAAATCCATTTCACCGGGTTCAGGAATGGGTCTGATGAGAATCCCCGGTCTAGACACCACTGCCTTGAACATATCAATAAAGTGATCCGGGGTCACCTTCTGAAGCTCCAGAAATTTCAGGAACAAGGGGTCTTGATTGTTGACACGGCCCATGAAAAAATCATAGCCCTTCTGACGCAAAAATGCGGACCGGTCCGGCATAAGCTCGATATCAAAGAGGGAGCGGCTTTCAAAGGCATTTTCCTTTAATACCCTGAGGCAGAAGGAATGAATGGTCATGATGGCGGCCTGGTCAAAACAGGTGAGGGCCAGTTTTAATCTTCTTTGAATCAATGCCGGGTCAGGCTGACGGCTCAAAAACCGTGAAAGATCATCCTTGATGGTGCCTGCCTGACTGCCCGGGGGAGGATCAGACAGATTCTTCAAGGCTTGGAAAAGCCTTCCCCTGATTCTGAGTTTCAGTTCTGCCGCTGCCGCTTCCGTAAAGGTCACCACCAGGATGGATTCCAAAGGATATCCCTCGGCCGCAAGGCGGCAGTAAAGGGTGGTAATGGTGTGGGTTTTCCCGGTTCCGGCACTGGCCTCGATAAGGGTGGATTTTTTCAGATCAATATCAAAGGGGTCCAGGGCTTTCATGGCAGTTCCTTCCGATTTTCCAGCAAGGGCCTGAAAACCTCCACCGCATTTTCAGCAAATCCGGAGGAAAGAAGGGTTGATACATTTTCCAGGGGATCATTATTTTCAACACAGAGCCCCACATACCGGTTTTCCTTTTCCCCTGTTCCCTGATGCCGGTCATACCAGAATTTCTTTGCCCGGCCCAGGGCTTTGGATAGGGATTCTTCAGTCAGGGCAAACCCATCTGGGGACAGGGCCTCGGCAAGCTGAAATGAGGTTTCACAGGAAAAATAAAAGGGTTCCTTCATCCCTTTTTTAAAAATCTTGACCAGTTCCTTCAAATAAAGACCGGCATCCTGTCCCAGCTCCTGGAACCTGTAAGTGAATACCGGTTTTTTACCTTTGGGGTCCCGCCCAAAAAGAAAGGTCTGTTTTGGATAATCCATTGGCCCGGCTGCATTTAAAAACAGGTGCCTGATCCAGGCAGACAAAAGCCTTGCCCCGTTCAGCCTTCCAAAACCCATGATATAGGCCCCTTCTTCCCGGATATCCGTTATTTGCCCGGAAACCCTGACTCCGTCCACATCAACCTCAGCAACGATGGGTGGCAGATGTTTCATGGCCGATATCTTTCTTGCCTCCCGGATCAGGGGCTCTGCCAGGGCCATGAGCTTTTCATATTCAAGCCTGCCTTTTCTTCCGGGCGGAAGGCTTCCCATGGCCCTTAAAACCGGATAAAGGCCAACTTCATGAGATACTGTTTCATGGGGCAGCAAGGCTTTTTTTTCAAGCAGCAGGCTTCCCAGAAGATACTGATCCAGCCCGGCCACGGTAAAGGCTTCCCGGTCTTCTTTTTCTTCTTCAAGGGGTTTCAGGGTGATATTCAGCCCTTGTTTTACAAATCCTTCAATGGGGTTTCTGAAAAAACGGATGATGTCGTCAAGGGAAATGGACATAAGCGGTTCTTCCTGTTTTCCCCTGTCCTTGGCCCCCATAAAGGGTTTCTTTTCCTGCCTTTCCGATAAAAGCGCTGCTGCCATCCGGCAATTGTCCTTTGAATAGGAAAAAAACGGACCTGAACTGTCAAAATAACTTGCATCAAAGGGATGAAGGGGGTGGAAAAACCGGTACTGGTATCCTTCCGGGAAAATAAAGCTCTGATCCATGACCTCCATGAGTTCACTCACAACACCTGAACATGGAATCAAAGAATTATCCTTTATGCTCATCCCCCCATAGGTGATGATGAGTTTTTGCCTTGCCGACAAAAGGGTTTCCAGGAAAAGATAGAGATCTTCATGCCTTTCGTTTTTATCCCCCGGTCGCGGAAATTTTTTCATGAGGTTGAAGCCGGGAGAAAAAACCTTTTTGGGGAAAGCGGTTTCATCCATTCCCATGAGCACAACAATTTTAAAGGGAATGCTGCGCATGGGCAGGATATTACAGAAGGTGATGTTCCCGGACATGAAATTTCCCTGGGAGATATTGAGATCAAGCTTTTGGGCCATGAGGGAATGCACCACGTCAAAGGAAACCGCATCTGCAAATCCTGCTTTTTCTGCGCCGGACTCAAGCTCATCCAGGGTTTCCATGAGGAAAAGCAGGTCTTCATTATTTTTTGAATTTTCATCCAGCAATGAACGGGCCAATTGCCGTAGCACCCGCATCCAGGTTTCCATGGTTTTTTCGCCCTCAAGGCTGGAAAGCCCGGAAAAAAGGGCTTGGCAGAAGGCAGCCAATTTGCCCAGAACTTCCAGGTCAAGCCCTTCAAAGGACTCACAGGGCAGAATCCCCTGGACCAGGCCGTCATATCCTTCCGGCATGGCCATGCCCATGAAAAGCCGGTTCAATCCGAACTGCCAGGTATTTTCCTCAAAAGGATCAAATCCCAAAGCCTGCCGGTGATCTGCATCCCGTCCCCAGAGGATGTTTGCATCGTCGGCCATCTGTTCGATCTTTGCCACATCATCAAGTGTAATCCTGAATTTTTTTGCAATGGATTCAGAGAGCAGAAGGTCCAGAACCAGGCTTTTCTCAAGCCTCGAACCCTGGAGCGCCAGGATCTTTAAAAAGGCTTCCAAAGGTTCGGATTCCGATCTTTTCCTCCGGTCGCTGATGGAAAAGGGCAAGGGCGTTTCAAGGGAGAACACGGATTCAATAAAGGGGGCATAGGCCTCAATGTCCGGCATCATGACGATGATATTATGGGGGGCAAGATCCGGATCTTTTTCAAATTCATCCAGGAGAAGGTCTTTTAACACCTGGGCTTCCCGCATGGGTGAATGGCAGGCATGGACAGCCATGGAGGTGTCTGAAGGATCAACAGCCAGGGGCAGGGTCTCTCCCCCTTCTTTTCTATGATAAAGATTCAGGATATCCGATTGAAGCACAGAAAGCATGGAACCTGAGCCTTCACCAAGCGGGTCAAGAAAGAGATCTTCAAAGGGTTCCTGGTATTGAAAGTTTTCAAGGCTGGAATGAAACCGGATGCCGGAAGCTCCAAGGCAAGACAGAAGCGGGTTCACAGGTTCATCAAATAAGAATTCCAGGGCCTTCCCTTCTTTGACTGCTTTTTTCTCCATCTCCCGTTCCGACCGGATATCAAAAAAAAACCGGCTGGAAGGCGTCAATAAAAACAGATGAATGTCCATGACTGCGGATACTTTTTCAAACACCTGCAAAAAAAGTTCCGGAAGGCTGGAAATGCCGAAAAGGGAAATCTGGGGCGGAAGGCCGTCCACATTGAATTTTTCTTCTGCAAACCCGTGAAAAAAGGCCTGGGCCTTGAAGGCAAGATCCTGCTCAGGCCGGGTCATCATCATCTTCTGAAAAAGAAAGGCCTGCCATTCGGCAGAAGGGTCTTTCATGATGTTGTTATGACGCCCCTTCTGCCAGTCTAAAAGCATGTCCGGGCGGTAAACCTCATAATCATCAAAGAGTGTTGCGATTTTCCGGGAGACCTGAAACAATTTTTTGCCCGTGGCATCCTCCCGGATATAGGCTTCAATGCCGGACAATTCTTTTAATGATCTGTTTTCCCGGATGAGTTTCATAACAGACCAGAAAAAAAAATCTTCACTCACTGTTTCATCCTGATTTTCAAAGGGTGCAAAATGAGACAAAAGCTCATCCACCAGGGGCCGGGGGAATACAAAACGCATATTGGCAGAAATCCCCCGGCGCTTTGCCAGTTCGAGGGAAATCCACTGCTTCATACCCCTGGACTGGACTGCGATCCATTCGGGCATCATTGGATTGTCTCCTGCTTCTGTCAGGATGGATGAAAGTCCCTGCATCAGGATTTCCATTCTATTGCTTTTGATGATATTGAACAAAACTCAAATTCCTCTTGACCCAGACCTAAGGGTTTTTCAGCACCATAGCAAACCTTGAAACAGCAATCAAACCCAATTATTTTCCGCTGGATATTTGCCATAAGAAATTTTGCATAACCCGTTCCAGGGTGATCACCTTACGTCCGCTGGATGGATATTGCTACAAATTCTAAGATTACCTTTGCTGACCGCCATGAACTCGCTCATTCTTCGCTCAAACAGCATG
>JANNUH010000098.1:0-13008 GCA_031395015.1 Desulfobacterales bacterium | reverse complement strand
CATGCTGTTTGAGCGAAGAATGAGCGAGTTCATGGCGGTCAGCAAAGGTAATCTTAGAATTTGTAGCAATATCCATCCAGCGGACGTAAGGTGATCACCCTGGAACGGGTTATGCAAAGTTTCTTATGGCAAATATCCAGTCCAGGCTAAAAGCCCTGTGAAAAATTTCCTCTTTTTGTCAGGAGAAAATCCCTATACAAAGCATTTTCAGGCTGATATACTCAGCTCCCATATTTTGAAATAATAACCCAAAGGACATAAAACACCCATGGAAACCTCCCATACCATCCTGATCCGGAATGCGGCAAAGCTTGATAAAATTCCATCCGACAGTGTTGACCTCATTGTTACCTCTCCTCCCTATCCCATGATTGAAATGTGGGATGACCTTTTTAGCAATCAAAACAAAGCAGTTGACCAGGCCCTGAAAAAAGGCGAAGGACAAAAGGCCTTTGAACTCATGCACCGGATACTTGATCCCGTGTGGGACGAAGCTTTCAGGGTCTTGAAAAAAGGCGGCTTTGCCTGCATCAATATCGGGGATGCCGTAAGAACCATTCATTCGGATTTTGCCATTTATTCCAATCATACCCGGATTCTCTGGTATCTCCTTCAAATCGGGTTTACGGCACTACCGGCCATTATCTGGCGCAAACAGACCAATGCACCCAATAAATTCATGGGTTCAGGCATGCTTCCGGCCGGTGCCTATGTTACCCTGGAACATGAATATATCCTGATCCTGAGAAAAGGCGGCAAACGTGAATTTTCAAAGGACTCTGAAAAACATAACCGGAGACAAAGCGCCATTTTCTGGGAAGAAAGAAATCTTTATTTTTCAGACATCTGGTTTGATATCAAAGGCAGTCGGCAGGGACTTCATGATAAGGAGCTAAGGAAAAGAAGTGCAGCCTTTCCCTTTGAACTGGCCTACCGGCTTATCAATATGTATTCCGTCAACAACGATATTGTCCTTGATCCCTTCCTGGGTACCGGGACCACCCTGGCGGCAGCCATGACCGCAGGAAGAAACAGTATCGGATGTGAAATAGAACCAAAATTTCTCGATTCCATTATGGGGATTCAAAACAATATCATTCACCTTGCCGGGGAAATCACGGAAACCCGGCTGAATGCCCATCTTTCCTTTATTGCAGAAAGAACCGCCGCGGGAAAACCCATCAAACACAGGAACCTGCCCTATGGATTCCCGGTCATCACCCTTCAGGAAAAAGAGCTTATCCTTCATGAATTAATTAAGGTCACGCAAACAAACGAAACATCAATGTGCGCCATTTATTCCGATGACCCGCAACCGGATTTCTGCGGGCATGGGGAAACCTTTGCGCCTCCTGATACCGTGTCGAAGAAAAAAACCAATATCCAGGAAACCATACAATTGGAATTATTCTGATCCCTTTGCATAGGTTTCAAGGCGAAGAACAGCCATTTGCTTTTCCCCAGGATCAAGAAAGCTGGCTTCAAAACTGTTTTTTGCCAGCCTGACGGCCTGATTTTTGTTCATTCCCAGGTCCTTGTGCAAGGCCATGAAATTTTCATTGAGATAGCCGCCAAAATAGGCCGGGTCATCGGAATTCACCGTCACCTTCAGCCCTTTTTCCAGAAGAGAAAGGATATTGTGGTCCTTCATCTGATGAAACACCTTTAGCTTTATATTGGATAAGGGGCAGACCGTCAGGGGCGTCTGTTCTTCAAGAAGACGCCTCATCAATTCCGGATCTTCGATGCAGCGGACCCCATGATCAATCCTCCTTGTTTTCAACAGGTCAAGGGCCTGCCAGATATAATCCGGAGGGCCTTCTTCCCCGGCATGGGCAACGGTCAAAAACCCATTGTCCAGTGCTTTCTCAAATACTCCCTTAAATTGGTCCGGCGGAAACCCCAGCTCTGAAGAATCAAGCCCCACACCGATAATCTCATTCTTATACGCCAGGGCCTGATCCAGGGTCTTCATTGCACGGGCCGGACCCAGATGCCGCAGAAAGCAAAGAATCAGGCGGCTGCTGATATTAAATTTGTTTTTTCCCTCGCTCAGGGCACGGCAGATTCCGGCAACAACCGTTTCAAAATCAATGCCGCGATCCGTATGGGTCTGGGGATCAAAAAATAGTTCCGTATGGATGATATTCTGTGAAAGGCACTGTTCAAGATAGGCAAAGGTCATATCATAGAAATCCGCTTCGGTCTGCAATACGCCGGCACCCTGATAATAAATATTGAGAAAGGATTGAAGATCGCTGAACCGATAAGCCTCCCGGATCTGTTCCTCGGTATCAAAGGGCAGTTGGATATTATTTTTCCGGGCCAGCCTGAACATCAGTTCCGGTTCAAGGGAGCCTTCGATATGAATGTGAAGCTCTGCCTTTGGCATCTGTCTCAGAAAATCTATCATTTTTCATCCTTTTTTTCCGGTTTATAAACGATTGACCGAATATGGATCAAACACGGACCTTTCATAAAAAGGCTCACACTATATGAAGATATAAATGGGAATTCTGCCATGATGACGTGTATCACAAAATCAATCGGATTCTCAAGCTGTAAAAACCATACTGTAACCGAAACAGATATTAAAGCCTTTATCCGGGGATGATGACCATGATCAAGCTAAAGATTAAAAACAGATTAAAAATAAATTTTTGACATACTTTTCTCCGAAGTATAAAAAAAAAGTTTTTTCATAGAGGCGGGGAGGAAGGCACTCCCTAGTTTGAGCAATTGGCCTTGGTAGTTCCTTTGTAAAGGCTTAATGGAGTCAGACTTATTTCCTTTATTTCATCCATTCCTTCCAGTTCATGCCGGTTTTCTTTTGCCAGTCCGACTCAAATCTATCCGTAAAAAAGCCATGCAATTTTCCCATCAAGCGCTTCCAGCCTGTATCATAATCATATTTAAGAACATCTTCCAGAAATTCCACAATATCACTTAGCTTATCTTTTGGCAGATAGGCCCGGGCTTTCATTTCATACGTTTTTTTAAGCGCTTCCGGAGTGATGGCATTGGCTGTAAAAATAACAACCTTTAAATGATGCTTTACAGCAATCTCCAGAAGATCAAACCCTCTGACTCCCATAATATCCAGAATTACAACGTCATAATGATTAGACTCCAGCAATTTTGCCGCATCTTCATAATTAGTTGCCTTTGCAAATACGCAATTTTGACATGCACCGGCTATTTCTTCCTCTATCACCTCCAGCACATCAGGTTCATCATCAACAGCCAGTATTTTTTTACCATCCAGGATTGAATGCGTCATTTCTTTTTCCTCCTCGTTTTTTTAAGCCATATCACTGTCAACGTCCGACAGCCCATCAAATCTGCTATCCATTATTTCATCAACAGGTTCGGCAGAAATGTTGCAATCCCCGGGAAAAGGAAAACCAAGACCCATCCCACGAAAAGACTGATCAGAAAAGGATAAACCCCGGAATAAACAACACTTAAAGGGGTTTTGGTAATTTTGCTGACAATAAAGACCACAACTGCCATGGGCGGAATAATCACACCTACCATGACCGTTATGGCAACCAGCATTCCAAACCAAATGGGATCATATCCCAGTTTCAAAATAGCCGGGTAAAAAATCGGGGTGGCCAGAATCATGAAGGCAATATCATCAATAAAAGACCCGCCGACAAGGTAAATAATTGAAATCATGGCGACAATAACCCATGCCGGCTGATTAAGGCTGACAAGCCAGTCGGCAGTGATCAAGGGGATCTTTGTTATGGCAATAAAATGGCCGAGAACGGTTGACCCGGCAATGAGGGAGAGAACCATTCCGGCGGTCCGGATAGACTCTGATGCAGACTTGATATATCCCTGAAAATTGATATCTTTTTTAAAAATTGCCAACAGCAGAACAAGAAATGTACCCACACTGCCAGCCTCTGACGGTGTGAAAAACCCATACAATATCCCACCGATGATGAGAACAAAAATAACACCCACCACGAGAACATCCGGAAGTGTTTTGAATCGCTCTACCCAGGTTGATTTTGGACTGACCGGGCCAATTTTAGGGTCTATTTTACACCAGCCGAAAATCACACAGACAAATAGAAAAGCGATAATCAAGCCTGGGAAAATACCTGCCAGAAAAAGTCTGGCAATGGATGAGTCGGTAATGATACCATATATGATCAGCGTAACGCTTGGCGGCAGAAGAACACCGAGGGTGCCGACAGATGCCACAATACCTGTGGAAAGTTTTCTGCCGTACCCATACCGGTCCATTTCAGGAACGGCAACCGAGGCAAAGGTGGCAGCCGTTGCAGGAGAAGATCCGCAGATGGCTTTGAACGTCGTAGCGCCAACAACTGTCGCCATGGCAAGTCCTCCTGGAATATGGCCGACAAATTTATGGGCAAAATCAAAAAGCCTTTTCGCGATACCGGCGTTAAAGGAAACCTGGCCCATGAGAACAAAAAGGGGGATGACCGTAAAACTGTAAGAATTGAAAACATTGAAGATATCTTTGACCAGAAGGCTGAGTGCTGCATCCCAGGAGATTAGGGTCCCGAAGCCGACGACCCCGACGACAATCATGGCAAAGGCAAGCTCTATCCCAGTAAGGAACATGCCAAGAACAACGGCTAATCCGATTAAGCCATACTCTACTTCACTCATATTCCCCTCCGAAGATCTTAATGATATCGACGACATGCACTAAGCATTGAACAAAACTGGAAATGGCCAACCCATAAGCGATGGGGTAAAATGGAATCCTTCTCGTCATGGAAACTTCCCTGGATACCATAAGCTCTGTACCATATTGAATCATATGATACCCAATGGTCAGAAAAACAATGATGACAACAATCCTTGTCGTGATATTTATGATGTCCTGGCCTTTCTGCGGAAATTTTTTAACAATAAAATCAACATAGATCAGTGACCTTAGCCAGGAACTGAGCGGTAGACCAAAGCCGAGGACGATTGCCCCCAACATGCCTACAATCTCATAGGTTCCAACAATGGGAGCATTAAAAAATCTTCTTAAGACGACATCGGTTACGGTCAGCAGCATGATAGAAGTCAAGGCTGTATACGCAATGATATCCATTAATTTACTTGTTTTTTCGGTAAACCAGAGAAACCCTGTCATACCTCTCCTCCAAAATTGTATCCAAAACTTTAAATAAGAGAATCCATCCCATCAAGCCTGTACCGGCTTAGGGGGGAATAAAGAGGGGAGAGCCGATGATGAATTCTTTTTAAAGAACGACTGCTCCCCCGAAATGAAATCATTAACCGATTATTTCTTTTTTGTATTGGCCTGAATGAAATCCTGGCAGAATTTAAGGGCTTCATCGCCGGGCAGATTCAATTTTTTACTGGCTTCCACATAGTCATTCCTTAAGGGGCTGACCATCGAAGCCCATTTGTCGTTTTCTTCTTTTGACAGGGCAATAGTCTTGCCTCCCTTTTCAGTAACGAATTTGATTCCGTCCTGGTCCGCCGTATCCCAGAGAGCGCCTGTTTTTTCAATCCATTCTTCATTAACCTGTTCAAATATTTTCTGGGTTTCAGGGGCCAGTGCATTCCATTTAGCCTTATTCATGGCAACAAAAAAGCCCGTGGAATAGCTGGCGCCATAACTGAGTACGGAATAACTGATAACTTCTCCCCATTTAAACCCCTTGAGGGCATTAAAAGGAGCCATTGCACCTTCTACAACGCCTGTTCTCAAGGACTCATAGGTTTCAGGCATGGTTGTTCCGACAGGAGAAGCTCCCAGGGCTGTAACGATTTTTGAAGCAAGACCGGTTGATCTGATTTTCATACCCTTGATGTCTTCCAGGGTATTGACCGGTTTCTTGGCTAAATGAACCAAGCCTGGGCCATGACCATGGACATAAAGAATTTTAACCCCATCCAGTTCCTTGGGCATAAATTTTTTATAGTAGGCATTTGCCATACGGGTAGCCGTAACACCATCCTGAATCCCCAGCGGGAGGTCAAGAACTTCCGTCAAAGGGAATTTGCCGCGTGTATAGGCAAAACAGCTCAGTCCGACATCGGCAATCCCTTTTTCGACCGCATCATAAATCTGATCTGCCGGTGCTAGGGTACCGCCATGAAAGAAAGTCATTTTTATTTTGCCGTTCGTCCTTTTCTCAATTTCTTTGCCCCATGCTTCAATATTTACGCTGTGTTCGGCAGGTGCCGGGAAAAAATTCGCAACATTCAGTTTGACTTCATCTTGAGCCATTACGGAGCTGGGAGCAAATACCAATAGCAAGCCTGTCAATAAAAAAGCAAAAATACCAAAGTTTAATACCAGATGTCTCTTCATAAAAAACCTTCCTTTTTTTGTGATAATGTTATTATTAAGAACTTACTACTGTAAAAATGCCGCTATTCCTTTTCTTTAGCTCTTATTAATCTAACTTTTTAAATGCCTCCTTTCGCCCGGTAAATTTTTCCCTGAGTTGCGGTTTCATGAGCTTTCCTGTGGGATTCCGCGGCACCCGGTCAAAAACAACCTTTCTTGGCACCTTATAGAGAGACAGTTTGGATTTTGCAAACTCAAACACTTCCTCTTCGGTCAACTGCTTTCCCTCTTTCATCTGGACAACGGCAAGTACGATTTCCACCAGTCTGTCATCCGGATATCCGATACATGCGACATCATCAATGTCGGGATGATCCATGAGGGCGTCTTCGATTTCAACCGGGAAAATATTCTCACCACCGCTGGTGACCATGTCTTTCATCCGGTCCACAATGTAAAAATATCCCTCTTTGTCCTTCTTTAATAAATCTCCGGTATAAAGCCAACCATTTTTTAAGGTTTCTTTTGTTTTTTCAGGATTTGAATAATATTCCCGCATCATGCGGGGTGTACGGAAGATAAGCTCTCCGACCTCACCGTCAGGAATTTCATCTCCCAGCGGACTCACAATTTTGGCTTCAACGCCAAAGGTTGGTTTTCCGATGGAGCCCGGTCTTGAAAGAACATCCTCGGGATAGAGATTAAACAAGCCACCGCCCCCGCCCTCGGTAATGCCGTAAATATTGGACACGGCACAGGGCAGTTTTTCCACCAGAAGCTTCATGATATCGAAGGGGACCGGCTGGGCACCGATCTCCATATATTTCCATGAAGAAAGGTCATAATTCTCAAGTTTCAGATCACCCTTGGCAATGGCGTTTAAAACGGCAATGCCGATGGGAACCACAAAGAGCATGTCTGTACATTTTTCTTCGGCAATGGCTTCAATGATCCATTTGGGATCACGGAAATCCCTGATAATCGTTCCGGTTGCGCCGGTGGCATAAAAGGGCGCCCATAAAAACATGGTGCCACTGTGATACAAGGGTAAAAAGAACAGATAATTATCATCCTTCTGGACAAAATAGGTCATGCCGTTGCCAATGGCCGTGTTATTGATGGAAAAATGGGTGTGAAGCACGGGTTTTGGTTTTCCCGTTGTACCGGAGGTGAACATCATGGCAAGATCGTGATCCCGGTCAACTTCCACGAGGGCATCGGATGTGTCCTGATATGCCTGGATGGTTTTAAAATCGATCATGTCGCTTGGAACATCTTTACCGACACAGATATATTTTTTAATGGTGGGCAGATTTTTTTGCCCGGGCTGGACAACCCCTAAAAATTCAGACCCGAGAATAAACACATCGGGTTTGCAGACTTCGGCGGCATAAAGGATGTCGGATGTTTCAAAACGAAAATTCAATGGAACAACCACGGCTCCCAGGCGAATGATGGCATAATAGGTGACCAGCCATTCCAGAGAATCCTTCTGGAGATGCATGACAAAATCCCCATGCCTGACCCCCAGCTCCTTTGCCAGAAAATTAGATGTCCTGTTGATCTCGTCATTAAATTCCTTCCAGGTAAAGGATCGCCTTCCTCCCGTTGCCGGGGTTCTTTCGATCAGGCAGACCTTATCAGGAATATGCCGGGCATGAATTGAAGCGTAACCTGAATAATTCAATGAAACCTCCTTTCAATTTTTCACAAAATTTTGTGTCACATCACAGTTTCGTTATCACGACTCTCTTTCCTGAAACAGGGGTTCTTTAAAAACTAAAAAGCAACCTTATCAATTCCTTTCAGTTTGAGAATCTGTCTTGCCTCATCAGGGGTTGCAGGTTCAAGACTCATTTCCTTGGCCACCCGTTTAATCATATTGACCTGGTCGGCACTGGCCTTGGCCATGATGCCTTTACCGGCATATATGGAATCTTCAAGCCCGACCCTGACGTTTTGAGCGCCCATGGCCATGGCAGTGGTGGTGATGGGGATCTGGAACCTGCCGCCGGCAGCCACGGACCAGGTGAAATTATTTTCACCCAGGACTTCTTTTGCCTCATCATAAATCAATACCAGGTGTTTGACGGACGGCACCATCCATCCCACCATGGGGCCGAATACAAACTGGAGATGAACCGGTGCTTTTAAGAGGTTTTCTTCCAGCAGCCATTTTACATAGGAAATATGTCCCAGCTCATAGATTTCCAGTTCCGGCTTTGTGTCGATTTCAAGAAATGTCCTTCCATAAATCATGTCGTCGTTAAAGGTCGGTCTGAAGGTCACATTCTTGCAGAGTTCCAGATAGTCCTTTTCCCAGGCATATTTATATTCCTTGAAACGACCGGCGATCTGGAAAATACCGAAATTAAAGGGGGCCGGATCAAAAGAGCACATTTCAGGTTTAAGTTTTTTAATGGGGATCAGTTTTTCTTCCGTGGTCTGGTTCATGCCGCCGCCGGTGGTGGGAAGAAGGATGATATTGCATCTTTTCTTGATCTTGCTGCAGACTTCCATGAAAAGGGCCGGGTCTGATACAGGCAATCCGTTTTCAGGGTTTCTCACGTGGATATGGGCAATGGCTGCGCCAGCTTCATGGGCCTTGACTGCGTCCTCCACAATCTGATCAGGAGTTATGGGGAGGTAATCACTCATGGTGGGGATATGAACCGACCCTGTAACGGCAGCGGTTATGATTATTTTGTTATCCATTTTTTGCTTCTCCTGTTGAAAAATTTTTAAATTTTTTAGACTCCGTATTCCTCATTCAGGTCAAGAATGAACATTTTCTTTTCCTTGACATTGTCGATGACAAAGGAAGATTTGATGACCTGAATGCCTTCTATCTGGGTGAGTTTCTTATTCATGAACTCTCCATAGGCCTTAATGTCCTTTGCAATCACCTTTAGAACAAAGTCGTTGGCACCTGCAATCTGGTAGCATTCCACCACCTCTTCCAGTTCTTTAAATCTTTCTTTGATGGCAGCCACCGACGACAGGCTGCTCAAACTTAAACTGATACTCACCATGGCCATAATGGAAAACCCGATCTTTTCCGGGTCCAATACAGCCGTAAAATGGGAAATAACCCCTGCAAGCTCAAGCCGTTTGACTCTCTCAAGCGTTGCAGGGGCTGAAATCCCGACAATTTTAGACAATTTGGAATTGGTTGTTTTTCCATTTTCCTGAAGCGTGTTTAAAATCTGTTTGTCAATTTTGTCCAGAACCATTTATTTTTCTCTTTTTCAAAATACATTAATCAAACCTTATGATAAGAGTAAATGGTTATAGTTTTCTTTAATTAATGGCAACAATTCTTTTAAGGTCTCATCTATTTTATCCAGCAAAAAATCAATTTCCTTGTTGGTCATGGCTGTTGACAGAATGAACAAGCCCCTTGGGATGTTAAACACCCCCTTGTTTAAAAGGGACAAATGCATCAGAGCGTGGAGCTTTTCTTCGGATTTTAAAACCTGCTCTGCCGTTGTGATGGGCTCATTGTAAAAATGAAGGTTCAGCAAAGACCCGATCCGGTTGGACTGAATATTCAATCCATTGGTCGTAAAACTTTTCAAAAGACCTTCCTGGAGCCTCGCCCCAAGGCCGTTGATATAGGTCACGGCCTTTTCATCATATTTGAACAGGGCTGCGAAGCCAGCCTGCATCACGGTTTCATAGCCGTTGAAGGTCCCGGAGTGATATAGCGGCTTGTCGGTATTTTCATGGCAGTAAATATCCATGATCTCTTTTTTTCCGCCAAACACACCAATGGGAAGCCCGCCGCCCACAACTTTTCCGACTGTCGTGATGTCCGGCATCACCCCCCAGAGCTTCTGACATCCGCCGGTATTAACCCTGAAAGAAAAAATTTCATCAAAAATCAAAAGGACCTTATTGTCCGCCGTGACTTTTCTCACATGTTCCAGATACCCTTTTTTCGGGAGTATAACCCCACCGGCCCCGAGGAAGGGTTCCATGATAACAGCGGCCAGCTCCGACGCATTTTCTTTTACCTTTTTTTCAAGGGCTTCAAAATCATTAAACGTCACTTCCAGCATATCCTGGGTCATGCCCTTGGGAATTCCCGCAGTGATAACATTTTTCTTGGTGGATGCGGCCACGCTGTCATGGGTGCCGTGGAACCCGCCCACCATTTTCAGGATTTTATCTTTGCCGGTATAGGCCCTGGCCGTTCTCATGGCAAAAAGGGTGGCTTCGGTCCCGGAATTCAGGAATCTGACCCGGTCAAACCCAGGCACCCTTTCACAGAGAAGTCTGGCAAGCTTGTACTGCCCGTCCGTGGGACTTGAGTACTGAGATCCCCTTACAATACCGGCCTGAACCGCTTTCACCACATCCGGGTCCCCATGCCCGTGGACAATGGCACCATAGGCATTGGTGACATCCAGGAGCTTATGCCCTTCATGGGTATAGACAAAAGCTCCCTGGCCATAATCAATGTGGATGGGATAGGGCTTAAAATAGCTTAAACTTCGGGTGGCACCACCGGGAATATAATTGATGAGTTTTTCATGATGCTCTCTGGAAATAGGGAATTTTTCCGAGTAAGCATCTTTTATTTTCTTTTCAATCTGTTCTTCAATCCCATTTTTTTCTTTAGGCATGGTGTCTTGTCCTTAAGTTTTAGTATTTTAAGCTTTTATTTTTCATGAACGATCAGAAGCTCGCCGAATTCCTTTTCAATCTTTTCAACAAATTCACCGGTTTCAATTCTTCTTTTCAGCTCTTCCAAATCATCAATATACACCTTGTCATAATCCATGTACTCAAGGGTCTCGCGAACCGCCTTGTGCATAATTTTACCGGCCGGGCTCAATTTCTCAGGCCCTCTGATGTCTGCTGCCTGGGCTGCACAAAGCAATTCAAAAGAAAGAATGTGATTTGTATTTTCAACAATTTTCCGGGCTTTTCTTCCGGCAATCAAACCAAAGCTGACAATATCCTGAAAATCTGCCGTTGATGTGATGGACTGAATTGATGCGGGCACTGCAAGGGTTCTATTCTCTGCGACAAGAGAGGTCGTCATGAACTGACCACCCATAAGACCCATGCGGACACCCGTGTCTTCTTTGCACAAGAAGGGGGGCAATCCTGTGCTGTGGTGCTGGTCCATGAATCTATCAATGCGCCTGTCACTGACAACCCCAATATTTACCATTGCGATTCCCAGACAATCCATTGCAAAAGAAATCGGCTGTCCATGGAAATGACCATTGTGAAAGAATGTGTCAAGTTCGGTAAAAATCAGTGGATTATCATTACTGGAATTGAGTTCTCTCAAAAGAACTTCACGGGCATGTTGTACAGCCTCTTTTGTAGGCCCTACAAACTGAGGCGTGCACCGGATGGAATAAGCATCTTCAACCGGGATATGCGCCACAGACACCCCTTTGTGCTCCTTGAGTGTCGACTGAAGTTTTATAGAGAGTTCCAGCTCATCAATTGCCAATCCGCTTCCTTTAAGAAGCTTTGTTAAATTCATTGCAGTGGCATATTGACCAGGGTGATATTTTTGTTCATGTACAATCGGATCAAAGGGATTAAATCTTCCCATGAGTGTTTCAATGGCAAAAGCAGCTATAATATCGGAATTTTTCAATGTATTCGTCGCTTCCGAGATAACAGTACAGCCAAGACCCACCATTCCGGAGGTTCCATTGATAAGGGAAAGGCCTTCTTTGGCATTCAAATGCATGAGCTCAACGTCAGCAGCAGCCATTGCTTCTTTTCCCGGCATGACCTTGCCTTTATAGCCTGCTTTCCATTCACCAAAGGCAACACTTGCGATACAGCCAAGGGGGCCCAAATCACCGCTGGTGCCTAGAGACCCTTTACGGGGGACAACCGGGAAAACGTGCTTATTGATCATATCCAGGTAAATTTTCAAGTTCTTTTCCTTGATTCCGGAATAACCACGACACAGAGAATTGGCCCTTGCAATCATGAATTTTCTAACCATTGAGTCCTCAAATGGTTTTCCCACCTGGGTGGTAATACTTCGAACAAGGTTTTTCTGAAAATCATTATCTCTGTCTCTGGGTAAGAGATAGTCAACCAGACCGCCACAGCTTGTATTGACACCATAAATGCAGCGTTCCTCATTGGCCCATTTTTCAACCAGTGCCCTGCACTCACGGATCTTGGGCCAGTTTTTATCCGCCACCTTGACTTTGATGGATAAATCATTTCCAGCTTTCATCAGTTCTTCAATGGTTAAGGTGTATCCGTCCAGAGTCAGTGTTTTCCCTTTGATCGGCATGGCTTCCTCCTCATGTATTTAAGTTTTTGTTAATTGCAGTATTCAAAAAATAGACAATGTCAGCTCAAAAATAAAAACAGAAGCAAGATTGCATATTCTATTTTAGAAAAGCTAACCAAATCCCCATTTCTTTGTCAAGTATTAATTTTAATTTTATAAGGAATTTTTCAAGTTTTTTATAACTATCGAAACCAAATCCCCTGATTTCAATTTATTTTGTAAGCTCATATTCCATATTTGCCTTATTTAAATTTTAAACAGACTATAAAAAACAGGCTGGTTTGACTGGATATTTGCCATAAGAAATTTTGCATAACCCGTTCCAGGGTGATCACCTTACGTCCGCTGGATGGATATTGCTACAAATTCTAAGATTACCTTTGCTGACCGCCATGAACTCGCTCATTCTTCGCTCAAACAGCAT
>JANNUH010000095.1:0-9357 GCA_031395015.1 Desulfobacterales bacterium | reverse complement strand
ATGCTGTTTGAGCGAAGAATGAGCGAGTTCATGGCGGTCAGCAAAGGTAATCTTAGAATTTGTAGCAATATCCATCCAGCGGACGTAAGGTGATCACCCTGGAACGGGTTATGCAAAATTTCTTATGGCAAATATCCAGTCTTGTAAAAATACTTTTGACAATTGTTCATAATTCGATATAATCAATTTAATTCACATCTAAATTTTGACCTGTATTATACGATCTGATTCTTCTCTGTTGTGATTTTTTATTAATCTTAATCAAGGAGGGTATCATGGGTGACAGTGTTTACAAAATTATTGATCTTGTCGGTTCCAGTCCGACATCCTGGGAAGATGCCGCCACCAAAGCCATTAACAAGGCGGCCAACACATTGACGGATTTAAGGATTGCCGAAGTTCAGAAACTTGATATTAAAATTGAAGCTGGCAAACCGATACAATTCAGGACCAACCTTAGATTGTCATTTAAATACAAGGAATAGGATCTGGACCTGATAAACCGTTCACGAATTCCTGTCAGGCCTTTTTGATGAATCTGTCAGAGCGTTGATCCGGGCGATGAAAGATTTAACTTTGCTTAAATCTTTCATGCCGGGAATTTTCTCAACCCCTGAAGAAACATCCACACCAAAAGGCCTGGCAGCTTTTAGAGCCCCTGTGATTGAGTCGGGTGAAAGCCCTCCTGCAATGATAACAGGGGTTTTTGTCTTTATGCGTCGAGATATTTCATAATTCCATGATTCTGCATTTCCGCCCGGGAGAATTCCTTTGCCGGATTCAACCAGCAGGGAGGATGCATTTGAATAATCTCTTGCCTGGTTCAGATCAGGTTTTTTTGCGGCAAAAAGAGCCTTGATGACAAAAAGATTTTCCTTTTTCAGTCGGTCTACAAGTTCCGGAGGTTCTTTCCCATGGAGCTGTACCCCTTTTAAGGAGCATCCCTTAACCTTCTCCATGATATCTTCAAAAGGATTGTCCACAAACACGCCGATGGTAAGTATCTGTTGGGGAAGAACACTGGTGATCCGGGCAGCCTGATCCACGGATACATTCCTCGGGCTTTTTTCATAAAAGATAAGACCCATGGCGTCCGGGCCAAATTCGGCGCAGGCAAGGGCATTATCCGGATCAGTGAGGCCGCAGATCTTAATCCATGGTCTTTTTTCAAAGGATATCTGATTTATGTCAGGCTCATTGGACATTCCGAAGTTCCTTGATAAAGGCCTCGGTATCCTCTGCCCTGACAATGCTTTCACCCACAAGAAAATTAAAAATATGAGAGGACAGGCCTTTTTCTATATCTTTAAAGGATGATATCCCGCTGGCCTCCACAGGAATAATGTCTCGTGGAATAATGGAGGCTACCCGCCTTGAGATCGTCGGATCAATTTTAAGGGTCTGGAGATTGCGGTTATTGATATCCACTATCTTTGCCCCGGAATAATAGGCAGTTTCAAATTCTTTTTCCGATGTGATTTCAACCAGCGGTTCCATGCCAAGATCCCTTGAAAGGGTGATATAATCCTTTAACTGCTCTTTGGACAGGAGGGTGGTGATCAGAAGGGCGGAAGAGGCTCCGGCTTTTCTTGCTTCATAAATCTGGTAGGAGCTGATGATAAAATCTTTTCTTAATACGGGCAGGTCTGTGGTTTTGCAAACCAGTTCAAGGTCCTTTAAGCTGCCTTTAAAAAATTCGGATTCGGTTAAGACGGAAACGGCTCTTGCTCCAGCCTTTGTATAATGTCGGGCAAAAAGGGCAGGGTCAAGATCCGGCCTGATATCTCCTTTGGAAGGAGAGGCCTTTTTGATCTCGGCTATGATACCGATGTCATCGGCCCTGCTTTTTTTCATGGCCTCAAGAAAGCTTGCTTTTTGAAGGCTTTCTTCTGCTTCCCGGCGCATGGTTTTCAAGGGAATGTGGAATTTTGCCCGGGCTATTTCCTTTGTTTTGATTTCCACTACCTGTTTTAAGAAACCATCTATTCCCATATCAGCCGTTCTCCTGTGTAAAGCGGACAAGGTGTTCAAGTTTTTCAAGGGCTTTTCCGGAATCAATGGACTGTTCTGCAAGGCTAATCCCGGTTTTCATGGAATCCGCTATTTCGGCAGCCACCAGGGCAGCTCCTGAATTAATCAGCACAATGTCCCGTCTGGGGCCTTTTTCACCTTTAAGGATTGCTTTTGTTATGGCGCTATTTTCTTTTTTATCCCCGCCTTTTAAATCCTGCGGATCTGCATACTCTTCAAAAAAATCCAGAGGATTGAGATCAAAGGAACGGATAACCCCTTGATGAAGTGCGGAAATACGTGTCAAGGTTGTGGTGGTGATTTCATCCATCCCATCATGACCATGAACCACAAAAGCCTTGGATACGCCTAAAAGTTTGAGAGCCTTGGCCACCATTTCCGTCAGCTCCGGGGCATATACCCCGAGAAGCTGACAACCGGCAGCCGCAGGGTTGGTCAAGGGGCCCAACATATTGAAGATACTCCGGATGCCGCATTCCTGCCTTGCCTTGCTGGCAAATTTCATGGACCCGTGATACAAAGGTGCAAACATGAACCCGATACCGATTTCATTGACAGCTTCTTCAACAATTTCAGGATCTGTATTCAGGTTGATGCCGAGTTCCTCCAGCACATCCGCACTGCCGCATTGACTTGAAATGCTCCGGTTGCCATGTTTGGCAACGGTCACTCCGGCGCCTGCCACCACAAACGCGGTTGTGGTTGAAATATTGAAGGACCCGGAAGCATCCCCACCGGTTCCGCAGGTATCAATCACTTTCTTGGAAAGGGTCTGAATCCGTCTTGCCTTTCGCCTCATGGCCTTTGCCGCTCCTGCCAGCTCTTCAAAGGTTTCTCCTTTGGTGGCCAGGGCCGCCATGAAAGCACCTACCCTTGCTTCTGAAATCTCCCCGGAAAAAATATCCATGAGCATGGAGGCACTGCTTTCCTCATCCAGATCCTGTCCGGCAATGATTTTTTTTAAATTTTCCGTAAAGTCCATGATTTTATGCTCCATTGATAAAATTTCGGATCAGCCGCTTGCCTACCGTGGTCATAAAGGATTCCGGGTGAAACTGGACCCCCTCAGTGGGATGTTCCTGATGCCGGATTCCCATGATTTCCCCGTCTTCCGATCTTGCCGTCACCCTGAGACAGGAGGGAAGATCTTCTTCCATGACGGCCAGGGAATGGTATCGCATGGCAGTGAAGGGTTTGGTGATTCCTGTGTAAATATGTTCGGCGTCGGCTGTCACTGTGGAGGTTTTTCCGTGCATGATTTTTTTAGCATGGATAATGGTTCCGCCAAAGCTCTGGGCAATGACCTGGTGACCGAGGCAAACCCCCAGAATGGGAATGACACCGGAAAAATATTTGACAACATCTATGGAAATTCCTGCATCTTCCGGACGGCCCGGGCCGGGGGAGATCACAATGGCTCCGGGGTTCAATGTTTTCAGATCATCAATGGAAACCTTGTCATTTCTGAAAACTTCCACCTTTGCACCGGTATGAAGAATATAATGGACCAGGTTAAAGGTAAATGAATCATAATTATCGATCATTGCAACGACCATTTTATCTGCCTCTGCCAAATTATTTGCCTCCGATATGGCTGCCAAGGGCAAGCCGTAAAGCCGCCTCAACGCTTTTTGCCTTATTCCTGCATTCCATCAATTCTTTCTGGGGATCTGAATCATATACGATTCCGGCTCCTGCCTGTACGGTCAGTTTATCATTCTCCATCACCGCAGTCCGGATGGTGATGGCAAAATCCATATTCCCGGTAAAGGAAATATAACCTGCGGCCCCACCATAAACCCTTCTGGGAGTATGTTCAAGTTGGGAAATGATTTCCATGGCCCGGATTTTGGGTGCCCCGGACAAGGTCCCGGCCGGAAAAACGGCCTTGAAAAGGTCATAGGCATCCTTGTCTTTTTTTAAATCACAGGTGATATTGGAAACCAGATGCATGACATGGGAATAGCGTTCAATTACCATGGTATCGGTCACCTGGACGGTTCCTGGCTCGGCTATCCTTCCCAGATCATTGCGACCGAGATCAATGAGCATGACATGTTCGGCTTTTTCCTTTTCATCATTCAAGAGTTCATCTGCCAGCTTTCGGTCTTCCTGTTCGGTCTTTCCTCTTGGCTTTGTTCCGGCAATGGGCCTTAAGGTGGCAATTCCGTTTTCAAGCCTCACCATGGTTTCCGGCGAAGATCCGGCAATGATAAGGTCTATGAAATTCATGAAAAACATATAGGGGGATGGGTTGATATAGCGCTGGGCCCGGTAGATCAGGATGGGATCAACGGTCGTCCGGCAGGAAAAGGGTTGAGAATAGACTGCCTGGAAAATATCACCCTCAATAATATGTTCCTTGATGGTCTCAACTCCCTTGATATAGTCCTGGGCCTGGATTTCCGATTCAAACCGGACATTATCCGTCGGCACCGGTTTTTTTTGCACAAAGGGCTTTTGGATGGTCTGAAGCATCTTTTCAAGATCCTCGCCAGCCTGGTAAAAAATTTTTTCAAGGTTTGATCCGTCTTTAATATAGCAGATTTTAAGGCAGGTTAAGGTCTGCTTCATATTATCAAAAATGATCATTTCATCGGGAATGATAAAATGGGCATAGGGCATCCCTTCCGGCAGCGACACCGGGATATCTTCAAAAAAGGAAACCATTTCATAGGTCAGATATCCGGTAAAGCCGCTCCAGAATCTTGGCAATTCCGTGATCCGTGCCGGTCTGAACCCTTTGGAAAAGTCACGGATGATATCAAGAGGGGCGTTGTGATGCTCAATGGTCCTTGTTTCATTTTGGGTTTTTATTTCCACATCCCTTGAAAAAACCTTGATGCTGCCAAATGCGGAAAGCCCAAGGAAACTGAATCTTGCCCATCTTTCGCCCCCTTCAACGCTTTCCAGTAAAAAGCATTCCTTATCTCTGGAAAAGAATTTCTGTAAGATGGAAACAGGGGTTTCCATGTCTGCCAGAATTTCCGTGCAGACCGGGATGACATTGCAGGTCCGGGCAAATTCTAAAAACTCGTGTTTTTCGGGAAATTGTTTTAAAATCATTTTATGGGTCCTGTAAAAATTAAAAAAAGGCTTTGTTTATCCTTGGCAGCCTTTTTTAAATAAAAAAAGCTGCGGCATTTTTTTGCTGCCGCAGCTTCCTTGGTCTCAGTATTTTAAAATTGAACTAGTCCCCTGACGGCAGCAAAAACCATATCCAGCTTTGCCACCACCCGTTAGATCGACCTATAATATTTGAAACAGTATTTTTCATAATATTCATAATCTTAAAATTTTCGATAAAATACCCGGCTATTGATTTGTTGTCAAGATAAATGTTTCTTTAAATAGAAACAACCTATAAATCCTTTTGTCGATATAGGTTTTAAAAAAACGGTCTTATGGAATAATGCCCATTCCTTTCAGCACTGAGAGCATGATGGCTGCTGCCATGACCGAGCCTGCCTGGCCGCCGGTATTGGCGCCCACCGCATGCATCAGCAGAAAGTTCTGCTTGTTGTGTCTCTGTCCTTCGCGCTGGACTACTCGTGCAGCCATGGGATAGGCAGATATTCCGGCAGCGCCGATGAGCGGATTGATTTTTCCGCCGGTCATCACATTCATGAGCTTGGCAAAGAGCACCCCGCATACAGTATCCAGACAGATGGCAATAAAACCGAATGCCAGGATCATCAATGTCTGGCTTGTTAGAAATTTTTCACCATCCATTGTAGCACCGATGGAGATACCAAGGAACAGGGTCACCACATTGGCTATTTCGTTTTCAGAGGCTTTGGTGAGCCTGGCAACAACACCTGATTCTCTCATCAGATTGCCCAGCATGATGGTGGCCAGAAGGGGCAGACCCTGGGGAGCGATCATCCCGCCGATAATGGTAATGGCCAGAGGAAAAGCTATACGGGCATTTTTGGAAGCCGGTTTGTAGCTTTTATTGACGGCGTTCATATCAATACTACGCTCTTTTTTTGTGGTCAACAGCCTCATGATGGGCGGCTGGATAACCGGTACCAGTGACATATAGGAATAGGCTGCCACGGATACGGCACCCAGCAGATGGGGAGCATATCTGGAGGTCACATAAATGGCTGTGGGACCATCACAGGCACCGATTACACCGATGGCCACGGCATCCAGTTGAGGGAAGCCAAAGAAAAGGGCGAGGCCGATGGTAAGAAAAATTCCACACTGGCCAGCCGCGCCCAGCAGGAAAATTTTCGGGTTCTCAAGCAGAGGACCGAAATCAGTCATGGCACCGATGCCGATGAAGATCAGCAAAGGAAAAAGCTCGTTTGAAATGCCCATGTCATAAATGGTGCGTAAAAAGCCCTCATTGCCCATTAAATCGGCAAGGGGGATATTGACCAGAATGGCGCCGAATCCGATGGGTACCAGCAACATCGGCTCCACATCCTTTTTGATACCCAGAAAAAGCAGAAAACAACCAACCACGATCATCACCGGATTGGACCAGTGCATATGAGCAAATCCGGCTCCCAATCCACTCACTCCGTTTATAATGGCTTCTAACATTGTTTCATTTCCTTATTCATAGAATTGATTTGTTACGGGTCACTTGTCTTATTTTTCTTCCTTAACAGGGAAAATTCTTTTTAAAACCCCCATCAAGATTGCGAAAAAGCCCAAGGTGGCCATGGTTCCGCCCATGCCCACAATGATCATCGTCCACCCGAACGTCCAGTTATCCATTAATTTTCCCCTTTTTTACAAATTTTATTGATTTCATACCTTCCATTACAGATTCCTCATCAGAAATATTAGCCAGGCATAAGAACAGACGGCAGCCAGATTGCGATTTGAGGAAATATAAAGACCATTACACCGCCAAGTAACAGGGCGATAAGGAATGGATATACACCCGCGTAAATGGTACTAAATTGTTCCTTTGTTATCTGTTTTACAACAAAAACGCAAATGGCCATGGGTGGAATAACAACTCCCATCATAATGGTAATGGAAATTAAAATACCAAACCACAATGGATCGTAGCCGAGTTTAATAATTGCCGGATAAAAAATCGGTGTGGCAAGGATCATGAAGGCCAGATCGTCAATAAAGGAACCGCCGATAAGATAAATCAAAGCGATTAAAATTACAATTAATGATGGGGGCAGGGTCAGACTGATGAGCCAGTCTGCCGTAATCATCGGGATCTTTGTAACCGCAATAAAATGACCCAGAACCGTTGAACCGGCAATGAGCATCATGACCATGCAGGCAGTCCTGACGGATTCGGAAGCAGACTTAATATAGCCTTTAATTGTAATATCTCTCCGGGCCAGGCTCAGGATAAGGACCAGAAAGGTGCCGACACTACCTGCCTCCGTAGGGGTAAAAAAACCGCCCAGAATTCCGCCGATAACCAGAGAGAAAATGCCTACAACAATCAGAACTTCCGGAATTGTTTTAATTCTTTCGCCCCAGGAATATTTTTCACTCTTGGGTCCAACGGCAGGGTTGATTTTACACCAGCCATAAATGACGCCTACAAAGAAAGTGGCAATCATGAGTCCCGGAAAAATACCGGCAAGAAAAAGCCTTCCAATGGAAAGATCGGTAATAATGCCGTAAATAATAAGGGTAACGCTGGGGGGGAGAAGAATACCGAGGGTGCCGACGGTGGCAACGACTCCTGTGGAGAGTCGCCTGTCATATCCATATCGGTCCATCTCCGGCACAGCCACAAAGGCAAAGGTGGCTGAGGTGGCTGCTGATGATCCGCAGATGGCTTTGAAAACAGTGGCCCCCATAACTGTAGCCATTGCAAGACCACCCGGGATGTGACCAATGAATTTGTGGGCCGCGTCAAAGAGGCGCTTGGCAATACCGGAGTTAAAAGAGATTTGCCCCATTAACACAAAAAGGGGGATAACGGTAAATCCATATGAGTTCAGGACATCATAAAAGTCCTTGGCTAAAAGATTCATGGCCGCATGAAAAGAAATCAAATAACCAAAGCCGAGAAACCCCATGATGATCATTGCAAAAGCAAGATCTATCCCGGTCAGGAAAACAAACAACGTGATCGTTAATACCAATAGGCCTACCTGTACCTCATTCATATGTACCCCCAAACACTTTCACAATGTCGCCTATCATCACAAGGCACTGAGCAAAACAGCAAAAGCACAATCCATAAGCAATCGGGTAAAAAGGAATCTGGCGAGTCAGGGTCACTTCCCCTGATCTTAAAAGACTACTCGAAAAAAGAAAGAGATTATAGCTGATCAATGCAAAGATGGCGATGGTTGCCAGTCTGGTTGCAATATTGATAATATTCTGGCCTGTTTTAGGGAATTTTTCGACAAAATCATTAACAAAGATATGATTTCTGAAAACCGAAGTAATCGGCATTCCAAAACCAATGGCAATTGCACCACCCAGACCGACCATTTCAAATGTTCCGACAATGGGCATTTTAAAATAGCGTAAAATCACGTCTGCAACCGTAAGCAGCATGATAAATGAAAGTGCAGTCCCGGCAATCACATTCATCAATTTGCTCAGTTTTTCGACAAATACAAGATATCCTCCCATAACCCTCCTAACATTAAATACTGATTTATCACTCGTAACCGGCATCCCATGTGAAAGATCACCATTATATAGTTACATATCATTACAAGTTTCTTGGTCAAAATAAAAAGGAAGGGGTGTGTAAACTCCACCCCTTCCTTTGGGGTTATTATTTTATGTCCAATACTATTTTTTTAAGAAGTCCAGGCAGAATTTAAGGGCTTCTTCTCCTGGAAGGCCTTTGGTTTTTGCATTTGCAACATATTCATCCAGCATGGGTTTAACTTTTTCAGCCCATTTTGCATCTTCTGCCGGGGAAAGGTTGATAATCTTGTTGCCTCTGGCTTTAACGAATTCCATGCCTTCGGCATCGATTTCATCCCAGGTCTTGCCCTGCTTTACAGCCCATTCCTGGTTCACTTCAGTAAAAACTTTCTGTACATCCGGGGGAAGGGCGGCCCATTTTTCCTTATTTATGACAACAAATAAAGCAGTGGAATAAGCAGAAGCATAATTCAAGGTTGAGGATGAAACAACCTCACCCCATTTCCAGCCCTTCAAGGCTTCCATGGGTCCCACAGAACCATCTACTACACCAGTACGAAGGGCTTCGTAGGTTTCCGGCATGGTTGTGCCGACAGGTACACCACCCAATGCAGTAATGATCTTATTGGCAATACCGGAGGCCCGGATTTTTTTTCCTTTGAAATCATCAAGGTTTGAAATCGGGGCCTTGGAATGTATGAATCCAGGCCCATGGGCATGAAG
>JANNUH010000094.1:0-35381 GCA_031395015.1 Desulfobacterales bacterium | reverse complement strand
TTATCTACGTGTTACTCACCCGTGCGCCACTCTACTCAGGATTGCAAGCAATCCCTTTCTCGTTCGACTTGCATGTGTTAAGCACGCCGCCAGCGTTCATTCTGAGCCAGGATCAAACTCTCCAGTTTTATCCTTTGTTCTCTACTTCAAAACTCTTTAAAGTCTTGTTCTTAAGACCCGCTCTTAATTTCTTATCACTGACCAATTTTCAAAGATCAAAATCCTTATTTTGACCACTATTTATGTGATCGACAAAACCTGACCAATATATATGTGGGCCCTGCCTTTGTCAATTATTATTTAGATTTTGTCTAAAATAATTTTATGATATTTTTTCTTTCCGGCCCTAAGCAGGATTTCATTGTCTTTAATATCATTTTCCGTAAGCGTCTGATCAAAACCGGAAATTCGAATGCCGTTCATATACGCGCCTCCCTGTTGGATCAGCCTTCTTGCATCGGATTTGGAACTGCATAGATTTACAGCCAATAACAGATCGACAATGGAAAGGATTCCGAGAATATCTGATTTTTTATAAGCAGATGAGGGAACAGAATCATCACCCGTATATGCAGAAATCCCCCTTGGAACGGTACTGGTGGGAAGAATATGATCCGAAATTTCAACAGCTCCGAAAACCGATGCCGATGATTTCAAGGCATTAAGTGCTTCATCTTCTCCATGGCATATCTTTGTGGCCTCATATGCCAGAACCACCTTTGCTTTGTTTAAATCAGCACCCTTAAGCTGTTTAACTTGATTAATTTCTTCCATGGGAAGAAATGTAAACAGCGCCAAAAATCTATGGATATCCGCATCATCTGCATTCACCCAGAACTGATAGTACTCATAGGAAGAAAATCGTTCAGGATCAAGCCAAACCGCACCTTTATGGGTTTTTCCCATTTTGATGCCGCCGGCGGTTGTAATTAATGGAAATGTAATACCAAAGGCCTGCTTTCCAAGGGTCCGTCTTACCAGATCAACGCCTGCGACAATATTTCCCCATTGGTCCGACCCGCCCATCTGCAATAAACAATCATAGGATTTGGCAAGCTGCATGAAATCATAAGCCTGGAGCAGCATATAATTGAATTCAATAAAGGTCAGCCCATCCTCGGAGTCCATTCTTGCCTTATAAGCTTCAGCCTTTATCATCCGATTGACACTGAAATGCCTGCCGATATCTCTTAAAAAAGGGATGTATTCAAGTTTGGTGAGCCATTGGGAATTATCAAGAAGCAATGCCTTATCCAAAGAAAAATCAAGAAACCGGGCCAATTGATTTCTGATGCCTTTTTTGTTTACGTCGATCTCATCCTGGGTAATAATTTTACGCAGTTCGGTTTTTCCGGATGGATCACCGATAAGACCTGTTCCGCCCCCCACAAGCGCAATGGGTCTGTGCCCGTTTCTCTGCATGTGGGCCAGCGTCATGATACAGACAAGACTTCCCACATGAAGGCTGGATGCCGTGGGATCAAATCCGATATAGCAGGTCACCCTGTTATTGGATAAATAGGCTTCAAGTTCCTCTGTATGGGTCTGATCTTCAATGAACCCTCTTTCTTTTAATACGGATAAGACACTCATGTTTTCTGAGCCTTTATTTTCTTGTATATTCAACTGCCCTGGTCTCCCGGATAACAACGACCTTAACCTGACCCGGAAAAGTCAAATTTTCTTCAATCTGACGGGCAATATTTCTGGAAAGAAGCACGGCATCTTCATCTGAAATCTTTTCACTCTCTGCAATCACCCGGATTTCGCGTCCCGCTTGAATGGCATAGGTATTGGTAACTCCATCAAACGAATTGGCAATATTCTCAAGATCCTCCAGCCGTTTAATATAATTTTCAAGGCTCTCTTTTCTTGCCCCCGGCCTTGCTCCGGACAAGGCATCGGCAGCCTGAACAATATAATCATATACAGATTCAGGCATCTGATCCTCATGATGGGATGCTATGGCATTCACAACACTATCGATTTCACCATATTTTTTTGCAAGTTTTGCCCCAATGATGGCATGGGCCCCATCCACTTCGTAATCAACTGCTTTTCCAATGTCATGCAATAATCCCATTCGTTTGGCAAGTTTGAAATCCAGACTAAGTTCAGCAGCGATTGCACCGGAAAGAAAGGCGACTTCAACAGAGTGCTGCAGGACATTCTGAGCATAACTGGTTCTAAATTTTAATTTACCGATCACCTTAATCAATTCAGGATCAATGCCGTGAACACCTAAATCAAAAGCAACCTGTTCCCCGGCTTCCTTTATTGCTATATCCACCTCTTCGGTGGCACGCGCAACAACATCTTCAATACGGGCAGGATGTATCCTTCCATCGGCTATCAATTTTTCAAGGGACAATCTTGCAATTTCTCTTCTGATAGGATTAAACCCCGAAAGGATAACCGCCTCAGGCGTGTCGTCAATAATAAGATCAATCCCCGTGGCAGCTTCAAGAGCCCTGATATTCCTTCCCTCACGGCCGATAATCCGCCCTTTCATTTCATCTCCCGGAAGATGAACAACGGAAACCGTCCTTTCAGCCACATAGTCACCTGCATATCGTTGTATTGCAGTGGAAATGATCTTCTTGGCTTCTTTGTCCGCATTTTCTCTTGCCTCACTGGTAATTTTCTTTATCAGCATGGCCCCTTCATGTTTGACATCCTCTTCAATGGTCTTGAGCAAGAGGTCTTTTGCTTCTTCCAGCGTAAGTCCTGAAACTTTTTCAAGTTCCTTTTTAGTTTCGTCTAGAAGCTCTGAATACTTGTTTTCCTTATTTATTGCGGATTCGAATTTCTTCTGGGTGTCACTTTCTTTTTTTTGAAGGGCCTGCTCCCTTTTTGCTAACTGTTCATCCTGACTATCCAATTTTTCGCTTTTTTTTGATAATCGCCTTTCTTCTTTTTTCAGCTCAGATCGGGTTTCCTCGGTTTCTGAATCAAAATCACTCTTCATTTCAAGAAGCCTGGATTTTGCCTCCAGTTTTGCTTCTTTCAGCAAAGAAGCCGCTTTAGCCCTGGCCTCTCCGATCAAGCGATTTTGTTCTTCTTCAATATTCAGATGTTCCTGAACCGCCCTTTTCTTAAATTTGAAAAAGGTAACAACTCCCAATCCCAGTAAAACAACAATTGATGAGAGCACAACCATATATTCCATTAGAAAGATCTCCTAAATTGTATTTATTTATATCAACACCTCATGGTGTATCTTATTGAATCTCAAATTTTATAAAAAAATCAGGAGAAAGGCCTGGGGAAGGGGAAAATTAAAAACAGACTATAATTTGTTATGGTTACCCCCACAAACTGCCGTGTTGCTATTAAAGGCTTTGAACCATGGGTTCAAAAGGTGGGTGTCCAGTTATACCTTCAGGCTTTTCCTTACAAGAGGAACATAGCACACCAGCACAAGTGTGGACTCCCTTTTGCTTATACGTTAGGACAAAGACTGTCATACAATCACGTACATTGCAGGGGTAAACATTTATAACAATTTAAAGTTTCTATTCTTTTCAAATCCTTTGTTTATTTTTTCCAAAATGGATGAGACTCTTTTTTCTGTTTCTTTTTCAAACTCAGAGCATTTTACCTTGAGTTCATGAAAATCCCTGGACAAATTCATGGCTGCCAGTAATAATATGACAATCTTGTTTTTGTCTGAAGGTTTATTTTGAAATAATGCTTCAGACTCTTTAATATAATGTTTTAAATGCTGGGCAACCTGTTCCGGATTCTCAACCTCGGTATCCGGTCTGAATCTGTATTCCTCCCCGAAAATTTCAATTACAACAAGCTCATCCAATGAATTCCCTTTTCCTGACATACTGCTGGTCACATGCTTGATGATTCGGCTTTATTCAGGCTATTCGAAAAAGTGTTCAGTTTTGTTAAAAGCCCTTCAATTTTTGATTTATTAAATGCCTCTTGATCAGAAAAATCTATTTCAGAGTTCCTTTTTCCGTCAAGATCCGCTTCAACATTACTGATTTTAAGCAACAGCGCTTTATTTTCCAACTGAAGCGATCGGCAATATTCCATCAATAAATCAATTTTACCATCGACATCATCAAACTTTTTTTTGATACGGTCATTACCCAATGTCACCATCTCATAATGCTGATTTGGATTCAGTATAATTCAAAATATTTAATAAAGTCAAGGCAATTCATCCGCCAGGCCCTGTATCAGACATTCCGCTCTGTCAAGCTCTTCAGGGGTATTGACTCCCATGACCTGGCTTGAATCCCCGGTGGTGATAATTGTAATTTTTTGATTTTTCTTTTGTGCAATTTCAATGACATCGGTCAGATAATACTCCCCCTGGCTGTTTTCAGGCGATATTTCATCAAGCGTTGAAATAAGAAGTCCTTTATCAAAACAATATATCCCTGTATTTACCTTTTTAATCTGTTTTTCAGCCATGGTGGCATCTGCCTCTTCCCTGATACAAAGCAGATGGTTGTGATCATCAAGAACAATGCGGCCATATCCTCTTGGATCATCCACCTCGGTTGCAAGAACAGTGATTCCTGAAGAACTCTTTTTATGTGCTTTAACAAGCTCTTGAAGTGTCTTTTCCTTGATCAGGGGAACATCTCCACACAATACCAGGACATCCATGATCCCTTGGTCAAGCCCCGGGATTGCGGTCTTAACGGCATCTCCTGTTCCAAGGAGCTGTTTCTGATAAGCATAATTTACCTGATAGAATCTTCCGACTTCCTCTTTCACCTGCTCTGCCTGGTGTCCAACAACAATATGCACGTTATCCGGAGCAATTTCTCGAGCCCGCTCAACCACATGGACTATCATGGTTTTTTCTGCCACCCGGTGAAGCACTTTAGCTGTATCGGATTTCATTCTGGTTCCCTTACCTGCTGCAAGAATCACAACCCCGACATCATCAAAATTCATAGCCGTATCCACAATAATATTTCTTTTGTTGTTTAAAAGCAGTCCTTAATAGAAAGGGAGGCTCCAATTTGCTTGAGGCCTCCCCCCTTTTATTCCATATCCATTTTCCGGATATTATTGATCAGTCTTAACCTTAAATCACACTATTTGATATCTTTAATCTTAAGCCTATGCAATGAGCGTCTTAAGGCAGCTTCGGCTCGGATAAGATCTGTGTCAGGAGACTTTGAAGCCAGACGTTTTTCAGCTCTCTCTCTGGCCTTTGCTGCTCTTTCAACGTCAATATCTTTTCGACGCTCTGCAGACTCGGCAAGAATGGTCACTTTATTTGGCAGAACTTCTGCAAAACCGCCATTTATAAAAACATATCTTTCCTTTCCATCGGCATCTTTATACCGAAGCGTCCCGAGCTTCAGAGACGTCAGGAATGTGGTATGCCCTTTCAAAGCACCAAACTCACCTTCTGAACCCGGAGCCACCACTATCTCAACTTCTTCACTGACAACTGATTTCTGCGGTGTAACGACTTCAAGAAATAATTTCTCAGCCATAATATACCTCCGGAGGTTTAAACAGTTTTTGCCTTTGCAATGGCTTCTTCAATGGAACCTACCATATAGAAAGCATTTTCCGGCAGATCATCGTGCTTACCGTCAATAATTTCTTTAAATGATCTAACCGTATCTTCAACCTTTACAAATTTACCTGCCATACCGGTAAATGTTTCAGCAACATGGAAAGGCTGAGACAGAAATTTCTGAAGTTTTCTGGCACGCTGAACCGTAACCTTGTCTTCATCCGAGAGTTCATCCATACCCAGAATAGCAATAATATCCTGAAGTTCTTTATATTTTTGCAGGGTCTGCTGAACAATACGGGCCACCTGATAGTGTTCTTCACCGATATAAGCAGCATCCAGAATCCGGGATGTCGAATCAAGGGGGTCCACCGCCGGATAAATACCCAACTCTGCAATCTGACGGGAGAGAACAACGGTTCCGTCCAGATGGGCAAAGGTGGTTGCCGGTGCCGGGTCGGTCAAGTCGTCGGCAGGTACATATACGCACTGAACTGCTGTAATGGAACCTTTGTCGGTTGATGTGATGCGTTCTTGAAGCTCGCCCATGTCCACCGCAAGGGTCGGCTGGTAACCAACAGCAGACGGCATGCGGCCAAGGGTCGCAGAAACCTCTGCACCGGCCTGGGTAAAACGGAAAATATTATCAATAAACAAAAGAACATCCTGTCCTTCCACATCACGGAAATACTCTGCGCAAGTCAAAGCAGAAAGTGCAACTCTTGCGCGTGCTCCGGGAGGTTCCGTCATCTGGCCGTAAACCAGGGCGCATTTTGGAAGAACGCCTGAATTTTTCATTTCATGATAAAGGTCATTGCCCTCACGGGTTCTTTCCCCTACACCACCGAAAACGGAAATACCACCATGCTGCATGGCAATATTATTAACCATTTCCATCATGATAACGGTTTTTCCAACCCCTGCACCACCAAACATCCCCATTTTACCACCTCGTGGGAAGGGGACAAGCAGGTCAATCACCTTGACACCGGTTTCAAGAACCCGAACAGACGTATCCTGTTCTGTAAATAGAGGCGCATGTCTGTGAATGGGAAGCATATTTTCCTGGGAAATGGGGCCAAGACCATCAACGGGTTTTCCTACAACATTCAGAACCCTTCCAAGGGAGGCTTTACCCACCGGCATCATGATGGGGGAGCCGGTATCTTTAACAACCATTCCTCTCTGGAGACCGTCGGTTACATCCATGCCAATACATCTGACAACATTATCACCTAAGTGCTGGGCCACTTCAATGACAAGATTGTCTTCCTCACTCCCAATTGTCGGATTGGTTACCGTCAAAGCCGTCAGAACCGGAGGAAGTTTTCCGGGTTCAAACTCAACGTCAACAACAGCACCGAGTACCTGCGCTATTTTACCTATATTTTGAGCCATTTTTATCTCCTATAAAGCTGTTCGTAATTAAGCATATCGATTAAATTTATCCCTTGAGTGCTTCAGCGCCGCCGACAATATCCATGAGATCACCCGTAATTTTTGACTGTCTTGTTTTGTTGAATATTGTCTTGAGTTCTCCAACCATATCATCACATGCTTTGGTTGCGTTTTCCATTGCTCTTCTTCGAGCAGCATGTTCACTGGTTGAAGTCTGAAGCAATGCATCATATATCTGAATAAAAACGTTTTTCGGCAGCATTTCACCCAAAAGCTTATCAGAGGATGGTTCGCAGATATGCTCCGGAAGAAAGCCATCGGCCTGAACCGCTTCTTTTTCTCCTGTCAATTCATCGAGGGAGGGTATGGGAAGAATCTTTTTCAGAGTCGGTTCCTGCCTTGCCATGTTCACAAACCTGGAATAAATCAGATATACTTCATCAACAGCTCCACCAAGGAAACTGTCTATGATTTTCTGTCCTGAAGAAGAGGCGATTCCAAAGCCGATATTCCCGCCCACAACACCGATATACTGATCTTCAATGGGTTGGGGCTGCTTTTTTGCCCAGTCTCTTCCTTTTTTGCCGAAACAGATATAAGAGACCTCTTTTCCTTCAAGTTCAGATTGTATAAATCTATCTGCTTTTGTTATTAAACTTGCATTAAAACCGCCACAGAGCCCTCTGTCCGATGTACAGAGAATAACCGCCACTTTTTTCACTTCATCCCGGGGAACAAGCAAGGGACTTGCATTCTCACCGGATTTACCCGCGATACTTCCCAGAACTTCTGCAAATTTACCCGCATAGGGTTTAAATGCTTCCATTCTGTTTTGAGCACCGCGCAATCTTGAAGTGGCGACCATTTTCATGGCAGAGGTAATCTGTCTAGTCTTTTTTACGCTGACTATTTTTGATTTTACTTCTTTTAAAGTTGCCATATGATCTACCTTTCAAGCCTTTTGTTAATGAATTATTTAACGGAAAAATCCAATATTATTATATTGTATCCTTGAATTCTTCATCATAGGCTTCAAGGCATTGTCTGAGTTTGCTTTCAATCTCTTTAGTAATTTCCTTTTTTTCCTTCAGACCTGAAAAAATTTCAGGAAAATGATTTTCAACAAACGGATAAAGGCCTTCTTCGTACTTTGAAACAGCTTTTCTGGGGTATTTATCAAGATAACCCCTTGTTCCGGCAAAAAGAACGGTAACCATTTTTTCCATTGAAAGCGGTTTAAACTGGGGCTGTTTCAAAAGCTCAACCAGTCTCTCCCCACGGGTCAACTGTTTCTGGGTATTCGCATCAAGATCTGACCCAAATGCGGCAAAGGCTTCAAGCTCCCGGAACTGGGCAAGATCCAGACGAAGGGTACCGGCCACCTGTTTCATAGCTTTCACCTGGGCAGCACCACCCACGCGGGATACGGAAAGTCCGACATCTATGGCAGGACGGATACCGGCAAAAAACAAACTCTTGTCAAGGAATATCTGGCCGTCGGTAATGGAGATAACATTGGTCGGAATAAATGCAGACACGTCCCCTTCCTGAGTTTCGATGATCGGAAGGGCTGTCAGAGAGCCAGCGCCTTTTTCATCACTGAGCTTTGCAGATCGTTCCAGCAGACGGGAGTGATTGTAAAAAATGTCGCCCGGGAAGGCTTCACGTCCGGGCGGACGCCTTAAGAGCAGGGATACCTGGCGGTAAGCAACGGCCTGTTTTGAAAGGTCATCATAAATAATCAGGGCATGTTCGCCTTTATCTCTGAAATATTCACCCATGGCACATCCGGCATAGGGGGCCAGATACTGCATGGCTGCGGATTCAGAAGCCGACGCAATAACAACAGTCGTGTATTCCATGGCGCCGTGTTCTTGAAGAGCGGCAACAACCTGGGCAACCGTTGATTTTTTCTGACCGCAGGCAACATAGATGCATTTCATATCGGTCTCTTTCTGAGCAATGATGGCATCTACAGCCAGAGCTGTTTTTCCGATCTGTCGGTCACCGATGATGAGCTCACGCTGGCCTCGGCCGACAGGGGTCATGCCATCCACTGCTTTTGAACCGGTGCAGCAGGGTTCATGAACGGATTTTCTGGCGATAACACCCGGGGCAACCAGTTCCATATTCATAAAATTCTTTGCATTGATAGGTCCTTTGCCGTCAACGGGTTGACCGGTTGTGTTGACAACTCGACCCAGAAGCTCTTCACCGACAGGAACAGAAGCGATACGGTCGGTGCGTTTAACAATATCACCTTCCTTGATCTGTTTGTCGTCACCCAGAATCGCAACACCCACATTATCGGATTCAAGGTTCAAGGCAAGCCCCAGGATTCCGCCGGGGAATTCAACGAGCTCCATGGCTTTTACTTTTTCAAGTCCATACACACGGGCGATACCATCACCCGCGGAAAGAACTACACCTGTTTCACTCAGGTCGACCTCTGCATCAAAACCTTTGATCTGGTCTTTTATGATTTGGCTTATTTCTTCTGCTTTAATTTCCATTAGACATTCTCACCTTTTTTTAATGTTTCTCTCAAATTCATCAGTTGGGTCTTTACGCTGCCATCCAGAACAAGATCGCCTATTTTTGTAACCACACCCCCAATGAGACTTGGATCCTGCTCAACCTTCAGAACAATATTTTTCCCGACTTTTTTCGACAATGCCTCTTTAATCTTGGCCACTGCATCAGATGACAGTGCGGCGGCAGAAACGATACTGGCCTTTACGACGCCTTTGAGTTCATCTGCCAGATCTTTATAGTATGAAGCAATTTCACGTAGGAAACCGATACGGCCCTTATCAAACAGAAGGGTCAGAAAAGACTTCATGATGGCGGACAGATCCGTAGCAGCCAGAACTGCCTGCAGAACTCTTTTCCTGTCATTCTTGTTGTATAAAGGATTGGTTAATGCCGTTTCAAAATCTTTCTGTGAATTAAAAAGTCCGACAACCGATTCAAGCTCGGCATTATACTGTTCCGCCCTGCCGTCTTCCTGGCCGATAAGAATCAATGCTTTGGCATAACGCCTTGAAACCGTTAAGTTTTTCATTATGCCACCACCTTTTTCAAGTATTCATCCACAAGCTTGTCCTGATCATCCGGTGAAATGGAGGCCTTAATGAGTTCTTCAGCTTTAATCATGGCTTTTTCAGCAATTTCCTGCTGAAGCTTTATTTTTGCGGACTTGAATTCCTGTTCAATATTTCTTTTGGCCATGGCCTCAAGTTTTGTCGCCTGGGCTTCAGCTTCGGCGAGGATTCTTACCTTTGCTTCTTCACCCTGCTTAATGTATTCTTCAACAATCTTTTTGGATTCCTGATCAAGACTTTTAAACTTGGCCTGATATTCAGCAAGCTTCTTTTGAGCATCTGCCTTTTTCTGTTCAAGAACCTTGATCTCATCTTCAATGCCCTTGGCACGGGATGAGAAAAATTCAGCCACCGGTTTTCTGGCAACCAGAAATAAAACAATGATCAGAATACTAAAGTTTAATACCTTTGCAGTATCAATGCCGAGCCAGGCATTGTGAACCACTCCGTGTCCACCGTCTGAAGCAGCCAGGGCAATCCCGCCAAGGGAAAAAACAAGGGCTGCAACATAGCCGGCAGACTTCAACATTTCCTTTTTAATTTGTCTTTTTTCCATCAGCAGGCCCTCCCCAATATCTTTTCACCGATGGCTTTGGCATACACATCAACCTGTGCTTCCAGAGCCTTTCGGGCCTGCTCGGTTTCCTGGGCCACCTGCTTTTTGATTTCAGCAAAATTGGCCTGAGCTTTCTTGTTAATCCTGTCGATAATTTCCTTTTCTTCTTTTGATGCTTCCTCGATAAAGGCTTCTTTACTCTTCAAGCCTTTTGACCGGGCCTGTTTCAATCCGTTATTGTATGCATCTTCTCCGGCAACAAGGTCGCTCTGAGCTTTTTCAGCCCCATTTTGCATCCCTTCAATTTTTGCCTTTCTTTCAAGAAGAACATTACGGATTGGTTTGTACAGAACCAGATTGAGCACAAAAAGCAGAACAAGGAAATTGATCATCTGATATACCAGGGATATATCAGGAATCACAGTTATCATAAAATCCCCTCCGCCAGTTAATAATTATAAAAAAATAAACACCTTATATCTTTCTGACTGTTTTTGTACGAAACAGCCCAAACTCAAATTGAATCGTGATTTGAGTACCATCCGAACAATCATTTGTCAACATTGATTCGCAAAAAATTTAAGGTCTTGAAACTATATTTTAGACCTGTATTTTAAGCGGCTTTTGAAAATTAATGGGATGAGAATTTACGCATGCTGATATTTAATAATATTCCAAACCCGACCATATTGGTGATAACAGATGATCCGCCATAGGATATAAGGGGAAGCGGCACACCTACAACGGGCATAAGCCCCATGACCATGCCGGTGTTGATGAATATCTGCCAGAAAATCATGGCAGTGATGCCAAAGGCCAGAATGGAGCCGAACATATTACGACAGTTATAGGCAATGTTTAACCCCCATAAAAGCAGGATCAAATAAAGGATCAATAATCCGGTAACGCCAATCAGTCCCCATTCTTCAGCAAGCACTGAAACAATGAAATCCGTATGCTGTTCCGGCAGAAAGGACAGAGCATTCTGGGTTCCTTTTAAAAAACCTTTCCCGGTCAGCATGCCTGATCCGATTGCAATCTTTGACTGGATAATATGATATCCCGATCCAAGGGGATCCCGATCCGGGCTTAAAAAAGTCAGTATCCTGTCTTTCTGGTAATCCTTTAACATGATCCAGAAAAGGGGAATGGCAGATAATCCGGCCAGAAAAAGAGTTAAGAACACCTTTCGTTCGACCTTAACGAATAAGGTAATGGACCCTGCAATTAAAACCAGAAGCAGTGCAGTCCCCAGATCCGGTTGATCCACAATCAAAGCAAAGGGAATCAGGCACAGAACTGCGGGTTTTATCAATTTTCGAAAATTGATCCCTGTCTGGGACACACTGGTCGAATAGGCAGATGCAAGGCTTATGATCAAGGCAATTTTCATCAGTTCCGACGGTTGAATCCTGAAAAATCCAAGGGCAATCCACCTTCTGGAACCACCACCAACCTGACCGAAAATCAGAACAATGACAAGAAGCCCGATACAGAAAGCATAAATAAACAATTGCAGTTTATCAAATTCCCTATAGTCCAGTATCATTAAAACCATCATAATGATAAATCCTGCACCCATCCAGACCATCTGCTTTTTGAACAGAATACTGACAACATCTGACCCCTGGCCTGCATTTGAAGCACTGTATAAAATGACAAGGCCCAGGGAACCGATAAAAAATATAATACTCAGAAACCCCCAGTCAAAATGCTCTATCAGGCGCCTGTCAAACATGTTCTACTCCTGTATTTCTTCTTCTGAAAAATTTTTCTGTATTTCTTCTGCCGAAGGATCATTAATGTATTGCCCGATCAATGCAGCGGCTATGGGAGCGGCTGCGGTGGCCCCATGGGCCCCATGCTCGATGAGAACCGAAACCGCAATCACCGGATTTTCAGCAGGTGCATAACAGATGAACCAGGCGTGATCCCTGAGATAAAAATCCAGGTGTTCTGTTTTAAGTTTCTCACCGCTTTTAACACTGAATACCTGGGCAGTTCCGGTTTTACCTGCAATTTTAACATGCTTCAGCCTGATTCTTTTTGCCGTTCCCCGGTCATTTTCAACCACGTCCAGAAGACCTTTCCGGATAATCTCCAAGGTTTTTTTCCCCACGGGCAATTTTCCCGTAACCTCGGTGGAAATTTCCTTTATGACATTCCCCTGACTGCCTTCAATGGAGCTGACGATTCTCGGTTTGTATAATGTCCCGCCGTTTCCCACGGCAGCAATAAAAGCAGCCATCTGGAGCGGGGTAACAAGATCATAGCCCTGGCCAATGGCAATGGAAAGGGTTTCCCCCCGGTGCCAGGATTCATTAAATCTTTTCTTTTTCCATGAGGATGTCGGAATAAGCCCTTTTCTTTCATCTTCGAGCAGAATCCCTGTTTTTTTGTTAAGGCCGCTTCCCATGGCATATTTTGCCAAAGCATCCACACCAACCTTATCCCCGGCCTGATAATAGAAAACATCGCAGGATTGTGTGATGGCCTCCAGAATGCTCACATTCCCATGCCCGTTTTTGTTCCAGCAGCGATAGACCCTGTTCCCATATCTGAAAAATCCAGGGCAAAAGGCCGTGGTATGGATATCGATCACTTTTTCTTCAAGCGCAGCCATGGACGTAATAATTTTATAGGTGGAGGCCGGAGGATATTCCCCCTGAATGGCTTTATTGGTCATGGGTTTTCCCCGATCACCCATCAATTCCTTCCATTTTTTGCTGTTGATCCCACCGACAAAATCATTTTGATCAAAACTCGGGGCACTGGCCATCACAAGAACATCACCGGTATTCGGGTCAAGGGCGACAACGGCACCATGTTTCCCTTCAAGCATTTTTTCGGCCGTATGCTGAAGATCAAGATCAATGGTCAGGTTCAAATCAAGCCCGGTAATGGGTTCGACTGTTTTCAGGACCTTGATGGTCCTGCCATTGGCATCCACCTCTATCTGCCTCCCCCCCCTTTTTCCCTGGAGATAGGCTTCAAAACTTTTTTCAACACCATACCGGCCGATGGAGTCCCCGGTTTTGACATTGGGGTATTTTCCACTGAGAAGCTCATCATTGTTTACCTCGCCCAGATACCCCAGAAGGTGGGAGGCTGTTTTTTTATGGATATAGTGTCGTGTGGGCTCAATATCGATGAAAATCCCGGGAAGATCAAATTTATGGGCTTCAATAATGGCCAGATGATCCCTTGAGATATCGTCCTGTAAGGTGACTGGCTTGTAAAAAGCTCCCTGCCCGGCATCTGAGATTTTTTTCATCAGGTCTTCAAAGGGGGTGTCCATCAATTGTGAAACTTTAGTCACGGTCTCTTTCACATTTCCCGCATCTTCAAGCATGATCTTCAGATTAAACGAAGGCCGGTTATCTACCAATAATTTCTTATTCCGATCCAGTATAAGGCCACGGGGAGCTTTGATGCCTGTCAGGCGAACGGCATTTTTTTCCGATAAAAGTCTGAATTCCTCACCCTTGATGATCTGAAGATAGATGAACCTTAAAAACAGAACCGTAAAGGCAAAAATAATACAAACACTTACCCCGATAATCCGTTGCTTTAACCATTCCCGATCCGGGTTTTTGCCAAATTCGGTCAAAATGATTTATCCTCTATTGCTCTCGTCCATCTGGTTTTTCATCCTTTTTGTCATCATTGTCCAGCCCTGCCAGTATATTTGAATAAAAGATATGCACAGGGGAATAATCATAAGGCCCCAGAATGCCTGCTTTGCCAGAAGAAAAAAATCAAACCTAAAGATGGTACCGGCTTCCTGACGGACAAATATTGAAAAAAGGAGCATGGCATGCTGAATCAGAACGGCGGTCAGGCTGATGATCAGAAGAAAAATGATACTTTGTTTAAAAATCAATCTTTTGACCAGATGTACGATCAGATAAATGGATACATATGAAAAAATATGAAAGAAAAACGGAACCCCGGAAATGCTGTCCATGACGCACCCGATGAGAATGAGGGCTATCACCATGGAATGGTGGGTTGAAATCAGGCTTAAAAAAAGAGCTGCAATGATCACAAGGTCAAAACAGCCTGAAAAAAAAGAAAAATTCGGGAGGATAACCGCCTGCATGACGGTCAGAAAAAAAGTGAGAAGAATTAGAAATACTGCATTCATGGTTAAGCCGGCTTATACACGAACCTTGGATTATTTTTTTAATACAAGGACTTCTTCGATTTTTTCAAAATCGACACTGGTTTCTATGGTGATATCCTGGAAAAGATGGGACTGGTCCTTTGTCACCTTCAGAACCCGGCCGATCATCAGTCCTTTGGGAAAAACCTGATCCAGGCCCGAGGAGATTATGGTTTCGCCTTCCTTTACCTCATCTTTTCTCAAGGTATATACAAAAGAACAATTGTCCTCATTGTTTCCCTTCACCATACCCCGAACCCGTGAATTCTGAATAAGAGCGTCAACAGCAGAATTTCTGTCCGTGATTAAAAGGATTCTGGAAAAATTGCCGGAAACTTCAATGACCTGTCCTACGATCCCTTCGGAAACCATTGCCGGGCTGCCTTTCTTTAGGCCGTCTTCCAGGCCCTTATCAATCATAATGGTTTGAAACCAGGGAGACGGGTCCCTTGCAATGATCCTGGCCGCAGTATAGGTGTGGGCCGAGCTTGTAAAATTAAGAAATTTCTTTAACCGGATATTTTCAAGTTCCTGCTCTTGATACCGATTTTTAATCTCCAGGGCCTCACCCAGTTGTTTTTTAAGCTCAATATTTTCTTTAACGGAATGAACCGCCATAAAATAGGTGTTCCAGATATTCTGGGTAAAATGAATCGTTTTTGTAACGATTCCAAAAAAAGGGGAGGTTATGGAAATAGTAACCCGCTTAATGCCGTTAACCGGCAATTTATCCCTGCTGCTCATGGTTATTACGGTAAAAATAATCGCAATAAACAAAGCAACCCCAACAAAAATAAACAGTCTTCGTGAAAACATTAAATCAATGAATGACTACTTCTCTCAAAATATCGATATTATCGAGGACTTTTCCGCAGCCCAGGCAAACCGTTGACAAAGGATCATCGGTTACAACGATAGGCAAACCGGTCTTTTCCCTGAGAAGCTTGTCCAGATTTTTGAGCAGGGCGCCTCCGCCTGTCAGAACGATTCCCGAATCAACAATGTCCGATGCAAGCTCCGGCGGTGTCTGCTCAAGGGCTATCCGGACCGTTTCCACGATGGCATCAATCTGTTCGGAAATGGCCAGGCGTACTTCCTCTGAATCAATGGCAAGAATTTTCGGAATACCGGAAACAAGATCCCTTCCCTTGACCTCTATGGTCTCAATGTTCTGCGGATCAGGATAAGCATTGCCGATGGTTGTCTTAATGATTTCAGCCGTTCTTTCACCGATGAGAAGATTGTATTTGCGCTTGATGTGCTGGGCAATGGCTGCGTCCATCTTGTCCCCGGCCACCCTCAAAGACCTTGTATAAACAATACCGGCAAGAGAAATAACGGCAACTTCAGTTGTCCCGCCGCCAATATCGACCACCATATTACAGGTGGGTTCCGTGATGGGAAGGCCTGCACCGATGGCAGCGGCCATGGGTTCCTCAATAAGAAAAACCTCCCTTGCACCGGCGGATTCAGCCGACTCCCGGACCGCCCTCATTTCAACCTGGGTAATACCCGATGGTACGGCAATGATAATTCTGGGGCGGACAAGGGTTTTCCGATTATTATGAACTTTTCTGATAAAATGTTTCAGCATGGCTTCCGTAACTTCAAAATCGGCAATCACACCATCCCGCATGGGTCTTATGGCAACAATATTGCCGGGTGTACGGCCAAGCATTCGTTTTGCTTCCACGCCAACAGCAAGGACTTTACTTTTCGCTCCCTTGTCCGTCCTGACCGCAACAACCGAGGGTTCGCTCAAAACAATGCCTTTTCCCTTAACATAAACAAGTGTGTTGGCAGTTCCAAGATCAATGGCCAGATCATTGGAAAAAGCCCCAAGCAGGGAATCAATTATAAAATTCATGTTTCCTCTTTCAAGAATAATATCGGGTTACCGGGTTCAAATCTCACAAAATCATGAGACATTATCTGCTAACAAAGTTATAGGTTTTTTACAAGCTCAAAAACTCTTAATGAATATTATTTTCTATCAATTCAGTCCGGATCAGGTCATGAATTTTCGGCCGGAATTTTTTAATTCCCTCCTTGGATCTCGATGGATGAACCCTGTTGGTCAAGAGAACAACGATCAATCCGTTTATCGGATCGATCCAGAAAGAGGTTCCGGTAAATCCAAGGTGTCCTATGGATGATTCTGAAAAAAACCGGCCCGAGGAAGAATCTTCTTTTGAAGGGGTATCAAATCCGGCAACCCTTTCAAATCTTATATTTTTTTTTACAAAATTTTTTATAATACCGGGCATTAAAACCGCTGAAGGTTTATTCTGCAGGACTTTCAATATTTCAGAGCAAAGGCCGTATACGGACAGGGCATCTCCGAAAAGCCCGGCATGCCCGTCTATTCCTCCGACGGCCCAGGCATTGTCATCATCGACTTCTCCTCTCAGGACTTTTTTTCTCCAGAAGCACTCCTGGGTAGCTGCAAATTGTCCCTGGTAAAATTTAAATTTTTCATTCTCCGGGCTCAGTTCCATGAAAAACAGACGGTCAATGCCAAGGGGAGCATAAATTTCATGGGAGACAAATTGATCCAGTCTCTGATTGCTGACCCTTTCAATCATCCATGCAAGGACCATAAACCCGATATCACTGTAAACTTCCTTTTCACCAATTTTATTTTCAAGTTTTTCCTTTACAAGCATCTGCCTTAAGTATTGCCTCGGCTCTTCACCGGAATGAAGGATGTCAAGATAATAATTCCTATGGGCAGGAAGCCCTGAGGTATGCCGGAGTAACATATCAATGGTGATATCGGATTTATCCGTGTTTTGAAATTCAGTCAGAATACTGGAAATCTTCTGATCAACCGAAAGCTTTCCCATCTCGATGAGTTTGGACAGAGCCGGCGTGGTTGCCAGGGGTTTTGTAAGGGAGGCAAGATCAAAAATACTGTCCTTCTGCATGATCCTGTTTTGAAAAATATCGGCCCTGCCATAGGCTTCATGGAAAATAATTCGGTGATTCAATGCACATAAAAGAACCGCCCCCGGAAAGATTCCCTTTGAGATGGCAATCTCAACTTCCCTTTGGATTTTATCCTTATATATAAAAGTCAAATCCATTGTATGGTCCTGGTCATGGTGTCCATCAGCAGCATTTGCCCAAAGGGCAGAGACAGATTGGTTTTCCCATGACCGGCATCCAGCCCGAAAAGAACAGGTACATGGTACGGATCAAAGCATTCCTCCAGAATTTCTTCAATATATTCTTTGTTGTCACAATTTTCAAAGGCCCCGGTAACAACCCCGCGGATTTTGTCAAACATTCCCGCCATTTTCATCTGGGTCAGCATCCTGTCGATTTTATAGGCCGGCTCTCCGGTATCTTCAAAAAAAAAGACGGCATCTGCAAAATCAGGTTGAAACCGGGTTCCAAGAAGATGGCAAAGGGTGGCAAGGTTTCCCCCCTTTAATATACCTGTGCAGCTTCCTTCCCGGATGGCCTTGCCCTTTGGAATTTCAATGGGGTCTTTTAACCCTGAAATGGTATTGACAAAGGACTCCAGGGTTTTTTCATCGGCCGTTGCCAGGGACACCACATTGGGCCCGTGAATCACCGGCATTCCTGTTTCATTGAGGATGGACATCAGGATGGCCGTGATATCGGAATAGCCCATAAAGGGTTTGGGATGTTGACGGATCATCTCCCAGTCGAGGTGGTTGAGAATCCGAAGGGCGCCGAATCCCCCTCTTGCACAGATAATACCATGAATGCCGGGGTCAAAAAAAAGCCGGTTGACACTCTTTGCCCTTTCAATATCATCTCCGGCCAGATATCTTTTCCGCTTGAAAATCTCCTGAGGAACCTGTACCTGAAAGCCAAGGGTTTTCAATACCTCAATCCCCTGATCGAATTTTTCCATGTCAAAACTTCCGGAAGGCGCACAGATCCCCAATGTATCCCCTGGTTTAATAAAATTGAATTCTTTCATAGTCACACCGGCACGATTAAACAGGAATATAATCCTCGAGTTTCCTTTTCTGATAGGATAAAAATTTCAATATTTCATATTTTTGACAAAAATCCATAAAATTGCAATACTGTTGTCATTTTAAATTCAAAAAAGGATGATATTGATTTGAAACTTCCTGAAATCCTTGCCCCGGCAGGAGATAAAAACTCATTTCTGGCAGCCGTGGTCGCGGGTGCCGATGCCATCTATTGCGGGCTTAAAATATTTTCCGCGCGCATGGAAGCTGAAAATTTCAGCATCGAAGACCTGGCAGGGCTGACAAAACTTGCGAGAAAAAGGAATATAAAGGTCTATGTGGCCTTTAATTCCCTGATCAAGGAAACAGAACTTGAAAAAGTCCTCCGGATTCTTTCTAAGCTTGTGGAATATGTTGATCCGGATGCCCTGATCATCCAGGACCTTTCCATGATCCCCCTTGCCCGAAAAGCAGGGTTTAAAAAAGAATTTCACCTGTCCACCCTGGGCAATCTCACCTTTGCCTCGGGATTAAAAGCATCAAAGCAGATGGGATTCAGCAGAATCGTACTGCCAAGGGAATTCACCATCGATGAAATAAAGGAAATGGCCCTTCACACTCCGGCCGACACCGGGCTTGAAGTCTTTATTCACGGGGCCCTATGCTATTCTGTTTCCGGGCGGTGCTACTGGAGTTCCTGGTTTGGGGGAAAAAGCGCCCTTCGAGGCCGGTGTGTCCAGCCATGCAGAAGAATATATGAACAAAAAGACAATAAAAAACGACATTTTTCCTGCATGGATTTTTCCGCCGATGTCCTTTTAAAAGTATTAAAAACAATTCCGGAAATTACAGCCTTTAAAATCGAGGGCCGGAAAAAAAGCCCCCATTATGTGTATTATACGGTCAAGGCCTATAAGCTTTTAAGAGATGCCCCTGAAAAGAAAAAAGAGGCCCTTGCCTATCTTGATTATGCCCTGGGAAGAAAATTCAGCCATTATCAACTCTTGACCCAGAGGATGATAAACCCCCTGGATCATGAATCGGAAACCGGTTCAGGACTTTTTACAGGAAGGGTGCAGGACCCTGCGGCCCCGTTTTTCAGCACAAGGGAAGCCCTGCTTCCTTCGGATCTCCTGAGAATCGGGTCTGAAGACGATTCCTTCCACGACATTCAACGGGTGACAAGGGCTGTGCCGAAAAAAGGGAAATTTTATTTGAACAAACAGTCCCGGTTTAAAATCAAGACCGGAACCCCGGTGTATATCATTGACCGGCGAGGCCCGGAACTTGAAGCCGAGATCAAGACACTGGATGATGAACTCAATGGCCTGGAAAAAATATCAGTCCTACCGGTGGAGCCTGAAAAAAATGCTTTATCTTCCCGCAGGCCCCCTCAAAAATCAATGAGCATCAGGGACATCCTGCTGACAAGGGGGAGGCTGAAACTTCAGCATCGTGATGGAGATCAGGGGGTCTGGATTTCACACCGGGACTATTCAAGCCCGCCCTCGCCCGGAAGCTGGCTCTGGCTGGACCCGGTCTTATTTCCGGGTGAAGAAAAGATATGTGCAGACTATATTGCCTCTGCCGTCAAAAAAGGGGCTAAAAATTTTGTCTTGAATTCTCTCTGGCAGATTTCTCTTTTTTCAAACGCAAAACAGTTGAATATCTGGGCAGGACCCTTCTGCAATATTGCCAACAGTCACGCCGTAAATCTTCTGAAGCAACAAGGCTTTTCCGGCGTCATTGTGAGCCCGGAACTGGACCAGGAAACCTTTATGAGCCTTCCGATAAAAAGTGAGTTGCCCCTTGGCGTCGTCATTTACGGGAACTGGCCCCTGGGCATTTCACGGATTATATCAAAAGATCTTGAACCGGATAAAGCCTTTACCAGCCCTAAGGGTGAAACAGCCTGGATTTCAAAATACAACAGCAATTATTATATTTTCCCCAACTGGCTTTTGAACCTTACGTCCAGAAAAGAAGCCCTTGCCAAAGCCGGTTTTTCACTTTTTATTCATATGCATGAACCCATTCCCAAGGACATCCGGATGAAGGACCGACCCGGCATCTGGAACTGGGATTTAAATTTTTTATAGCCATTGAATAAGGTCAACTGATCCATGATTTTGCTGATTAGAAAAAATATTCCTATTTAAAAAACGCCAGCAATGCATGAAGATTGGTCAGGGGATGGGGCGGACAGCCCGGGATAAAAAGATCCACGGGCAGGATTTTATCCAATCCTTCCGTGATTTCAGGGCTCCCCAAAAAAGGTCCTCCGGTGATGGCGCAGCTTCCTACGGCAATGACCACCTTGGGGGAAGGAACCGCTTCAAAAGTCTGGAGCAGGGCTGTTTTCATATTCCGGGAAACCGGTCCCGTCACCACAATCCCGTCGGAATGGCGGGGGGAGGCCACAAAATTGATGCCAAACCGGGCCAGATCAAAAAACGGGGTGGCGAGCACATTCAGGTCTGCTTCACAGGCATTGCAGCCTGCGGCTGAAACCTGGCGCAGTTGCAGGGATCTTCCGAACAATTTTTTAAAATGCTGTTTGGAATGTTCGGCAAGGTCGGGAAGATCTCCTGCCGTTAAAAGATGTTCTTTCTCTGCCGTGGCAATTTCAAAATCCCCGGTAAACCTTACAAATTCCTTATTGGACAACCGCTCGCAGGTCCCGCAGAAAATGCATTTTCCCATATCGATTTTTTTTAAATTGATATCAATGGCATCCTGGGGGCAGGCATTGGCACAGATTTCCACCATCTCCCGGGGTGCATCCTGCTGAATTAAAGGTTTCCCCCGGTAGCGCTCAACGATGGCGGGTTTCTCCTTTGGGTAACTGCAAGTCCTGTATCCCTGTTCAAATCTGTTTTTAAGTACGCTGAACATAATTATACGCTCTCTTTATGTTTTTTCATCAAAGGTCAAATCCGCAATAGGATAGGTTAAAACTTTTATTATTCAGGGGAAAATCCGATATACCGGTATTTCGCAGGGCCATGGCAAGCCCATTCCAGTTGTGGAAAGAAGGGTCTTTAACCTTATACCGCATAATTTTTCCATCCTTATCAGTCAACAAGACATGGGAAACTTCCCCCCGCCATGCTTCATTTAATGTCACAACACAGGAGGACGGTGCAAGATTAAAATCAGAGGCATTTACAATTTGTGTTTCAACGGGGCTTTTGATCAAAGACTGGATGATGCCGATGGATTGAAGCACTTCGTCATACCTGACTTTTGCTCGGGCATGAACATCTCCGGTTCTTTTTTTATTTTCAGAAATCCCGACTTCGCCATAATATTCCGTGGGAAAACAGCGCCTGACATCATAGGCAAGTCCGGAAGCCCGGCCCGCCGGCCCCACAAGGCCCAGATGATCGGCGTCCACCGCGCTGACACAGCCGCAGTCTTCAAATCGGTCCCGAACCGTTGAGGCGGAAAAGAGAAGCTCCAAAACGTGTTCCACCTGGGGTTTTAATTCCTTGAGCCTTTCATTCAGGGTTTTACGGATATCATCGGAAAGGGTGAATCTGACTCCGCCGGGCCGAACCAGGCCTTTACCGAACCGGTTTCCACAGATGAGGAGGGACAGATTTAAAAAATCCCCCCGAAGCCTTCCAAAATAATTGGCCGGCGCTAAAAAGGCCACATCCCCGCTCAAGGCCCCGAGATCCCCGATGTGATTGGCCAGCCGCTCCAGTTCCAGGGCAATGGTGCGGATGATCTTTGCCCCCTTATCCGGCTGGATATGGGTAAGCGCCTCAATTGCCTCGGCCATGCAGAGACTGTGACCGATGGTGGTGTCTCCAGCCATATTTTCTGCCAGTATGGGCAACCGTTTGATCTTTACATTGGTAAAAAGGTTTTCAATACCCCGGTGCTGATAACCCAACTGGATTTCCAGATGAAGGACTTTTTCCCCGATGCAATTGAATCTGAAATGACCGGGCTCTATGACACCGGCATGAACCGGGCCCACGGCGACTTCATGGATTTCATTGCCCTCCACCTGATAATATTCATAATTGCCGGGGATATCCTCTTTATAATGATTGCCGAACACATCCTTAACTTTGCGGTAATTGGGATGATATCTTACCATTTTCAACCAGGGATGCCCCTCGGGCCTTATGCCGAACTGCTCAGCCATTTCCCGTTCAAACATGTGGAAGGGCTCACAGGTCTGGGTCAGAGAAGGATAGGAATCCGGCGCATCAGACCCGGCCACAAAGAGCCGGTCGGTTCTGAGTATTACCATGAGTTTAAGAATGGGCCCGTCCGGGTATGCAAAATACTGGACCACCTTTGCACCCTCCTTTACCATATGCAATACCTGTTCACGAAAATCATCAAAAGGCAGGTGTGGAATTTTTATTCGATCTACCTTCTCACCATTGGATATATTTAAAAAGGCATTCATCATTAAAATCCTCCGCCAATGGCCGTTATTGCATCAACAATGGTTTGATGCACGGATTCCGGGATAAAAAAGCACAGCACCAGGGATGTCAGCAGCAGAATATACTGGGGCCAGACAAGGCCCGGCTTTTCTTTCAGCCGGATGGTCTTTTTTGAACTGTCAAAGGATATCTTCATGACCTGGTTGGCAAATCCGGCAAAAATCACGCAGAGGCTCAGGATAAAAATCCCGGCCATGGCATAGTGTCCGGCCCTGAAAGCCCCCAGGATAATAAACAATTCACCAATGAAGATGCCGAATGGCGGAAATCCTGAAATACCGACAAACCCGGCAAAAAATGCGAGAAAGGTCCTGGGCATGCGGGTGATCAGGTCTCCGGTGTTTTTGATGAACCGATCCCCGTATCCCAGAAGAATATTACCCGATGACAGGAATAAGGATGATTTAATGAGGCTGTGATGGATCATGCAGATCATGGCGCCATACACCCCTATGCCGCCTATGCCGGTGCCGAATGCAATGATACCCATGTTCTCGATACTGGAATAAGCCAGCAGTCTTTTATACTCGTTCTGTTTGATGATAAAGGTGGCTGCAGCCAGAATGGACATGAGCCCGAATACCATCAGAATGGTTCCGGAAAAATTTCCGAGCCCTGCGGCATGCATGATTTTATTGGTCTTGAAGATCCCCAGATAGGCACAGTTTAACAACACACCGGAAAAAAGGGCCGATGCCGGGCTGGGGGCTTCGCTGTGGGCATCCGGAAGCCAGGTGTGCATGGGGGCCAGACCCATTTTGGTACCGTAGCCGACCAGGATGAAAATAAACCCGGCTTTGAGCCAGAAGGGATCGAGTTTTCCGGCAACCCCGATAATGGCTGAAAAGGAAAGCGGCACATCCACATTCCCGATATCCATGGACAGGGTAATGAGAACAGATCCCAGGAGAGCCATGGCAATCCCTACGGAACAGATGAGCACATATTTCCAGGTGGCCTCAAGGGAGGCAGAGGATCGGTGCATATAAATCAAGGGGGCGCTGGTCAGAGTAGTGGCTTCAATGGCGATCCAGAGAACCATGATATGATCGGACAGGGTGACCATGGTCATAGCGGATAAAAACAGAAGCATGAACCCGATAAAAACATTTTCCGTCCGGATTTCACTTTCCCTTAAATAGGACAAGGCATAGATGGAAATCAGAAAAAACAGAAGGGAAATGACCAGAAGGGATAAAAGGCCCTCCGGGGTCACGGCAAAATAATAATTAAAAATTGCTTCGGGCCTGTTTTTCCACAGGAGAAGGGATAAAACAAAATGGATGACCCCGGTTCCCAGGAGAATGGATCGGCCCAGGGCTTTGGAAAGAAAAAAAGCCGTAATGCCGGTTACAAAAGGCGTCAGAAAAATAAGCTCAACCATGAAAACCCCTCTATTCCTTTAATGATCTCAGATGGGCCGTATCCACATCATCAAAGGTCTGTTTGATATTCTGAAGAATGATGGCCATGATCATGACACCGGCAAGAACGTCAAGGAGTATCCCGAATTCAACAATATGACGGACACGAACCGATATGGCGGTTCCGACCAGATAAATGCCGTTTTCCATCATAATATAGCCAAGGACCATGGCAATGGCATTTCTCCTGGCCATCATCAAAAACATCCCGGCCACCAGAAGGGCTATGGCTGTGGGGAAGAGTAGAGTATAGTCTTTGATGGCCGGAATATTCAACTGCCGGCTAACATAGGTTGCGGCCACAATCAACAGAAGCCCGCAGACAATGGATGCATGATACCCGATAATGGGCTCTACTTCCCTTTTAATGTCCACTTTATTGATGGCCGTAATAATGCTCATGGGAATGATGATACCGCGAACGGCAATTGTTGTAAGGGTGAAAACAATACCTCCGGCTGCCATATCATGCTCCAGCAGAAAAGGAACCAGGGAAACCACGATGCCCTGAAATGCTACTATATTGATGAGTCTCGGCAACCGGCTGGAGCCAAATGAAAATAATACGGAAAGCAATACCAGGGTTAAAATGGTATCCACCTGAAGTATGGTCATTTTAGATAAACTCCAATGTAATAATGGTTGCAAAAAAAGCCAGGGCAAAGGAGGTCAATACAAACTGAGGGACCCTGTCCATCCTGTACCGGGCCATGACCGATTCCGTCACGCCCACAGCCATCGAAACAACGGCAAGACCCATGAAATATAAAACAAAGGTAAGAGAAATATTCAGGTCAAAGGGCAGAATCAGCCTTGAAATCAGGGTTGAATAAAAAAACAGTTTGCAGAATGACCCCAGCTCAATCAGACCGAAATCCGGTCCGCTGTGATCCAGAACCATGACTTCATGGATCATGGTCAGCTCAAGATGAGTGGCTGGGTCATCCACCGGAACCCTGGAATTTTCCGTTAAAAGAATGATAAAAAAAGAAAACACAACGAATAATAAAGGAGCGCCTGCAATATTCCACAACAAAAAAGGATTTGGCCCGGAAAAATAGGAGGACAGGGAAAGTTCCCCGGTCAACCGGTAAAATAAAATCAGAATCATGAAGAAAGCGGCTTCGCAGATGATGGGGAAATAGGCTTCTCTGGCCGCTCCCATGCCTTCAAAGGGGGAGGCGGTATCCATGGCCGCGGCAATGGTAAAGAATCGGCCAAGCCCCAGTACATACAAAATAAAGATCACATCCCCATGAAATGAAAAAACCGGAACATGCCCGGCAATGGGAAGAAAAAGAAGAACGGTAAGAGCCGCGCCAAGAGAAATCACCGGCCCGAGTTTAAACATAAAGGTTGTGCTTTTGCTGTAGACCGATCCTTTTTTCATGAGTTTGATCAGGGTATAATACTGGATCAGAATCGGGGGGCCTTTTTTTCCTCCGAAAAATGCCTTTACCTTCAGGATGATGCCTGAAAAAAAAGGTGCCGTCAGGATTGCAAGAATAAAAAGAAGAATGGATTCAATCATTATTATTTCCCCGTTAACCTTAAATAAAAAAGAGCAATAATACGATGGCCAGCAGAATATAACCGATGTACAGGTGGATATCTCCATGCTGGATCCATCGAAGCTTATCAAATAAAAACAGGATCGGATCAACCACCACCTGGTTCATGTGAAGTCCTGCAATATCACTGATATGGCTTTTATAATGGGTTTTTAAAGGAAATCGGCCCTCTATGGCCGGGTGATCTTCGGATAAGGGCGCCACAGGCCGGAAAAAATCCATGATAAAGGAGGCATAGGATGATCCGGTGTACTGCATTTTAACCGTGGGTTGTGTAAACCCGCATCCCCAGGTGCCGGAGGCGGTGATGGTTTTTTTGTTGTAAAAAAAGGCCTGGATCAGAATCACTAAAAAAAATACCAGAAACAATACCATGGCGCCAAAACTGAGATTTCCCGTGATATTCATCACCGGCTCAAAGAGTGCGGTTTCAAAGCCGAGTCCCAGGGAGGCAACGGCCTTGAGCGGCAATTGAATAATAAAACCGGGGAAGATACCGATGAGGACGCAGAGAGCCGCCAGAACGGACATGGAAAAAAGCATGAAGGCCCCATTTTCAGTTGCTTTTTCAGCCGCCCTGGTTCTGGGCTCTCCTTGAAAAACAACGCCCACCACCTTTGTAAAGCAGGCCAAGGCCAGGCCCCCGATGACTGCCAGACTGATAATGGCAAGGATCGCCATGATAAAGGCAGGTGTATCCGGAGCCACGCCTTTGAATCCGCCCAGATAGATCAAAAATTCTCCTGCAAAACCGTTCAAGGGAGGCAGGCCTGAAATGGCAAGGGAACCGATGATAACCGTCACCCCGGTGATTTTCATTTTTTTGAGCAATCCACCCAGGGCATCAATGGACCGGGTTCCGGTTTGATGAAGGACCATGCCGGCCCCCATGAACAAAAGGGATTTGAAAATGGAATGGTTGAGAATATGAAAAAATCCCCCGGTGAACCCGAGGATCGCCATGGCCGTATTGTTGGATGAAACCCCCATCATACCGATGCCGAGCCCCATGAGAATGATGCCGATATTTTCAACGCTGGAATAGGCCAGGAGGCGCTTCAGATCATGCTGACCCAGGGCATAGACCACACCCAGAATACCGGACACGGCCCCGGCAATGATCATCACCATTCCCGGTAAGGGGGTGTGAAGATCCAGCAGCATATAGATTCGGATCATCCCGTAAATCCCGGTCTTGATCATGACCCCGGACATGACCGCGGATATATGGCTGGGTGCTGCCGGGTGGGCAAAGGGAAGCCAGACATGGAAAGGAAAGACGCCGGCCTTAGACCCGAACCCGATAAAGGAAAAAAGAAAGATCAGAATTTTCACGGTTTCAGGAACCTGGGTCATGGAGCCAAAGGCAAGATTTCCGGTATGGGCATACATCATGGCAAAGGCCGCAAGGATGAACATGGCGCCCACATGGGAAAATACAAAATACAGATAGCCTGCTTTTCGGTTTTCCGAGGCCTCATGATTGTAAATCACAAGGAAAAAAGAAGACAGGGACATGGCTTCCCAGGACAGCATAAAGGTGAGGATATTGGAGGCCGTAATGACCAGGGCCATGGAAGAGATGAGGATGCTGAAGAAAAAATAATGAATGGCGACCCTCACCGGTTTTTTTTCATGGGCCATATAGTGGAAACTGTAAATAGAAGAAAGAAGGCAGACCCCGAACACGGCAAAGAGAAAAAAAGCGGAAAGCCCATCCATTTTAAAGGACAGGGAAAAAATGTTCAGATATTCAAAGGTTCTCTCGTCACTGATCGAATGGATGAGCGTTGAGGTTATATCAATTAAGCCCCAGAGGCATCCAAAGCTTATTAAAAAAACACTGACAATTCTTGCTGATTTGGCCTGTCTTGCCAGGACAAGGGATAAAATCCCCCCGGACAGAATGATCAGTATGGATATAAAAAATTGACTCACTAATACCCCGATCCTAAACTTTTATTGTCTGAAATTTCCGTTTTCAGTTTGATATTGTATTTTTCAATCTTGGCATGAAGGGTGGGCCTTGACAGCCCCAGGAGTTTTGCCGCCTGGGTGCGGTTGCCATTCGTTGATTTCAGGGCCTCTGCAATCACAATGCCGGAGACCGTATCCATGAAATCATCAAAGCTGTAGCTTCCGGATGGACCGGCCAGAAATTGTCTTACCCAGTCCCGGATGGTGGTCAATTCGATTTCCCCGGTCTGCCTTGCCCTGTCCTTTTTTTCAATGATCTGCTCCAGGTCTATGGCGGAAATCGGAGCCCCCCGGTTGAAGATCAGCACTTTCTGGATAAGATTGGACAGCTCCCTGATGTTTCCCGGCCAATCATACCTGTTTAAAAGCGCCAGAGCCTCTGCTTGAATGCCTGGATTATCCATTTTCAATTCTGCGGAAAATTTGTTCAGATAAAAGGAAATCAAAGACTCAATATCTTCTTTGCGATCCCTTAACGGAGGAAGTTCAATGGTGACGACCTTGAGCCGAAAATACAGGTCCTCTCTGAATTTACCATCCGGAATAGCCTGCTCCAGGTTTTTATTGGTAGCGGTAATGATACGAACATCAACGGGGATGGTTTCTTCGCCTCCCAGCCGTTCTATATTTTTTTCCTGTAACAGTCTTAAAATTTTGGCCTGGATATTCAGGGGCATGTCTCCGATTTCATCCAGAAATACCGTGCCCCCGTTGGCCTGTTCGATTTTTCCGATATGTCTCTGGGAAGCTCCGGTGAAAGCACCTTTTTCATAACCGAACAATTCGCTTTCCAGGAGGGTTTCCGGTATGGCCACACAATTGATGATCAAAAATGATTTACCGGAACGGATGCCGTGCTGATAGATCGCCCTTGCCACCAGTTCTTTTCCGGTTCCGGATTCTCCCTGGATCAGAACCGTTGCATCATTCTGGGATACCCGGCCAATGGATTTATAAACATTCTGCATGGACCGGCCCTGGCCGATGATGGCATCCCCCTGCTGGCCTCCGGGGCTTGCATCCACAGCCACCGGGGATCTCATGCAATACCCGGCTTCAATGGCCTGACGGATGAGGGTCAGCATCTCCGGGACCTCAAAGGGCTTCAGCACATAATCATAGGCCCCCATTTTTGTGGCTTCTATGGCAATATCCGTTGTGCCGTAAGCTGTTACAATGATGACCGGCAGTTTTAAATCAATCTTCCGGATCTCTTTAAAAGTTTCCATGCCGTTCATCCCCGGAAGTCGCATGTCAAGGATCACAAGATCAAGAGGATTCCCCCTGACCATGTCAACGCCGGCCTCTCCGGAAGCCGCACTGATCACGGAATAGTTTTCTTCCTTTAAGAGTTTACAGAAACTTAACCGCAACTGGTCGTCATCATCTATTACAAGAATGGTATTCATATTATCTATCCTTTACCGGGAGCGTGATGATAAAAGAGGTGCCCCTGCTTTTTTCACTGGTTGCTTCAAGCCAGCCGCCATGCTCATGAATGATATTAAATGCAATACTCAACCCGAGTCCAGTCCCTTCTTCCTTGGTCGTAAAAAAAGGATCAAATATCTTTTCTTTGTTTTCTTCAGGAATTCCTTCCCCATCGTCGGTTATCCGGATCACATCGAGTTTTTTCAAGGGTTCAAGCGCTATTTCATTCTCATAAATAATGATGGAGCCCCCCTTTTTCATGGCTTCACAGGCATTGATGATGATATTGACAATCACCTCCTTGAGCTGCTCCGGGTCGATGAGGGTTTCGGAAAGAACCTCTGATCGGACAATTTTTAAACTCACATGATAGGAGTTAAGCCTCTGTCCCAATAGATAAACAGCACTGTCCACCACCATTGATGGGCTCATCCGTTTCATAACAAGTTTGGGGGGGCGTGAGAACTCAAGAAAATTTTCAACAATTTTATTAACCTGCAGGATCTCTCCTGATATAACCTTTAAATCGTCTCTCTGTGCCTCTGTAAGAGTAGATGATCGATTCAATGAAAAAAGCCTCATTTTGACGGAAGTCAACGGGTTGCGGATGCTGTGGGCGGTTCCGGCCGCAAGCTTTCCAATGAGGGCCATTTTCTCAGACTGCATCAAAGAGTCCTGGCTCTGCTTTAATTTGAGCTGGGTCACTTCAGCATCCACGATAAGCCCGAGAACACCTTTTTTCAGGGCATCCACCTCATCCATGGATTTACCGGTACCGTCCTCATTGTCCACCTGCAGCACCAGTTTCCGGATGGGACCCATGATATGGCGGGAAAAAATAAAATTCACCAGAAGACTTAAAAGGGTAACGGAAACAATGGCCAGCAAGGCAATATATCTTAAATGGTTTGCCTCTTGACTGCTTTTTTCAATGGCATTATGTATTTTTTCCTTATGCCGGTCTTTAAATTTTTCGCACAATTCAAGGATTTCAAAAAAGGACTGCCGCACATTATGATGGAGTGCAAACCCCTTTTCCCTGTCACCTGCTTTATATAATTCGATTACTTTGTCCCGGGCTGAAATATAACCCCTGTAATCGGTTTCAATCTGATGAAGGGCCTCTTTTTCCCAGGGTTCATCAATCAGGCTTTTTAATCCCTCAAGTTTTGTTTCAAACAGGCTGCGGTACCGGGCCAGTTGAACCAGCCATTCCAAATTGCCGTCCTGAAAATAATAGGATACAAACCCTTTCTGGTTAACCAGAGCCGTCCCCATGCCTTCGGCAGTCTCAAATATCACCACATTCTTATTGATGATATTTTTAAAGACTCCTTCTATTTTGTAAGTGTACCATACCATCATGACGGCACCCAGCAGTGTGATGCATAAAAGGATGGCATTCACGAGATATACCCTCGTTTTAAGGCTCAGGTGTAATGAAAACATCGGTTATATGATCACTCCTTATCTATTAGAATTAAACTCGCATTTTCATTTAAACTGTTCCGGGACGGAATCCGGATACAGAATTTGGTACCGGTGCCGACCTGGCTGGATACTTCAATTTTCCCGCCCATTTTCCGGACAAGGTCGTAGCAGATGGAGAGCCCGAGGCCGGTTCCTTTCCCCACTGCCTTGGTGGTAAAAAAAGGATTAAATATCCGGTCAAGGTTTTCCTTGGGGATACCGGGACCTGTGTCTTCAATTAAAATTTCAATATTATTTTTTTCAATCCTGCTTTTTTGGGTTTCTATTTTAATGGTGCCGCCCTCTTTTTCCATGGCATCAATGGCATTGTTAATCAAATTAAGCATCACCTGCTGAAGTTCTGATGAAGAAATTTTAACAAAGGGAAGTCCTTCCTCAAGTTTTGTCTCTATAATGACATTGTTATACCGGGCCGTCTGAGCCGTAAGAGAAACCATTTCCATGACCGTATCATTGACTTCGACATCATTGATGGTGGAATCGGTTTTCCTGGCAAAGTTGAGCAGTTTATGGGTAATCTCCTTGCATCGTTTGCCCTGAATATTGATCTGTTTTAAGGCTCGTTTGAATTCTCCGAGGTTTTCCGATTCATTGAATTCCTCACCTTCCAGCAGGTCTTCAATCCATCCGGCTTCCTCAACCATGATGGCCACCAGGTTGTTAATTCCATGGGCAATTCCGGCGGCCAGTTCGCCGATACTAGCCAGCTTTCCGCTTTCGATGACCTGCCGGTTCATGGCCTCATTCTTTGTCTCGGCATTGGAAATCAATTTTACAATATACCGTGGCAGGGTAAAGGCAACGGTAATGACGACAATGCACCCGGCAACCAGAAGGATGAGGGTCAGCATCTGTATTTTCTCAGTGTAGGTGAAGTTGAACCGGTAGAAAAGAATACCAATGGTTATGATAAAGGGAAAAAACGAAATGACCAGGATCAGAATCCTGATCTTTCGGATTAATTCTTTATAAAATGCATTCCTTTCTGCTGTTAAATTTTCCAGTCTTGTTCCTTTTTTTTCAAGCCTGTATTTTCACGCCGTCTACCTGATGGCAAATCTGATAGTAAGCTTGATAGCAAAAAAGATGACTTATTGGCAAGGTTTTGGATCTATTTTTTCGATGGCGGCAAGGTAATGCGGATAAGTCGTCAAATAGAAAGACAAGGGCCGGGAAAAATGTCTTCCCAGAATGCCATCGACAAAAAGCCGGCTGATGTGCTGTTCCTGCTCCAGTATTCTCTGGGATTGAATAAATATGGTTCTTTCTTCAGGAGTCAACCGAGAAACCATATCCAGCATCGTCATTCTCGCCCTAGGCAGATACATCCAGAAATAAAACAGATCAAGGGCGTTAATAATGATCATTACAGACAGGTCCCGGACCTCTGAATTTCTGCTGACAAAGAGATTTTCCGGTTTTTCAAGGATTTTCAATTCTTCCGTCTCCGGGAAGAGAAGTTCAAGTTTGGTATAGGTTTCAAACAGGTCTGAAAATTTTTTTCTGATATCCCGTTTTCTTAAGTCCTGGTTATAATACCTGTCCACAGTTCCTTCAATCAGACCTGCCACCGTATCTGAAGCGGCTTTTGAAATAATGGCGGCCCATTTCTGAAGGACCCCGGCCACAGACGGCACATGATAGAACTGCAATATTGCCCCGATGATGCTGTTAAATAAGATGGCGACAGGGATGGAAAGGATACTCCTGAAAAAATTTCCAGTGATCATTCCCCTGGGAAGGCCCCGAAACGCATTATGGGAAGACAGGTATATCCCGTTGGCAAGGCCCATCACGGAGTAAAGAAGGATGGGGCTGGTGGCCATGTTGATCCCAAAGGCCCGGTCCAGAATAAGGGTTTTAACGAGATAATCCAGGAGCGGTACGGAAAAACCTGTAAAGAAAAGGGAATCCGTCAGGCGATCCCAGCTTACATAATCATTCCATTTGGTCAAAGAAGACCGGTTGATGCCACCCCCCCCGAGTACCGATTGCAGAATCACCCTGAATCCAGTGATGCCGAACCAGATAAAGGCCCCGAAATAAGCCAGGAACCACCAGTCCTTGGTCAGAGAAAAGCAGAGGAAGGCAGGGATAAACCCTCCCAGGATTTTCAGGCAGTTTTTCAGCTTGGTGTTCAGATTATCCCATGATGCAGGTTTTTTTTGTTTCCCTGTTTCGGGCGATTCAAGATTCAGATTGTTTTTTGTTTCCTTCTGAAGCCCGCTCAGTGTAACAATATTCCCACGGGTTTTCATATCAAGGAAAAAAGACTCAAACACCCACTCCCTTTTCTTGATGGGCAGGATCTGTTCAAAACCGGGAAGCCACCTAAATTTTTTGATCATCCATTTCAGTAAGGGGGAGATCTCATCCAGAGAAAATGAGGTCATCCGGTGGCTTACGTTAATACTGGCAGGAAGTATCAGCCGGTCCCCTGTATTCTTGCGGATTTCTTTTCTTGCTCGTGGTGCCAGCGTGGGAATGATGCCGAATCCCATGGCATAAACCTGGTGGGTCTTACCGGTTGAATCGCTGCCGATTCTTGATTTGAGAGGCATGACCGTGTACATGTTCTTCAAGGCATCAATATCATGAAGAATATTGAGCAGCTTTTTCAGCCGATCTTCCTTATCCGCATAATCGGTTTTTTCTACTGACAGGATAATCTGGCGAACCACCCGTTTTAGTTTTAAAAGGCTCCCGGCATTGATGGCGTTCTGGAGTTCATTGATGGAAAAAATAGATTCATGGTCTCCATTAACAAAATCCTTGAGATTGATGATTTCAAGCCGGGTGATGCGGCCGCCTGCATCATAAAGGATTTCAACCACATCCTCGGGCCTGAGGTTGCCCAGTTTCAGGGTAATCCTGAAATCATGGCGAAGTTTTCGGATTTCAAAAAGAAGGGCTTTGAAATCGAGTTTGAGTCGGTCGGGAATATCAGCATCAATGCTGATGGAAAAAGGATGGGGAACTTCCGGGTGCTTCAGGGGGGTTAAATAGAGTGCAATAATATCCCTGATCGAAAAGTCGTCCATTTTTTCAACCCGGTTTTTAATGATCTGCCTTTCACCCGGGTCCGCCTTTTCATAGGCTTGGCTCAGATCTTTAAGCCTCAGGGACATGGCCGTCATTGCAAGGGAATGGATATATTCTCCCAGATGGGGAATGGAAGGCAGCCCAGAAGATGCAAATTTTAAGAAATCCTCGGAACTCAGGGGCTGCATTTCAATATCAAAATCCTTGCACATCTGATCCAGATAGAGCTGGTTGAAACTTTCAAGGATTCTCAAGACATACCGCTCCTGGTATTTCAGCACTGCCCTCCCCTGTTCCATGAAAGGCACCACATGGGGTTCAGCCAGGAAACACAGAAAGGCTTCGGCATCGGGCAGGCCACGGGATACCCAGATAAAGGAAATGTAACGGTCCCGGTACCGGGCCCAGAATTCAATCCCGATCCGAAGATCAATTTCCATGATCCGGGCGGCCTGAATCAATTCCGCAGCAAACTTGGGCTCAATACAGTGATAATAAATCACGCGGAGCCGTCGGATGCCCTTGATCCAGGCATCCATAATAAGGTGAGTCGGAGATTTTCTGCCCGAGGTATTGGCATCATGGACATGATCGTCAAAAGCGATCTGATTCCATTCTTCAGGCATTTCCAGAAGATAATAATGCCTGAGTAACCGCCTGGTCAGCCTTGGCTTGCCGAATGCCGCCATACGGAAGGTATGGGCCAGTTCAAGCTGGAGAGTATCATTGCCCCTGGCCCTTACCAGTTCCTTCATGATCTGAAGAAGAACCCTGGCCGTATTCTTCGGCATGGAGCCGCCGGTTGTATTCAGAATTTCATCCCTAAGGCCCTGAAGCGCCTGGAGGCGGTTTTCAATGGCCCCCCGTTCCATGGACTCCAGCAGAGAAGCAATGGCATAGGCTGTGCGAAGACCCTTGGATTCAGCCAGCTCCTTTATCCCCAGGGGATGGAAAAAAGGATAATAGAGCTTTCGTGTATAACCCAGTGTCTTTCCGGCATCATAAACAGAATTAACAATCCTGATCAGATCATGGTCCCGCTGGTCGAAAAAAAGGTGAGTGAGCTTCAATTCTCTTCAAAATCCTTATTCATTCATATTCAATAGTTTAGAAGCCATATCACAGCATAAAAATCTATTCAACATACAAATCGTTTCACTGGATATTTGCCATAAGAAACTTTGCATAACCCGTTCCAGGGTGATCACCTTACGTCCGCTGGATGGATATTGCTACAAATTCTAAGATTACCTTTGCTGACCGCCATGAACTCGCTCATTCTTCGCTCAAACAGCAT
>JANNUH010000080.1:0-71235 GCA_031395015.1 Desulfobacterales bacterium | reverse complement strand
AAGCTCTTCAGCAAAATTGTTTTCGACACGGGTGGTACGAAAATAGCGTTTGTTTAGCGGCTGCGGGTCTTTGAGTTCTCCCCGGATCTCATTGGCTGTGACAACCATCTCTTTAATCCTGCCCTCCCGGACCAGAGTCTGAAATTCACTGTAGGCCAAAGGGGCAATGGACTGATAGCTCATCCAGAGATCATGAAAAAAAATAACGCCCAGAACGGCGATGATTATATAAAACAAATTGAAACGCGTGGTTTTCTGCATGTCAACTCCTCCTCATTGAGATCATTATTTGCAGGGCTTCTTAACCCACGGCGATTTTATATTGATTTTTTTGTTTTTAAAAGTGAAAAAAGCAGACTCGCCGCAAGGATAAAAACAATTACCATCAATGAATAGTGTATGGGTATTTTGAAAAAATCTATGGTGACCATTTTTAATCCTACAAAAATCAGAATGATTGCCAAGCCTATTGCCAAATATTTAAAACGTTCGATGATATTTGCCAATGCAAAATATAGAGACCGTAGACCCATAATGGCAAATACGTTGCTTGTGTAAACGATAAAATGATCCTGCGTTACCGCCAATATTGCGGGAATGCTGTCAACCGCAAAAATCAAGTCTGTAATTTCAATCATAATCAATACCACAAACAAGGGTGTCGCTGTAAGGCGGTTATCCTGTTTTATAAAAAATTTATCTTCATGAAGTTCATTTGTTGTCAGGACTAGTTTTTTGAAAATTTTTATAACGGGATTTTTTTCAGGCTCGATCTTTTTATCGCTTTGTGTCAGCATTTTAATACCGGTGTATATGAGAATGGAACCGAAAATATAGATGGTCCAGTGAAATTTTTCCAGCAGGGCAACTCCGGAAAAAATGAAAATGACACGCATTATTAAAGCTCCGATAACACCCCAGAACAGAATTTTATGCTGATATTGTGAGGGAATTTGAAAATACGTGAATATCAGCACAAATACGAAAATATTGTCCACGCTCAGCGCTTTTTCAATAAGGTAGCCGGTGAAAAATTCCAATGCCTTTGTTTCTCCGGCAATGTAATAAATGAATCCGTTAAAACATAAAGCAAGAAAAATCCAGACGCCTGACCATATCAGTGCTTCTTTTACGCTTACCACATGATTTTTTTTATGAAAAACTCCCAGATCAAGGGCCAGCATAAGCAATATAAAAATATTAAAAACAACCCAGAACAAGATGTTTATTTCCATCATTTTATGCCATTTAACCAATAGCGTTTTGTCAATAGCCCCGCATTGCAAGAAATATATCTAGATATATATTATTTGCTTTTGAAGATGCAAGGAGATTTTGGAATAATCTTTATGGAATAAATATCTGAATGAAATACGAATGCAATTTTTCAATTTTATTGGAGTTGTGTTGCGAGTGGCTTTAACTATCTGAATTAATAACAGATTTTCACTTTCTCTGTAGAAGTGAGTATCGCTTTTAAATTCAAGGCCTTACACGATATTTGAAAAATCCAAAAAAAAACTGGCAACATAATTTTCTCTACGGTTTTTTATCTCAGATGCCTGTTCTGCAATACTCTGCACATATATAGAGAGAACAAATGCTCTAAAAGAGATATAAATTATAATCGTGCCATGGGACAAGGCTTCACATCTGTGCCTTTGTATCTTCTTTCGCACAGCCCAGAACACTTTCTCAGGTCTTTATAATCCTCCTATACGAAAGACTGGCGGGGTATTGTTTAAAAAAAGGGGCGGGGTCTGCGGGATCAGGCGGGGTAACTCGCAACAAAAAAAAACTGGCAACATAATTGGAGAATTGCCTGAATTGCAGCAGCCAAGTCTAAAGGAAAAAAGCAATCACTATTGCCTTTAAAAAGGCGGCTTGAAATTTTTGCCTTAAGTCTTTATTATACGAACAGGTTTAATTAACAAATAACTCCTTCACGCAAAAAAGAACATTCATAGGAGGTAAATATGGAAATTGGCGAAACCAACATTGGTGCATCAACCTATGCTATGAAAAAGGCGATGGAGCTGCCGAACCTCCTGCTTGGCCTTATTCAACAAACTACCGATTCAGGAAAACAGACCCTTAACTCCAATCCTTCTGCTCCAATTCAGACAGCCGACCTCGGAACAATCACTGGTAAAGGTCAAATCATTGATCTGATAGCATGATCACTTTTTTTCTATCACGGCTATCCTCATTTTGATGCAGAACATAACCATGCCATTGATCTTAACAATGCCGCAACTTTCCTGAATCTTGATATTCCATCCGGTTGATGGTATGATCCGTCCATTTGTTGAAAATATTACAACCGGAACGGAAACATATTGAATAAAAAAGATAAATTCACATTCAGATGCCAGTCCTGCGGGGGCCAGGCCCCGAAATGGATGGGCAGATGCCCGGAATGCGGGGAATGGGACACCCTTGTGGAGGAGCGCATCCTTTCCGGCGCATCAAAAAAGAAAACCCATTCCTTTATTGCGGAACCGGTTCTGATTGATTCCGTAGCTGTTGAAGAAACCGACCGGATTAAAACCGGCGTGGGGGAATTTGACCGGGTTCTGGGCGGCGGAATTGTGGACGGGTCAGTGGTCCTCATCGGCGGCGATCCCGGAATCGGAAAATCCACCCTCATGCTTCAGGTTCTGTCCCGGTTATCCGGAACAGGCAAAAAATGTCTCTATGTGTCCGGTGAAGAATCGGTCCGCCAGATTTCCATGCGGGGAAAGCGTCTTGATTCAGGCGGGAATGCCCTGTTCGTTGTGTCGGAAACCGATCTTGACTCCATCCTCTCCATGGTGGAAGGCGCAAAATATGATGCCCTGGTCATTGATTCCATTCAGACCATATTTCATCCGGATGTGTCTTCCACGCCCGGCTCAGTGACCCAGATCAGGGAAGCGGCCATGCAGTTCATGAAGCTTGCAAAGACCACCGGTATCCCTATTTTTCTCATCGGCCATGTCACAAAGGTGGGGGCCATTGCAGGACCGAGGATTATGGAACATATGGTGGATACGGTTCTTTATTTTGAAGGGGACAAAAGCCATGTGTTCAGGATATTAAGAGCCGTCAAAAACAGGTTTGGCCCGACCAATGAAATCGGTGTGTTTGAAATGAACGAAAAAGGGCTCACCGAGGTTCCCAATCCCTCTGCCGTCTTTTTGGCCGAACGCTCCACCCTTTCGCCCGGGTCCGTGGTCACGGCCTGCATGGAAGGGTCACGGCCCATCCTTGTGGAGATCCAGGGACTTGTATCGACATCGAGTTTCGGAACGCCCCGGCGCACCATCCTGGGGCTGGATCATCACAGGGTTTCTCTGATTGTGGCGGTAATGGAAAAAAGGCTGGGGATGAATCTTTCCGGCCTTGATATTTTCATGAATGTCACGGGCGGGGTTAAAATTGTAGAGCCGTCTGCCGATCTTGCCATTGCTGCCGCCCTGGCCTCCAGCTTTCTGGATAAGCCTGTGGAAAATCAGACCACCCTGGTGGGGGAGATCGGTCTGACAGGAGAAATAAGGGCTGTGGGCCATATCCAGGCCCGGATCAGGGAGGCTTCAAAAATGGGGTTTACCCGATGTCTGGTTCCCGGCAGCACGGTCAAGCAGCTTTCAAAGGTAAAAGGAATGACCTTTGAAAGTATCCGTTTTCTTAAAGACGCCATGGACGTATTGTTCTAACCGCTAGAGATAAAAATGAAAAACAATCCGAAAAACCAGTGGGAAGATCATTTGACACGGCGTGCCCGAACGGAAAATTATCCGGCCCGGTCTGTGTATAAGCTTGAAGAGATCCAGAAAAAATTCAAGGTGATGAAGAAAAATGACCAGGTGCTGGATCTGGGCTGCGCCCCGGGCTCATGGCTCCTGTATGCTGCAAAAGAGGTGGGGACTGGAGGCCGGGTGCTGGGAATTGATTTAAGCCCAGTAGACATCAAGCTTCCTGAAAATGTGACCACCGTAAAGGAGAATGTCTTAAATCTTGAAAATCTGCCTTTTATGGATGAAAATACCTTTTTTAATGTAGTCTTAAGTGATATGGCGCCTTCAACCAGCGGAAGAAAGGATGTGGATGCCATAAAGTCTTATGAGCTTTGCTGCATGGCCCTTACGGTTGCAGAAAAATATCTCAGGCCGGGCGGTCATTTTATCTGCAAAATATTCCAGGGAAATGATTTCAACGAATTTCAGAAAATGGTAAAATCAAAATTCAAAGAGTGTAAAATATTTAAGCCCGATAGTTGCAGAAAACAAAGCAAAGAAATATATATAATAGCAAAATTCAAGAACTAATTTAGGAGGGTTCATGTCAGGACATAGCAAGTGGTCAACCATAAAACACAAAAAAGGTGCTGCCGATGCCAAACGCGGCAAGATTTTTTCCAAATTGATCAAGGAGATTACCGTGGCGGCGAGGATGGGCGGCGGTGATCCCGAAGCCAATTCAAGACTTCGGCATGCGTTGATTAATGCCAGAACCCAGAATATGCCCAAGGATACCTATGAAAGAGCTGTCAAGAAGGGAGCCGGCGATCTTGATGGAGTCAATTATGAAGAGATTATATATGAAGGGTATGGACCGGGCGGTGTGGCAGTGCTGGTCGAATGCATGACGGACAATCGAAACAGGACCATTGCAGAAGTCCGCCACGCTTTCGGCAAAGCTGGCGGAAATGTCGGGACCAGCGGATGTGTTGCCTGGATGTTTGATAAAAAAGGATTGATTACCGTCAATAAAAAAGATGCCACAGAAGAAACCCTGATGGATGTGGCATTGGAAGCCGGTGCCGAAGATATTAAGGATGAAGACGATTCCTTTGACATCATTATGAGCCCTTCAGCCTTTGATGCGGTAAAAGAAGCCATTGATGCGGCAAATATAAAATTTGAATCAGCGGAAATCACCATGATTCCGCAGACTCTGACAGAGCTGAAAGGCACAGAGGCAGAGCAGATGATTAAATTTATGGATGTCCTTGATGAGCTGGATGATGTCCAGAAATTTTATTCCAATGCCGATATCTCGGATGAAACGTTTGATGCCATGTCATAACAAGTGACCGTTATGGGTAAAAATAATAAACAGGGGCTCTGGTCATCATCGACCGGCCCCTGTTTTCAATTCGGACATCCCTATCATTCCAACAGCCTTTTTCGGCTAAAGCTCAATCATTCTTTGAACAGCTCCCCATGCTTTTTTCCGGATATCTTCGGGAACCGTGATCCGGCCTGAAAGCGTTTCAAGACTCAGAAGCAGTTTCTCAAGGGTGATTTTTTTCATATCCTTGCAAACCATTTTTTCCGATGCCGGATAAAAATTTTTTTCCGGATATGCTTTTGATATGGGGTAGAGCAGCCCGTTTTCCGTGCCCAGGATAAAGGAGGTATGCAAAGACTCGCCTGCAAATTTGATCATTCCTGAAGTCGACTGGATGCTGTCGGCAAGTGCCAGGGCATCGGGCGGGCATTCAGGGTGGGCAATAAAAAGAGCTTCCGGGTGATCGCTTTTTGCTTTTATGACATCCTCTGCCGTCAATGTATTGTGAAAAGGGCAGAATCCGTTCCATAGGTGTATTTTCTTTGATGTGCGGGAGGCTGCAAAAAGAGCCAGGTTTTTATCCGGTGTCATGAGGATTTCATCTGCGTTTATACTTTCAACCACCTTGATCACATTGGCAGAGGTGCAGCAGATATCGGAAACAGCCTTTACCGCTGCAGAAGAATTGACATAGGTCACAACCGGGATATTGCCGAGGGCCTTCTTTTTTTCCTGGAGTGCAATCGGATCGATCATATCAGCCATGGAGCATCCTGCATCCGTAGCCGGCAGCAGAACAATTTTATCCGGCGAAAGGATGAATGCCGTTTCCGCCATAAAATGAACCCCGCAGAAAACAATTATATCTGCCGTGGTTTTGGAGGCCTTTATGCTCAGTTCAAGGGAATCCCCGCAAAGATCGGCAATGTCCTGGATTTCCGGGGGTTGATAATTATGGGCAAGAATAATGGCATTTCTTTTTTTTGCCAGCGCTTTGATTTTATCTTTCATTTTTTGAGGAACCTCGGGTGAAAATCATTCAATATCGACAACATTAGAGCCTTTTGGCACGATGAATTCAAATCTGGAAGGGTTCACGGATTTAAACTGAATGTCACTGAATTCAAACAATGTGGTATCTCCATAAACATTACGGGTGACAATCCGGACGATGTCGCTGGTTTTTTTGGAAACCCGGATTACTATGAGAGAAATGTCAGGGGTTTCTTTTTTTGCCACAAGGTCAAGCTCGGTATAATCATCAGTTACGTCTTTTGTCGTGATGATATAATTTTTCCTGACCAGCATTATATCCGACAAGAAAGCCCCACCCGCTCCGGTTTTGAAAAATGACTCGGCATTTCCCTGCATCACCTGCTTTTCCTCGGGCCGATAGATCCATAGGGATTTGCCGTTAGTAATGATTTCATGCTTTTCCGGCTCCAGATATTCCCATCTCATTTTTCCGGGATGGCTGAAGGATGCTTTGCCGGACGCCTTTTCGGTTATATCAAGGGCCGCAAGTTTTGAGATCTGGTAAAATAAAGTTTCAAAGCTCTTGCCGGAATATCTTTTTTCAATGGCGGATAGGGCAGCCTCGGTGGTATTTTCAGTTTGTGCGGCAGCGGCAACACAAATGAGCAGACAGCCGCTGAGAAGAGCGGCTAATAATATCTGCATGGTCCTCTTGTATAATGATGTCAACAGGTCTCCTTTAACTACATTTATTGAAGCAGTTTTTTGATATCTTTTCTCTTGTCATCTGCATAAATTCTGCGAAGTTTCGGTTTTTCGATTTTTCCGGTGGGGTTTCTGGGGACATCACCGAAATAGATTTTTTTCAGTTGTTTGTATCGGGGAAGATCCTGCTGAAATTCAAGGATATCGCTTTCACAGAGGATGCATCCGGGCTTGACACTGATGATACCTGCCGGAATCTCACCAAGCCGGTCATCGGGAACCCCGATAACGGCGATGTCTTTTATTTTATGGTTTTTCAAAAAAAAATTTTCAATTTCAACAGGGTAAATATTTTCACCGCCATAAATAATCATGTCTTTTTTTCTGTCCACAAGCCAGATAAATCCATCTTTGTCATATCGGGCAATATCACCGGTTTTCAACCACCCATCGTTGAGTGTCCGGGCTGTTGCCTCGGGGTTTCTATAATATTCTTTCATCACTCCCGGCCCTTTGATGATGAGCTCACCGGATTCATTGCCAAACAGAAGTTCGCCGGTCTTGTCCACAATTTTTGCTTCCCAGTCGAATCCGGGCAAGCCGATGGGACCGACTCGGTGAGCATTTTCCAGACCCAGGTGGATGCATCCAGGCCCTGTGGATTCGGTCAGGCCGTAGTTGGTATCATAATCCTGTCCGGGGAAATATTTTATCCAGTGTTCAATGAGGCTCGGCGGAACCGGCTGGGCCCCGGCATGCATGAGCCGCCACTGAGACAATTTAAATTTTGAGAGATCAATTTCCTTATTTTCGATGGCAATGATAATGTCATGAATCCAGGGGACTAAAAGCCAGGCAATGGTACAGGATTCTTCCGATATGGCTTCAATGACCCATTTGGGGCTTACGCCTTTTAAGAGAACCCCTTTTCCGCCCACAAGAAAACTGCCCATCCAGTGCATTTTGGCTCCGGTGTGGTAGAGAGGCGGTATGCAGAGAAAGACGTCGTCTATGGTCTGGTTGTGATGGGCATGTTCCACATAACAGGCATGCTCAAGATTTCTGTGGGTCAGAAGGACGGCTTTGGGTGATCCTGTCGTTCCGCTGGTGAAATAAAGGGCCGCATCATCATCAATGGAAATTTCTGCTTTTGGTGGATGATCGCTCGATCCGGGTTCGATAAAGGTTTCATATTGAACGGCCCAGTCGGGACAGAAAGATGAAGGCCCGGTATAGATCCAGAGCCGGACATGGGTCTCAAGTTCTTTTCTGATGGCTTCAATCCGTTCGATAAATTCTTCACCAAAGATAAATACTTTGGCTTCTGCCGTCTGCGTGCAGATCAGAATCTTGTCGGATTCAAATCTGAAATTTAACGGAACCACCCAGGCCCCTGTTGAAAGAATACCAAAATAAATGGGAAGCCATTCAAGGCAGTTGGTCATCAGTTGTACGATTTTATCGCCCTTTTTAATTCCGTATTGATCAAGACTGTTGGCAAGTTTATTGGATATTCGGAAGAATTGTTCCCAGGTCAGGGCTTTTCTTGTATCAAGGGCCGGAGCTCGCTCCACAAGCGCTGTCCTGTCTTTATGCATCCAGGCGTTTCGGGCCAAAATCTCCGTGATAATCATGGGCAGTCCTTAATATAAATAAAAAATCCTGCCGTGAACTATAAATTACGGCAGGATTATATTCAACAGGTTTTATCAGCCTTTATTTATCTTTTTTAACCTCTTCAAAATCTGCATCCACCACATCATCATCCTGGGGTGCGGCTGACGGGCCGGCACCCGGCCCACCCTGGCCACCTTCCTGGGAGGCCTGCTGATACATGACTTCCGCCAGTTTGTGAGAGGCCTGGGACAAGGTTTCGATTTTCTGTTTGAGCTCGTCCACATTGTCTGAATCTTTTGCTTTCTTCAGCTCTTCAACCGCGGATTCAATGCTCTTTCTGGTTTTTTCATCAACTTTACCGCCATGCTCTTTCAGTGTCTTCTGGGTCTGATCGATCAGGGCCTCAGCACTGTTCTTTGTATCAACGAGTTCTCTTTTCTTTTTATCGTCATCCGCATGAAGTTCCGCATCTTTCACCATTCTGTTGATTTCATCTTCGGAAAGACCAGTGGCGGCTGTGATGCGAATGGACTGCTGTTTTGCCGTGGCTTTATCTTTTGCCGCAACATGGACAATACCATTGGCATCAATATCAAAGGTAACTTCAATCTGCGGGATTCCTCTGGGTGCCGGAGGAATATCCGCGAGTTCAAACTGTCCCAGGGTTTTATTATCCGTAGCCATTTGTCGTTCACCCTGGAGCACATGGATGGAGACCGCGGGCTGGTTGTCGGCTGCCGTTGAAAACACCTGGCTCTTTTTGGTGGGGATGGTGGTATTTTTTTCTATGAGTTTGGTCATGACACCGCCCAGGGTTTCAATGCCCAGGGACAGCGGGGTGACATCCAGAAGAAGGACATCATTGACATCTCCCTGGAGAACGCCGGCCTGCACAGCCGCACCCATGGCCACAACTTCATCGGGATTAACGCCCTTGTGGGGCTTTTTCCCGAATATTTTTTCAACCCGTTCCTGAACAGCAGGCATACGGGTCATGCCGCCCACCAGAACGACTTCATCAACCCCGGCAGGCCCGAGATTCGCTTCTTTTAAGGCATCGAGGCAGGGTTTTTCAAGTTTGTCCAGAAGATCTGAAACCAGGGATTCGAGTTTTGCACGGGTCAGTTTTACATCCAGATGTTTCGGGCCTGAGGCATCGGCCGTTATAAAAGGCAGATTAATGCTGGTTTCCGTGGATGTGGAAAGTTCCATTTTGGCTTTTTCAGCCGCTTCCTTGAGACGCTGGAGAGCCATTTTGTCAGTCCGGATATTAATCCCCGTGTCTTTTCTGAATTCATCCGCGATAAAAGCAATGATTCTTAAATCAAAGTCTTCTCCGCCCAGGTGTGTGTCTCCCGAGGTTGATTTTACTTCAAAAACACCATCGCCGATTTCAAGGACGGAAACGTCAAAGGTACCGCCACCAAGATCAAATACGGCTATTTTTTCTTCCTTTTTTTTGTCCAGGCCATAGGCAAGAGAAGCAGCGGTGGGTTCATTGATAATTCTTTTGACTTCAAGACCGGCAATTTTACCGGCATCCTTGGTGGCCTGGCGCTGACTGTCGTTAAAATAGGCCGGAACCGTAATGACGGCTTCTTTGACTTCTTCGCCCAGATAGTCTTCAGCGGTTTTTTTAATATTGGCAAGAATAAAGGAAGAAATTTCAGCAGGGCTGTATTGCTTTCCTCTAAGGCTGATTCTGGTATCCCCATTGGATGCGGGTTCGATTTTATAGGGCAGATTAGGGATATCTGTCTGTATCTCTTTTGAATTGTATTTGCGGCCAATCAATCGCTTTACACCGAATACCGTATTTTCAGGGTTTGTAATGGCCTGTCGTTTGGCGATCTGACCGACAATCCGTTCCCCTGCCTCCGTGATTGCAATAATGGATGGCGTGGTCCGGCCTCCTTCGGCATTGGTAATGATTTTAACTTCCCCGCCGGCTTCCATAACCGCAACGCATGAATTGGTTGTTCCTAGATCTATTCCGATTATTTTACCCATAACATACCCTCCAAGATATCTTTAATTTTCTATGGTTTTTTCATTTTCTACTCTTTTTGAGACAACAACCATGGCAGGCCTGATTAATCTGTCATGAAGAAGGTAGCCATTCTGAAGCACCGTCGTCACCGTATTTTCAGGAAAATCATCGGTTTCATGCCGGGTCACCGCCTGGTGAAAATTTGGATCAAACGGTTCATTCCCGGCTTTAACAACCTTGACACTGAACATTTCAAGCAGTTTAAAAATTTCCTTGTGAATCAGCTTGACGCCTTCAAGCAGGATTCCCTCATCTAATTTTTTTTCTGCAGAAGCAATTGCTCTGTCAAGGTTATCTACAACCGGCAGCATTTGTCTGAAAATGGTTTCATTGGCAAATTTTTTAAATTCATCAATTTCCCGCTGTTTTCTTTTTTTATAATTCTCGAACTCAGCAGACAGCCTCAGCAATCTATCCTTTTCAGCAGCAAGTTGTTCTTTCAGAGAGTTGATTTCATTATTTTCAACTTCACCTGCCGTGTCTATACTAGAATTTTCACTGGGTTCGATTTTTTCGGTTGATTTTTCTGGAGAATCCTTAGTTTTTCGATCTTCCTTCTTTTTTTTATCTTCTTTTGCCAATTTCCTCCCCCGGTCCAAAATATTCCTTCTTCAACAAGAGTAATGATTATATGGTATAACAAATTATGGCAGAAAAATAAGCCTGTTTGAAAGCATGTCAAGATATAAAAAAAAGGGCGCTAAAGAAAAGATCCGGCTGGCAGAAGGGGTGGCGGAAAATTGCGTGACCGGGATCACTCCTTGACACAGAAGAGATCATTTATCGCTGCTTCCTTCCGGACCTGACGAGGTTCATGGCCTTCTATTACGAGGCGACCGGTCAGAACAATCCGCTCCCGGTCTGCACAGCCGGAAGGAATATATATAACCGGATCGATTCTTTTTTTCAAGTCTATATTCTTAACCAATTGACAGTGTATTGAAAATATTGGTTGAACAACTATCTATTTTTGGTATAGTAACTCCATGCAGATTGTTGATTTTATGGTGCGTTGATTATATCTTCACGATTAATGACAGGCTTAATAAATCTTTATCACAGGAGAATAGCATGAGCGAAATAGTAAACCAGGAAGATCAGACAATTGTTAAACCAGGTATGGATATTGTGGCTTCCATGGCGGAAGATTTTAAAAATGAACTGCTTTCCGTGATCAATGAATCTTCTGCCGGCATTGTAATTGATCTTGCAGGTGTTGAAATGGTTGACTCGGTCGGCATCGGTGTGATTGTTGCCGCTCACAATACACTGAACCAGTCCGGCAGAAAACTGAAAGTGATCAATGTAACAAAAGATGTATATGGCCTTTTCACAACAATGAGATTGAACCGTCGCTTTACCGTGGAGGGAGTTTAAACTGCCAAAGGCAATAAAATGAAATCAGGAAAATTATTTTATTTCAGTTGTTTATTTCTATTCTTTTTGATTTCAGTCAGCCGGAAATTCCTGGTATTAAATAGGCAGCCTTTTCCTGTTGGACCCTGAAGGCAGATCGATAAATTCCTTTGCGGCTATTTTTTGGGGCAATTCTTCTTTTACAATGACGGGTATTTCAGGCGGCAGGGCGCTATCGGATTGAAAACGTTCGCTTTCTTTTATCCCTAATTTTTCTTCATATTCCCTTATTTTTAAATTCGCTCTATACATTTTATTTATTGACTGTTCCTGAACATCTTCAAGATCCTTAATCGTTTTTTTATATGCTGCAACTCTTGCTCTATAACCATCTATTATTTTTCCAAAACTCGTGGCTGCCTTTTTTTCAACGGATTGGGTCAGGGCTTTGGTCATGAAGATATTTATCAGCTCAGCAACAACAGCAATAATGATCATGTAAATAAGTCCATTTGCCTGGAGGTAATAAAAAATAGCAACGATAAGGACGGACGTAAAGAATACCATTAATTATTGTCATCCTTAAAATGTTGATAAAATAGCACCCTTGACCGTTTATATCATATATTCGGCTTAAAAGGAGATCAAGTTAAAAAAAGGGATATTTTCTTGACACCCATAAGGCAATACTGTATCAAATATCATTTTTAACTGAACGAATTTATCAAGACTTGGCAAAGAACTCCCCTGACCTGGAATACATTAATCATACAAATATATTGATTGTAACATGACGAGCAAAAAAAATATCAGCCATTACAGAAATATCGGGATCATGGCCCACATTGATGCGGGTAAGACCACAGTAACGGAAAGAATCCTCTATTACACGGGAAAATCCTATAAAATGGGAGAGGTTCATGACGGAGAAGCAGTCATGGACTGGATGCAGGATGAACAGGAAAGGGGCATTACCATCAGCTCTGCGGTTACGACCTGTGAATGGAATCAATCCGTGATCCAGATCATTGATACGCCGGGCCATGTGGATTTTACGGTGGAGGTGGAAAGGGCATTAAGGGTTCTGGATGGTGCCATCGGCGTATTCTGCGCCGTCGGAGGCGTTGAGCCCCAGTCGGAAACCGTATGGCGGCAGGCTGATAAATATGCAGTTCCCAGGATGGCATTCATCAATAAGATGGACCGGACAGGGGCGGATTTCTTTGGCGCCGTCGATTCCATGAGAAAGAAACTCAAGGCCAATCCGGTTATTCTCCAGCTTCCCATGGGATCTGAAGATGGTTTTAAAGGGGTCATTGACCTTGTCAATATGAAACAGATTACCTGGGATGATGAAACCAAGGGGGCCAGTCTTTTCAAGGATGACATCACCCCTGAATTTGAGGAAAAAGCTCTTGAATACAGGGACAAACTCCTTGAAGCCATATCTGAAGTCAATGATGAGATCATGGAAAAATACCTGTCTGAAGAGGATATTTCTCTGGAAGAATTGAACAGGGCCATCCGGGTGGCCACGATTTCAAGGAAAATTGTACCGGTATTCTGTGGCAGCGCACTTAAAAATAAGGGGATACAGACCCTCTTGGACGGGATTGAGCTTTATCTGCCAAGTCCCCTGGATATCCCGCCGATCAAGGGGATTCACCCGGAAACCAATGCGGAAATTGAATTTTTACCCAAAAAAAACGGGCCCCTGGCAGCCCTGATTTTCAAAGTGTCCATTATTGAGGGCAGAAAATTGTCTTTTGTAAGGATTTATTCCGGAAAAATCGAGACAGGCTCGGAAGTGTATAATCCATTGCTGAAAAAAACAGAGAAATTATCCCGGATTCTCCAGATGCATGCCAATAAGCGGGAACGTCTCAAAGATGCTTCGGCCGGTGAGATCGTCGGTATTGTCGGGCTCAAGGATTCCGGGACCGGAGACACCCTGTGTTCTCTTGAAAGTCCTGTCTGCCTTGAGAAGATGGAATATGAAGATCCGGTCATTTCCATTGCCGTGGAACCGAAAACCCATTCAGACCAGGAAAAGCTGGACGAGGTCCTTGAAAAATTCACCATGGAGGACCCGACCCTGAAAGTGAGTAAGGATGAGGAAACCGGTCAGACCCTTTTGTCCGGCATGGGAGAGCTTCACCTGGAAATCATTATTTCCAGGATGCAGAAAGAATTCAATACCAATGTCAATGTGGGACACCCCCAGGTTGTCTACAGAGAAGTGATCAACCAGAAGGCCAAAGGCAGTGCTGTCTTTGAAAAGGACATTTCAGGGAAGATGCATTTTGCCAGGGTCACTATTGCGCTTGAGCCTTTGACCCGCGGAGAAGGCATAACCTTTAAATCAAAGGCAGGGAATGATCAGATCCCGGAACAGTATCTGCCGGTCATTGAAAACGGCATCCGCGAGAGTCTTGACGGCGGATATCTCAAAGGGTATCCTCTCGTGGATATTGCCATTGTCATTGAAGGCGGCACCTTTGATGAACGAAGTTCTGAGCTTGCTTTTTCCGTCTGTGCCTCCATGGCCTGTAAAAATGCCCTTGAAAAGGCCTCCATCAGCCTTCTGGAACCCATCATGGAAGTTGAGGTATTTGTTCCGGATGCCTTCATGGGAGATGCCATTGCAGACCTCAATGCAAGGGGAGGGAAAATAGAATCCATTGATTCAAAATCAGGTATTCAGATTGTAAAAGCGGTTGTTCCCCTGGCAAGAATGTTCGGGTATTCCACGGCCATCCGTTCTGCGAGCCAGGGAAGAGGAACTTTTTCCATGCATTTTTCCAGATTTGACAAAGTATAGACATAATCTTCAAAGGCGTGGTTTTCGGGAATTTCTCTCTTTTTTTTCCTTTTCTGCCCTTTCCTCCCGGTCTTCTTTTACCAGTTTTTCCAGGAGTTCCTTTGCACGATTGAATTTTTCAGTGTCGCTTAAACTTTCCATTGCTTTGGTTAAATGAGTGATGGCGTTTTTTGTATTTCCGGTGTCGGAATAAAAGAGTCCAAGATAATAATGGGAAAGATCCGGCTTATTCCGGATGGACATGATATTGGCAAGGTTGTAATAGGCGGCTGGATATGCCAATGGCGCCTTTTCGATGACAAAATTGAAAAGCGTTTCAGCTTGTTTGATATCTTTGAGTTCAAGGTAAGCAGACGCCTCATGAAAGCGGGCCATCACTCCCAGAACAGGGTCTGATTCAACGGCCTTCAGAACATCAAGGGCTTTTTGCAGCTCACCATTTTCCTGGTAAAACCTTCCCAGTTCAAGAAGGATCATGGGGTCAAAAAAATTGACGGAAAGCGCTTTCTTAAGGTGTGACAATGCTTCCGATTTCCTGAATTTCCTTTCATAGAGAAGGCCCATGCCATAGTGAAGAGCGGCATTGTCCGGGTCTTTTTCCAGGAGCCGGGTCAATTTGGCATGGGTGGGCTCAATCTCTCCATAAAGCCCCAGGAGCCGGTACTTCACCATTTCAAACCGTAAATCCGACATACAGGCGGGCTTGTCTTTGGGCGGAGCATAATCCGACATGATGTTTTCCACATGGGCGATCCGGCTGCCGGTTCCCGGATGGGTTTTAACATAGTCCGGGATATTTTCCACCCCCCGGTAATCCGATTCCCTTATTTTCATCAGACCGGACAGAAGTCCTTTGGGTGAAAAACAGCTTTCCTTTAAAAACATGATCCCTTTTTCATCGGCCTCGGTTTCATTTTCCCTGGTAAAGGCCAGCATGGCGGTCTGTCCGGCGGCCAGGGACCCTTTAATCAGTGTACCTGCGGCATTGCCATCGGATTTGGTGCCGACGAGGATCCCTGCCAGTACGCCGGCAAGGCTTCCGATACTGATATATTTTGAGCGGTCAATGGATTCGGACACATGACGGCTGGCGGCATGGGCAATTTCATGACCAATGATGCCAGCCAGTTCATCAATGGAATCAAGGGAGGTGATCAGCCCCCGGTAGGCAAAGATATTTGCACCGGGGGCGGCAAAGGCGTTAAAAACATCATCATTCACAACATAAAAGGAATAATCAAAGGGCTGGAGAGGCAGAAAGGAAAGAATATGACGGCCGACCTCATTGATCATGTGGCTTGCAATGGGGTCATATAATAGCATCTGTTTTTTTTCTATCATATCGATGAATTTTTTCCCGACTTCCTTTTCTTCAGGAATGGATATGGCAAGGCAGGTGTTCGATGAAAGAGAAACGAACAGGAAAAGCGCCAATAGAATACGAAGAATTCTGTTAGATTCCATGGAAATTCAACTGAGGATGAATTCAGTATGCTCCATGGCGATTTCAATCCGGAAACTGTAATTTCCGATCTTAAAGGATAAGCGCCGGTTTTCCCGGTAGTCGGAATCAATGACAAGGGTAATGGTGCTGTTGAGGGTAAGGGCTTTAGGTTGCCCGAACGCTACATTCAGGTTAAATTTCTCTTCAATCTCCCTGACCAGGTGGCCCATGATCTGGTTGGTGATTTCTCCAATGGCATCTGAAACTTCCGGAGAGGCTACGGTGGATGCGAGTTCGTCTTTGGGCATTCCCATGGTTTTCATATAGGATCTATAGATTTCAAAGGCAGCATTGGCAGAAAAATTCAACACGGCCAGGCCGTTATAATCCCCATTAAACTGGACAAAACAGGTCAGATCCGGCTTCATGGAAATTTTAGGGATTTTCTGGATGGTTGAAGAATAGGTCACTTCCTGTTTTGTGGTGGTTTCAAGGGTTGTCTGGGCCGTTGTGAGAAAAATCTTTGAAATCTCATCAATAGAAACGATGGGAGAAATAATGGGCGCTGTCATAGGCACTCCTTAAAAATTCAGATGATGGGTCAATTATCAATAAAATCCGTTGAAATGTCAAAGACTTTATTACCGTTCACCCCGTTTATAAGGTTCACCCAGCATGGCCGGGGCATTTAATCGTCTGGGGTCTTTGAAACTGATCAATAACAGGATAATGAGCGTTGTAACATAGGGCAGCATGGAAAGAAAATTCGGGGAAATCCCCAGGGGCTGCAACAGGTACTGGACAACAAAAATAAACCCGAACAGAAAAGCTGCTCCTATGGCCCGGGCCGGGTTCCACAGGGCAAAAATTGTCAGGGCAATAGCAATCCAGCCCCGGCCCGCAGTCATCCCCTCTATCCAGGACTTTGAATAGGAAATGGACAGATGGGCACCGGCAAGGGCTGAAAATCCTCCCCCCATGAGAACACAGAGGTATTTAATCCTGACCACATTGATCCCTTGAGTTTCAGTGGCTTTCGGGTTTTCACCCGTGGACCGGATCTGTATTCCAAGGCGGGTTTTTTCAAGGAAAAACCAGGCAATGAGGGCAAGAAAGATGGCCAGATAAAAGAAAGGACTCTGAGAAAACAGGATTTTTCCAAGGTATGGAATATCCGACAGAAAGGGGATGCTCAGGTCCTCCATTTTTATTAAAAGCGGTTTTCCCACATAGGGTTTTCCCATCATACCGGAGATTCCGAGGCCCAGCATGGTGAGGGCAAGGCCGGAAACCACCTGATTGGCCTGGAGGCTGATGGCGGCAAAGGCATGAAGGATGGAAATGGCCATTCCAACCCCGACGGCACAAAGAACCCCGAGCCAGGGATTACCCGTGGTCATGGTGACGATAAAGGCAACCACAGCGCCCATGGACATAACCCCTTCAACCCCGAGATTCAAAATGCCGGAGCGTTCACAGATTACTTCCCCGGTGGTGGCTAAAAGCAAAGGGGTACCGGCCACCATAGCGCGCTCAAGTGTTGAAATAATCATATCTTCCATGGATGGGTCCCCCTTGTTTAAAAATAATGGTTTTAAAATTATAGTTTTGAATATGTTGAAAGTCGAAGACTGATTTTATTTTTCAGAAAATAATCGCCCATGATTAAACAGATTAAAAGAATTCCATTCACAATATTGACGGTGGCCGCCGGAAGACCAAGGGATATCTGAATGGCATCTCCGCCCACCAGGATTCCGGCAAAAAAGATACCTGAAATCAGGGTGAGAAGCGGATTTAATTTGGCGAGCCAGGCAACAATGATGGCGGTAAACCCATAGCCGGAAGAAATAGCGGCAGGGTACCCGAGATAATGGTGAATGCCAGCCACTTCACCCACACCGGCGAGCCCGGCCAGACCTCCGCTGATGATCATGAGAATAAGCGTGGTTTTTAAGAAATCAATCCCTGCATACCGCCCTGCATCGGGGTTTTCACCCACCACCCGTGCTTCATAGCCGAACCGTGTCTTGTAAATCACCACGCATAGAATGACGGCACACAGAATGGAAAGAATAAAAGTGGTATAGTGAATGCGGGAGCCGGGGATGAGCCCCAGGATTGCGGAATCCGGAAGATTGTTGGTGCCGGGAAAGCCGAACCGGGTACTGCCTTTCCAGGGCCCCACAATGAGCATGGTCATAAAATCGGCGCAGATATAATTGAGCATCAGGGTTGAAATCACCTCATTAATGGAAAATTTGATCTTCAGGATGGCTGGAATCATTCCCCACAGGGCACCACCAATAAATCCGGAAAGAAAGATCAGGGGAACAATGATATAAGAGGGAAGGCTTTCTCCCAGGAAAAGCCCTGTCCAGGTGGCAAAGACAGCACCCATTAAAAGCTGGCCTTCGGCACCGATATTCCAGAATTTAGCACGAAAGGCAAGGGTCAGGCCTGAGCCGATCAATATCAGGGGAATGGCCTTGGTCAAGGTTTCCTTAAAACCGTAGAAAGACCCGAAGGACCCTGAAAAGATTTTAAAGAGAGCATAGAAGGGGTTAACCCCCAGAAAGAGGAAAACAAGACCGATCATGAATAACCCTGAAGCAAGGGATAAGACGTTGGTCATGAAGGATCTGAAGGCACTGATATCGTACCGATCCGTAATAATAAATTTGATCATTGGTTTTTTTCCTGTTGTTTACGGCCCCTCATATTCTTTTTGATCCTGCCATCATGGGTCCGATATCACAAAGGCGCTGATCATGGGAATCCAGAATAGCCATGAACTCACCGTCGAAAATGACGGCAATGCGGTCACACAGTTCAAATATTTCTTCAAGATCTTCGGAAAAAAGGAGAACCGCACTTCCGGTTTTCCTGAGCTTAAGAAGGTGGTTTCTCATGAATTCCGTTGCTCCCACATCAAGTCCGTAGGTGGGGTGGGAAGCCACCAGTAGCAAGGGTTTTTCGCTGATTTCCCTGCCAAGGATCAGCTTCTGGATATTTCCGCCGGAAAGGTTTCGGATCTGGCTGTGGATGGAATGGGCAGACACATTAAAATCATTCAAAAGGTTTTTTGCGTGATTTTTAACTTCTTTGTATTTCAGGAAATATCGCCTGGAAAATTTTTTCAAATGATGCTGTTTTAAAATGGCGTTATCGTAAAGAAACAGGCCCGGTGCAATACCGAACCGGATACGTTCTTCCGGTACGTGGGAAACCCCCTGATCGTAAATATGCCTCGGAGATGTATTGGTGATGTCCTGGTCATTGATCCGGATTTTCCCGGATTTCACCGTCCGGATACCGGTGACGGCTTCGGCCAGCTCCCGCTGCCCATTGCCCGATACCCCGGCCACACCGAAGATTTCATTTTCAAACACGTCAAAGGAGATATCTTTCAGTACCGGAAATCCTTTATCCCCCATGACGTTCAAATGTTCAACCGATAGGATCTGCCGCCCTCTTTCTATCTTTTCCTTTTTGATGTTAAACACCACATCCCTTCCCACCATCATCCGGGCCAGGGCTGTTTTGTCCGTATCTCTGGTCATGGCGCTGCCGGCGATTTTTCCTTTCTGAAGTACCAGGACCCGGTCGCAGATATCCATGATTTCATCCAGCTTGTGGGAAATGAAAATGATCATGTGGCCCTTGGCCTTCATTTCTTTTAATATGGAAATCAGCTCTTTGATTTCCTGGGGGGTCAGAACGGAAGTGGGTTCATCCAGGATCAGGAGGTCGGCACCATTCAGAAGGGCTTTTATGATTTCCACGCGCTGCTGTTCCCCGGCTGAAAGCTGCCAGATTTTTTTTGTCAGGTCCATTTTGAAATCAAAGGATTTTGAAAATTCTTCTATTTTTTTCCTGATTTTTAATTTGGGGAAGAAAAACGGGGTGTCTTTATGACTTAAGGCAATATTTTCAAGCACGGAATGGTTCTGGATGAGCATGAAATGCTGATGCACCATGCCGATGCCATGTGTAATGGATTCCACCGGGTTATGAATCCGGACAGGGGTGCCGTTGATCCTGATTTCTCCTGAATCCGGCTGGTAAAGGCCGTACAGAATATTCATCAGGGTTGTTTTTCCTGCCCCGTTTTCACCTAAAAGCCCTAAAATTTCACCGGATTCAATACTAAAACTGATATCCTGGTTAGCCGGAATGCCTTGAAATGATTTTGAGATGCCCTTCATTTCAAGGCGTTGGTTTTTTTCCATAATCCTCTTTAATTAAAAAAGCCGGGAATGAATTCCCGGCTTTCTAGGATTTAATTCAAATTATTTTGGAATAGTGCCCTCAACATTGTCCACAAAGTACATTATGCTGAGAAGGTCTTCTTTAGACGCTTTTGCTCCGGCCTGAATTACGACTTTACCCTGGTTATCGCTGATGGGTCCGGTAAACGGGTCAAATACATCAACCCCTTGCTTCATCTGCTCATAGCGTTTCATAACAAGGTCATAGGCAGAGATTTTACCAAATTCCTTTGTCTCAACCATGGCTTCTTTCAGTGCAGGAACGAATTTGGGGTTGATGGCGTCGGTTTCACTTCCGCCCAGAATGGCGGCTTTTTCTTTGGCCAGCCACCAGACGTCTGCATTGGTCCAGGTTTTATTTTTAATGTCTTCAAATATTTTTGCATAGATTCCGCCCCAGTCCATGATCTGTCCTGAAACAACCGAATCAACGCCATAAGTCTGCATGGGGGAATAATGACTGAAGGTATACACCTGGTTGCCTTTTTCCGAATGGCGCTGTCCGACTTCGACAACGGACGGGGTGTCTTCTGTAAAGGCAAGGGCATCACATCCTTCGGCAATCAGGGCTTCAGCCGCTTCTTTTGCCTTGTCCGGGCCATACCAGGCATAGATCCATTTCACATTGACCTTGGCTTTGGGGTTGGACACCTTGATCCCCAGGGCAAAGGCATCAATATGCCTTACCAGTTCCGGAATGGGGAAGGCGGCCACATAACCTATCTTGTTTGTTTTGGTCAGGGCGCCTGCCATGATGCCGTTCAGATAATACATCTGGTAAAGATCGCCAAAATAGGTTCCCACATTGGCGGAACGTTTAAACCCGGAACAATGCATGAAAAGCTTGTCAGGATAACGGGTTCCTGCAGCAACAGTATCATCCATATATCCGAAACTGGTGGTTAAGACCACGTCACATTTCTGTTCCTGGATGAGCCGGTCAATCATTCTTGAACTGTCGGCTTCGGGAACAGCCTCAACATAGACGGTTTCGAGCCAGGGGAATTTTTTTTCCACAAATTTTCTTCCCAGATCATGGGCATGGGACCAGCCATAATCCCCCACAGGGCCGACATAGATGAATCCGGCTTTCATTTTTTTATCAGAGGTTTCAGTTGTCCCGGCAGGTCCACCAGCCATGGCATCGACTTTTTTAGACAATTCTTCGACTTTCAGGGATAGTGCGGCAACCTGCTGTTCGAGCTTTGAAGTGTCAACCTGGCCTTTGTTCTGCTGACCACAGGATACAAAAAACAGGCTTAGTAAGAAAACAATAAACAAGGGTATGGCAATAAACGTTTTTTTCATTCTTCACGGCTCCTTTTTTTAAAATTGATTAAAAGTTTCGGAATAATACGATATTTGATGGTTCTCAGTCAACAATTATGATCCTTGAAAAATCCGTTTAGTGATAAAATTCGGATGGCAATTTTGTCCAAGACAATATAGGTTAAATCAAGATAAATTTTTATATTTACACAGGAAATTTAAAAGGGTTTAAAGGTGGATATCCCAGGTTCAAAAGACATGGCAAGTTTCCGAAGGTTTCCGGACATCGGAAACATTGAATTGCTGCATGCTGCATATCAAAAGCAGATATTTTCGCCACATTTCCATGAAGGTCATGTCATCGGTGTGATTGAAAAAGGGTGCCTTGGCTTTGACTATAGAGGAGAAAGGGTGGTTGCCGGCGCAGGGGATATCAATATGGCTGATCCGGGTGAAGTTCACAACGGGTTTTCCGTATCCGAAGAAGGCTGGCAATATAGGATGTTTTACATGAAAGCAGGGCAACTGGACAGGATTTTCAATGAATGCTGTGATCAAACAAAACCCATGCCGCTTTTCAAAAAAGGGGTGATGAAGATAAGAGAATATATCGAAAATTTTTATGATACAGATATCTCTCTGGATGATTTGAGCCGGATGGCAGGCATCAGCCGGTATTATTTACTGAGAGTGTTTGAACGGGAAACAGGTCTGACACCTCATACCTATTTGAATCTTGTCCGGGTTAAAAGAGCAAGGGCACTCATGGAGAAAAACGTATCCATCATCGAAACCGCCCATGCAACCGGTTTTTTTGATCAGAGCCACCTGAACCGGGCATTTAAGAAATTTTATGGGATTACGCCGGGGCAATTCTGTGAGAAAAAAAGGAAAAAAACATGAAAGAGACAGAGTCTGAAAATAGAAAACTCATTATTATTCCCAAAGAAGAGGCTGTTTTCCGGATGGATAAAAATGGAGTCTGGCATAATGAACATGGAAAATTTGAACACCCGAGAATCATAAAATATTTTAATTCAGCCATTAAAAAAGATGAAAACGGGTATTATGTCCATCAGGCAACCGGCGAATGCGAGGAAAAAGTGTATTTTCCCTATGAGGATACAGCGCTTTTTATTGTGGATATCATTGTCGGCCAGGACATCCGGCTTATCCTGAACACCACGGACAAGATGACCCTGGAAGAGGGCGAGCTTTTTATGGCCTCTGATAACCTTTATCTTCTGACGCCTGATCACAGGATCAAATTTTCATCCCATGCCCTGGTCAAAATTTCAAAATTCATCGAAGAAAAAAATGGAAAATTTTCCATCCTCATAAATGAAAAAACCTATCTGATAAGACCCTCGGACAAAGACTCATAATTTTTTTAAATCAATTTTTATCAAGGGCAATATTATCCAAGTAAAGCTGTGAGCTACAGGGCATAATCCGCCTGCCTGATATCAAATAAAAGAAAGGATACTATCATGCAGTCAAAACTTTATGCCTATGCAAACCTGTCGCTTGCCATGATTATTGTCGGCAGTTCCGTTGTATTCGGGAAGATCATCACCAATTCATTTCCGGTTTTTCTGGCTTCCGGGCTCCGGTTTGCCATTGCATCCGCAGTGATGCTGCCCCTTTTGCTGAAATATGAAAAAAAGCTGTTTCATATTTCCGGCAAAGACCTTTTAAACCTTATTGCCATGGCCTTTTGCGGGCAATTTGTTTTTACCTTTCTTGTGCTTCTGGGACTTCGGTACACCAGCGCCATTGAAGCCGGGATCATCACCAGCACATCGCCTGCCATGATGGCCGTGGTCACCTACCTCTTTTTCAGGGAAAAACCGGGAATCCACAGGATGATAGCCATCGGCATGGTGGTGGCTGGTGTGGTTATTGTGAACGGCTTTGTTGATTTTAAAACGGTTTCAATTCCAACCCATCATACGTTCGGCAACCTATTAATGATAGGAGCGGTTGTCGGGGAAGCCTTTTTTCTTTTGATGCGAAAACGAATTTCATCGGACATTTCAAATCTTGCATTAACCGGATATCTCTGCTTTCTTGGCTTTATTATGTTCTTACCCCTGTCCTTGTTTCAGGCAATTTCATTTGATTTTTCAGGCGTTAGCCCTTTGGCATGGGGAGCCATATTTTATTTTGGAGCGGTGTTTACGGTACTGGCCTATATTTTCTGGTTCCAGGGCGTATCCAGGGTATCGGGCAGCACGGCCGGGGTGTTTACAGCGATCATGCCGGTGAGTGCAGTGGTGTTGTCCTGTCTTTTCCTCAAAGAGAATTTTACACTGCATCATGCCGTGGGCGGGGTATTCATCCTTTTTGCCATTTTTTTGATGACAAAGGCTTCACCTGGTCAGTAATTATTGTGATTGATAAAATTATTAATTATTTCATTAATTTTGCCGTTGTTTTCCATTGCTTTGATTTCAAAATTTATTTTTTCAATCACATCCTTATGTCTTCCTTTGGTGAAACCGATGTGGCCGTTCATAATCTTCAAGGGATTGGGAAGTATTTTTAATTGATCCATTATACCTTCTTTTCTTGCCGTATAAATCCCGACCATTTTGTCACAGAGATAGGCATCAAGTCGGCCTAATATTAATTTTCTGAAATGATATTGATGTTCCCCTGCTGCATCCTTGATGAAATTTTTTGCATCGTCGAATTCTTCTCCATAGGTGTATCCTATCACGACACCGATTTTTTTCTGATTAAGATCTTCAAGGGACTCATAAGTCATCGCAGAATCCTTATGCACGAAGAAAACCAGGGGATTCTTGATAATCGGGGCTGAAAAATCAAAATAGGGCAACCTGGCATCAATCCGGTAGAAATTAAAAAGACCGTCATAATCACCTTTTTTGACCAGTTCATACCCCCTTTTAAACGGCAGGAAAGTCAGATTGAAAGGAATGTCGGCTTTTTTGAAGACCTGTTCGACAATCTGGACGAGAATACCCGCAGGCTTGCCGTCAATATTCTCCTCATAGGGAGGAAAACTGACATAGACAAGTTCTATTGTTTTTGCCTGAAGCCCTGAACAGAATCCGACAAGCAAGAAAAAAATCATCAAAGCGTATCGTTTTTTCATCTGTTCCTCCTTTTGATTGGAGTCATTTTCAGGGTTGCTCCTGGTTATTTGTCATACCAGTTTAACAATTTGACCTGGATGGCCTCATTTTTTTGAACAGGGGCTTTGAATGAATTCAAATCGCTCATTCCCTCTTTTCCCCGGTAATGGTAAGGAAAAACAGTGCCCGGCTTCATTTCCAGAGCTGCGGAAGCTGCCTGCTCAGCGGTCATGGTATAGGGAAGGTTCATGCAGATAAAGGCATAGTCGATATTTTTCAATTGCCTCATTTCCGGGATGTCTTCCGTATCTCCGGAGATATAAATCCTTTTTTCGTCAATGGTCAGAACATACCCGTTACCCTGGCCCTTTGGGTGAAACGAAAGCCTTTCCGGTGTTGTATTGTATGAAGGAACGGTTTCAATAAGAATATTGTCCAGTTTGAGGGTTTCCCCATTCTTGAGTGTTGTCCCGGATTTCAATTGTTCTGTGACAGCTTCCGGCCCAATAATGACTGTTTTTTCTTTTTTCAATGCCGTTACAAGAGCCGGGTCCAGATGATCCCGGTGAATATGGGTGATCAGGATCAGGTCCGGGTCTGGAAATGCATCAAAGGCTTTTTTGTCGCCCACAGGGTCAATATAAACCGTGATTCCGGGCGATTTGATGACAAAGGAGGCGTGGCTTACCGGTTCAAATGATATATTTTCCATGCAGAAACCCCCTGTTCCATTGAGAAGAACAAAGGCAACCATGACAATGTATAAGCTGAATTTTTTCATGATGTATCCTTTTTTTAAATTTTGTCAGATGCGCCGTATCGAGTCCACGATAAACGGGGTACACCGGACGGCAATGCTCTGCTTTTTAACCCAGATTCGAACCATTGACAGGGATTCCCCGTTAAGGTTGGTCATATTGGGAAGATCCTCGGCAAAGGCAATGTCCTTGGCCCTGAATTCATAATAAAAAGTATTGTCTGAAAACGGGTCCGCAATCAATATCACCCGGGTTATATCATGGGGATGTTTCCTGGGTGACCCGGAAAACGGGATATGCTTGGTTTTATCAAAGGTTCCGATTTCCCCGGTGGTCTGGATTTCAAACTTATCCTTGAGTTCAAGAAAATTTATTATAGCCATGAGCGCTCCTTTATTGAAAATCTGAACTTGTATGAACTTTGCACCATACTATAAATCAGAAACGGCTGAAAAGAAAATTTTTTCATCCCCTTTTATTGACAACGGGAATAGTTTTCACTATGTGTCCTTGTTCAGAGCGGATTGTCCCGTTTATACCGGATAATGAAAGGTTGCGATTCCCATGAATACCGAGAGGCGGTCTCCCATGACAACGGTGGCCCAAAGATTTGCAGAAACCTTGAGGCAGATCGGTGCCCGTTATGTTTTCGGGGTGCCCAGCGGCAGCATGATTGACTATATAGAGGCCCTTCGAAAAACCGATGGAATAGATTTTGTTCTTGTGAGCCATGAAGCCGGGGCCGGGTTTATGGCATCGATTTGCGGACGACTGACCCGGATACCGGGGGCCTGTTTTGCCACCTTTGGGCCCGGGGCCACCAATGTTTCAACAGGGGTTGGTGCAGCATTACTGGACAGGAACCCTGTACTTGTGTTTACCGATGAAATGCCGGAAAAATTACGGCATCGAACCGCCCAGATGAATATCGACCATGAAGCGCTTTTCAAACCCCTGACCAAACAGACCTTCCGGTTGATACCGGGAAAAGTCGGGGAAATCCTTTTTGAGGCCACAGAAATTGCCATAAAAAATCAGCCCGGCCCGGTTTACATCGGAGTTCCCTCGGACATCGGCAGTCAGGAAAACCAAGAGCCGGATCTGCCGGGACAATCAATATCAGGGGTCGGCCCGGCATTGCCGTCTGCCATAAAAGCCATGCAGGAAGCTGTTTCAAAGGCAAAAAAACCCCTTCTGGTGCTGGGACTCATAGCTGCCCAATCCAATCTTACGCCGTTGATCCAAAATGTGATGGAAAAATTTCATTTGCCCGTGGTCCTCACTCCCATGGCCAAGGGAATGGTCCAGGAGAATCACCCGCTCTATGCAGGGGTTCTGAATCATGCCCTTGCCAATATCGTGGGGCAAACCCACCAGGAGGCCGACCTTGTCATCGGGATCGGGTATGACCCGGTGGAGGTCAATTATGAGGATTGGGCGCCTCCTGTGCCCATTGTTCATATCAGCACGGTTCCGGCCGACCTGGATATGGATTCCCATACCCTTGCCGCCGATATTGTCGGGGATATGGAAAGTTCTATTCAAGCCCTCATGGCCCTTTCTCCCTTGAAACCCCAATGGGATTTTAAAGCACTTCTCAAACGAAAAAAGGAAATGTTTGCCTTGCTGACCCCGGCCCAGGGGTCTTTCGGCCCCCTGGCCGTGCTTCAGGGATTAAGGCAGGCTCTTCCCCTTGACGGAATTCTTACCTGTGATGTGGGTGCCCATCTCCATCTCATCGGGCAATTCTGGCCCACCCCGGAACCGGATTGCCTTTTGATGACCAACGGTTGGTCCTCCATGGGGTTTGCCATTCCCGCGGCCATTGCCGCAAAACTCTGTCGGCCCGACAAAAAAGTCGCCTGTGTGGTGGGTGACGGCGGTTTTCTCATGACGGCCGGAGAACTGGCAACAGCCCAAAGACTTGGCCTTCATATCGTGTTTGTTCTGTTATCGGACCGGGAACTCTCCCTGATCCGGATCAAACAAAAGCACAAACACCATGACGCAGGTTACGGAACTCTTTTATCTGATCAGGATCTTATGATGTCGGAAACCTTCCTCGGCATTCCGGTGTTGGCCGTTTCAGACCCGGAAGCATATCGAATTGCCTTGCAGAAAGGATTTTCCCTTGCAGGCCCTGTAATCATCCAGGCAAAAATCAGCAGTTCGGAATATGATGACCTGGTGCTCAAAGGCAATAAATAAACGCATCATTTATTTTAGTTTTTCCAGCAGGTTTCATAGACATTGTCAAGAAAAAAAATTGACATCATTCCATAACAGGTTTATTCTTTAAAAAAAGAAGATGGATACCAAGGAGGAAAAATCATGGATATTAATAGTTTAAAAGGGGTTTCAGCATACACGAATACTCAGAATACGGCTCCGCCGGTTGATCAAGCGCTGGTTCAAAACCAGAACCTTGAAACATCCAGAACTGAACGGACAAAAGAAAATGCCAATGCCTCCCAAAAGGCTTTTGAAGTCACCATAACCCAGGAAGCACAGGCAAAAATGGCTTTAGAAGCAAAACAGGAAACATCTGAAAAAAAAGCCGCACCCCCAGTTGATCAGAGCACACAGAGTGTTTCAAAGGCATACGAGAGCAGCCAGCTTGTAAATATTGTAGCCTGATAAGAAGCTTCTGATTCATGATCACTGAAAATGGAATTGTAACCGATGTAAATTCATCCCTTGCCTGGATCAGAACAATACGATCCGGAACCTGCGAATCCTGTTCTTCCAAAGACAATTGTGGAACCTCCCATAGCGGCAAAAAGGAAATGATTACAGCGGTCAAGAACACCCTGAACGTTAAAAAAGGGGACCAGGTGGTCATCGGGCTTGAAACAAAACCCTTGCTGGTCGTGACTTTTCTTTTGTATGTATTCCCTGTTATCCTCCTGATTACGGGGGCCTTGATCGGTAACAGCATGGCCCCCTCTTTACAGATGGACCCCTCCCTTCTATCCCTTGTCACAGGGATCATCTTTTTTTGTGCTGCTTTTTTCATTATCCGAAAAAAAAGCCAGGCTCTTTCAACCAATGAGTCCTATAAACCTTTCCTTGTCAGAAAAAAATCATCCTCTATTCAGAAAAACTGTATCAGTTTATAACAAAAATCCCTTGCCGCCATAGATATAGTATAATATAACCGCTCCATAGTTGTGGGTTTGTCGAATGAACGCTAACCCTTTAGATTAAGAGAGAAATATTATGACATCACAACGAGAACTAAAAATAGCGATACTGATGATGGTCATCTTTCTGGTCACCGGAATCATATGCTATGCCTCTTTTGCTCCCCCTGCGCCTGAAGAACCGATACGTTTGATGTTTCAGAACAAAGGCGGCAAAGTTTTATTCACCCATTCCGGACACATGGGCAATTATTCTCTGGATTGCCTGGACTGCCATCATAACGATGATGGAACCTACAACTGCAGTCAGTGTCATCAGGAAACAGGTGATGAGAATATGCCGTCACGAGCCGATGCATTTCATTCCCAGTGCAAGGGCTGCCATGAAGAACGTGGCTCAGGTCCGGTAGAATGTAATTCATGTCATTCATTATAGCTGATAAGTTTTCCAACCCCCTATTGTCTATAATAAAATGATCAAAGCTTTTTGCAAAACAAGGACTTTATCATGATTAAACGACCGTTTTTCGCATTGACCCAACCCAGGCTCGGCTATGACATACCGGAGCCTGACCCCAAAGAGCCAAAGCAGATACCGCTTCCCTCCAATCTTATCCTGTTGTTGCATGATCCCATTGACGATGCCAGGGAAACCTCAATAAAGACAGGGGATAAAATTGAAAAAGGGGAGAAACTCCATCTTTACAGCGACAGTAAGGAATATACGGTTTCTCCCGTGGCAGGTACCATAAAAGCCATTGACACCTATTCCGATGATTTCGGCAACACCTCCACCTATCTTGTTATCCACACTGATCCGGGACGGACAGCCGGAACCGATGCCATACAATATGATTTGAAGGATACCATTGCCTCGGCCGATGAATACTTAAGGACTATCCCGGGTGCACCACCCCTGAAAACCCTGTCCGATACCGGCATCAAAATCAATACCCTTGTCATCACCTGCGGGGATTTGGATCTTTTATCCACCACCCAGCAATATATGGCTTTGAAATTCATGGATGAGATAAAAGAAGGGATACAGGTTCTAAAACGGATTACCCCGGTTTCCAGATTCTGTATCACGATACCGGAAAACCTGAATATCAAGGCGGATATTGATACGGCCGAGGTGTTCAGAACTTCCGCGATTTATCCCTCCAATCTGCCCCAGATGATCCTGAAAGACCATTTGAATCTTATCCTTCCCGCTGGCAGAACACCCAAAGACATGGGCATCTGTTTTATGACGGCCGAGGCTGTGGTTTCTCTCGCCCGTGCCTACAAAACAAAAACCGTGTCCCATGAAAAAGTCCTGACGGTGATCGGCAAACAGGGAATTCCCCATCGGGTTACGGCAACCATTGGAACGCCGCTGCGAAGGATATTCAATGCATTCAGCATTCAAGCCGATGAGCAGGATAGAGTTGTTATCGGCGGCCCCATGACAGGATTTGCAACCTATACGGTTTATCATCCGGTTCAACCGGATATGGATACGGTGATCCTTCAGGGTCAAGGCAGCATCCCGGAATTGTCAGATAATCCCTGCGTGAATTGCGGCAAATGTATCCGTGTCTGCCCGGCCCAAATGCCGGTTAACATCCTGGTCCGTTATCTGGAAGCCGGTCTTTATGAAGATGCAGCAGACCGATATGATCTTTTATCCTGTATTGAATGTGGCCTTTGTGCCTATGTCTGTACGGCGAGAATCCCCATTTATCAATACATACGGCTTGGAAAACACGAGCTGTTAAAACTTAGAGCAGATGCTTGAATGGAGACTGCCAATGAATACCTATAAATTAACAGTTTCCCATGCCCCTTTCTGGCATGATGGAGACAGTCTTTTTAAGACAAACCTGAACATAATGCTGGCCGCTCTTCCGGCCGTCATTTTCGGTCTTTTTCAATTCAAGGCGCCCGCTCTGGGTGTTCTTGCCCTGTCTCTTTCAAGTGCCATGGTCTGGGAACTCATCGTAACCCTGGCATCCGGGAAAAAAGCATCCCTAGGTGATCTGGATTCTGCCGTCATCGGCCTTTTCCTTGGAATGATGCTTCCGGCAACAGCCCCATGGTGGATGGTCATCATCGGAACATTTTCAGCCGTGGTCCTCGGAAAAATGATTTACGGCGGCATCGGGGCGAATCCGTTCAACCCGGCCCTCCTTGGAATAGCCATTTTGACGCTTTCATGGGCAACCCATCTTGATTTTGATGCAGCCTATATTAATTATGACTTCAACTTTACCGCTCTTGCCCCCCTTTCAGCCGTCAAAGCAAAAGGTGCCCTTGCGGTTTCAGATCTTTTTTCGTTAAACGACCTTGTGATGGGCAAACAGGTGGGTGCCATCGGTACCACCTTCGGACTCGGCCTGATTGTCGGAGGGGTGTATCTCATCTTAAGGGGTTTTGTCCGATGGGAAATCCCGGTTTCATTCATCATCGGAATTATTTTTACATCCCTGTGTTTCAACCTGGCAAACCCGGAGAAATATGCCGCACCCATGATCCATCTTCTTTCTGGATATACGCTTTTCGGGGCCTTCTTTCTGGCGCCTGAAAATTCATCCTCGCCGGTCAACAAGATTCCCATGCTGATTTTCGGATTCTGTGCAGCGGTGATGATCATCCTCATGAGAAATATCGGAGCTTACGACGATGGAACGGTGCTGGGGATACTGTTATTAAATGTTGTGAACCCTCTTATTGATGCCATCAGACCCAAAGCTCTGGGAAAGGAGGTTCGCAATGCGTGAAATGATTAATATGATCGTTGTTTTAACGGTTTTGACAACTTTTTCCGGCGGACTTCTTGCTGCCGTAAAATCAAAAACCGAGGTACAGATCGAAAATCAGGTCTTAAAATTTCAAAAAGCCCCGGCCATTAAAGGTATTTTCCCGGAAACCACCAATGACCCCCTGGCTGAAAGATTTATTGTTAAGGGGGATAACATTGAATTACAGGTTTTCCCGGGCAGACTTTCCGATGGTTCAAAAGCCGTTGCCTTTGAGACAAAAGGTTCAGGATTCGGTGGACCCGTCGGACTCATGGTGGGAATCCGTCTTGATACCGATAGTATAGTGGATGTAAGGGTCACAACCCATTCTGAAACCCCGGGTATCGGATCAAGGGCCAAAGAGAATCTTTCATTTGTATCTCAGTTTTCAGGAAAAAAGCTGGATACCAATTTTAGCGTTAAGGCGGACGGCGGCGCCATTGATGCCATGTCCGGTGCGACGGTAACCTCAAAAGCCGTGAGTCTTGCCGCAACCCAGGCAAAGGAAATCTATCAAAAACTCAAACCTGAAATTGTCAAACAGATGGAATAAAGAGAACTTCCTAGGAGAATATAAATATGGCACTATCCTTAACAAAAGAATTTACCAAAGGACTCTGGGCTGAGATACCTCCTTTCAGACTGGTTCTGGGGCTTTGCCCTGCCCTTGCGGTGACCAAATCGCTGGAAAACGGGATCGGGATGGGAATTGCACTGACCTTTGTTCTGGTCTGTTCCAATCTTTTTATCTCATTACTCAGAAATATCATTCCATCAAAAGTCAGAATTGCCTGTTTCATTGTTGTTGTGGCGACTTTTGTGACCATAGTAGAACTTTTGATGCAGGCCTATGCCTATGAGCTGTTCCTGACACTGGGTATATTCATCCCTCTGATCGTTGTAAACTGTATCCCTCTGGGTCGTGCAGAGGCCTTTGCCTACAAGAACGGGCCCCTTTCATCCATTGCCGACGGACTTGGACTCGGCATCGGATACGGGTTTTCCCTTTCGGCCCTGGCTTCCATAAGAGAAATCCTGGGAAATGGGACTCTGACCGTATGGGGAGGAATCCCTGCTTTTTCCATGGGTCCTGATTTTCTTCCCTTCAAATTCCTGTTAACGGCCCCCGGTGCTTTTGTCGGGCTTGGACTCATGCTTTGCCTGATGAACCTCATCGGTAAAAAATAAAAGGAGATGGTATATAATGGGTGATCTATTTGTTCTTGTCATCAGTTGCATCTTTATCAACAATATTCTCCTGGCCCAGTATCTGGGCAACTGCCCTTTTCTAGGCACCTCAAAAAGAATGGAAACCGCCATCGGCATGGCCATGGCCGTTATCTTTGTTCTGGTCCTGGCCGGGGGCCTTACATGGATTTTAAACGAATACATGTTAAAACCCATGGATGTGGTCTATCTCCAGACCCTTTCCTTTATCCTCGTCATTGCGGCCCTGGTCCAGTTTGTGGAAATGTTTCTGAAGAAAAGCATCCCTGCGCTTTACGGCAGCCTCGGTATTTATCTGCCGCTGATCACCACCAATTGTGCCGTACTTGGGGTCTGTCTCATCAATATTAAGGAAGAATATACCTTTATTGAATCCCTTGTGACCTCCTTTGCCTATGCAGCCGGTTTTGGTCTGGCCCTGGTTCTTTTTGCCGGGGTCCGGGAAAGAATCCTTCTGGCACGGGTTCCAAAACCTTTGCAGGACGTATCCATCGGGCTGATTACGGCAGGAATTATCGCCATGACCTTCATGTCCTTCAAGGGAATGGTGTAATTTGTGATTGGAATAATCCCCTGTTTTTCTGGGTCAGTGATGAGAGAATATTTCAAATATATAAGGTGATACTATGATTCCAGCTTTATTGTTAATGTTAGGCGTTGGTGGCGTATGCGGTATTGTGCTCAGCCTTGCTTCCAAGATTTTTTATGTTTATGAGGACCCGAGAATTGCAATGGTGGAAGGCGTTCTTGCCGGTGCCAACTGCGGAGGATGCGGTTATGCCGGATGTTCCGCCGCTGCTTCAGCCGTTGTTTCCGGTCAGGCACCCGCCAGCGTCTGCGTGGTTTCCGGTAGAGCCGGTGCCGAAGCAGTTGCAAAGGTCATGGGGGTGGAAGTGGGCAATGCAGAAGCACCCCTATCCTATAATATGTGTGAGGGCGGTTCCAGGGCTGCCGACAAATACCACTATATGGGAGTCTCCTCCTGCAGGGCCATGGCTGTTGTATTTGGCGGCAAACGACTTTGCGGTGTCGGGTGCATCGGTCTTGGCGACTGCGTAAAGGCCTGTATTTTCGGCGCCGTTAAAATCGGGCCCAAGGGATATCCTGTGGTGGATGATGAAAAATGCGTGGGTTGCGGCGCCTGTCAAAAAGCCTGCCCCAAAGATATCATTGAAGTCAGAACCCTTTCCGAAAGGCTTATGAAATTTAACCAGAAGCATGATCCCCTGGCACCCTGCGCCCAGACCTGTCCTGCTGAAATCAATATCCCTCTCTATATCAGTCAGCTCAGGGAAGGCAAATATAAGGAAGCGGTTCAGACCATTCGTCTTAGAAACCCCCTTCCCCTTGCCTGCGGCAGGGTCTGCCCCCATCCCTGTGAGACTGAATGCCGAAGAGGAATTGAAGATGAGCCGGTTTCCATTAACCAGTTGAAACGCTTTGTGTCCGACTATGAAATGAACTCCGGTTCCCGGATACCCATCACCTGTGCCCCGGATACCGGCAAAAAAATAGCCGTCATCGGCGGCGGGCCTTCAGGTATATCCTGTGCCTTTTTCTTAAGGCGAATCGGTCATCAGGTGGATATTTTTGAAGCCATGCCCAAACTCGGCGGCATGCTCAGGTATGGGATTCCTGAATACCGGCTTCCGAAAAAGGTTCTGGACTGGGAAATCCAGGGAATACTGGATCTTGGGATCAAATCCTTCTGCCATGTGAAATTCGGTGTGGATTTCGGCCTCGGCTCATTGATGGCAGCCGGTTATAGTGCTGTTTTCCTCGGTGTCGGTGCATGGGAAGATTTTTCTCTCGGCATTGAAGGGGAAAACCTGGATGGCTGCTTTACCGGCATTAATTTCTTGCAGAGAATATCCGGCGGTGAAAAGATCAAACTCGGCAGAACTGCAGCCGTTGTCGGCGGCGGCAATACCGCGGTGGATTGCGCCAGAACCCTTTTAAGACTGGGTCTTGATAAGGTCTATATGGTTTACAGAAGAACCAGAAAAGAAATGCTGGCCAATGAGGTTGAAATTGAAGCTTCCGAACACGAAGGCATTGACTTTGTCTTCCTGGCAGCCCCCACCCGCGTGGTCGGAGATGATCAAAACAAGGTCACCCACCTTGAATATCTGAAGATGCAGCTTGGTGAACCCGATAAAAGCGGCCGGCGCCGACCGGAACCGGTTGAAGGAACTGAAACCCTGCTTGCTGTCGACATGGTGATTTCCGCCATTGGCCAGTCTCCTGACGCGTCTTTCAAAAAACAGGACCCCCACCATAGAATAAAGGAACTGGAACTGACAAAATGGAATACCATTGATCATCACCCTGCCACCCATCAGGCTTCTATTCCCTATATCTTCACTGCCGGGGATGCTGCCACAGGGCCTTCTCTCGTGGTGGAAGCCATCGGCGGCGGAAGGCGTGCAGCCCGATCCATCGATCTTTTCCTGAAAGGGAAGCCGGTTGAACCGGTAAAAGATTCTTTACAGAAAAAACGGATCCATGAATCCATTTTTACAAAGGTAGACGGGATACAGAAAGCCCCCAGGGCCAAAATGCCGGAACTCCATGTGAATGATCGGCTGGATTCCTTTGTCGAAGTCGATCTGGTTCTGCCTGAAGTGGATGCCCAAAAAGAAGCGGCAAGATGTCTTAACTGCTGTAGAATATGCTATAACCCGGATACGGATTTCCCCATGGCCAAAAAGGCGGGTTGATACTGATTCAGCCATTTTCAGAGTAATCCATGATAAAAAACCCATTGAAAATATCCATTATCGCTGCCTTCAGCCTTTTGATCCTTGGCATCTTCGCCGGGATTTACCTTTTTTTTGATATATCCTCTTTTATCAAAGCGCCCTTCAGACCCGATGCCCCGGAAAAAACCATCACCATCCTCCCCGGGCAAAAGCTTAAAGCCATAGCCGATCATCTTAAAGCAGAGAACATTATCTCCAGTGGAATCTATTTTGCCGTATATGCTAAATTTAAAAAGTCCGGAAAAAAACTCCAGGCCGGAGAATATCTTTTATCTGCGTCCAAATCTCCTGAAGAAATCCTTGACATGTTTATCAAAGGAAAGGTGAAACTTTACAGGATCACCCTCCCGGAGGGATTAAGCATCAGAGAAATGGCCGCCCTGATTGAAAAGGAGAACCTCTGTGACCGGGAAAAATTCATGGCCCTTTGCCATACCCCGGCCTTGATCAAAAAACTTGGAATCCAGGCCAATTCCCTTGAAGGTTATCTTTTCCCGGATACCTATTTTTTTTCAAAGCAGAATACCTGTGAAGATATCATCACCGCCATGGCCGGACGGTTTAAATCCGTTTTCAAGGAAGAATGGCAAGTGCGGGCAAAAGAGCTTGGATTTTCCGTTCATGAGATTCTCACCCTTGCCTCCATCATTGAAAAAGAAACAGGCAATGCTGCCGAACGGCCCATGATTTCATCGGTCTTCCATAACCGCCTGAAAAAAAACATGAGGCTTGAAAGCGACCCCACCGTCATTTACGGCATAGAGGGATTTGACGGGAATATTAAAAAAATTCATCTGCAAACAGTCACTGCCTACAATACTTACCAGATCCCCGGGCTTCCACCGGGTCCCATTGCAAATCCCGGCGCCTTATCCCTTTATGCCGCCCTTTATCCTGCAAAAACCCCCTATCTTTTCTTTGTGTCAAAAAAAGACACCACCCACCTTTTTTCAGAAAGCTTTGAAGAACATAATAAAGCCGTTAAAAAATACCAGCTTAAAAAATAAAGCCTATCCGTCAAACCGTTCAAACTGTTTCAGATAAACGATCAATGCCCCGCTTTTTGATTTGATCTTATTTTCCCAGTCAAATCCGATGACGATGCCCTGGTTTTTCATTTCCCTGGCCACATCTTCCACCACATCCGGTAAAACCGCTCCTTCATCTGAATGCCGACCTTTGCCTACAATAATCCGGATGGTAAAAAATCCCTGCTGCTTGCAGGTGTGAATAAACGACCTTGCTCTCACTTCAGCGCCAATGGCATTATACCCATGCAGATCCAGTGATTTTTCAGGCGGCGGATAGCGCTTGAGCCTTTTTTCAAGGGGCATGGGAGGCGCTTTTTTTAATGGTTTAACCCTGGTTTTCCGGAAGGATTCTTCCAGTAATGCTACAAAATCCTCTTCCGGCTCATTTTCCTTTTCAATTTCATTGGCCGGTTTTTTTTTATTCAGACGGTTTATCTGTTTTTCATCATTTTGATCCGGATCTTTTTCCTCAAACGCCTTTATAAAATCTTCATCAGAATGAAAAACCGGCAGATCCTGTTTATTTCGTTTTTTCAAAAGATTTTTCCCTTTAGTTTTCATATCCCCATGAATATTATCCTATTGTATCTTACTTTAATTTTCAAGGTTTTAGACCCGTTGTCAGTTCATTTGACAACGTCCCCCCTTCCTGATATTGTCCCTCACATGAATACAGGGAATATTGTGGAATACATTGATCAGCAGAAAATTATTTCCGCTGTTATTATGCAGGAAAAACAAGGCAAGCTCAGATTGCTCAATGAGTATAACCGGGAAGTCAATTTTTCTGAAAACCGGTTGTCTCATATATCACAGATACGCCTTGACACCACGCTGTCAAGGGACTTTATCGTCAATCAGTTGAAACAACTCACGGAGAACCGCAAAAAACTTTCTGAAACCATCAATATCCAGGAATTGTGGGAAATTCTGCATGAAGAACCTGAAGATATCGAATTATCAGCAATGACTGTTTTCTGCTTTGATCCTCCCCTGACTTCAGATCATGAGGCAGCCGTTATCCGGGCTTTTTTCCATGACCGGCTCTATTTCAGATTCAACAAACTGCTTTTTGCCCCTTATTCAGCCGAACAGGTTGAAACAAAGAAAAGACAGCTCCGGGAAGCGCAAAAAAAAGAGCTGAGGATTCAGAATGGGGCGGCCTGGATCAATGATATCCTGAATCAGAAAAACGGAAGCCTTGCCGCCATTGATGAAACCATCATTGATATGCTCAAATCCTTTTACCTTTTTGGAAATGAGTCTGAATATGCCCAGACCGCAAAAGAGATTATTAAAAAATCGTCCTTACAGTCATCGGAACAACTCTTTCATATCTTTGTCAAAGCCGGAATCTGGAATCAGGATGAAAATATTCACCTTCTTTCCCTGAAAATTCCCACGGTCTTTTCAAGGCAGGTTCTGGAGCAGGAACAAAAACTCATCACAAATCCCATCTGCTTTGTGGACGACCCCTTAAGAACGGATCTGACCCATATTCCCCTCATCACCATTGACGGCCAGTCCACCCTTGATTTTGATGATGCCATCAGTCTTGAGAACACGGAAACAGGGTATCAACTGGGTATTCATATCATTGATGTGGATGCCTATATCAAATCGGGTGATCCCATTGATTTGTCCGCACGGGAAAGGGCCAGTTCCATTTACATGCCCGATGACAAGCTTCCCATGATTCCGCCACGACTTTCGGAGGACCTTTGCAGCCTGAAGGAAGGCGAACTCAGACCTGGCATCAGTACCCTCATCCGGATGAACCGGTTCTTTGAAATCCAGGATTACCGGATTATTCCCAGTATTATCAAAATCCACCAGAAGCTCTCCTATACTGAGGCAAATCTCTTAAACGGTAAAAATGACCCCATCACAACCCTTTACCGGATGGCCATCCTTTTGAGAGAAAAACGCATCAAATCCGGGGCCATTCAGATTACCCTTCCGGAAGTCAATGTATGGCTGGAAGAAAACAGGGACATCGGGTATTCAAAAATAGACCGTGAGAATTCATCCCGCATGCTGATTTCGGAATTTATGATCCTTGCCAATTCCCTGATGGCGGAATTCCTGGCAAACCATGGGATGCCGGCTGTTTTCAGATCCCAGGCCCAACCCAAACAAAGGCTTTTCAAAGGCATTGAAACCTCCCTGCTTTTAAATTTCATGCAGAGAAAGCAGTTAAGCCGGGCCATGATCGGAACAGATCCGGAAGTTCATGCCGGTCTCGGCGTCAATGCCTATGCCACTGCGACTTCGCCCATCCGAAGATATCATGATCTTTTAACCCAGCGTCAGATCAAAGCCATATTCGGATACCATGACCCCTATTCAAAAACAGAGCTTGAGGGCATCCTTTTTTCCATCTCAACGGCAGTGGCCAATACAAGCCGTGTTCAGGCCTCACGGAAACGATACTGGATCATCAAATACCTGGAATCCAAAAAAGGCGTGTCCTTTGAATCCCTGGTTCTGGAATGCCACAGGGATTATTATCTTATCCTGATCAAGGAATTCATGCTGGAAACAAAACTTGCCCCTGCCGGCTTCCGGCTTAAATACGGGGACATTGTCCAGGTGACCATCCAGCACGCAGACGCAAGAAAAGACCAGCTCTCTCTGTTTATATAAAAAAGAGGCGGGCCCATCGAAAAGAATCACGGCTCACCCATGGGATTATCAGAACAGAAATTTTGAACGGTCTGAAAAGGAGATGAAATCAATGAAAGCAAATGATAATGCCACGGAAAAAACAATCAGCGGTTCCCACAAATGGAGATTTGTCCGTATCGGTGGATTTGATCATGTTCTCATCAATTCAGGAGAGGATATTAAATCCATTCCAACACTGGATCAGAAGCTCTGGGCCGCTCTGGGCTGTCCCACCCAGGGCCTGGAATTTGATGCCGTCACCCTTGCCTATATGGATAAAGATAAAGATGGGCGCATCAGGGCGCCTGAGGTGATCGAAGCCTTAAACTGGACCCTTTCTCTGATTAGGAATCCGGATGATCTCACCCACAGCAGAAACAACCTTCCCCTGTCCGCCATCAACGACGACATTCCCGAAGGAAAGGCCATCCTTTCCTGTGCCCGTGAAATCTTTGCCGGCAAAGGAAAACCAGGGACTGACCATATCACACCCGATGATATAGCCGACAAGGCCGAGCTTTTTGCCAACACAAAATTTAATGGGGATGGTATTATTCCTGCTACGGCATCCGAGGACGAAACAATCCGGAAAGTGATTGAAGACATCATGGACTGCATGGGTCCTGAAACGGATCGAAGCGGTCTGCCCGGCCTGTCAAAGGAAAAAGCCGACCGGTTTTTCTCTGAAGCAAAATTATATTCCGAATGGTGGCAAAAGACAGAGGGCGAAAACCTTGATATCTTGCCTCTTGGGAAGGAAACAGATGTTGCAGCCGGACATTTTGAAGCAGTCCGGGATAAAGTGGATGACTTTTTTACCCGGTGCCGACTGGCTGCCTTTGACTCAACAGCAGTCCTGCCCCTGAATCCTGCAAGGGAGCAGTATGAAGAAGTATCCCGAAAATCCCTGTCCCGGAAAACAGATGAAATTGCAGCCTTTCCCCTGGCCCGGATTGAACCCGATGCGTTGCTGCCGCTCAGCAATTCTGTGAATCCGGCCTGGGAAAAAGCCTTATCGGATTTCCGGGAAAAGGTTGTTGAACCTTTTCTCAAAGCTCACAAAACCGACCTCAGCATGGATGAATGGGACCTGATCAAAGAAAAATTCTCAGCTTACATGACATGGAAAGCCGAAAAAACGGCAAGTCCCGTGGAAAAAACGGGTTTGCAGCGGATCAGGGAGATTCTCAGCAATCAAAGTGAAAAAGCAATTGCCGATCTCATGGAAAAAGATCTGGACCTTGAATCTGCCGCAGCCTCATTTGATTCCCTGGACCGGCTCGTTCATTATTACCGGGATCTTTATACCCTGCTGAACAATTTCATATCCTTTCGCGACTTTTACTCCCCTGGGCAAAAGGCCGTATTTCAGGCCGGAACCCTGTATCTGGATGGCCGGAGCTGCGATTTATGCATCCGCGTCAAAGATGCGGCATCCCACAGCACCCTGGCCCAGATGGGCGGAGTGTATCTGGTATATTGTGAATGCGCCCGAAAGGAAAGCCCGGAGAAAATCATCATTGCTGCCGCCTTTACCCAGGGCGACGCAGACAATCTGATGGTGGGCCGGAACGGTATTTTCTATGATCGAAAAAATCAGGACTGGGATGCCACCATCATCAAAATCGTGGATCACCCCATCAGTATCCGCCAGGCTTTCTGGTCTCCCTATAAGCGCCTGGCGCGCATGATCCGGACCCAGATTGAAAAATTTGCAGCGGAAAAGGACAAGGCTGTCGACAAAGGCGCCATCCCCCTTCCATTGGATGCAGGCCAGAAGACGGAAGCTGAAAAACCTTTGGTTCGACCCGCCTTTGACGTAGGAAAATTTGCAGGAATTTTTGCCGCCGTCGGCCTTGCACTGGGGGCCATCGGGACAGCCATTGCTTCTGTCATTACCGGCATCATGGGACTTTCGTGGTGGCAGATTCCCTTTGCTCTTGCCGGTCTGCTTCTGGTAGTTTCAGGACCCTCCATCATAATGGCATCTTTTAAGCTCCGGCAGCGGAATCTGTCCCCCATCCTTGATGCCTGTGGGTGGGCCGTCAACACCCGTGCCCGAATCAATATATCCTTTGGCAGTTCACTGACAAAGATTGCAACGTTGCCGGCCGGAGCTTCCCGCCTGCTCCAGGACCCCTTTCAAGAGAAAAAAAGCCCCTGGAGATTGTATATTCTGATCTTCATCCTGTTCCTGCTGGTTCTGGGGCTTTTATATTTAAAACTGCCATGGAAAAACCTTTTTAGTGCTTAAAACTTCTCTGGCCAGTATAGACCATGGTGGCGCCGTTTTCGTTGCAGGCCTCGACGGACTGGTAATCATTCAATGACCCGCCGGGCTGGACAACAGCCTTGATTCCCTGACGCAGCCCCACATCAATCCCGTCCCTGAAGGGGAAAAAGGCATCTGAAACCATGGCTGAGCCTATGAGGCCGCCTTTCACATCCTTTACATCTTTTTCGATTTCAGCTCTTTTATCCGGGTCTGTCAAATCGGCAAAGGCAATTTGATATCGCTCAAAACAATACCGGTCCGCCAGTTTCCGGTAGGCCTTATCCACGGCAATTTCGGCCACACCTACCCGGTCCTGTTCTCCGGTCCCAATGCCCACGGTCACATTGTCCTTGACATAGATGACGGAATTGGAGGTAATGCCGGATTCCACCAGCCATCCGAACAGCAGATCCTCATATTCCTCTGGTGTAGGCTCCCGGTTTACTGTATAGGTTTTTCCTTTATATTCTGTGGAGGCAAGGGTAAATCCTTTTTTTGACAGGGCCTCGGGGACAAAGGACCACTGGGTCACCAGCCCTCCGTCCATGAGGCTTTTAAAATCCACCACCCGTTCACCAATAAAGGTTTGAAGCTTTTCCATGGCATTGATCCGGATCACCCTTAAATTTTTCCTTGATCCCAGGATATCCATGACCCCTTCTTCAAATTCCGGCGCCACCACCACTTCTGCGTACTGGTCCGCGATGGCTTCGGCCGTCACCCTGTCAAGGGCCTTATTAACGGCGATGCAACCGCCAAAGGCTGCCACCCGGTCCGCCATATAGGCTTTATGGTAAGCCTCTTCAAGGCTTTTGGCCCTGGCCGCACCGCAGGGATTGTTGTGCTTGACAATGACCACACAGGGGGTATCGGTAAAATATCGAAGAATATTCAAGGCATTGTCTGCATCGGTGAGGTTGGTTTTGCCCGGATGTTTTCCTGACTGAAGCAATTCAATGTCCGATACCAGGTATTTCCCCGGAGCAATGGTTTGAGTATCGCCCAGAACCAGGTTCCCGTTGACAAGCCGGTAAAGGGCTGCTTCCTGACCCGGATTTTCGCCATACCTTAATCCCTTGTTCACCCCGTCAATCACCCAGGACACCTTTTCATAAATAAGGGTCTGGCGCTTTTTTCCGTCAATGAATGAAATTTCCATCCGCGGGGTGAAATGGTCATCCATAATGGTTTTGTACATTTCCTTAAGGTCTCTGGACATAGCTTAGTCTCCTGATCTATAGCAGGACGGGGCACTGCTGAATGGGTTTAAGGCAAGATACCCGGCAATGGCCCGGTCATACCCGGCCGTATGCTCAAATGCTTTTTTGGCCAGGTCAAACCGATCTTTAAGAGAAAGATATCCTTTTTCTGCCTTGAGCTTTTCAAGAATTGCCGGATAAGATAAGGGATCAACTACAGATGCTACCCGGATAAAATTCTTGGCAGCGGCCCGGATCATGGTAGGCCCGCCGATATCAATATTGCCACGGGCCTCTTCAGGGCTGACGCCTTTTTTGGCTATGGTTTCGCTGAAAGGATAAAGGTTCACCACCACCATATCAATGGCCAGGGCCGATGTCCGTTTCAGGTCATTCTGGTGGGCCTCATTATAGGTTTCGGTCAAAAGCCCCAGATAAATTTTAAAATCAAGAGTTTTCACCAGCCCGCCCTGGGTTTCCGGCTGCCCTGTATAATCGGATACCTGTTTCAGGCAGGTCTCTGCTTTTTTCCCCAGAATCTCCTTTATCGTAGCATAAGTACCGCCGGTGGACAGGATCAGGATATCGGGGTTCATTGCCACAAGGCCGGGGATAAAAGTTTCCAGGCCGGTTTTATCGGACACGCTTGCAAGGACGGTCCGGATCTTTACCTTGTCATCGATTTTTTCAACAATGTTCTTGCTCATAGGCCTTCCTCAATTTGAGTGTATTCATCCTCTTTCATATATGCTGAAGATTCATAATATAATTATCGCGGTTAAGTCAAGCAGCTTAAGAGACCCAGCAGCTCCCGGATCAAAGTCTTGAGGGCCTTCTGATGCACGGGCGGAACCATGAGCACAGAAATCTTTTCATTGCGCATAAAAAACCTTTCCCCGCTGATATCATTAAACCCTTCCGTCATATCATCCATGCCTTTCTCAGATAAAAAAAGCAGCAGCATATCCGACAGATTCCCGGAAAACCCTTTCTGATCCAGATGTTCTATGGCTTGAAGGAAAAGGGTATTCAGGGTCAGGCCCAGGGGCGGAATCCTTGCATATCCATCCTGACCACAGGGGATCTCGGACATGAGGGACCGGCACCCGAAGGGCCTTGCCTCATAAACCGTGCACAGATCATCTTCAAGTAAAGGGCAAATGCCCCATGACGGGTCATTTTCCTCTTCCGGAATGTCGATATTTTCCATACACATCCGTGCAAACCCATTGGTGGTCATTTTCGGAACATACCGTTTTAGAGGGAATCTTTGTCCAATCCGAATCTGTAGGTCTTTTTTCTCGCCAATAGCCAGGGAATTCATGATAAAACCTGCTTCAAGACTTGTCAGGGTGAGGTTGCAGGTGCAGCAAGATGCGCACTTTTCCTTGCACACATGGGTCATGGGTTCCACTGCTTCATCATAGAGGGAATATATTTTTTCCAGCAGATCCGTATCCGGCCCCTTTGAATATCCGTTCATGTCAAAACTCTTTATTTTTTAAAAAAATTCCATTATCGTAAATATACTTCCCGTGGATTTACCCTGTTTTTAATCTTTATGCGAGGAGAAAAAAATGGCAAAGAAAAAAGCAATCCATGATTTTTATAAGATGAAGAAAACCGGCGAAAAAGTCACCTGGCTCACATCCTATGATTTTCCAACGGCTCAGTTTGCAGAAGCTGCAGGCCTTGATATGATTCTCGTAGGAGACTCCCTTGGCATGTGCGTCTATGGCTATAAAGGCACGGTCCCCGTGACCATGGACCAGTGCATAGGCCATTGCGATGCCGTCCGGCGGGGAGCCCCCAACACCTTTGTGGTCGGAGACATGCCCTTTATGAGTTACCAGGCATCGGATGAAGATGCGGTCAGAAATGCCGGCCGGTTCCTCAAGGAAGCCGATGTAGATGCCGTCAAGCTTGAAGGCGGGACAAGGGTTGCTTCGCGGATCAGGTCCATTGTGGAAGCCGGAATCGTTGTCATCGGCCATATCGGTCTCACCCCCCAGAGTTCCGGAGCGTTGGGTGGCCACAAAGCCCAGGGCAGAACGGCAAAAGATGCGGCCCTGGTCGTTAAAGACGCCCTGGCCGTAGAAAAAGCCGGCGCCCACATGCTCCTTGTGGAAGCGGTTCCTCCGGAAGTGGCCGAATATATCTCCAAGGCTCTCACCATCCCGGTATTCTCCATTGGCGCAGGAAAAGAATGTGATGGTCAGCTTCTCATCGTGAGTGATCTCATCGGCCAGTTCCAGGCATTTACCCCAAAATTTGTAAAAAAATACTGCGATGTGGCTACCATCATCACCGATGCCATGAAAGCCTATTGTGCCGATGTCCGTGAAGGAAGATTCCCGGAAGACCAGCATTGCTATCACATGATGGATGGTGAAAAGGAAAAATTCCTGGCCCAGATGAAATCATAAACAAATGAAAAATTAAATTATAATAAAAAGAAAGGAATTCCCATGACCCAGCTTAGCGACATGCTTAAAATCGACCAGAAGGATCTGGACATCGTGAATCAGCTTTTCACAGACCCGGACAATCAACAGGTAAAAGGCCTGTGTGCCCTCATTGAAAAATTCGGCGGAGCCGATGAAATCAACAAAAAGGCAAAACAGGCCAGGGCCCCGGAAAGCCTCATGAAAAGGCTGAAAGACATGAACTCCCCCTATGTCGCCGACCTTGAATGGCTCATGGAACAAAGGGACAAAAAAGCCTTTGTTTCCATGGATGACTATTGCAAAACTGTTCTTGGAGGCAAAGGCAGGGTCACATCCGTTGATTTTTCCAATGCCGTGACCCTTGAAATCAGCGCCATGCAGTTTTTCCCCTGGCTGATAGCCGAGGCAAAACAGGCCCTATACAAAAAAGACCTCATGCCCGGACGCATCATCCGGGTGAGGAACATGGCTGAGCAGGCAGCAGACGACGGTGATATCCTGGCCACGGCCCTTGCCATGCAGATCATGGGTGCCACCTATGTGGAATCCCTTGACACAAGGGGAACCGACGGAAGCAATATCCATCTGGCAGGTGGTCCGGCCACCCTTTCCGGATTCTTCGGCGGAATCGGTCAGCCCAACCACTATCCCTTGAAATGGGCGGAAGAATATCTGACCTATTTTACCACCTATGGCATAAAACAGGTATTGAATGTCAATCCCGGCACCATTCTTCTGGGATATGTCATGCATAGGCTGGGCGTGGATATCGAATTCAAGATTTCCGTCTTTGTGGGCAATGACAATCCCTGGTTCATCCTGTGGACCCTGATGACGGCAAGATTGTTCGCAAGAAAAGACGGTACAACCTCCCTTGTGGGATTCAACCTTTCCAATTCCGTGAATAATACCACCATCCGGGAAGCCCATGCCATCCGAAAAAAACTTGGTCTTGAGAAACAGGTTCGCTTTGAACACCATATCACGGAAACCTATAAATCCATTGTTCTCCAGCCCTATAACCGGAGAGCGGAACTGGTGGAAATCGCAAAACAGGTTCCCAATATTTCAGCCAAGCACGAAGGCGGGGAACCGGAAATTGAGGCAACAAAAGACCATCCCTCGGATATCTTTGATTATTTTATCCCTAAAAAAGACATCCTGGCCAAAAACCTGATGGAGCCGCTTCTGGATAATTATCTGGAAAAGCATCATTCCGTGAATCTCACGGCAGAGGCCTTGATCAGGGCAGGCATCGGTGTTGTGGCAGCCAGGAATTTACATTAACTCACAAACATAAGGACAAACCCCATGATTCCATCAAGAATGAATCGGTTTTTGAGTGATACCCTGCCCCAGAATATCCGGAAAAACAGGCTCATCAAGGATGGGCCCCTGCGGTTTCTTGAATTCGGCCCCCTGGATGTGGATCGCCTCCAGCGTCTGGGAATAAAGGTTGATCGGCTGGGACCCCGCCTTGTCTCCTGCATGTGGAATGAGGAAAGCCCCCTTGAAATCGGAGGATACCTGGTGGTGGACAATCTTGCCATGGGGCAACCCTCCATGGGCGGAACACGGATGCTGCCGGATATTACCCCGGATATCATCCATAATCTTGCCAGGGGTATGACCTTGAAAAACGCGGCCGCTGACCTTCCCTTTGGCGGTGGAAAATCCGGTATTGTAAAGCCTGAGAATCTTTCAGAAAATGACAGACATGAGATCATCAAAGGATTCGGCCAGCTTTTGAACCGGTACAAGGATATTTATATTCCCGGCCCGGATGTGGGCACCAATGACGCAGACATGAAAACCTTTGCCATAGAAAACGGGCTTAATAATGTGGTATCCAAACCTGCTGACATGGGCGGAAACCGCATCGATGAACTGGGCGGGGCTGCCAACGGAATTGTAGTGGCCGTCAAAGCCCTGCTGGAACATCTGCCCAAACTCAGGCAATTGCCCCAGTTCAAAGATATGACCCTACCGAAACCGGGAAAAATGGATGTTCTCATCCAGGGATTCGGGGCTGTGGGTGCCCATGTGGCCAGAATTTTCCATGATTATGACCCGGACAACGCCCCCATCATCAAGGGCATCAGCGATGAAACCGGATATCTGTTGAACAGCGATGGCCTTCCCTGGAAGGAACTCTTTGACATGTGGAAAAAATTCGGCGCCGTGACCCAGAAATATTTCCATGACCAGGTCATGGACAAGGCTGGCTTGCCATGGAAAAAAACCGTTTTTTCCAATGCGCCCGACAATCTTCTGACAGAATCCGCCTTCTGCCTTGTGCCGGCCTCTCCTTTATTCAATTACCTGGATGTGGATGCGTCCACAAAACCCTCCATGACCACAGGCCGCATGGGCAAATGGCAGATCATCGTGGAAGGGGCCAATACCTATTCCCCCAACCCCCAGCGAAAAGCCGGGCGAAGGCGGATGGAACGCTATGTATATCGGGATAAAGGCGTTCTCATTGCCACGGATTACCTGGTCAATTCAGGGGGCGTCATTTATGCGGCCCATGAGCGGATCATCCCGACCCCGGATCATCTTCTTATCCCAGAGGAAAGCCTCGGCAATCCCGCCGCCATTGAAGCCTGGCTTGAAAAAAACAGGGAAGATTTCGCTTCCCTGGCTGAAATCAGGAGAAAGGCAGCAGTCCTGAAACTTGAAACCGTTATCCGCAGAAATATGGAAGAACTCATTGACGGTCTTTGCAAAGATGCCGACAGCCTTCCCTGTGAAATTGCCGAAAAAATCAGTGTCCAGCGCATCGCATCCATGGAAAAATCCAGGACAGCACGGGATATCATGGAAGATGCCCCCACCATCGGCGTGGACAAAAGCGTCACCGATGCGGCCAAACTCCTGGTGGAAGCCCATGTGCCCATTGTCAATGTGGTATCGGAAAAAGGGAAACTCATCGGCATTGTAACCAACTGGGACATTACCAAGGCCATGGCATCCGGACTGCACATGGATGCTCCATTGACAAAGGTCATGACAACCGATGTCGTCACCACCCCCCCGGATGCCGGTATCATCGACTGCATCCGGAAACTTGAAACCCATGATATATCGGCCATGCCCATTGTGGAAGATGATAAAGTCATCGGCGTCATTTCCGGCGATATCCTGGCCGGCCGGACCCTCTACCGGCTGCTCCAGACCATGAGCTGAAACATATATCAAAATTGCCGGTAAAATTGGCCCTGAAAATGCGGCTTATGCGTTTTTCAGTCCTTCACCTGTTTTTTTACCGATTTGATGAACCGGCCAAAGGCCTTGTCCTTTTTCCGTTTGTCCAGATACGACATCTCATAGTACTCCGACTCCTTTTTGAGTTTGATATAGCTGGAATAGCGGTCTTCACCCAATTCACCGCTTTGGATGGCGGCACGGACGGCACAGCCGGGCTCGTTTTCGTGACTGCAATCTACATAGCGGCAATTGGTGGACAGTACGACAATTTCCTCAAAACCGATGTTTATCCCATCACCGGCGCCTAAAATGCCCAGCTCCCGCATACCCGGTGTATCAATCAGCATGGCACCCGGGCCAAGAACAATAAGCTGCCGGCGCGTGGTCGTATGGGTGCCTTCTCCCGTACCGCTGACGGCCTTTGTGTTAAAGGCTTCCCGGCCCAGGAGACGGTTGATGAGGGTCGTCTTCCCCACACCTGATGAACCCAGCAGACAATATGTCTTTCCCGGAGAGAGCGTCTGTTGAAACGCATCAAACCCGATTCCCGTGATATTGCTGAGGGCAATCACCCTCGCCGTGGTGACGGAGCTGATGATGGCAAGCTTCCGATCCAATTCATCCTGGGGGATCAGGTCCGTCTTTGTGAGGATGATGACCGGTTCGACATATCCATCCGTTGCCATGATCAGGTATCGGTCCAACCGATTTGGATTAAAGTCAAAATGGCAGGATTGAACAATAAAAGCAGTATCTATGTTGGCGGCAATCATCTGGAAATCTATGTTTTTGCCGGGAGTTTTGCGCCTCAGAAAGGTCTTCCGCGGAAACACCCGGTGGATGATGGCTGCGGTGTCGTCGTTGTAATAGTGCGCTGTCACCCAGTCTCCGGCACATGGCAGATCAACGGAATTTTCAATCTGGAAAGTCAGCTTCCCTGACAGCTCGGCCGGGACTTCCCTTGATTCATCTTTTATAAGATATGAACCGCGGTCAACTGCAGATATGCGGGCAAAGCCGCAGCCCTCCCGGCTTAACTCAGCAGCATGCGCTTCAAACCATGGATCGAAACCAAGATCTTTTAATTTCATATAATTATATCACCGAAGGGTTACCTGAGGGACGGGGACATCCAATGCACCATAACCTGCAATAGCAAAATTGTTATCATATGAAAAAACCTTATTCATATGATTTTCTGATCAGACCACTTTTTACCGTCCGCCCATATCCTTATCCCGCTAAGATCCTTTGGATACCCTTTTCCCGGCATGATGGATGTTGATATCGCCGAAGCACATTTGTGTCAAGAAAATATCCTAAGATTTTTTCTCGGCCAGATCCCTGAACAGGGAGAGCTGGCCGGTTTGGCCCAGAACCCCTGCCAGATCTCCGGATTCCAGGACAAAGTCCGGACCCGGATTAGAGTAAAGGGTCCCGCTGCGCAGGATACCGGCAAGGGTGGCCCCGGTCAGGGTCCTGATCCGGGAATCGGCAATGCTCTTTTTGGCCAGGGGGCTGCCGGGCCCGATGGTTATCCAGGTGAGCCGGAACAGCCTTGAGCTGTTCTGGAGCTGGGAAAGGTCATGGTATTCCCCCTTCAGGTCATAGAGGGGCCGGTAGAGTTCATGGCGGATATCGTCGGTAAACTCCTGGATTCTCTCCACGGGCAGATCCAGGTGGAGCAGGGCCTGGCGGGTGAATTCCAGGCCGGCTTCAAACTCGGGCTGGACAATATGGTAGATTCCCTGTTCGTGGAACCCCTTCATCTGCTCCAGAGACTGGGCCCGGACAACGATGCGGAGATCGGGCCGCATTTTTTTCACAAGGGTGGTGATGGCCCTTGCAACAACATTGGCAGGGGTGGTGATCAACAGGAGTTTTGCCTTTTCGATATGGGCGGCTTCCAGGATCACGGACTGGGCCGCATCCCCGAAAATGACGGGGAAGCCCAGGGATTTAAGCTGCTCCACCCGACGGGAATCAAATTCCAGGATGACAAAACAGACCTCCATGCGCTGAAGCACATCGGCAATATGTTTCCCCACCCGGCCGCCCCCGGCAATGACCAGATGGTCCTTCAAGCCCTCTTCCGGCAGGTTGATGGTCTGAAAGGGATAGGATTTACCCCACCGGTTGCGCAGGGCGTAAAGCGGTGCGGTCATTCCGGAAATGAACGGGGTAAGGAACATGGTGAGGATAGTGGTGGTCAGGATGAGGGCATAAAAATCCATGGAAATGGAATTGGAGGCGATGCCCACCCTGGCCAGGACAAAGGAGAATTCTCCGATCTGGGACAGCCCCAGGGCCGTTGCCAGGGGGATGACGTTACCGTAACCGAATGCCCGGCTCAGACCCCCGAATATCAGCGCTTTGCCGGTCATGACAATGACAACCAGCAAGAGGATGGTTCTGTAGTGTTCAATAAGGTAACGGGGGTCAAAAAGCATCCCCACCGAAGTAAAAAAAAGAAGGCTGAAGATATCCCTTAACGGAATGATATCGCTCAGGGCCTGGTATCCGTATTCTGATTCACTGAGAAGCATGCCTGCCACAAAAGCGCCAAAGGCAAATGACAACCCGAAAAGATAAGTACCATAACCGATCCCCAGCCCCATGGCAACCGTTGCCAGAAGAAACAATTCCCTCGAATTCCACCCGGCAATGCGTTTCATGACCCAGGGCAGCAGCCTTGTTCCCAGGAGAATCATTATCAGAATAAAACAGGCGGCCTTGACGGCGGCCTTGCCCAGCAGCGGCAGACCGGCAGTTGGATCATTGAGCTGGGGCAGGATAATCATCATGGGCACCACAGCCAGATCCTGGACAATGAGCATGCCGATCATAACCCGACTGGACAAAGCTCCGATCCGTCCCTGGTTTTCCAGGGTCTTTAACAGGACCATGGTGCTGGATAGAGATATCAAAGCTCCGAACCACAGGGACTGCATCCATGGCCAGCCAAAGACAAGACCGGTACAGAACCCGAAAACAAGGGTCAAAAAGATCTGGATCGGGGTCCCAATGAGGGCAATATTTCTAACCGGTTTTAATTCTTTGAAGGAAAATTCAAGTCCCAGGGCAAATAGCAGAAGGGCTATCCCGATTTCTGCCAGCATCTCGATTTGATGGATGTCTGAAACAGTGATACCCCCGGTATAGGGTCCCACGGCCACCCCGGCCAGGATATACCCCAGGATCAAGGGTTGCCTGAAACGCTGGGCCGCCAGCCCCCCGAAAAAGGCCGCCATCACTATAATAATGATATCCCCTGCGATTCCCAAAAAACACCTCCTCTATATTTTCTCAATCTGTTTTTTAACACAATTTTCTATGGTTGCGATAATTTTTTTTAATATTTGATTTTTCTGCCCTGAATAGTCTAAACTAATTCAAAACAATTCATACCATAAAAGCATTTTTATAAGGGAGGATGATCATGATGAAAATTAAATATCTTATTGCGCTGGTCATAGGATTAAGCCTCTTTACATCAGAGATTCAGGCCGACACCAAAACAGAACCCTCAAAGGGTCAGGCCGTTTATGTCCCTGCTTATTCCCATATCTATATCGGAAACAGAGAAACCCCTTATCTTCTGGCGGTTACCCTGAGCATAAGGAATATCAGCCTTTCAACTCCCATTGCCCTTACACAAGTTGATTACCATGATACCCAGGGGAAATTGCTGAAAAGCTTTCTCAAAGATCCGCTTGAACTCGGCTCTCTATCATCGACCCGGTTTATCATCCACCGCGATGATGCAGACGGCGGGTCCGGGGCATGCTTTATCGTGAAATGGGAGGCAAAGGAAAAAACAAACCCGCCCATTATCGAGACGATCATGATCGGAACCCAGTCCCAGCAGGGCATTTCATTCACTTCCAGAGGAGAAGTCATCCTGGAAAAAGAATAAAAAGCCGGGTGATTTTTAGCTATCGTTTTGTTATCATAACCGCCGTACTAATGACCCGCCACAATAAGGAGAAAAAAATGACTGCCGATGTATTTTTCATGGATCTGGAAGCCACTTCCAGGGAAAACCTTCCCGACAAACTGGCAAGACTGATTAAAACCGCAGGCCTTGAGTCCATCTTAAAGGAAAACGAGCTGACTGCGGTAAAACTCCATTTTGGGGAAAAGGGCAATACCGCCTTTATCCGTCCCGTCTTTATCCGGAAAATCATCCAGACCATCCGGGAATTCAAGGCTCTTCCTTTCCTGACCGATGCCAACACCCTGTATGTGGGAGCCCGCTCCAACAGTGTCTCCCATATTCATACGGCCATTGAAAACGGGTTTTCCTATTCCTCCATGGATGCAACCCCCATTATCATTGCCGACGGGCTCAGGGGGAAAAATGAAACCAGGATTGAAGTGAATCAGAAAAACTGCAAGCAGGTTTGTATCGGTTCCGAAATCGTGGAAGCCGATGCCCTGGTTTCCGTAGCCCATTTCAAAGGCCATGAGATTTCCGGGTTCGGCGGGACCCTGAAAAATCTCGGCATGGGATGTGCTTCAAAAAGAGGCAAACTGGACCAGCATTCCAATGTAAGCCCCAAGATAAAACGGAAAACCTGTATCGGATGCGGGGAATGTGCAAAGCACTGCCCCGGCGACGCAATTGACCTGAAAGAGAAAAAAGCCTATATCCGGGCCGAGGCCTGCATCGGATGTGCGGAATGCATTGTCCGTTGCCCCACCGGCTCCGTCACCATCAACTGGAATCAAACCGTTCCGGTTTTCCTTGAAAAAATGATGGAATATACCCTGGGAGTTCTGCAAAACAAAAAAGGCAAAGCTTTTTTCATCAATTTCATCACGGATATTTCCCCCAAATGTGACTGCCTGTCTTACTGCGAATCTCCCATTGTGAACAATATCGGGGTGCTGGCCTCCACGGACCCGGTGGCCATTGACCAGGCAAGTGTCGATCTTGTCAACCAGCAGGCAGCCCTTCCCGGAACAGTGCTGAAAACCAACCTGAATCCGGGCGAGGACAAATTCAAAGGGCTTTATCCGTCCGTGGACTGGCAGCATCAGCTTGATTATGCAGAGAGTCTTGGTCTCGGCACACGGGATTACACCCTTGTTCCAATGAAAACCCTGGCGTATAAAGCTTAGGTCAGGAACCGGCAATATCGGGAAACCCCTGATTTTATCTTAATCGATATTTTTCAGCCCAGGCCTTTACATGGATAGGGGATTCAAGGACCGTCACCCCTGACTGCCTCAATGCCTTTGTTTTACCCTCATAGGTCCCGGCGGACCCTCTGACAATGGCCCCGGCATGGCCCATTTTTTTCCCCTGGGGTGAAAACCGGCCGGTAATATAAGAAGCCACCGGTTTTTTCATATGGGCGGCAATAAATTCAGCCGCCTTTTCTTCCTGTTCTCCGCCGACTTCTCCCACAATGATCACGGCATCGGTATCCGGATCATTTTCAAACATGTCAAGGATCTTGGGCAGGTTGCACAGCACCACAGGATCGGCGCCCATGCCCACAACCGTGCTCTGGCCGATCTTTATTTCGGAAAGGATGCCGGCAAATTCATAGGAAAGGGTTCCGGATCGGGAAATAATCCCCACCCGTCCCGATGCAAACAAAGATGCGGGCATGATGCCCATTTTGCCTTTACCCGGCACAAGAATGCCGGGGGTTGTGGGGCCAAGGGCCGTCACCTGTTTTTCGTCGGCATAATCCCGCATTTTCATGACATCGTGGACAGGGATATGCTCAGGCACGATGACAATTAAATTTATGCCTGCATCAATGGTTTCAAAAAAAGCATCCAGGACAAAGGCCGCCGGAACAAAAAACACCGAAGCATTGGCACCGGTCTCTTTAACGGCATCCTCCACATAATTAAATACCGGCAGACCTTCCACAAGCTGCCCGCCTTTTCCGGGGGTGACACCGCCGACAATCTTTGTTCCGTATTGAAGCATCCATCTGGTCTGGACGCTGCCGATTTTTCCGGTGATGCCCTGGACGATCACCCGTGTATCATCATTCAAAAGAATGCTCATGTTTTATTTATCCTTATCATCAGCCCATTTTTGCGGCAAAGGGGTCATTTAATAATGCCATCAGTTTATCAACGGCCTTTTCCGTGGCAGCCTCGGTCACCACATGGATACCGCCGGATTTCAAAATCTCCCAGGTTTCTTCCTGGTGATTGCCCAGGGCCTTGGCCACAATGGGGAGGGTGATACCATGGTCTTTGATGTACCGGACAATGCCTTTTGCCCCTTCATGGATGGGATTGATCCCACCGTAGATATTGATGAAGATGGCTTTTAAGGGCTTCATCAGGATGAGTTCCATGCATTTGTATAAAAGATCCGCCGTAATGCCCCCGCCGGTTTCAAGAAAATTGGCAGGCGAAAGGTTATGACCGATGATATCCATGGAGGCCATGCCAAGACCGGCTCCGGAGGAAATCAGCCCTATATCCCCATCCAGGTCCACATAGGTAACCCCGATCTCTTTGCCTTTTCTTTCAAGCAGATTGCCGATCCTGCCTTCAGAGGACAGGGAAAGATTTTTCTTCACCCTGAACATGGCCGAGTCGTCAATTTCAAGGACGGCATCCACAGCCATGAGCCCGCCGTTGTCCAAAATGGCAAGGGGATTGATTTCCACGATCATGGCCTCATACTGTTGAAATATCCGGTAAAGGTTGACCAGAATATTGGAACAGGCGGCCAGGCGGTTGTCGGCAAGGCCTGCCCTGCGCAGAAGGCTGACTGCCTGATAGGGGTAGAACCCGAATTTCGGATCAATTTTAAAGGAGGCGATTTTATCCGGAGCGTTTTTTGCCGTCTCTTCAATATGCACTCCCCCCTCGGTACTGACCACCACCACGGGTTTGCCCGAATATCCGTCAATGGTGATGCCCATGTAAAGCTCTTTTCTTATGGAAGCCTTTCCGCAAACCATGATTTCCCGCACCGGGAGGCCCTTGATGTCCATCTGAAAAAGCGCTTCTGCGGTTTGCCTCAATTCATCCGGGGTTTCTGCAACCCTGATGCCGCCGGAAAGCCCGCGACCACCCACCAGGACCTGGGATTTAAGAACAGCCGGATAGCCTGTCTTTTCCGCAATTCTCAATGCTTCATCCACCGTCCCGGCAACACCCCGTTCCGGCACTGGTATGCCAAAGGTTTCAAAAATATCCATGCCTTCATATTCGTGCAATCTCATAATGATTTCCTGTCGGGTCTAAAAATCCGTCCAAATTCAAAGCCGAAACACTAAAAAAAATCAGATGCTGTGTCAATAAAAATAATATGCGAGCTTCCTATTGATCCTTTGATTAATCATAATTTCGGCGAGTTGGAAAAGTGCTTGACAAGACATAAAAATTTTTCTTAGTAATGTTTTTTTTATGCCAAAAAGATTGAATGAAAAGGAAAAACATTATGGGACTGATGACAAAAGACGAATATATTGAATCCTTGAGAAAATTAAATCCGGTTGTGTATATGTTTGGTGAAAGGATTACCAACGTGGTTGACAATCCAAGGCTCAGGGCTGGCATTGAAGCCACCGGCGCCACCTTTGAAGTGGCCGGCATGCCTGAACACAGGGACCTTGCCGTAACCATGAGCCCCCTGATCAATGAACCCGTAAACCGGTTTACCCTGCCGCCTTCATCCATCAGCGATCTGGTTCACCGGGTCAAACTGAACCGGACCGTGGCCAACCATGTGGGGACCTGTCATCAGAGATGCACAGGCCTGGACTGCCTTTCAGCCCTGTCCATCGTCACCTATGACATTGACCAGAAATACGGCACCCCCTATTACCGGAATTTCATTGATTTTGTAAAACACATGCAGAAACATGATCTGGTTGGCAATGCCGGGGTCACCGATGTAAAGGGCGACCGGTCCAAGGGGCCCAAGGATCAGGCCGATGACCAGATGTACCTGAAAATTGTGGAACGAAGGCCCGACGGCATTGTGGTCAGCGGTGCAAAGGTCCACCAGACCGGCTCCCTTTCCGCCCATGAAATCATTGTATTGCCCACCCGTGCCTTTAAAAAAGGGGACGAGGATTACGCCGTTGCCTTTGCCATCCCGTCCGACACAGAGGGCCTTATCCATGTGGTGGGCCGGTCCAGCCTGGACAACCGGGAGCTTGAGGGGGTGGACTGCGGAAACGTCAGATACTCCAAAAACTGCCCCACCCTGATTTTTAATAATGTCTTTGTCCCCAAACACCGGATTTTCATGTGCGGGGAGACCGAATTTGCCGTGGAAATGGTCATCAAATTCTCTTCTTTTCACAGGCAAAGCCACGGCGGGTGCAAATCCGGAAAAATCGACTGCATGATCGGGGCTTCCCTTGCATTGATGGACTATAACGGGACATCCAAGATCAGCCATCACAAACAGAAAATCATTGACATGATATACCGGGCGGAAACCCTTTACGGGTGCTGCCTGGCCTCCTCCTATGAAGGAAGGCCAATGCCTTCCGGCGCCTATTTTATCGATACCATTTTGTCCAATGCCTCCAAAATCCACGAAGGAAAGGAGCTCAGCGAATGCATCCGCCTCATGATAGACATCTGCGGCGGTTTTGTGGCGGACATGCCCTCGGACAGGGATTTTAACCATCCAGAGATCGGTCCCATGCTGAAACGCTATTTTAAAGGCGCTGACGGCGTGCCCGTGGAAAACCGCATCAGGATGTTCAGGCTGGTGGAAAAAATGGCCATGGAATCGGCGGACACCATTTCCGACATTCATGGCGGCGGCTCTCCCGAAGCTCACAGGGTGACCATCCTCAGGGAAAGCAACCTTGAAAGCAAAAAGCGGGCAGCCCGGCGTCTGGCAGGGATTGAAGGCTAAAGGCATATCCAATGGAAAATCAATACGATGTCATCATCATCGGTGCAGGTGTGGTCGGAAATGCCATCGCAAGGGAACTGTCCAAAACCTGCGTCAGTGTGGCCGTCATTGAAAAAGAGCTGGATGTGTCCATGGGTACCAGCTCCAGGAACAGCGGGGTCATCCATTCCGGCATTCATTATAAACCCGGCACCTTGAGGGCAAGCCTCAATGTTCTGGGCAATTCCTTGATGGCCGACCTTTGCCAGGACCTGAAAGTAAAAATCGATTATATCGGCAAACTCACCGTGGCCCAGGATGAGGAAGAGGTCAAAAGCCTGTATATGCTCAAAGATCAGGGCGAGGCCAACGGGGTTCCCGGTCTTGAGATCCTTGACCCGGACGCCATGGAAAAAATCCAGCCCAATGTGGGCGGCATCAAGGCTCTCCATTCCCCGTCCACGGGCATCATCTGCCCCTATTCTCTGACCATTGCCCTGGCTGAAAACGCCCATGCCAACGGGTGCCGGTTTTATCTCGGCCATGAGGTGACGTCCATCAAAAAGACCGGGCATGGCTTTGAAATTGAGGCAGGCAAAAAAAAATTGACCTCCAGGGTATTAATCAATTCCGCCGGTCTTTATTCTGCAGAAATCTGCCGGATGCTGGGCATTAACAACTACCAAATTTACCCCTGCCGGGGAGAATACCTGATCCTGGACAAGCGGCTGAAGGGAGCGTTGAATCTCCTTGTCTATCCTGCCCCCCACACCGGCAAGGCAGGGCTCGGCATCCACCTGACCAATACGGTTTCCGGCAATATCCTCATCGGTCCCAGCAATGAATACCAGGAAGACCCTGAAGACTATGCCTGCACCGCCGACATCATGGCCCAGCTCCGAAGGGAAGGCCACGTCCTTTTGCCGGAACTGAAAACCGCGGATTTTATCCGGAGCTTTTCAGGGCTGAGGCCCAAGCAAACGCCTCCTGAAATCGGCGGGTTCAAGGATTTTGTCATTGAAAGCCGGGAGGATGTCAAAGGCTTTATTAACCTGGTCGGCATTGAAAGCCCTGGCCTGACTTCCTCGCCAGCCATTGCTCTCATGGTAAGGGACATGGTGGAAAAACTTTTGCCCCTGACCCCTAAAACCGGTTTTAACGGTACGCGCTCCGGCATGACCAATCATTTTCATGAGCTTTCCAATGAAGAAAAAGCAGACCTGGTGGCAGAAAACCCGGATTACGGGGAAGTGGTCTGCCGGTGCGAGCAGATTACCAGAAAAGAAGTGCTGGATGCCATTGAAAACCCCTTGGGCGTCAAGACCATCAACAGCATCAAATACCGCTCAAGGGCCATGATGGGCCGCTGCCAGGGCGGATTCTGCCTGCCAAGGATCGTCCGGATACTGGAAAAGGACTTTGGATACAGACCTGAAGATTACCTATTAAAAAACCGCAGTTCCCCTTTATTTTTCGGGAAAATGCGCCAGGACACCCCATAAGATGCAAACCATAAAAAAAGATCTGGTCATCATCGGCGGCGGCCCGGCCGGGCTTGCTGCGGCTGTTTCAGCAAAAAAAAAGGGCCTCTCAGACATCCTTTTGATCGAAAGGGACAGAATCCTGGGCGGAATTTTGAACCAGTGTATCCATGACGGTTTCGGCCTTCATACCTTTAAAGAAGCCCTGACCGGGCCGGAATATGCCCAGCGGTATATTGATGAGTTCCAAAGCCTTGGCATTGAAGCCATGCCGGAAACCATTGTCCTGTCCCTGGACAAGGACAGAACCCTTACGGTCAGCTCAAAAAAAGGATTCTTAAAAATTCAGGCCAATGCCGTCATCCTGGCCATGGGATGCCGGGAAAGAACCGCCGGAGCCATCTCCCTGCCCGGTACACGGCCCTCCGGCGTCTATACCGCAGGTGCGGCCCAGAATTTTGTCAATCTCCAGAACATCATGATCGGCAAACACATTGTCATCCTGGGGTCAGGAGACATCGGGCTCATCATGGCCCGGCGCATGACCCTGGAAGGAGCCAAGGTCGAGGCCGTGTTCGAGTTATTGCCCACGCCCAGCGGTCTTGCCAGGAATGTCCAGCAATGCCTGAACGATTACAATATCCCCTTGTTTTTAAGCACTTCCGTGTTTGAACTGCATGGGAAAGACCGGCTCACCGGCGTCACCGTTGCACAGGTGGATGAAAAATTTCAAATGATCCATGAAACCAAACGCTTCGTTCCCTGCGACACCCTTCTTCTGTCCGTGGGCCTGATCCCTGAAAATGAACTATCTCTCAATGCCGGTGTCCGGCTTGAACCTGCCACCAGCGGAGCCAGCGTGGATGACCGGTTCATGACCAGTATTCCGGGAATTTTTTCCTGCGGCAATGTCCTCCATGTTCACGATCTGGTGGACCATGTATCGGAAGAGGCTTCCCTGGTGGGCCAATCTGCGGTGGCTTATCTTCAGAACAAGACTGACTCAGCCACAGCCATCCCTGTGGTCCCGAAACAGGATATCCGGTATGTCCTGCCCCAGAAAATCAGCGGGAAAGAGGATGTCACCCTATCCTTACGGGTGACGCGGCCCATGAGAAATGCTTCCATCCAGGTAAAGGACGGAGACAGAAAAGTCGCAAAAAAGAAACTCGTCCGGCTTCACCCGGCTGAAATGATCCGGATCAAGGTCAAAGCCAAGCATATTGAAAACGCTGAAAAACTGGAGGTGAGCGTCCAATGCTGAAAAAAACGCTGGTATGCATTGTCTGCCCCAATGGCTGTGATGCTGAAATTCTTATGGAAGAAGGACAAAAAGCCAAAATCCTGTCCATTGACGGCTGCACCTGTGATAAAGGCAAAGAATGGGTGGAACAGGAACTCACCAATCCCATGCGGACCATTGCCTCGGGCATCCCGGTGGAGAATGGCGATTTCAAGCTCGTCAGCGTGAGAACCGATGCACCCATCCCTCTCGGAAAAATATTCGAGGTCATGGCGGTCATCAAACAGAAAAAAGTCAAAGCCCCGGTCAGCCTCGGAGACAAACTCATTGAAAACCCGGCCGGTGTGGCCTGCAATATCATTGCCACGAGAAATGTTGCATTTACAGGGACATCTTTAATCTCAGTAGGTTAGCTGTATGATTTCAGACGATTATCTGTAAACCGGGCAATCTTTGATTCGTTTATCAATTTCGTCATTGACCATGGCATAGGATTCGGAATCCAGATCGTTATAGCGGTTCCGGAATTCAAGTTTTCTGATGCCTTCGGGCAGGCCGTCAATGAGGGGCATAAAATCCGTTTCCCGTTCCATTTCACCCATTTTCTGCTGGAGCAATGCGGCCTGGGTTGAAGAACCGGTTGCAGATTCCCCCATCCTCACGCCGGCTTTATCTGCTGCAAGATCGGCAAAACTGAACCCTGAGCCCTTGTCGGAATCTTCAACCTCCTTTGCAAGCCCGATAAAATTAGACAGCTTGCTTCCGGCTGACACGGCAAGCCCCGCAGAAACAAGGAAATGCTTTGGCAGATCGGTTCTGCCGTAAAGTGCAAGGGATGCGACAACATGGGGTTCCATCTGTTTTTGAATATCTTCATGGACAAGGTCTTTAAGTCCTCTGTTGATGGAATAAAGAGACAATACCTGCAAGAGTGCGGTATTTTCCAGAACCGGATTCCCGCTGATCTTTGATTGCTGTCCGGAAAATATAAACATGGGCTTTAAAACCACGGCGATTGAAACCTTTTTGTTTTTATAGGGCCTCACCGTCTGAACCAGTTTATTGTAATACAGAGCCAGTTTTTCCTGATGCTCTCCAGATAAGAGGAACTGCTTTCCTTTCTCATGAATAAGGCCCAGGGCGACCGGGTCCCACTCATAAACAAGATTCAAATGCCCCTTTGTGACGGATATTTCCTTGACGCTATGGACATGCTGATTCAGGCCTTTATACAGTTCGGAATATAACAGAAGATGATTCATGGCCCTTACCGCCGGGTTAATGAGAACGCCGGGAAGGGTAATTCGCCCCGCCTTCAGGTGGTCGATATCAAGAAGGGCCCCGCTGGTTTTCAGGCCTATGAAAAAATTAAGGTATCTGCCGACCGGGTTGGCAGGAAGTTCAAGGGTGACCCAAAGATGAGCCCTGTTTTCCGGCAATTCAATTTTTGTAAAAAGCGTTTCATATCCAAGCCCGTGCAAAACGCCGTAATTCAGAAGGATATTCAGGTCATTTTCCGACAGACTCGCTGCCCGGATCTGTTTTTTATTCATATTGCCGGGTTTGTTATCATTGATGATGTTCTTGACCTTCTGAACATTATCAATGGTAAGCCTCTGATGGTGTGAAACAAAAGGAGTGTCTTCCATGATGGAACACAGCAGAATCACCGGCAAAATGATCAACCCGGCAAAAAAAAGACCAATAATGAGTTTAATGCCTCGAAAAATAGATATCCCCATAATATGCAGTGACCTTGTTCCCTGTATTGTCCGTATCGCTCATCAATACAACGGCATCAATAAACCGGACCTCTTTGCCGAACAACCGGATAAAATCCTCCCGGATATTTCTTTTTTCCGTATGCCAGGTAGATATTGGATCTTCCGAGGACCTCAAGGCCATCATCCCGGCATTGTCCTTGGCAAAGGCGTTGGGCCAGGTGTCCCCTTTTTTTGAGTTCTGAGCCCATACATAGTTCACGGCCCTGGTGTTCCAAACGGCAATGCCTCCCGAGACCACGACATAGATCCGTGCCGCATAATCATCGCCTTCTTTCAATTTCTCATCAAAGGTTCCGGACAGCCTGTTTTCAATCCGCCACTGCCAGTTTAAAAAAGGATATGCCTCAATATCAATCCGGATTTTTTTGATCAGCCCCGAGGCGCTGTTTTGGCTGACAGCCTCCAACGCTTTATTCCCGTCAATAATGGCCGGGGTGTAGACGGTCTCATCAACAAATTTTTTAGATGACCAGCCATCCATCCGGTGTTGTGAAAACTCTCCCACAGAAACAATGTCCGGCTGATCGGGAAAAGCCTTGCCGCCAGTAAAAACCATGACCCACAACACAACGAAAAAAGCGGTTTTTATAATTTTCATATTCATCTGCCTGCCATCTTGCCTTTTTTTCCCAAGAACTTCAATCCCCTTTCAAATTGAGATAAAATAGGGCTGTTGCTTCACACCCCAGAGAATTTAAGTTCTTGCCAAGACAAAAGAAACCCTTACTTTTTAAACTGATTTTATGTATGATGGGGGTAATCATTGATATTATGGAGAGTGAGATCATGAAAATAGCCTTTCCTGTTAAAGAAAACAAAGGCCTTGAAAGTGTCATGGATGACCATTTTGGCGTGGCCGGATATTTTATGGTTGTGGACACACAAACCCGTGACTTTGAATTCAGGGAAAACCAAAAACTTTCCAGTGAAGAAACAAAGTGCAAAACCACTGTTCTGGGTAAAGATTCAGGGATTGATGCGGTTGTCACCAACTGCATGGGGGACGGATCGAGAAGAAATCTTGAATCCTCCAATATAAAAATTTTTCAGGCCAAAAAACAAACCGTTCTGGAAAACCTTGAACTTCTGGAAAAAGATGAACTGAAACTTTTTCACATCTTTGACCTCTGTCGGAACAAAAAGAACAAAAAAGAAGGTGGCTGCGGTCATCATCATTGAAGCATGAAATTAATACTCAGCCTTATGGGCAGGCTTTTATACAAATTCATGGGATGGACCTATGATGCGCTTCCGGATTACTGGTCCGACAGGTGTGTGGTCATCGGTTTTCCCCACACCGCCAATATGGATACGGTCAGGGCCCTGACCTATATCAAAATCGCAAAAATCAATGCCCGGCTTCTGGTCAAGGCGGAATGGTTTTTCTTTCCCATGTCCATCCTTCTCAGGAGTCTCGGTGGAATGCCGGTGAAACGGGATAAGGCCCACGGATTTGTTGAAAGCGCAATCAAGGAATTTGAAAACCGGGAGAATCTGATTCTCGCCCTGGTGCCGGAAGGGACAAGAAAGAATGTCACATCCATTAAAACCGGTTTCTGGCATATTGCCAAAGGGGCCAATGTTCCCATTATCTGCTGGTTTCTGGACAATAACTCAAAAAGAACCCGCTGGGTCGGCAGGATTATTCCCGGTGACAGCCTTGAGGAAGATCTGCAGAAGATTAAGGCCCTCTATGAAGCCCATGGATTCTCCATCCCCCTGGGCAATTCCGTTTCATGACCCTGATCCCGGCGTTGATTCATAAAGCCCATTGAAAACCGGCTGAAATTAAAGGAGATATAAATTCAATGTGTCGTCTGTTTGCACTTACCAGCCATGATCCGGTTTCCCCCATGATGGCCATCAAAGCCCTGGATATCATGAAAGAAGGACACGACGGATCAGGGATGGGGCTTCTGCTCCAGGGCCTTGGCGGACCCTTTGAAGAAATGAAGGAGGCTCCGATTTTGTCCGGCATCTTCACCGAAGAAGGCATTCGGCGGCTGGATCTGTTCATGATGGACCAGGGATTCCTGACCAAATACAAGATTTCCCTTAAAACCCCAAAGACCCAGGTGGAAGGAATCCCGAAACGAAACCTGTACCTCATCCGGGCCTATGAACTGCCTGAAGGCTGGGACCATTTAAGTCAGGAGGAAATAGGCGAAAGGCTCATGATGATCCGGCTGAAAATCCGGGAAATGGGTGAAGAAAAAAAAGACATGATGGTTTTTTCCTTCTGGCCCGACACCATCATGATCAAGGAAATCGGAGATCCCATGCAATTGGCCGAATATCTTGGTCTGGACCGAAAAGAACTCAGCGCCCGGATTATCATGGCTCAAGGGAGACAGAACACCAATTATGCTATTAATCTTTATGCCTGCCATCCCTTTTTCATAAAAGGATATTGCACCATGACCAATGGCGAGAACACGGCCTTTACCCCTATCCGGGATTTTCTTTTATCCCGGGGCTTTCCAGGATATGTGGGCTATGAATCCGACTCCGAAGTCTTTGCCCATATCCTTCATTATTCCATGAAAGGCCTCGGCCTCGGCATTGATGCCTATAAACACGTCATCACACCCTTGCAGGAAGAAGACCTTCAAAAACACCCGGATGCAGAATTTCTTACCCATCTGAAAAGAACCTGCCGGCCCCTGATTATTGATGGCCCCAACTGCGTCATCGGCACCCTTCCGGACCATTCTCTTTTCATGGTCCAGGACAGAAAAAAACTGAGGCCCGGTGTTGTAGGCGGCAGACCCGGCATGTTCGGGTTTTCTTCCGAAATCTGCGGCCTGGATGCGGCCATCCCGGACCGGGACAAAGCAAAAGATATTCAACCCATGCACCTTGATACAGCCATTGTCGGCCCTGACCGCCAGGAGGTAATTCTATGTCGTCAAACAGAAGCCTTGAACCTTCCGCTTTAAGCATTAATGATCTGCCCTGGCAGATCCGGTACAGCAATGACCGGTGCACCCTCTGCGGCCAGTGCACGGCGGTTTGCCCTGTCAAAGCCATTGAGCTGAATGTGTTCCAGAAAAGAATCATCAAAACATCCGTCATTAAGGGAAGAGAACATACCAGCAACTATGATTCCTTTTACGCTATCCGCCAGAAAACAAGGGTGGAAAATGCCTGTATCGGATGCGCCATGTGCGCCCTGGTCTGCCCTAACGACGCCATTGCACCCATCAAAAATCCAGGTCTTGACCGGCTTAAATTCCATATCAACCAGAATGGAATCCCGAGACGGCGAGGCGGAAGAAGAAATTCGTCCCATTCCATCCTGGACCGGATCAAATTCATCCGGATTTCCATGCTCACGGACCCGGCTCTGGATGCTGGCCGCCATGAATTTGAAATGAGAACCCTTTTAGGGCGGGTTCTGTCTCCCAGGGAAAACATGAAACGCCTGAAAGAAAAAGGGTGGATTCCGCCGGTCCGGGAAATCTATCCCCTGATCATCGGCGGTATGTCATTCGGCGCCCTTTCCCCCACCATGTGGGAAGGTCTCCAGATGGGGGTGGCCTATCTCAATGAGGAGATAGGGATGCCGGTCCGCATCTGCACCGGAGAAGGTGGATGCCCGCCAAGACTGCTGCGGTCAAGATTCATGAAATACGTCATCCTCCAGATTGCCTCGGGCTATTTTGGCTGGGATGAGATTATCCATGCCATTCCTCACATGAAGGAAGACCCCTGCGCCATTGAAATTAAATACGGCCAGGGCGCAAAACCCGGAGACGGTGGGCTTTTGATGTGGCACAAGGTCAATAAACTCATCGCCGCCATCCGCGGGGTTCCACCGGGTGTGAGCTTGCCCAGCCCCCCCACCCACCAGACCCAGTATTCCATTGAAGAATCCGTGGCTAAAATGATCCTATCCATGTCCATGGCCTGGGGATTCAGGGTACCGGTGTATCCGAAAATATCCGCCTCTTCCACCTCCCTTGCCGTGCTCAATAATCTGGCCCGCAACGACTATGCCTCGGGCCTGGCCATTGACGGAGAAGACGGCGGCACCGGCGCTGCCTATACCGTATCCATGGATCACATGGGCCACCCCATTGCCTCCTGCATCCGGGACAGCTATCTCAACCTGACCAAAATCGGGAAGCAGAATGAAATCCCCATATTTGCCGGAGGAGGCGTGGGCAAGAACGGGAACCTTTCTGCCAATGCCGCAGCCTTGATCATGCTGGGGGCCAGCGGGGTTCAGATCGGCAAATACGCCATGCAGGCCGCAGCCGGTTGCGTGGGAACCGAAGAAGACCGATGCAATGTCTGCAATCTCGGCATCTGCCCCAAGGGTATCACCTCCCAGGACCCGAGGCTTTACCGGCGTCTGGATCCTGAAGATGTGGCCCAGAGGATCGTGGATCTGTTTGTGTCCTTTGATACTGAACTTAAAAAAATCGTGGCACCGTTGGGCCGCTCCACATCCCTTCCCATCGGCATGTCCGATGCCCTTGGGATTGACGATATTGCTGCGGCAGAGCGTCTCAGCATAAAATATGTGGTATAGGAAGGATCAGCCATGAAAAACCATGCATTTATAAAATTATCCGGTCAGAAAGACAATAAAAGAATTCCGTCCAGGGTGCTGGAAGAAATGATCCATCATCATATCAAAAACGGGCGCAGAAATATTGAAGTGGAAGGTTTCGGTCAGCACGGCATCGGCGGAAGACTCTGGGATGCCGGAGGCGATGAAACCCATATCCGGATCATGGGCCAGTCCGGCCAGAGAGCCGGGTCCTTTGGTCATTTCGGCACAAAGATCGAAATCATGGGCCCGGCCTCCGACGATGTGGGCTGGCTTAATGCCGGGGCACAAATTATCGTTCATGGCAATGCATCCAACGGCGTCATGAACGGAGCTGCCCAGGGTAAAGTTTTTATCGGCGGTTCCATCGGCGCCCGTGGCATGACCATGACCAAACGGAATCCAAGGTTTGAACCGCCTGAACTCTGGGTCCTGGGGTCTTGCGGGGATTATTTCGGTGAATTCATGGCCGGCGGAATCGCTGTCATCTGCGGGCATACCATAGACGCCAAAGATTCCGTATTGGGATACAGACCCCTGGTGGGAATGGTGGGGGGAAGGGTCTTTGCCAGGGGAAATATTGACGGGTTTTCAGAAAAAGATGCCAAACGGATTCCCATAGCCGATGAAGACTGGAACTGGCTCACAACCCACCTCAACGCCTTTCTTTCAAAAATCCATAAAAAAGAGGTTTTATCTTCTCTTTCCATCCGCTCAGAGTGGCAACTCATTGAGGCAAGATCTGCCCGGGAAAAAACCGATAGCCCTGAAAAACCGTCCATGGCCTGGTTCAGGCACCAGGTCTGGGGCAGAGAGCTGGGCCGCGGTGGTCTCATCGGCGATCTTGAAGAAATTGAACGAGGCTCCATTCCCATCATTACCCGTGGGGATTTGAGGCGATACATCCCGGTCTGGGAACAGGGAAGATATATGGCGCCTTGTCAAGCCGCCTGCCCCACGGGCATTCCGGTCCAGGAGAGGTGGAGCATGGTAAGGCAGGACAATATTGATGAAGCCATTGAAATGGGACTTCAATATACCCCTTTTCCGGCAACGGTCTGCGGCTATCTCTGCCCCAGTCCCTGCATGGCTTCCTGCACAAGGAATCTGAAATATATGTCCCCCATCAATGTACGGCTTCTCGGAAAAGCCGGGGAAAATGTCAAATTGCCCAAAACAGCCAAAAAAAGCAAAAAAAAGATTGCCGTCATCGGTGCAGGACCCGGCGGCATCTCGGCTGCCTGGCAATTGACATTGAAAGGCCATACCGCTACCCTGTTTGACACGGGTAGTGCCATTGGCGGAAAAATTGCCTCTGTGATTCCAGGCTCACGCATCCCGAAAGATACCCTGGATGCTGAGCTGAAACGGGTAAAGGAATTCATCCCGGATATCAGGCTGAACCAGATAATGGATAAAAAAGAATTTTCAAAAATCAAAGAGGATTATGATTTCACCATTTTGGCGGCCGGTGCAAAAAAACCAAGGATGCTGACCGTCCCAGGCATTGAGCATGCCATGTCTGCCAATGAATTTCTGGAATTGTCCAAAAAAGACAAGGCCAAACCGGGTAAACGTGTTGTCATCATCGGTGCCGGAAACGTGGGATGCGATGTGGCCACCGAAGCCCACCGCCTTGGAGCCAAGACCATCACCCTTATTGATATCCAGAAGCCTGCTGCCTTTGGCAAAGAAAAAGAGGATGCTGAAGGTATTGGCGCAGCCTTCAGATGGCCCTGCTTTACAAAAGAAATCACAAAGGCAGGAATTGTCTTAAATGACGGCGAGATTCTGAAAGCCGATACGGTGGTGGTCTCCATCGGGGATGTCCCGGACTTAAGCTTTCTGGATGATTCCATCAAAACCGACAAAGGCTTTATCTTTGCGGATGCCTACAATCGGACCTCGGACCCCAGGGTATTTGCCATTGGAGATGCGGTGGGGCCAGGACTCATTACCGATGCCATCGGCGCGGGGCGAAAAGTCGCCCTCATCATTGACCGCATTATCGAAGGGAAAAGCCCGGATGGGGAGACCCCCTTGCCAAAAGTGGATAAAACCCGGATCAGTCTTGAATATTACAATCCCAAGAACCGGGCCGACACGCTGAAAGATTGCGGCAGCGACTGCGCTTCCTGCGGAAAATGCCGGGACTGCGGCATCTGTGTGGCAGTCTGCCCGGAAGCAGCCATTGAAAGGCTTGAAACCGGCAAGGATGGTTTTGAGTACCAGGTGAATCCGGATCTCTGCATCGGATGCGGATTCTGCAAAGGGGCCTGCCCCTGCGGCATCTGGGATTTAATCCCCAACACGGCTCTGTAAATGTTTAATGAATTATTTATTTTTTTTATTGACGAGGGCTCATCATTTCTGATTAGGATACAGGTATCATGGAAAAATTAGACCAGACATACGACCACTATATCAAGGCATTGACCGATATCAGCCGGGCCATTACCTCGGATCTCTTTATCGAGGACCTGTTAAAACTCATCGTCATGGTAACGGCCAAGGTCACCGGGGTTGAAATCTGCTCCCTGTGGATTATCAATGAAGAGGAAAAACCGCCGAAAATAAGGCTGAAGGCCACCCAGTCCATCTCCCCGGATTATATCAAGGACCGGGCACTGAATCTCGATGAAGGGGTGGTTGGCTATGTGGTCACCCATAAAACTCCGCTGATCCTGAAAGATGTGCTGGAATGCGACCGGTTCAAGGAAAAGGAGATGGCCAGAAAACTCGGCCTTGTCTCCATGGTGGGCATTCCTCTGATTGCCAAGGAAGATAAAGTTATCGGCGTTCTCAACTGTTTTACCGCCTCCCCCCATGATTTTTCCGACACTGAAGTCAATCTTCTGAGGGCCGTGGCAAACCAGTCGGCCATCGCCATAGTCAATACGGAACTCATGGTCAAAACCAGAGTCATCCAGGAAGAACTCGAGGCTCGTAAAAAAATTGAACAGGCCAAAGAAGTTCTCATGCATAACCGGAAAATGACCGGGGATGAAGCCTATGGCTGGATAAGAAAGCGCAGCATGGATTCACGAAAAACCATCCGGGAAGTGGCCGAAGCCGTGATCCTGTCCAATGAGCTGTTTCAATAACCGGCAGCCCTTTTCCTGCGGCTGCCTCGCAAAAATTGTTCTCCTACCAGAACCCCCAATAGCCGGAATAATAAACAAATAAGGCCAGGGTCAGATTGGTAACCCCATGGGCAACGATGCAGGATAAAAGATCCTTTCTCATGATCCATAAAATGGACATCAGGATGCTGTAGGCAATGGCTGCCGGCCATTCCGGCGTCGTATGACCCACGGTAAAGGCAAGGGTGGAGATCGCGATGGCCATGATGCTCCAGGCACCGGGTGCCACATCCCCCACGCTGTCATGGTCCAGCATCTTGCCCAGCGCATCCCCGGAACCCATGCTTTTCCGGTTCATATCCCATTGAAATGCAGCCCTGAGAATATACCCCCGGATAAATATTTCCTCAAACACCGGAACAATCAAAGAGGCGGCTAAGAGTCTCAGAACAAAGCCTGTGCCTGACCATGGCTCACCGGAATGTTCAATAAACGGTGCCAGCAAAACACACCAGACAAAAAGACCCAGAATCCCGAAGATGACCCCGTAAAAAATCGAGCCCATGATTTTTTTAGGCCCTGTGATCGGGGCATACCATTTCCAAGCCCAGTATAAAAGAAGGGGGACAACAATGATCTTCAGGATATATCCGACTTCATCCGGAACTCTGTCCTTTCCTAATGCCGCAATCCCAACATAGGCAAAATAGGGGACACCATAGGGAAGCATAAGATCTCGATTTACAATTTTTGCTGATTCCATATTCATTTTCCACGTCAAATTGAATTTTCGGCAATATTAATTTCTTGTTCAACCCCTTTATCTTTCTCGGTATGCCATACCAAAAATCCAACCCTGACTACAACAGGAATTTGAAGGTCCAGGGAATAATTTTCTGATTTGGCTTGTGATTTTAATAATTATCTTCCGACAATTAAATTCATATTGTTTTTTTTGCATATAGTTTGTAAGTAAACTTATATTCGCTTACACGATATGTTCAACCACTAGAAAAATGGATTTGTATATGGAAACTCATGAAGAGAAAAGGCGCTATCAGAGATACGAGTATAGCAGTCCAATGTATCTGCACCGGATGGATAGCCAGGATCAATCCTATTATGCAGAGATGAAAGATTACTGCCAGGGTGGCTTGTCCTTGTTGACTAATGAAAAACTTGTTATCGGTCATCTTGTTTATCTTGAGATGAAAAATCATGATGAACATGCAACAGGCCCTGAAAAATACAAGAGTTATCGTGGCAGGGTCAAATGGGCAACTCCTTATTCATCCTCCAATGTTGATGCTAAAAGCCCCTATGAATATGGAATTGAATATAGTGAACCTGCTTATTATGAGTGTTAGATTTCAGCAGAATTGCCTTCTTATGTTGATAACTGACATCACCAATCAATATTTAAATATAAACAGATGAATTCAATAGCGATTAGTGTGCTAAGAATTTCTGCTACGGCAGGTATTTTCATATTCCACCTTTTAGGGTTATATGGTAAAAATAACCAAGGCATGGATTTTATATCTCTATTAATCTTTTGTCTTCTTACGGGCTATCTATCATCCGGAATCAAATCGGGTACCTATGAATGGTTGAAAAAGCGTTTTTTATCAATACTTTTACCATACTGGATTGTGATTGTTCCTGTTTTAATAATTAACCGAATAGTCTGTTATAAAAACACCACTATCCTCTTAGATTTTATCACTCTTTTAGGGGGGAATATGTTTTTAAAGACAAAAGTATATGTTATTGCCTGGTATATAACATTTGTTTTATTGCTATATTGTTTTATTTTTTTTCAATCTTTTTTCACTAATTTTTTCCTGAAAGCATTAGCCTGGTTGGCTGGATTGTTAGTCTTTTCAATGATATTCCATAAAGGTTATTATTTTACTTCGTTCGGACTTGGTTTTTACTTAGGATGCATTACGAAATAACTTGATCATTTAACTAAGGTGGTGTATCATGCCACCATGAAAACAAATATGGAGCAAATAAAGATAAGGCACGACTTGTTATCCTCGGTTTTAAATGAAAGGCAGTATCGGTTATACCTT
>JANNUH010000003.1:0-53186 GCA_031395015.1 Desulfobacterales bacterium | reverse complement strand
TGAAACCAGGCATTTAATTCCCGGCCAGAACCAGGGATCTTTTCTCAGCCAATTTCAGGATAAATATCCAGCCATTGATATAATTCTTCCGTTTAATTCCCTTATCCAAATTTAAAACAGATATAATTCCCTCCATTTAATTCGCATCGTATCTTTTTTCAGGAGATGGGTAATGGAGTCTGTTCCCTGTGTCGCCTGCAGCACTTTTTTTATTCCAAGAAACAAATTGCAGATTTTCTGTTCAACCCAGGGGTGTCAACATGCCAGAAAAGCCTTGTGGCAAAAGAACAAGCTGGCAACAGATCCGGAATATAAAGAAGGGCAAAGACTGGCCCAGGAGAAATGGCTTCAAAATAAACCGGGTTACTGGAAAGGATACAGACGAGGGCACCCTGAACAAGCAAAAAGAAACCGTTTTCTTCAGAAAATCAGGAACATGAGAAAAAGAAACCCTTCCCGCAAAACTATCAATATTGCAAAGATGGACGCGAGAGATTGCAGCAAAATAAGCCTTTCCGGTCAATATTGGCTTGTTCCGATAGTTGCAAAGATGGACCCGGTAAAAATTTTTATCGCTTCAGTACCAGGCTTTTCCACATGATTGCAAAGATGGACTCGGGGACAAAGAGGGTTTTGCTATGCTACACCGGTAAAAAACATCAGAGGAGGTGGCCATGATAAGAAAAAAAGTGCTTGTCCCGGAAAGGGTTCGCAGCATAGACAAGAGTTTTTGTTTTATCCCCCATCGTTTTTTGACCGATGGATTTCTTCAGTCTTTAACCCGGCATGAATTGGCTCTTTATGTTTTCCTGGTTCTTGCTTCAGACAAGAACGGGCTTTCGTTTTACAGAGACAGAACCATCTGTTCCATTCTGGGGATAAAAGAAAGCGATTATCTTTTTGCCAGATCCTGTTTAATCCAAAAGGACCTGATTGTATATGACGGGACCCTGTTCCAGGTGCTTTCCCTGCCAAAGGAGATTTACCCATGATAGACAAACGGACTGTTTTTGAAATTCATAGGTTAAAGGACATGGGATTTTCTGCAAGACAGATTGCAAGGTCCCTGAACCTGGACAGGGATACGGTCAAAAAATATGTTCATGATCCGGATACCAAAAGCAATCCGAGATCGGAACGGCCTTCAAAACTTGATCCTTTCCGGGAGCTGATCAAGGATATGATCGCACAATATCCAAAAGTTAAAGCGCCGGTTGTTTTAAGACAGATACAAGACAAAGGGTTTAATGGTGAAATAACCATCATCCGGGACTATCTTAGGCACCTTAAGGAAGGTTCATTTCAAGAGCCATTTATCCGTTTTGAATCTTTACCCGGTAAGCAGATGCAGATCGACTGGGGACATTTTGGCAGTATTGCCTATGGAAACACGTTAAGAAAACTGTATGCCCTGGCTGTTATTGAAGCCCACAGCAGGATGTTGTATGTGATCTTCACCCACAGCCAGAACCAGGAGACCCTGCATCGATGCCTTGTTGAAGCCTTTCTTTTTTTGGGCGGCACACCCAAAGAGATTGTTGTAGATAATATGCTGACGGCAGTCACAGAGCGTGTAGGTTCCATGATCCGTTTTAATGAATCTTTCCTTGATTTTTTAAGAGTTTTCAGTATTACCCCTTTGGCTTGCAATATCAGGGCACCCCACGAGAAAGGCAAGATTGAAAACAGCATCAAATATCTGCGGTATAATTTTTGGCCTCTGAGGACCTTTGCCGATCTTGATGATGTCAATCATCAGGTTTGGGCCTGGCTTGAAAAAGCCAATCAAAGACTGCATCAGGCCACCAGAGAAAAACCTGTCGACCGGTTTGTAAAACAGTCCTTAAGAGCCTTGCCTGATCCCTTACCCGACTTCAGGGAAACGCAGACACTTAAAGTCTATAAAGATTTTGGTATCCGGTTTGACTGCAATATCTATACGGTTCCCCCAAGGCTTGTGGGTAAAACCGTAACGCTTAAAGCAGATCATCGTACCTTATCCATCTATTATAAAGAAAAGCAGGTGGCCACTCATTTACGAACCTGGAAGAAAAACCAGCGGATTGACCTTGCTTCCCACAACGAACAGGTCAAAAAACTCAAAAAGAAAATCTCTATGGACCGGCAGATAATGATTTTTATGTCCCTGGGTCAGGAGGCTGTGGATTACCTTGAAAAACTTTTCGATGCATCACAACCCTTAAAAAAGACAGTGGATCGTCTTTTGACTCTCAATGATGAGTATGGCACTTCTTCCCTGATATATGCCCTGAAAAAAGCTCTTGACCATAAGCTCTACGGATACGGTTATGTTGAGAATATTTTGTATCAGGAGATGACTCCTTCAACACATCATCAACCCGTAGTCCTCAAAACGGAAGAATACAACAGCATCCGTCTGGCAAGCCCCAATCTTGCCGAATATGATGCTTTTGCACTTAAAAGGAGAAAATGATGGATACCGTGATCAACAAGTTAAAATCTCTTCGCTTAAAAAACTGTGCCTTGAATCTTTCTGATATAATAAACCAGAGCACTCACGACAACCTGTCCGCCCTTCAAACCATAGACCGTCTTTTAGATATTGAAATCAATCTCAGGGAAAAGACCCGAATCGATCAAAGATACAAACAGTCCAGGCTGGGGGCAAAAACAACCATTGATCAATTTGACTTTTCTCACCATGAATCCCGGCAAAAAGAAAAAAACCGTATCTTAAGCCTCATAGATCTTACATTCATACAAAACAAAAAAGATATCATCCTGATCGGCAATCCCGGGACAGGCAAAACCTTTTTATCCCGCTGCATTGCCTATGCCGCCACTCAGGCAGGCATCAAAACCCTTTTTACCACAGCCATGGACATGATCAATCAACTTGTGGCTGCTGAAGCAGAACATGCACTGCTCAAAAAACTGCAATATTATCAATCCCAGGACCTTTTAGTATGTGACGAAATCGGTTATCTTCCGCTGGGCAGACAGGGGTCAAACCTGTTCTTCCAGGTCATCAGCGCCAGGCATGAAAAAAGATCCACCATGATCACAACAAATCTGCCGTTCGCAGGATGGGGAGACATTTTTGACGGAACAACCGTTGCCACAGCAATCGCCGACCGGCTCGTCTACAACTCTGAGATCCTTATCATGGAAGGAAAAAGTTATCGGAAAAGATCTTAACCGGAATTGATTTAAGAAATAGGCGGCTTTAACCCACAACCCAGCCCCCGCTTAAACAACCAACACGCCTTTGGTTAATCACCGATGCCGGACAGGTATGCCCATTCATCACACTGGCGGGTTTTTGAACCCTGATTTTGGCCGGTTTTTAGGCCGCTGTTTCCATCCTTGCACAGTTATAATCACTATTGTGTACAAATAGAAACATTGGCGAATGTTTTTATTCTTGCACAAGTGTGATCACAACCGTGCATAGTTTGAGGAACTCATCAGTTCCTCAAATCTTACACAGTTATAATCACTATCCCGATCCCTCCAGGGCCTTGCTCCCAGGGCAGAAACAGGCCCCTTTTCAGGGCAGGGGCAAGGAATCATACCAACCCAGGTGTGAACCTCGCTTAAATGGTATCAGAATCGCTTCACCGTAGTATTTGTTAGGCCTTCATTCCTGAAATATTTAAATCCATGTATTCAGATATAAGACTTTTCGCATTAAGTGTGCCGTGGATGTTAAAGGCTTTATTGGATTGTGTTTTCAAGGATGGAATGAGAATTGCAAAATATCGTTATGATGGAATATATTTCCGGACCGTAGCTACCTGCCGGACCTGAAAAATAAAAAAGCCCCTGCCAAGTTTTCCCCGGCAAGGGCTTTATCTTGAGATCCGAGAGGAATCTCAAGACCATTTTTTATTCAGGTTATTTCCTGAGCTGATTCACGGAGGAATACCGTAACCGGCCGTCAAGGTTATACGTCACTCATGACTTAACGGGCATTTTTAGCAATGGAAGAAGCTGCTCGGCAATGCCTGCCTAACAAAATTAAACTGCTATTTTCAGGAATTTCAAAGCTTCGGTGTTAGAACAACCGGCCGCTAATCGTTTTGTGACATAAAAAGCCACGCTGCCTTTGACTGAAAAGGGGTCTCTGAGTAACCGTGTGCCGCTAACGTGGTCAACGATGGTAAAAGCTCGCTGCCAATCACCAAATGCAATAGGATACGCATTGGCCCCGATATCGGGCATGTTTTCGTCAATTGCAACGGGTCTGCCCAAAAGCATATCAGGACTGTTTTCCATCAACCCCGGCATCCAGATGTAATTACCCAAGCCGTCCTTAATTTTTCTGATAATCGCAAGGGTGTTGTCGTTCATAAGCCAGACCCCGTTGGCCCTGTAAAGCGGTTTTAAAGCGTGTTGCAAATCAATCAATCTATCAGCGCTATTCAATAAAGTTGCATGGCCAGAAGTGACAAAACCTGTTTTTCCATAAACCCAATTTGCATTTGCAATCATTTTAGATTCATCGATAATTCCATGAGGTTTTCCGACACCATCGCCGGTGATAAACCCTGTCCCTTCGAGACCGACAAACACGTCTGAAATTTCTTCAGTAAGCCATCCGGCAATATCGAAATCGCTCATATCGAGCAATTTCTGTGTGACATTCGGCATTGCAAAAAGTTCATTCATCGGAGGTGAAAACAGGGTCAATTCCGGCGTATTTGTTTCCGGCCGGGCCTCTTTTTCTGCAACCCAGCCGCCTGTTGCTCCGCCCTTGCTCAGGGGCTTCATATATTCGCCTTTACTGGTGACAATTCGGGCCAATCGTCTCAACGCCACGCTTGACTGGGCAAGCCTCTCGATTGATTTTTCAATCTCAATTGGAACAAGATATCCCCCGTCCGGATCTGATAAAGTGGACAGTGACGCCTCGATACCTCGCAAGCCATCAGGGTCAGACCCTTTACGAGCCCAGGCCATGAATTTATTTTTGTGTTCTTTCTCGGCGGTTGTGTTTGTTCTGCCATCGGCCCGGGTGCTACCCCCGCCGCCTCCGAGAAGGGTGCGCCCCACGGCCTTGTCAAGGGCGTCAACTGTATTCTCAATCCTGTCTAACCTTTCGTCGTTTCTACCACGGAAGGCTTGAAAAGCATCCCCTATATCTTCGAGTGTTTTTGCTAATTCTGACATTTTATTTTTTTTCCTTCAAATTTGTTGTTTTTTGTTGTGCGGCAATCGGTTTTTGTTCAAGAGTTTCATCGAGTCCGGGTTCATAAAAACTGTCCCCAAACTGGCCCGGCTGTAGTGTCTGGCCGTTTTGTCTTGAATTGTAAAAACCAAGTGCTTGCATTTTGTTTAAAAAGTTCATCTTTCTATTACCCCATATGTGGACAGATTTCTGTCTGCATCCCGCAGACATTGAAAATTGTTGCGCCCAGGATATTGGATATTTTCAATCTGCATCCCGCAGGATGAAAATTTCCTTGCCCCTTTGACTTCATTTCCAGGCATCCCACCCGAAAAGCATTGTCCAGAAAGGCTTTCGCCTCGTTGTATCATGTTCAAAATCGAAATCCCCATCGGCCCAAGTGAACAGGGATATCTTTTATGTTCATCATAGGTTTATGGTCATTGGCCTGGCAGACCTTGTAAACTTGCTTGTTCAGAAAAAGCTCTTGTTTTTCAATCAAAAGCGCCACGGCATTTTTGCCGGTCATGTCCTGGCTATCAGCCATGGCTTTCATCAATTCCAGGACACCACCATAAAATTCATCTTCGAGACCATGCCGCCCCTGTAAAAAAGTGAGGCTTTGGATTTTTTGCCAAAGCTCCGAATCAACTGCCGGCAAGTGGACCTCTTCTTTTTTATAAGGCTTTTTGAAAAGCCAAGAATTATTCCCCATTTGAAACCTCCCCTCTGATACGTTGAAGGTGCAAGAACTCTATATCTTTAAGTTTTTTTTGATAATAGAGATCCCGTTTTTTCAAGGATGTCCTGTATACCCGGAGGTATTTTCCATAAAAGCATTCTGTTCCGATTAAATCCTTAAGTTCCGATATTTCGTGCATATTCATTTTCATTACCCCTTTATAATATTACTTTTTTTGATTAATATCAATATATACCTATTTCTTTTCATTACTTTTTTGATAAAAGTTAAATAGTAATGAAACCCCAAAAGTCTTATTTATCCGGAAACTGAGCATGGATGAGGGGCAGCGGTCTCCAGTCAAGGGTCTTGGAGATTTGACCCACCCCCCTGTCCCTGTACCAAAGTACCTTGGTATCCTCTACCCTTGAACTGCAACAGAGAGAAAAGTAGCCCCGGAAGCGGTCGGCAACCAAGCCCGGTAGAGATCCGATAGGCCCCCCTGCCTGCCGGGTCATAGCAGCTCACTGTCCGCAATATCCTTAAAGTATTCAAGGACTGCATACTCCTCAAAAAAACCTCCCTTTCCGGGGATACAATATTGCAGATTAGGTTGCCGGAAAACGTTATTCAGGGACTGAACTCCTGCTAAAGTGATAGGCCGTGTTTCAACACCCCGCTCATTTTGCGTAATTTCCCAGGCAATGACGGGAACATAGCTTCTTGACTGAGGGTAAAAAATCATCCACCCGTATTGTGCTTGAATAATTGTTTTCATTCTGTTTCTTCCTCCATTGTTATTGTTTCTTCAAAAAACTGTTTCAAAATCGCCATTGTCGCCCCAACATCGCCCCTTGTAACTTTCAAGTATCCGGCAGGTAATCCAATCATCATCGGCCCGCCCGAAAGATAAGGGAAAAGCCGGTCTTGTAGCTGCTCTATATCCTGGTCATTCCAATCGTTTTCGCTTTCAAAATTATAATTAATTATCGTTTTTAGATTCGGTGAATTCCGGCTGTTAATTATGAGCGATTGATTGCCGATTTGATAAATTTTCTCCATTAGGTTTCCTTTATATTTTCAGGGACATTTAAACGACATTTCAAGGACATTTGAGAGACATTTTCCAGTCAATTTAAGTTCAAGGACAAAAGGACAATTGCATTATATATATGCAATGTCCTGTCCCTGAAATTGACCGCTTAAAAATCCTCATAACTCTCCGAATCTGCCCCCAAGACCGGCAACCAAACGCCCCGGCCTGCTCCTGCTCGAATCATCCCGGAAGCCTTGAGGGTCTTGATTATACGCTGCATTGCCTTTGTTGTTGCGTCCTCTGTTTTGCCTTGGATAAGTCCATGTTCGATACATGAATTTCTCCAAGGTTTTATACTTGTGTTTAAATTTTCAGGGACATTGCGTAATAAGGACAAAGCTGAAATGTCCTTTTCAGTTGGCCCCGCCTTTTTTTCAAAAGAAATATCTGACCCTGAAAGCATCCCAAAGTCATCCCGGCGCAACCAGACCGGAAGATATGCAGATGGCGGAAGGTAGTTTCCTTTTGTTCCGACAAGCTGAACATGCCTAAATTGTTCTTCAGGATCTTCAAGCCCTGCCTTGATGAACTCCTTTTGCGTCATTGTCCGCATTACAAATTCCGTTCTTGCTGCATCAGTGATTGCTCCACCGCCCCGGCTGCTGTGGCTGCCCAGGGTGTCCTGGTTCAAGCTGCCTTTTGTGGCATGAGTAACGAGCGCAACCGTCGCCCCTGTCAATACTGCAAGGTCATCAGCCATCTTCCCCAGGGCTCGCTGATTGCTTTGGTCAAGCTCATCCCCATCAGTCAATGATAATGCCGGGTCCATACCAACCAGAACAACATCGCCCAGGTCTTTAATTTTTTGAGTAAGTTCCAGAAACCTTTTTGATTTTTCAAGGGTGCCGTTCTTGGTTTTCGATAAAAGAATTATGTCTTTTCCCGCCATTGGAAAGATAATCAAAGACCGATATAAGGTCTGCTGGTCTTCCGGGGAAAGCCCCAAAGCCCTTGAAAGACTGCTTACTGTTCTGTGAACATCGTCGGCGGTATCTTCTGTAAGAACCAAAACAGAACGGCCCGTGCTGCAAACATCCCAGGCCCAGGGAAGCCTGCCCAAAGCCGCCCCGGCTGCAAGGTGATACAGCAACTTGGTTTTACTGGAACCGCCCGTGCCGGTAACTAAAAGCCCCCGGCCCGCAACTATCCGGTTATGTATGAACCAAGGGATAGGCGCCGGGTCTGTTTTCATTTTGGTTGGCAGGTCAACCGGGTTTTCCCAGGTCTGTGAATCTGCCGGGTCTTCTGGTGCAAGCTCGAACATATCAAGGACAAGCGCATTCCGGGCTTTTACCTCATCCCCATCGTGTTCATAATAGACAAACAAATCAAAACCGTCGCCCCATGTTCCACCATTTTCAGCCGGTTGACCGATTTCTGAATCACATTCATGATGGTCAAACCAATGACCGTCCTTTACAACAATTCCGGCAACCCCGGATCCACTGTTTGGTGATAACCATTTTTTGCCAATTTTTTTATGTCCGTATTTTTCAAGCAGAATTTCAACCGGATGTTCTCTGTTGAATCGTTCAATAATGCTTTTTGAACCATTGACCCGGCCTTGAATCCGTTCCTGAGCTTTCAATTGCCGGGCTTGTGCCTCATCATCAATCATTGCCCTTTCGATTGCGATTTCCTGCCCCCAGGCTTCAGCCGGATTAAAGGATTTCAAAAGCATAATACCCTCCTTTATTCGGCAAATAACAAAATTGGCCGGGTCTTTCGCTGGCCCTATCAGGGGTCAGTCCTTGCGCCTGAATTTTGTCATTGAGAATTTTTGCAAACAGAACATAATCAGATCCAGAAATCGGTTTTTCCAAGGGGATAATGACCCGGCTTTTTGGATTCCCAAGACCGGCTGATTTTGTCGTGTATACAAGCGCCTGAACCCCAGGAATTGCCGTTTTGATAAAGGTTATGACTTCATAAAAGGTTTTGCCCTCAACCTTGTCAAGGTCTGCCCACAAAGCATGGAATTGACCGTTTTCTCTTTGGAATTGATGAACTCTGGCGCCGGGTCCGCCTGTGCTGCTGGGGAGAACCCATTGAGCATTTGATTTATCCACGGAAGGCGGATTTTCAGCAAGCTTCAGGATGTCTTGAAAGGATATTTTTATGTAATCCTTTGGGTTTTGGGATTCAGGGTTTTGGCTGTGAAAGCTTCCGTAGCCGGAAACAAAATTTCCTTGACAATCCCCAACATCAAGGCTATTATCAAGGTGTTCTGTTTTTTTCTCGCCCGGTTTGCTCCCCAGCACCGGGCTTCCTATTTTATCGGTCATGGCCTTATGCCTCCACCCGGCTATCGATCGTTTCAACAAGGGTGCCGTTCGCAAACATATCCAAATCCGCTTGTGGATAAACAATCCATCTACATACTTTCCGGTAACGTGGCCCCCTTCCATAACATCTCCAGACTTCCATTGTTCCAGGACTTACCCGGATGCCATAATTTTCTTGAAGGTATTTTGCAGCTTCTGGTGTGTTCAAACTTTTTTTAAGTTCCATGGGTTTTTTCTCCTTTTTTTTAGTTTAATGAGCTACCCTTTGAACTTATTCCTCAAATTTGACCGGTTTTTTGACTTGACTGAAATAAAAATTTTAAGTGTTTGATATTGCAGGATTTTAAAAATGAAAAAGCCGGTAAAATTTACCGGCTTTTGACTGGAAGGATTTTGTGATAAGCTTTATTCTGTTTTTTTATAAGCGGATTTCGCTGCCTTGTGTGGGGCTCTGTTGTACATAGCTTCATGATTCTGATTGTCGGAAAAATCTCGCTGTATTGTTTCCCCATCGTTTTCGTCAAGGGGTTCTGTATTGGAACATTCGATTTTAAAAGCGCAGGCATATTGACCACTGATACTCTGAATGGGATCTCCATCAACCCCAGGGAAAACGTTTTTAAGGTGCTCTCTAAGCCGTGAAATATTCTCTTTAATAACGGATTTATCCTCAAGTTTTATCCGGCCTTGCCGTTGCGCAAATATCCGGAATAACCCCATAAGAACCGGTTTGCCGTCAAGGCCTAAATCAGTTTTTGAAACATAACTTTTTTCAAACATAGGGCATTCAATCTGGATGTAACTTTCATTCACATATTTGAATTGAATATCTTTCCATTGAGTACCGGCCGGGGTCTTAATCTCGATATGTTTTGATTCACTGCCGGTATCCTTCGGGCCAAGGGCCTCGATATCGGCCTTCTTCCATATCACTGAACCTGATCGAAAAGCCCTGACAAGATAGTCATTCCCCCATGCCTTCCAGTTCATAAGGATCATGTGCCATGGTTGACCCAGGATAAGCCACTTTGTCGGGGTCGCTTTATTATAAGGATACGGTAAGGCCTCACCGGTCTCAGTGTGGTAAGGGGTCAATCCATCTTTAAAAAGCTGAACTATTTCAAATTCAGCATAGCCATATTGATTTATTATTTCATCAAAAGAAATCCACTGGTTTTTCATTTCTCACCTACCTTATTATATATAGGGTCTGATATTTCAGATGCCTGCTGAATTAATTCCGCAGCTCTGTTTCCTGCTTTTTTCAGGCTCCCAGGAAGAAATTTCGCATACCTTCTGGTCATCTCATTTGACTTGTGGGTAAGTAGTTCGCCTATCATATCAAGGGTGAACTCTCCGCTGCTGGCAAGTGTTGTTGCATAATGATGCCGGAGCCCATGGAAGATTCTAAACTTCTTTGGCAATCCTGCTGCTATTTTCAGCCTATATACGGACGAACAATCAACCCGGACAGTCCCACCTGATCCAGGAAATAAAATCTTTGATTCCGGAAACCTCTCATCCCTCCACGCCATTTGATTCTTTATAACCTGCTCAACCACTGGGTTCAATGGGACGGAAACAGTCTTCTTGCCTTTGGGATCTCTGAGCCGGATTAATTTGTTTTGAAAATCAATGTCCCTGTCCTCAAGTTTGAAAATCTCTCCCCTACGTATTCCCGAAAACAATGCCACCCGCAACATATTGGCAACATCTTGTGCTGGCCACTGGTCAAGAGTCTGTATCAACCGGGTAGCTTCTTCAGCAATCAAAAACTCGGTTACCTCATTATCTCTCTTTGGCATCTCCACCTTGAAATTAAGCCCAGGACTTAGCTTAGCTTTCTTCCCAAAGTTCGATATCCTCCGGATAAGCTCAAGGGCTCCCCATACCGTAGCAGGTGCGGAACCCGGCATGGACTTTTCTACCCGCTTCATGTCCAGGGAAGAAAGGCTTGACACCGCTCTGGACCCGACAATCGGTTTGACGTGCTTATTGTATCGGTAGATATCAAATTTTGCAGCCTGTGGAGATCCTCCTCTCTGTTCAAAATAAAGGGGGGCAATCTCATCCAGGGTGCGGTCAGTCTTTGCTTTCTGTCGCTTGATTTGTTTGGATGTTTGAACAGTCTCCCCATGTCGTGCTTTTAATGTCCTTTCTTTTCTGATATCATCGGCTATCTGGGGGGTGATTCCTTCAGATCGTGATCCGATCTTCTCCCATATTTTTTTCAGTCCATCCCGGAATGTAATATAAAAGGTTGGATCTGGTTTCCCTAAAAACTTGCTTCCAGTGTCATATTGATAGACCCCAGGCCACTTTTTTGAGTCTACCCTCTTCATCTTTTTTGCCATGTTTTTTACCCCTTTTTCTTTCTACCCTGTTCTACCCTTTTTCATTCATTTTTTAACTTTTTTTCGTCGTGATAACAGCGTCCTACGCTTCGGTCATTTTCGGTCATTTCACCTTTTTTCTTTCTACCCTATTTATACCTAAAAGGTTAAAATAGGTTAAATTTCGTTAAAGTGACATAAGCGTTATATAGACTCTTATACCAGTGAAGTCAAGCATAAATAAAGGATATAGGTGTTATATTAAACTGGGTAGAACAAGGTTAAACAGGGGCGAAAAAGCGTTCGGGACGCTGGGGTCGGAGGTTCAAATCCTCTCATCCCGACCAGCAACCATCAAGGGTCTTCAGGGGTTTTTTTAATATTTTTTTTGTTCACTCATGAGAATGCACAACCTGATTTAAGGTGTCAGAAATCCATTGATTAAGGCTCTTTCTCTCATTGGCTGCTGCGGCTGCGATTTCGGCATGCAAAGAAGAATCAACCCGCACCATAAAATTTCCGGAAAAAGGTTTATTTGGCTTCCTGTCTGCTTTTTTACAGCTTTCAAGATAAAAATCAACCGCGTCATGAAAGGCTTTTTTCAATTCAATCACAGACTCCCCATGAAATCCTATTGTATCCCGGATACCGATAATGTTACCGAACAAAATGTTATCCTCCGGATCAAACTCAATTTTTGCCGTATATCCATTATAATTAAGTATATTCATGGTTTTACCCCCGCTTTGACTAAAAATTCCATGGCGTTTCTCACCTGATACCGCCTTGCTTCCTTCCCCGGGTGAGGACGGTGGAAATCAGCCTTTTCATTGTTTAACTCAACTTTCTGGGGAGTAGATTCATCGCCTCCCCCCTTCTAATTGGGACGTTTGACTGTTGTTAAGACCGAAATATGTAAGCGCCTCGCCCATTATCAGGTCGAGCATGGAGTTTATAACCCTCTCAGACAATTTATGGGCCTTGCGTAGAGCGGACATTGCCAGCTGCATTATCCTCTTCAGGGCATCAATGAATGTTATGTTGGTCAATTCTTCATTGCAGGCTCTGAATAAATCCCCAAAAGACCTTTGGTCAACGCATTCTCTTTGAAACAGGCTCAATATGTTGTACCTTGCCATTACCAGGGAAGTGTGTCCGATTAAACCATCATAGTTCCTGATTTGGATCTCTTTGACCAGTTTCAAGTGTTGCTTGCACATTTTGAAAAACACTTCTATGTCCCAACGTTTGCCGTACAGTCTTATTATTTCTTCATCGACTATGGACATGTCTGTTGATAAAATGGCGAGCCAACCCCGTTTTTTATCACAGGAGACAAAGATGATTCTTGCTTTGTTTCCATCCGGTAGTGTGACAAGGACACTGGCCTTGATTTTTGTTGTTCCTCTTTTTTTCTTTAACTTGTTATAGAGGTCTTTGAGCTGGAGTTTTTTTCCATCATACTCATAAAGCCATTTGGGGTGGTCCTTAAGCATGCAGATGATATGGATATGCTGACGAAGAGTCGAAATAACCGAGGGCATTGAAAACCAACTGTCCATTACAAGGTATTTCGCTCGAATGCCAATATTAATGGCTCTTTTGAGCATTGGTTCCAGCAACATAGTGGATTTTGTTATCGCTTCTTTGCGGCGTTGATAGCCGCAAGTCCTTTTATCAATATCAGAATTGATTTCAGTGTAACGATGCTTTTCTTTTGCTGATGACAACAGTGCAAAATCAAGCCCAAGGAAACTGTTTCCATCAGACCAGCCAAGAGTCAACATCCTGAACCCTTTTAGATATTTGTGGGTTGTATGATCAAACACACGGGAAAGAAGCTCCACTTTTTTAGATCGACTTCTGTCGTATGTCGAATCATCAAAAATAAGAACTTCTTCCGAAGAATCATCCAGAAGATTTTTGATGATAAGATAAATCCGGCCACTGATAAGAATTGTGAAACGTCTCCAGTTGTATGTGGATGAATTTAAAAAATTATACACAGCATCTTTCCCGACAGTCACTTTTTTATTCCGCACGACACCTTCAAAAAAGTTTTTGCCAATAAATGCCAGATTGAAGACAATGGTGAACAGCTCCAGAGGAGAGGCTCCTTTGGTTTTGGTTATGCCTGATTTGTTGAGCAGGCTTCCAACTTTTAATGTGGTAAAATAGTCACCAAAAATTCCGAGTTTATCAGGGTTTATGGTTTGATTTTGAGATCCTATTGAAGTAGTATGCATTTGACAAGATTCCTATCTTTGATTTGATTGTTTTTGGACAAATAATACATATCAAAGATAGAGAATTTTGTCAATATTTTTAATTATTTCGGATGGTTATAATTTTATACTTTAAGAAAACTAACTCAGAAAGTTGAGTTGTTTAATATAAAAGATACCCGTGAACCGCTTCCCTCAATCAATATAGCACCCAGAGCCATGAACAAAGATTCGATTTTCCTCCATTCAAGATTTCCGGGTGTTGGACGAGAGAATATATCTGCCAGGATCTTTTTATGGTTGCTGTTCATAAAATATTGATACCAATTTGTGATATCAATATCAACATAAAAAAAAATTTGATTGCCGGATTGATCAACGTGTAGAAAAGCGTCTCAATTCTCAAACATCATATTGAATATCCAAGAACCTGGAAATCTGCTTGAACTCATTCAGGTCGGAGGGATCAGCCCGAGTGGTTGAGATCAAAAAACCGGATATCCGCTTTTTCAGTGAGGATTCCCTGGTCAAACAGGGAATCAAAGAATAATCCCATGGCTTTGACTTTTCCAGGGTCCAGATCACAGAACAGGAGATCAAAATATTCTCTGATGCGTTTTTGTTCGATCTTCAGTTTTTTGGCAGAAGCTTCCACAACCTGATCCATATTCTGATACCCGGATGCTTTTGAATCCATGAGCAGATCATGAATCTTTTTGACCAGCAGGGGATTTGATTCGGCAAAGGATCGCCTCACCACCCATACGGCAAAGACAAAGGGAAGCCCTGTCATTTCATGCCAGAATTGCCCAAGATCAATACAATATTCAAATTTCTGGTGCCAGGGCTGGGTCAGGGCCGTATCTCCGATCACCAGGGCTGCATCAACCTCTGCTGAGACCGACTCGATATTGCACACATCCCCGGTCTGATAAACAGGGACAATGCCTTTCTGATGAAAGATCATTTTCATGAAAGATGCGGCCGAAGCCGACTCACGGGACAGGCGAACGGTTTTACCGGAAAGTGCATCAATGGGGTACCGGCTTGCCAGTATGACACTCAAAACCCTGCCGTGACAGGAGATGGACAGATCCGGAAGCAATAACAGCTCCCTGTGATTCATGGCATAAAAGGCAGCGGAAACCGGGCTTATTTGGATCTGCCCTTTTATAATTTTTTGGTTCAAGGCAGAAGGCACATCCGGAACCATTTCAAGCCAGTCCGGCAAAAGTCCGTTATCAAGGCCATAATAAACCGGGGAGGCATTAATATAGCTGATTTTCCCCATCATTGTTTTTTTATTATTCATTGGATATCATTCTTTCAAAAAGTTCATTTTCGTTTTTTGTATCAACGGGCAGGTATATAAATTGTGCGTTTTTCCCTTTTGAAAGGGTGCCCGTAAGATGTCCAAGTCCCAAAGCGTTGGCCCCGTTCAGGGTTGCCATGGAAAAGATGGTTCGCGGATCAAGTTTTGGATAATGTTTTGCCGTAAACGCCATTTCATCTGATATATCAAGGGAATCGCAGCTTGCCAGGCTATCGGTCCCCAGGGCCGGCCTTATACCTTTGGATAGCATGCCCTCAATATCCGGGAGCCAGCCATGCAGGTTCTGGTTGCTCCGGGGACAGACACAGACCTTGACCTGTGATCGGGCAAGGATATCCATGTCTTCTTTTGTTATATCAAGAAGATGAACCGCAAGGGTTAAAGGATCAAAAAGCCCCATATCATTGAGATACGCCACCGGCGTTTTTGATCCGATTCCCCAGCTTTCATACTCAATACCCCTCAAGGCCAGAAAATCAGCCCAGGTCCCTTTTTTATTAAAAATAAACTCTGTCTCTTCCTTTGATTCTGCCACATGGATGGAAAACGGCAATCCTTCTGATCGGGATTGATTTTTCAATGCCCGCAACAAGTCAGGAGAAGTGGTATGAGGGGCATGTCCAGCCACGGAAAAAGAAAGGGTATCGTTCTTCCGGGTAAAACCCTCTCCAATGTCTGATCCCAGAAATTCCTGGAAAAAAATGCCGCCCAACCCGGAATTTTCAATAAGCGGCCTTGTAATCCCAAGGGTTGATATCTCCCCGATATAGAGATTCCCGGAATCCAGCAATTCCGACACTGCCTTTTCCGCCTCCCGAATAAGGGCCTCGTTGCCCAGGGCCTGCCTTTGTTCCAGAAGGGATTTCACCCAGAATTGAAATCCCTTGTCAAAGGGCAGCCTGTTTTTCAGGGCAGACAATTCCAGATGAAGATGGGCATTGACAAGGGGGGGCATTAAAACTCCGGGACCATGGTCGACACAGGTCTCCTTGGGAGCACCGGCGTAAACCCCTTTTATAATACCGCCTTCAGTTTCCAGGTATCCGTTTTGAATGGTCTTCGTCGAATCCATGATGATCCAACCGGCCCGATGAATTTCCCTTTTGTTTCGACTCCGGGAAACAACCTTTTGCTGGGCTGAAGTTTTCATAGCAGCTTATAATAGCAGTCCCGCTGACGCGGTTCAAACCCTGCCGTTCTGATCAGGCGGACAAGTTCTTCTCTGGGCAGCATGAAATCAACCCCGGCCGAGGCCACAACATTTTCCTCAATCATGGTGCTTCCCATGTCATTGGCACCAAAAAAAAGAGCGGTCTGGGCAATTTTATCCCCCTGGGTCACCCAGGAAGCCTGGATATTATCGATATTGTCCAGAAAGATCCGGCTCATGGCAAGGACTCTCAGATATTCCGCACCGGTCTTCTTTTTTACGGCAATCTTTGTATTGCCCGGCTGGAATGTCCAGGGAATAAAGGCGGTAAACCCGGAGGTTTCATCCTGGAGGCTTCTGATTTTATCCATGTGCTGAAATATATGGATATCATCCTCAAGATGGCCGAACATCATGGTGGCACTGGATTTCATCCCTTGCAGATGGGCCTGTCGCATCACCTCCAGCCACTCAGACGAAAGGCATTTATTCGGGGAAGCCTGGTGCCGGATTTCATCACAGAGGATCTCTGCCCCGCCGCCCGGTATGGAAGAAAGGCCTGACTTTTTAAGAATGGCGATGGTGTCGGCAATGGACAGGGAAGATTTTTTGGCAATAAAATCAATTTCAGGCGGTGAAAACCCGTGAATATGGATGTCAAAATTCTCTTTGATATCCTTTAACATTCCTGTGTAATAATCCATGGTCAAATCAGGATTCATGCCGCCCTGTAAGAGAATCTGTGTACCGCCGAGATCCAGGGTTTCCCTGATTTTGTCATGCAGGGCCTGCCTTGAAAGGACATAGCCCTTTGCGTTGCCGGGAGATTCAAAAAAAGCGCAGAACCTGCACCCGGAGACACAGATATTGGTATAATTGATATTTCTATCCACCACATAGGTCACGATCCTGTCCGGGTGAAGATGAAACCGCATCCGGTTTGCAAGGTCGGCCAGGGTCAAAAAATCCGCTTCCCGATATAGGGAGAGGGCCTCATTCACATCAATTCTCTGATTCTGCCCCACCTTTTCAATCAAATGATTTAAATTTGGCATGCTCCCGTCTCTATCTGTTTACCGGGTTATAAAAGGAATCCCGTTCAACCGGCAGAAAGCCTGCCGCAAGGATCAGATCTTCCATCTGGTTTCGGGTAAGACCCTTGGCGGATTTTGCACCGGCCGTATGGGTGATCCGTTCTTCCACAATGGTTCCATCCAGGTCATCGGCTCCAAAATTCAAGGCGACCTGGGCAAGGCTTTCCCCGATCATGACCCAATAGGCTTTGATGTGTTCAAAATTATCCAGCATCAACCGGGCCGCAGCCACATTTTTTAAATCATCCACAGCCGTTGTAGGCGGAAGATGGGACAGTTCTGTATTTTTTGAATGAAATGCCAGGGGAATAAAAGCAGAAAACCCGCCGGTTTCGTCCTGGACCTCTCGGAGTGAAATAAGGTGATCCACACGCTCCTCAAGGGTCTCGATATGGCCATAGAGCATGGTCGCATTGGTTTTGATACCGGCCCTGTGCACTGCCTTTACGATTTCAAGCCATCGTTCATGACCGATTTTCCTTGGAAATAATTCTTCCTGAATCCTTTTGTTCAAGACTTCGGCGCCTCCACCCGGCATCATGGCCAGTCCGGCATCCTTCAACCGTTTGATGGTTTCTTCAAGGCTGAGTTCGGCAAGGTTGGACAGATAATCAATCTCAACGCAGGTAAATGCCTTGATCGTGGCCTGGGGTCTTATTTTCCGGATGGTTTTCAAAAGATCAATATAATAGTCAAAGCCGAGGTCCTCATTGAGCCCCCCGACAATGTGCAATTCTTTCACCGGCTCATCCATCATCAGGATTTTTTCAATTTCTTCCATGGAAAAGACATAGGCACCCTCTTCCCCTTTATCTTTGGCATAGGCACAAAACCGGCAGCGGTTCTTGCAGATATTCGTATAATTCAGATGCTGATTATTAATATAAAAGGCTTTATTCCCGTGTAGAGATCTTCGGACATGATTCGCAATCCGGCCCAGCCCGATGAGATCTTCTGTCTCATACATATGAATCCCGTCTTCTTTGGAAAGACGGGAGTTTTTCAGGACTTTCAGATAAATATCTTCAAGATTTTCATCACTAAAAGAGATCAGCATTAATGTTTCTTTCTTCTAACCACCCTTTTTATCTTTTTGGGTGAAAGCCCGGAGATTGCCTGGGCCATATTCTGTTTTGGATCAAATAGGTTGTTCTGCCGATACGAGCAGGATGCCCGGGGGCATTTAAGCCCTTTTTCCCCGGTGGGGGTGAGGGTCTCGATCAGGAACGGATTTTTGCATAACGGGCACTCAATGTGATAGGGTTTGTCCCAGGAAACAAATCTGCACCCCGGGCTATTGCAAGTGAAAAATGCTTTTCCTTTTTCCGTTGTTTTTGAAATGATCTCCCCTTGTTTGCAAAGCGGACAAGGCATGGTCAGATTATTTTCAAAGGCAGCGATTTGAGATTCAACATCTTCATCAGACAAAGAATCCTCTTCACTTTCTTCACTCTCGGTCTTGTTTTCACTTTCCTCTTCTTCAATGTGGCGCTTTTCTTCCAGCCTCAGCTTTTCTTCCAAGTCCTTTAACTGAGCCTCTTTTTTTGCCATCATGGCTTCACGGGCTTCCAATTCGGCTGCTTTCTGCTTTGTTCTTTCAGCCTCCTGTCGGGCCTCCAAAAGCTCCTTTTCCTTTTGTTCAATTTCTTTCAACTGCTTTACCGCTTCTTTTGCGGCCTCTTCAGCTTCTTTTATTTTCTCTTCTTTTTCGCTAAGCTCCCTGGTAAGTGCTGCTGCTTTTTGTGCCTCTTCTTCAGCTTTACTGATTTCAGCCTTTTCAGCTTCCAGTTCTTCTTTGGAAGGCCCTTTGTCAAAAACATCCTTGATATTAAAGTGGCTGGCTGAATCCATGGATCTTTTTTTTCTGCTTCTGATCAATTTTGACAGACGGTCCAGATTGTCCTCTTTCAGCTTTCGGGAAATTTCCCTGGTCTGGCTCGGTATTGCCACAACCCCGGACACTATTTCCGATGCTTTTTTCTCGGCCCTGTCTTTTGATACGGATACTCCGCGGCTTTTCAGGATAGATTTAAAACTCTCCTCTGCAAGTTCAAGACTTTTCCTTCCGGAATTCACCTCTTCATTCATCTGAAGGACAAAAGCGACCAGATTCATTCCCTGCATGCCGGGAAACATATTGTCAAGGAAACCGACCATCATGAAGGAAGGCATTTCCGCTTTTAAGAAGCCATTGGGGTCTGTGCTGATATATCCTTTATTTAATACTGAAAGAACCGCTTTTTCAAGGGTATTGTCTTTTTCAAGTCCGATATCAATCAATTCATCGACAAAGGTTTGTTTTGTATATCTTTCCGGCGGAAAATCAGAATATTGATTTATTTCTCTTTCTCTTTCAGTGATCAGAGTGATGCAGGAAATACTCGCCAGGTTAAAGGACATCATGACAAAATTGGAATCAATATCCAGCAATGATGTGATTTCCTTTGCAAGAATCTCATCCAGTTGATCTCTTACAAATCCAGGATCCAAAATCCGGTCCTGTTTTATATCCAGGCCCATCATTCATCTCCCTGATTGATTTCAGAAATCATATCTGCAATGTTCAAGGCCATCTGGGCCACTTTGTCTTCCTGGCCGGGGCGTTGGAAAGAGGCTTCCATCTCATTTTCAAACCCCTCCCCATTATCTTTTTCAAACCCTTCCCTCACGGTTGAAATCTCAAGGCATTCTCCTTCCCGGTCGAAAATTACAGACAAGGGTACCTTGATTTCAAAATCAAATTTATATGCGATCTGATCCTTATACACCACCAGATCTCCATTTTTATAATCAATTTCCTCCTGAAGGGTGAGGCTGTGCTTTTCAAAAAGCATTTTTTCAATGGCGGCCCAGTCCAATTCCGCATTTATCGTATCAATGAACTCTTTTTCGCCTTCCTGAATGGTCTTAGGATTTGTAAGTTTCATATAAATACCTCTCTAATTGAGAAAAAAATGGACTTCCTTTGCAAGATTCAAATACGCAGACGCTGCAGGGCCTTTGATGTCATGAAGCGCAGCAGGAATTTTCAGATCAATTGACTTTCCTATCTTTTCATCTTTTGGGATAAAGGTTTTAAAAACCAGTTGTTTTGCATCTGATAAGGCCTGACGGTCTAAAAAGGACAGGATCTCTTCCTTTGATTTACACCGATTGAAAAGAAGTCCGGCAATCTTCAGGGGGACATGATGAAAGGTCCGGATATATTTTACACAACGAAGCAGACCGTGAAAATCTTCAACCGAGCTTTGAGGGATGGACATACAGACTATAAGCCAGTCTGCGGCAGTCATTGCCATCATGCTTAAAAAACCGTAAGAGGAAGGTGAATCAATAATGATATAATCATATTCTTTTTCAACATCCTTTAAAAAAAGGCGAAGAAGCTTTTCATTACCAGAGTGTTTGGCAAGTTTTCCGGCAACCTGAAACAAATTAAACCCCGAAGGCATGATATCAAGATAAGTGAATTCCGTTTTAACAATGGCATCTGTGAATTTGACCTTTGCCGACAGAACAGAAGCGATATCACAGGTATAATCCCTATCTTTTATGCCGCACCAGTGAGTGGCGCTTCTCTGCGGGTCGCTGTCTATCAGAAGCGTATGTTTTTCCAATAGGGCAAATGATGTTGCAAGATTTACGGCTGTGACGCTTTTGCCGGTACCGCCTCTTTGGCCGACGATTGTCAGTATTTTACTCATAGTTCAATATCTTTAGCACAATTCCGTAAAAATTCAATCATATAGTTTAAATAAATGGTTTAGAAACCCTTTATCAAGGTTCTCATCAGAATAATGGCTCTGAAAATCGTTTACCACGTTGAATTATTCATGGGGATATATCATAATGCAAGGCAACAGGACCATATAAACAGGAGTTTATTCTTTTGGCAAACATATCCATCTCCCTTGAGGGAATAGATCAGGCGATTTCCAACCTTAAGTATAAAGGCGGTTCAATCAAACATAAGGCCGTCATGGCCATACGCTCATTTTATGTTTCAGAAGAATCCATTAAAAAGCTGAATTCCATTGATATGGACCTTCTTATCCAGTCCATCTGGGACGTTGGAGACGATCTGTCCAAAATCAAAGCCAAACGAAGGAATTTTTCCAGCATCAAATCCTCGATCAACGCTGATCTGGAAGATCTTTCCAAAAAGGCCCTGAACCCTGAAAGTATAATGATATCAGACTCCAATATCTTTGATATGACAGAGGAGGCAAAGAGCAATCTCCTCAGTTCTTTTACAGATGCGGTCAAAACCGGAGATTTTGATCTGGGTCAGGCAACCGACCTGTTAAACGCAGTGGCTGATTTTCTTGATCATATTCCAAATGAAAAAAAAGGCCCGGGTTCCCAGAATATTGTCAGTCAGATCAAAAAAATCCTGAACAAAATCACGGAAGATTTCCTTTCCGAAGAAGATCCGGAAGCCGCACCCGGATTAAACGGACATCAAGCAGGCGATTTTGATGAAGGCGAAGGTGAAGGTGAAGGTGAAGGCATTAAAGCGGATATCGAGGAAATAGAAGAAATAGAAGCTGATGAAGATATTGAAGAAATCGAGCTTGATGAAGAAATCGAGGAAATCGAACTCGACGAGGATCAGGAAATAGAAGAGGTTGAAGAAGAGGAAGACCCCATCGAGGATGCCGAAGAAATAGTAGACACCATCGAGGATACCGAAGAAATACTGCTCGATGAAGATGAAACCCTGGAAGAAGTTGAAGAAATTGAAGAAAATATTGAAGAAAATATTGAAGAAACAGCTCTTGAAGAAAGTATCGAGGAAGTACCTCTTGAAGAGGATGTCGAGGAAATCGAACTCGACGAGGATGAAGAAATAGAGGCGCTCGATCAAGAGGAACAAATTGAAGAAATTGAACTCGATGAAGATCAAGAACTAGAAGAAATCGATGAGCTTGATGAAAATGAACTCAAAGCTCTCGAAGAATACAGAAAGAAAAAAGAACTCGCAGAGCATTTTGATGAGGTCCTCGGAGACAGGGAAAAGAAATTTAACAAATATACGACTGTGCCCGAGGGAAAATACACGGTCGGCACTAAAAAAAGTATAAAATCCAGCCTTGAACTGCAGGAATTTGATATGCCAAAGGTGTATATTGGTATTTATCCTGTTACCAATTCCTTGTTTGAAATCTTTATTGAACAGACAGGATACGCTACAACCGCAGAACAAAAAGGATTCGGACGAGTCTACCATTCCCGGTTCAAAAAAAATGCAAAGGGCTCAACCTGGAAAAATAGTGCAGGGTCGGAAGATATAAAAGGTGCCTGCTGGTATCAACCCCTTGGCCCCGATTCAACCCTGCATGGAAAAAGAAACCACCCGGTGGTTCAGGTCAGTGTCAATGATGCCGTTGCCTTTGCCTCGTGGATCGGCCGTCGGATTCCCACCGAAGCAGAATGGGAATCCGCAGCAAGGACTGATCTGGGGTATGTTTATCCCTGGGGTGATGAATTTAATATCCAGGCTTTTAATATCGAACAAAGCGGTTTTTCCGACACCTGTGCAGTGGATGAATATGATAGTTTTGCAAACGAATTTAAAATTATTGATATGCTGGGCAATGTCATGGAATGGACATCGGATATGGAAACCTCCCCTTTCCCATCACAGAAAAATAAAACCTATTGCATTGCAAAAGGTGGTGCCTGGAATTCGAAAAAAGATGTCACCATCAGCTCTCGCGGCTTGTTTAAAGCCGGGTTTTCTTCAAACACGATAGGGTTTCGGTGTATTTCAGAGATTTTTTTATAATATTATGGATGAACTGACCCAAAACTATCTCGACTATATCATCATTGAAAAAGGGCTGTCCAATAACAGCATCATGTCCTATTCAGCAGATCTTGCCCAGTTTTTAACCTTTCTTGAAAAAAATAAAATCGACAATATAAATGATGTGGATACCACTGCCGTTCTTGCCTGGTTGATTGATCTTGCAAAAAACGGGTTGTCGGCTAAATCGCGGGCACGGCATCTGATCTCCATCCGAGGTTTTTTTAAATTTCTTTTAAATGAAAAAATCATTTCAGCCAATCCATTGAAAAATGTGGATATCCCAAAAATCGGTCTTTCACTCCCGAAATTTCTGACGGTCCAGGAAGTTTCAGATCTCCTTGATGTACCGGATATTAGAAATCCGAAAGGATTAAGAAATTCCGCCATGATGGAAATCATGTATGGATCAGGTTTGAGGGTTTCCGAGCTGATTTCTTTGAAACTTCAGGATGTCAGTCTGGATTCAAACTTTGTCAGGGTCATGGGAAAAGGATCAAAGGAAAGAATCATTCCCTTTGGCTCCCATGCCAGCGCAGCCACCCGAAAATGGATAAAGGAAGGAAGACCCGCTCTTTTGGGCCTGGTATCATCCCCTTATCTTTTTATTGCAAGGGCAGGCAAACCCATGACACGACAAGGGTTCTGGAAAATATTAAAAAAATACGGCCTCATGGCCAACCTGTCAAAAAATATAACCCCCCACCTATTGAGACATTCCTTTGCTACGCATCTTCTTGAAGGAGGTGCGGATTTAAGATCCGTTCAAACCATGCTGGGGCATTCAGATATCTCCACGACACAGATATACACCCATATTTCAAGGGATTACCTTATCAAAATGCACCAGCAATACCATCCAAGAAATTAAATAAAAACAGGAGGTACCGTGTCAATGACTTCCTTATTGATTCTTAAATTCCTTTTATGCTAAAAGAAGGGCTCCATAATTTAAAGAAACCCATTAGCATATATCGGAAAGGTTGCGAAAAAATACCATGACAACTGAATCTTCAATACCGCTAAAAGAGCTGCTCCTGCAGGTAAGAAAACCTTTTTTTGCAATCCGGAAGAATGACCGGCTTTTCTTTGTTATAAAAGATGCCGATTTCTTCACAGACTCACCTAAAGAAGATACAGATTTACAGATCAAGGCCTATGTCCCGGCAATAGGCCCTGAAAACCTGGGGGATGCAAGATTCATGGCCCGGCACGGCCTGAAATATCCCTATATCGCCGGTGCCATGGCCAACGGGATCGCTTCAACCACCATGGTGAAAACCATGGCTGAACACGGGATGATTGGGTTTTTTGGAGCCGGTGGTCTTTCCATTGAAAAAATCGAAGCGGCCATCATAGATCTGAAAACTTCCTTAAAAACAAAGCCCTTTGGATTCAACCTGATCCACTCCCTGAATGACCCGGCCCATGAGATGGCCACCGTCAACCTTTATCTGAAACATGAGGTCCGGCAGGTCTGTGCTGCCGCTTTCCTGCGGATGACACCGGCCCTGGTCTATTATCGAATCAAAGGTCTGTATGAAGACAATAGCGGGAATATTGTTGCACCCAACAATATCATTGGAAAAGTATCCAGGGTTGAAATTGCCCGCCAGTTTTTCTCTCCCCCTCCGGAAAAACTGGTTCGCTCCCTCCTTGAAAACCATATGATTACCGAGACCGAGGCAAGGCTCTCCCGATATATTCCCATGGCCCAGGACCTGACGGCTGAAGCCGATTCCGGCGGACACACGGACAACCGACCGGCCCTGACCCTTTTGCCGACCATGATATCCTTAAAAAATGAATCCATGAAAACATACCCTTACAAAGAACCTCTGTGTGTCGGGCTTGCCGGTGGAATCGCCACTCCGGAATCGGCTGCCGCAGCTTTTGGAATGGGGGCAGCCTATATTTTAACCGGTTCCATCAATCAATCCTGCGTTGAGGCCGGAATCTGCGAAGATGTTAAAAAAATGCTCTGCCAGGCTGATCAGGCGGATGTGGCCATGGCTCCAGCAGCAGACATGTTTGAAATCGGGGCAAGGGTACAGGTATTGAAACGGGGCACCCTCTTTCCTGTCCGAGCGGAAAAATTATATCGATTATATCAGTCCTGCAATGGATTTGATGAAATTGACGAAAAATCCAGGCAGGAAATCCAGGAAAAATTTTTACAGGCAAGCTTTGAAGATGCCTGGACTTCCACAAAGGAATTTTTCCTTAAAACAAATAACCAAAAGGAAATTGAAAAAGCAGAAACCGACCCCAGGCATAAAATGGCCCTGGTCTTCAGGTCTTATCTCGGGCTTTCCTCAAAATGGGCCATCCAGGGTATTCCCCATAGAAAAATGGACTACCAGATCTGGTGCGGGCCTTCCATTGGTGCCTTTAACCAGTGGGTAAAGGGAAGCTTTCTTGAATCCCATGAAAACAGAAAAACGGCTGAAATTGCCCTGAACCTTCTGTTTGGGGCCTGCGTGTGTACCCGTGCATCCATACTAAGAACCCAGGGCATTGACATCGGAATGGATGCAGGTTCCTTCAACCCCTTGCCGTTAAAGGATATTCTTTCTTACCTCTGATATCGACGGCTATGTAAAACTTTTGTCAAATCCTTGTCAATCGGGTGCCTTTTGAATCTTCAACCCGGTATATTACCTTGAATTTTAAATTTAAAATCTGATTTACGGATATGAATCAAAAAAAAACAGACCGCAGGCCCCCTTCTATTGCCATTATCGGTATGGGATGTATCTTCCCGAAATCCAGAAACCTGAAAGAATACTGGCATCTTTTATATCACGGAATTGATGCCATTGAAGATATTCCTGCCGACACCCATTGGAAAATCAACGACTATTTCGACGAGGACCCTGCAAAGCCGGATCATACCTATTGCACACGGGGCGGGTTTCTTCCGCCTGTAACCTTTGACCCTCTGAGCTATGGAATTCCTCCCAACAATCTTGAGGCAACAGACACATCCCAGCTCCTGGGCCTTGAAACGGCCAGAATGGCCCTTGAAGATGCAGGATATCCGCCGGGTCATCCTTTTCTGGAACAAAAAAAGGTAAATGTCATTTTAGGCGTCACCGGAACCCAGGAACTGGTCATCCCCTTGGGTGCCCGTCTGGGTCATCCCATATGGAAAAAGGCTTTGGAAGATTCCGGTATCACTGAAGAAAAAAAAGCAGAGATTATTCAACGGATTCAGGGGGAATATGTCGAGTGGCAGGAGAATTCCTTTCCCGGCCTTCTCGGCAATGTGGTGGCAGGAAGGATCGCCAACCGCATGAATCTTTCCGGCACCAATACCGTAGCCGATGCTGCCTGTGCAAGTTCTTTGTCCGCCATTCATACAGCCGTCATGGAGCTTTCATCCGGAAAATGCGATATGTCCATCACCGGTGGCGTGGATGCCTTGAACGATATTTTCATGCACATGTGCTTTTCCAAAACAGGGGTTTTATCCCACACCAGCGATGCCAGGCCCTTTTCAAAAGATGCAGACGGTACTGTTCTGGGAGAAGGGATCGGAATGCTGGTGTTAAAACGCCTTGAAGACGCTGAAAAGGATAATGATAAAATCTATGCCGTTATCAAGGGAGTCGGAACCTCCAGCGACGGCAGGACATCCGCCATCTATGCCCCGGATTCAAAGGGCCAGTTAAAAGCCTTGAACGAAGCCTATCAAGAGGCAGGTATCGATCCTTGCACCGTTGAATTGGTTGAAGCCCATGGCACCGGCACACGGGTGGGCGACAAGGTGGAATTCGAAGCATTAAAATTATGTTTTGACCCTTGTTCCAGAAAAAATCAAACCGCCATTGGTTCGGTCAAATCCATGATCGGCCACACAAAGGCAGCCGCAGGGGCAGCAGGCATGATCAAAGCGGCTCTCAGCCTTTATAATAAAGTCATTCCACCAACATTGAAAGCAATGGAACCTGACCCTGAACTCAAGATTGAAAACTCATCCTTTTATCTCAATTCCGAATCCAAACCCTGGTTATCCTCTTCCCATCCCAGAAGGTCCGGTGTCAGCGCCTTTGGTTTTGGCGGCAGCAATTTCCATGTGGTGCTGGAAGAATACAATCCTTTAAAGACCCATATTTCCTGGGATGGTTCTGTTCAGATCATTGCTTTTTCATCAAATACAAAGGATGACCTGTTAAACAAAATCAATGCCTTTGGAGCGGACCTGACTCCATCTGAAGATGCCTTGCAGTTCAAACATACCATCGCCCAAAGGTCCCATGAATCCAGGGTCAATTTTTCCATTGACCTAAAATACAGACTGTTGATGGTTTATAAAACAGATGCCGATCTTTTCAAACTCCTGGACAATGCCCTGGAAAGCATTGAAACAGGAAGGTCACACCCCGGCGTCTATTTTTCATCGGATATTCGAAAGGGGAAACTCGGATTTTTGTTTCCGGGTCAGGGAAGCCAGTATATCGGCATGGGAAAAGATCTTGTTTCTCTTTTCCCTGAAGCCATGGAAACGTTAAAACAAGCTTCCCGATTCTTTTTAAGCGAGAATATGACTTCAGACAACAAGGCGTTGCAGGACTATATCTACCCGCCTCCGGCCCATATTCAGCCAAGAGACACATCGGAAGAGCAGCTCCGGGAGACGGATATTGCCCAGCCTGCCATCGGTGCCGTATCCTGTGCCATGATAAAAGTGCTGAAACGATTTGGGATCACCCCTGAAATAACTTGCGGTCACAGCTTTGGGGAACTTTCTGCCCTTTACTCAGCCGGATGGATGGATGAAAGCACCTTCTTACAGCTTGCCGTGGCCAGGGGGAAATATATGGCCTCGGCAAAATCCATGAATGGTGATGCAGGAAGCATGCTGGCTGTTCAAGCATCTTTGGCAGAGATTGAAGCCCTCATAAAAGAAGAAAACCTGGATCTTGTCCTGGTAAATAAAAACAGCCATACCCAGGGTGTTTTATCCGGATCAACCGACGAAATTCTCAGGGCAAAAAAAATATGTAAACAAAAAAAACTTCGAGCTGTCAAACTGCCTGTGGCTGCCGCCTTCCACAGCTGGCTTGTGGAAAATGCCCTGACGCCTTTTAAGGCCTTTTTAACCTCCAGGTCCTTTGATCCGACAAGAGTTGACGTGTTTTCCAATACAACAGGCCTCCCCTATGATCGGAAAGAATCTGAAATCAAAAAAATCCTTGGCAATCAACTGGTTAACCCGGTAAATTTCCTTGGCAATATTGAAAAAATGTTTGAAAATGAGGTCACAACCTTTATCGAAGTCGGGCCAAAGGCTGTTCTGACGGACCTGACAAAATCCATCCTGAAAGACCAAAACATCACCGCTGTTTCCCTTGATGCTTCATGCGGGAAAAAATCCGGAATTGAAGATCTGGCCCATGTTTTATGCACTATTGCATCAAAGGGGTTTCCCATTGATCTTAACCCCTGGGAAGACCCGGTAAAAAAAAACGACCCCAAACGGATGAAAATTGAACTCACCGGTGCCAATCCCAGACCCCTGAATAGATGCAATCTTCCCAAATCAGAACCGGAAATTTCCACAAATCAAAAAAAACAAATTGACCCCAGGTCCACATTAAAAGGTCCGGATATGACGTCTCAACAAAAGCAAAATGATTCCGGGAATATCTCTTCCCCGGCCCTCGAAGCCATGAAGATGGTTGAAAAAGGACTTGAAGCCATGCAGCAGCTTCAAGCCCAGACAGCCAGAGCCCATGAAAAATTTCTTGAAACCCAGACCCAGGCAAGCAAGACCCTGGCAAGCATGCTGGAACACACCCGGAACCTTGCCTTTTCATCACCCATGACGGTCGCCCCTCCTTCGGCTTCTGTAACAGAACCTGCAACCATTAAATTACCCGTCGAGAAAGAACCTGAAAAGATTTTAAACCCTATAGAGCCTGTCCATAGCACCCCCAAGAACGGGGTTGAACAGATATTGTTTGAAATTGTGAGCCGTCTCACAGGATTTCCTTCTGAAATGCTCGAATTAAAAATGGATATCGAGTCGGATCTCGGCATTGATTCAATCAAAAAAGTCGAAATTATTTCAGAACTTGAAAAACAGATCCCGGACTGTGAAGGGATCACCACCGAAAGCATGGGCTCTGTCCGAACACTTCAAGACATCTGCCATGCCATCCATCATCAGGCATCTTCTGATAATAAAACTCCTTTGGCGTTCCCTGCCATTACAAAAGTAAAGACATCGGGAAATTTTCAGAACAATCTTTATCAAACCGTTTCAACAGCGTTGATGAATACCATCAGTGAATTAACGGGATTTCCTGCTGAAATGCTGGAGCCCTCCATGAATCTTGAATCCGATCTGGGGATAGATTCCATCAAGCGCGTGGAAATCCTTTCCAGACTTGAACAGGAACTGGATCACATCGATGGGATTTCCTCCGAGGATATGGGAAAATTAAAAACCATCCGGGAAATTATCGACTTTCTTTCAAAGGATGAAAAAAAACCGCCGCCAGAGCCACTTGAGAAAACACCTCAGCCTGAGTTGAAATTGCCATTTATTTCAGATGCCGCCAATCCAACTGTGACACTGACTCGAAAAATCGTCTCATTGCAAAAATATCCCACCAATGAAATCCGGTTCTACAACGGCGCCAAAATAGAGCTGCCGATAAAAAAAAAAGTCTATATTACAAAAGATAGCGCCCATATATCGGACCGGTTTCAAATAGAATTTGAAAAGATAGGAATCCCTTCTGTTCTCATCGATATCGGGAATGGAAATATTCCTGAATGTCCGGATGCAGCAGGAATTGTCATCGTGCCTGATGCATTCAACGAGGATGCATCTTTGACCGGTATCGAATTTTTAAAGTCTGCTTTTCTACTGGCCCGGAACAATGCCGGATATCTGATGGAGGCTGCTAAAGAAAAAGGTGCATTTCTGACTGTCGTCTCTTTTTTAGGCGGCGGATTCGGATTCGACGGCAAGGCCTTCACTTGTGATCCTGTTTATGGAGGGCTTGCCGGGCTGGCTAAAACCGCTAATCTTGAATGGAAAAATGTATTATGCAGGGCCCTGGATCTGCCGGATTCAAAAGAGAAAGTCATTAAACATGCCGAGGCTGCTGTTTCTCTCATGATGACCCACGGATCAGTAGAAATGGGCCTGGATGGTGATTTCTGCAATATTCCGAATCTTGTGGATCAGAACATTAGTGACCATCAGGACGCAAATCTCGACCAAGAAGATGTAGTTATTATCACCGGTGGCGCCAGAGGCGTAACCGCGGCCTGTGCCGTTGAAATCGCCAGAAAACATTCACCCGTGCTGATTCTTATCGGCCGGACGCCTTTGGCATTGTCCGAACCGGAATGGGCAAAAGGCCTTCATGACCCGGCCCTGCTTAAAAAATCCATATTGGCCAATAAATTTAAAGATCAAACGCCAAAGCCCGTGGATATAGAAAAAGAATATCAAAAGATCGTTGCCGGTCGTGAAATACAAAATAATATTGAATGCATGCAAAAATATGGATCAAAGGCCAGATATTTCTCCGCCGATATCCGGAATAAAAACGAGATTGATACCATTCTAAAGGCCGTAAGAAAAGAATTCCATCACATTACAGCCATTATCCATGGTGCAGGGGTTATTGATGACAAACTCATTGTGGATAAACAGATGGACCCCTTCACCCGTGTGCTGGAGACAAAGGTAAAAGGACTTGAGGTGTTATTGTCCCTGTCAAAGGAGGATAAACTCAAATATTTTGTTCTCTTTTCTTCCATTGCCGCACGAACCGGAAACCAGGGCCAGTGTGACTATGCCATGGCCAATGAGGTACTCAACAAGACGGCCCAGAAACTCGCCATGACCAATCCTTCCTGTAAATACCTCGCCATGAACTGGGGCCCCTGGGAAGGCGGCATGGTGGATGATTCATTAAAAAAAGAATTCATTCGGAAAGGGGTGGCCCTTATCCCTTTAAAAAAAGGTGCTGAACAACTCTTGATGGAAATGGGAAATACAACAGGCATTGGACCGGAAATCATCATTGGCGGCCTTGTTTCAGAACCTGAAAAATCAAGAGAACCCAAACTGTCAAAGGCCATGACCTTTACATTGGGAAAAAAATCCGCTCCGGTATTGCAATCCCATCAGATCAACGGCGAACCTGTGGTTCCCTTTGCATTAATAATGGAATGCCATGCCAAGGCATCGGAAAAAAATAATCCTGGCCTTGTGTTTGCCGGAATGGACCATATGCGCCTCTTAAAGGGAATCAAACCCGGCGATAAAGAAATACAGGTGAGTGTCAATCTGGGAAAATGCCAACCCGAAGGAACAAAATGGGTGATACCCGGCAATATGGCGTCGGAAACCCATAACGGACATGCCTTTGTTCATTCAAGCTGCAGGGTCATCCTGAAGGACCGTCGTCCCAACCCCCCTGTACTGTCCAAAGCTGCCTTCATGGAACTGACTCCCTATTCCTTATCAATAGAAGAAGCCTATTCTTCTGTTCTTTTTCATGGAAATGAGATGCAATCCATTAAATCCATCAATGGGTATTCTGAAAAAGGAATTGAAATCACCACCAGGCTTTCGCCGGCTCCGGACCAGTGGTTTAAAAATTATCCCGGCTCAAAATGGATTATTGAACCCATGATGCTGGACGCCGCATTCCAGGCCGCCATCCTCTGGTCCCATGAAAAAACAGGACAGGTCTGCCTGCCAAGCTTTATTGCGAGTTTAAGACTTTATTCATCCTTTAATACTCTTAAAGGGAATATCCGAATTCTCTTTATCGTGAATGAAGAGACCAGAAATAAAATCACCGGCTATTTTACATTTCTTAATGAAGACAATATCGTTGTCGCCAGTATCACAGGATTTGAAGCCATAACCGATCCATCTTTGATGACTAAATTTAAAAAAAAACCTCTTTTTTCCAGGGATAGTATTCTTGCCTTTGCCGAGGGAAACCCTTCTGAAGCCTTTGGTGAAAAATATCGAATATTTGACCATGAACGTGAAATTGCGCGCCTGCCAAGACCGCCTTATTTCTTTATGGACAGGGTCCTGACTGCTGATCATCCCCAGTGGAAAATGCAACCCGGCGGATGGATTGAAACCGAATATGATATTCCGGAAGATGCCTGGTATTTTAAAGCCAACAGGTCAGATACCCTTCCCTTTTGCATTCTGCTTGAAATTGCCCTCCAACCCTGTGGATGGCTAGCCGCCTATGCCGGCTCTGCCCTTCAAAGCAAAGATCGAATACACTTCAGAAATTTAGGGGGGAAAGCTGTTTTATTGAAATCTTTATCCAGAAATTCGGGTACAATAACCATCAGAAGCCGCATAAAGGATGTTTCCAAAGCAGGCGGAATGATTATTCAGGATTTTGATTTTGAAGTATTGAAAAATAGTGACATGGTCTATAAAGGAAGCACCACTTTTGGTTTTTTTACAAATAAGGCCCTCGCGACCCAAATCGGCATTAGACACTGTGAATTCAACAGCATTGAGCTGCCGGGAAATAATATCCAACCTATATATTATGAATTTCAAAACCATGCTCCATTAACACCCGATGACCCGAATGATGCTAAAAATTCCGGTATGCCCTCAAAAGCACTCAGAATGATAGATAAAATTGAAATATTGGATTTTAATGCCGGTCTTTATGAAAAAGGATATGTCAGGGCCGTAAAAATGGTTGACCCTATGGAATGGTTCTTCAATGCACATTTCTATCAGGACCCTGTCTGTCCAGGCTCTCTTGGGATCGAATCCTTCCTCCAGATGATCCGGTTTTTCCTTGTTGAAAAATTTGGTATCAATCCCCATGAATTTGAACCCGGCATATTAAAAGGACAACCCCATGAATGGATTTACAGGGGACAGATTATACTGGAAAATAAGAAAATTCAAATCCACGCCCATATCAAAAATGCATCCCTTGCTGATGAGGATTACACCGTCGTTGCAGATGGAGCCCTCAGTGTGGATGGAATCTGCATTTATGAGATGAAGAATTTTGGTATTGTTTTCGCAAAAATTTCCAATCCGGAAAAAATCATACGTTTACATAAAATTTCTGAGTATAACTAAACAGGAGCTGCTGTCAACTTGACACCAAGAGCTTTACATACTCGCTGTATTGTGTCGAACCGGGGATGACTGTTCGACCGCAATGCCTTGTACAGGGCTTCTCGTTTAATACCGCTGACCCGGGCGATTTCCGTCATGCCGCGTGCTTTGGCAATATGCCCTAATGCCGCTGCTAATTCTCCTGAGTTTCCTTCTTCGATAACCTGGCTCAGATACTCTACAATATCAGCATCACTTTTGATATACTGTGCCATATCAAATTCGGGCAAATCATTAATATCTATTTTTTTGTTCATGATAACTCACTCCTCTATATTTTTAGCTACAGCTTTTGCTGCTGCAATATCGTGTGTCTGAGTGCCTTTATCCCCACCGCCAAGCATGATTATCAGTATGTCTCTGCGCTTAATGTAGTACATACGCCATCCTGGACCGAAAAATTCGCGCATCTCATAAACACCATCGCCAACAGGGCTTACATCTCCCAGCAACCCACGTTGAGCTTTCTCAAGCCTGCGGAGCAAACGTATTTTTGTCGGCCGGTCACGCAAATGACTGAGCCATTGGTCAAATTCAAGCATTCGTTTAATAATATACACGCTGCGATTGTAATCGAGCGATGACAATGTGTCAATATTTTATAAAAATATGAGTGTACTGCAAATCTATGACACTTTTCACCGAGAATTGCTGATCATAATTCAATTAACTTGACCGAAGGTAGCGTAAATGATAATTTCGCCAAGACCCTTATAATTTGAGCTATAGATGGAACCCATGATTAAAAAACTCTTGACCATACTGGAACTCATCCGGCTGCCTGGAATGTTCACGGCCCATGCTGATATTCTGGCAGCCTTTTTGATCACAGGAGCAGGCTTTGACCGGTTCAACAGTCTTCTTTTTCTCCTGATCTCCTCTTCCTGCCTATTTTCAGCCGGCATGGCGTTAAACGATTATTTTGACATTGAGATAGACAAAAAAGAGCGGCCTCAACGCCCCATTCCTTCCGGACGGATATCCGGATCAACCGCTAAAATCATCGGCTTCGGGCTGATGATCGCCGGAATCTGCTTCGCTTTTTTCGCCGGACTCCGCCCCTTTGGCATCAGCCTGGCCCTGGCCCTGGTTATCCTGCTCTACGACGGTCTTTTAAAGGATTATCCGGTTTTGGGACCCCTGACCATGGCATCCTGCCGGTATTTCAATTTCCTCATGGGCTTATCCATTCTTCCGTTTAAAGGCTGGGCCTGTATCCCGCTCATTACCTTCCTATATATTTTTGGTGTGTCCGTATTGAGCAAAAAAGAAGCAGAGGGCGGAAAAGCTGTAAAAACGATCGGCATCTGCACCCTGTCCTTGGGATGTGCGACTTTTCTGTATTATTATCTTTTTCTCATCAAGGTCCTCCCTGTCTTTACCGGTGTGATCCTGATGATGGTTTTTGCAATTTTTTTATCCGGACGCACCCTCAATCTTTTAAAAGATAACAGCCCTGCCGATTTTCAAAAGACCATGAAAATCCTTTTATTGTCCATTATTGTTCTTGATACCATGCTTGCGGCAGGATCAGTGCCGGTCTATGTTGCTGTTATGATCCTTTTGCTTTATATTCCGGCAGTTGCATCGGCCCGGATCTTCCGGGTCACTTAAATTTCACAACCCTTTGGAAGGAGTTCCTATGCATCCTCATATTTTCTGCTTTAATATTGTCGGCCTTTCCCCTGCCCTGTTAAACAAACTTCTGGAAATGCCCGGATTTTCCGAACTCATGAAAACCGGTCAAAAAACCGATCTGGAACCGGTTTTTCCCTGTCTCACCCTTCCGGCCCAGGCCTCTTTTTCAACCGGGACCTACCCGTCCGAACACGGGATTATCGCCAATGGTTTTTTTAACCGGGACCGGTTCGAAGTTAGTTTCTGGGACCAGTACCGGTCCCTGGTCCAGGCTGAGCCCATCTGGGAAACACTGAAACAAAAAAAACCTGATCTGAAGACAGCCCTTTTGTTCTGCCAGAACACCCTTTACGGCAATGCTGATTTCATTATCACACCCAAACCCATGCACACGGATGAAGGCTTGGTTCAGTGGTGTTATTCCAAACCAATCGGACTTTATGAAAGCATCGCAAAGGATATTGGTCGGCCCTTCAACCTCATGGATTACTGGGGTCCCTTTGCCTCCTCAAACGCCTCCCAATGGATCATGGAGGCTGCTATCCATCTGGTTGAAACGCATCAGCCCCATTTCATGGTCACCTATATCCCCCACCTTGATTATTCCTGTCAGAAATTCGGTCCTGACGACCCCCGGGTGGATGCGGATCTCGCCGTCATCGACAAGCTGATGGCCGAGTTTACCCTCACCCTTGAGAAAAAAGGAATCCGGGACGATTCAACCATCTGTGTTTTCTCTGAATATTCCCTTTCCCTGGTAAACGATGCCGTCCTTTTAAATATGGCCTTGCGCAAGGCCGGATTTTTAACGGTCCGGGAAATTGAAAATCGTGAATACCTTGATTTTGAATTGAGCCGGGCCTTTGCCATGGTGGATCACCAGGTGGCCCATATCTATGTCCGGGATAAAAAAGATATCGGGCCTGTGAAAAAACTAATTGAAAAATTGGATGGGGTCGGCAGGGTGCTCGACGAAGATGACAAAAAAGCCTTCCGGATAGATCATGAAAGATCAGGAGAACTTGTAGCGATTTCAGACCCTGACAAATGGTTTGCCTATTACTGGTGGGACATCCCGGAAAAGGCCCCGGATTTTGCAGCCCATATCGACATCCACAGAAAACCCGGATACGACCCCCTTGAACTGTTTATGGATTTACAAACCTTTAAGATTCCCCAGACCCCGGAGCTCATAAAAGGCTCCCACGGCGCTCCGCCCCGGAACAGAGAGGGCATGGCCGTATTGATGCTGAGTGGTAAAAAAGCTGCCAATATTTCCTTGCCAAAAACAATGAAGATGGTGGATATTAAACCGCTTCTCAAATCAATGGCCGGCATTTCAGATGTTTAAGATAGGTTACAATACCAATGGCTTTGCAAATCATTCCCTTTTGTCGGCCATTGATATCATCGGCTCCCTCGGGTATGACTGCATTGCCATTACCATCGACCACCATGCGCTGAACCCTTGGGATGAAGACCTCAAAAAGACAATGGTGGAAGTCAAAAAAAAACTTCACCAGTATCATTTGTCTTCCATTGTGGAAACCGGGGCAAGATTTCTGCTGGATCCCCGGTCAAAGCATGAACCTACCCTGATCTCACCGGACCCTGAAAAAAGGGAGGCCCGGATCTGTTTTATCGAAAAATGCCTTGAGATTGCGTCAGAGATCGATTCAGATGTGGTGTCCATCTGGTCCGGCAAAAAACAAACCCATGTTGATGCGAAACAGGCCTTTGAATGGCTTGGTTCCGGTTGTGTCAGACTTTCGAAAAAAGCGGCTGAATGTGGTGTCCATATCGGTTTTGAACCCGAGCCCGGCATGTTTGTGGAAAATATGGATCAATACCGCCTTTTGAAAGAAAGAGTAGATCATGATTTTTTTCGGCTCACCCTTGATCTTGGTCATGCATTTATGACCGAAACGAATGTTTCAGAAACCCTGTGGACTTATAAAACCGACATCGTGAATATCCACCTTGAGGATATGAAGAAACACATCCATGATCATCTTTATTTCGGTGAGGGAGACATGGATTTTGAAACCATTTTCCAGACGCTCGATGAAATCGGCTACAGCGGCCAGGTCAATATCGAACTCAGCCGTCACAGCCATAATGCCCCTGAAATATCGGAAAAAGCCATCCGGTTCATCAAAAAAATCAGGACCGGATGATTCCCGATCATAATCAAACCAGTCGATTCTTTACTTGCAGAAAAAAAAATGATACCAAGACATAAACTTCAGGAAAATATGATGATGAAAAAAAATAAGAGTACGGCCCGGTTTTTGGAAGAGGAAGGCTTTTCTTTCCTTGAACTAATGGTGGTGGTGGTAATCCTTGGTATCCTTGCAACCTATATCGCACCCCGATTCATGGGCAGGACCGACGATGCAAAGGCTGTCAAGGCAAAAGTGGATATCCTTTCCATTGAAACAGCGCTGAAACTTTACAGGCTTGACAACGGGAATTATCCCACAACGGAACAGGGCATTGCTGCACTGGTGGAAAAGCCCTCCACCGAGCCGGTTCCCCTGAACTGGAAAGAAAAAGGATACCTGGAAAAAGCAAAGGTTCCAAAGGACCCCTGGAGAAAAGAATATTTATATCTTTCACCGGGAATTCATGATGACTATGATCTGATTTCCTATGGTGCGGACGGGGTCCCGGGCGGTGAGGGTAAAAATAAAGATGTCAACAGTTGGGATCTTGACTAGATCAAACAATACATCCGGTTTCACCCTGATGGAACTGACGGTTGTCATCGTTATCATCTCCATCCTGTTGTTGTTTTCGTTCCCCGTACTCAGGAATATCACGCTTTTTTCCGATCCTGCAGGCCAGACAGGAGATATGGTCCGCCTTATCAATGATCTAAAAAAACGGGCCGTTGAAAAGAATCTTGATTTTTTCATGCATCTCGACACCAGCTCAGGTATAGTCTGGGTCACCGATGAAGCCATGAATAATGAAACAAAGAGAACGGCAAAGCAGAACAGTACAAGGCTTTCCAACAGCATCACGGTTCTGGATGTCGAAACCCCTGGGGTGACGGAGACTTCTTCCCGCGAATATGAAATCGCCTTCAAAAAAAACGGCTATTCTGATTTTGCCCTTATTCATATCCTTGAAAATAAAAAAAAACTGACATTGAAAATAGAACCCTTTCTGCCGCAGGTTCAACTCCTTGACAAGCATATCCACTTTGAAAACTGCATATAGACATATAAAGAAGTCCTACGACAACGGCGGGTTCACCCTTCTCGAAGTCATGATCAGTGTTTCCATTATTGCCATCATTTTCATTTCCCTTTTCAGGATGCAGTCCGGCAGCATCTCCCTTGCCGAAACCGGCCAATTCAATACCCTTGCCCCGATGCTGGCCGGGCAGGTGTTGATCAAAATCGAAAAAGACATCCGCACCTGGTCAGAGGTTGAAGGGAATTTTGGTGAGAATTATCCGGGATTCAGATGGACCTGTGAAATTATGGATTTTCCGATCCATGAGTTAAATTTTGTCAGTAAGGAGAGCAACCATCAGCTTAAGAAAATCACCATCAACATCGTTGGTTCGTCCGGGCAGACATTAAAAACCGAGACCTGGAGGGTTGTCTTTGACTCAATCGAAAAATCATAACGACAAAGGCTTCACTCTTGTTGAAATCCTCATCGCCATTCTCATCTTCTCCCTTATCATGACCGTGCTCTTTTCATCTTTCAAGGCCTTTGTCCTTTCAAGTGAGGCAGTAAAAGAAAGTGTAAGCCGGAATGAAGCCATCCGAACTGTTTTTAATAGAATCCGCCTGGACCTTGAAGCCATATACATTCAGCAGCCGCCCCGGTACAGGAAACCGGAATTCAATTCCGAACCCGACCCATACCGGCTTGTTGGAAAGGAAGATACTTTTTTCTTTGCCTCTTTTGCCCATGCGGGTATCCGTAAAGGCGAAAAAAAGGCCATTGCCAGGATCTCCTATTATTTAAAGGAAAATGAGGACCATACCTTTGACCTCTACCGGTCCGATATCCTGCCGCCTTTTCCTGAAGACAAGACATCCTTTTGCGCAGACCCATTGCTTTGCCGGGAAATCACCGGATTTGAAATCGGCTTTATCGATGGTAAGGGGGAGCGTCACAAATATTGGGATTCGGAAACTGAAGAATTCAACTATTCATTTCCGGCCCGCCTTGATCTGAAAATCACCTTTGGTTCCGGGGAAAAAAAAGAAGTCATTGAGGCCTCTATCAAGCTTCCCGTCGAAAGGAGGCTGCCTGAATAGATTGATAGAAAATGAAAAGGGCATGGCACTTGTTGTTACATTGGCGGTTGTGGCGGTTCTGCTGGCAGCCGGGCTCTGGCTCGCAAAATTCACAGGAGATGCCGCCATGGTCACTCTGGTTGGAAAAGACCGGTTCCAGGCAGAACAGGTCGCCATATCCGGAATTGAAATCGCAAAGCTCATTCTGGTTGAAGATGCGGTAGAAAATACCACAGACTCTGTTCAGGACACATGGGCAGACCCGGAACAACTTGCACGGGCCGTCGCTGCTCTGGGGCTTGAAAAAGGGGCTTTGACCATCAAAATCACAGATGAATTGTCGAAGATTCAGATGAACGCACTCATCCGGCAATTTCCAGGCAACGAGTTCAACCCTGATCAGGCAAGACTCTGGGAGCGCTTCTTCAGCAATGGAAAAAAAAAGGATAAACAAAAGGATGGCGCAGATCCGCAAGAAAGGATCAATGCTGTAAAAGACTGGCTTGATTCAGGAGATGATGATGCCATCACCGGTCTATCCGGAGCTGAAACAGATTATTACAAGGGGCTTAACCCTCCCTATGCCTGCGCCAATGGACCGTTCAACCATGTTGAGGAACTCTTAAGCGTAAAGGGATTTGACGAAGACCTGCTGAAAAAAAGACTTCCCTCCCCAACGGAAGAAGGGCTGGAAGAAAAGGGGCTGGAGGATATGTTTACCGTATATGGCCTTGAAAATGAGCCAGGTCCTGAAGGAAGCTACCGATATCCGGGTCTGATCAATATCAACACTGCCGGAATCGAAGTCCTTTCTGCCCTTCTTCCGGAAGGAATGGAGATCCAGGCAAAGGATCTTGTGTCTTTCAGGCAGGAAAAGAGCGAGAACAAAGCCGAATATATCAATGTCCTAGATCAGGGATGGTATAAAAAAGTAATGGAACTGCCGGCAAAGGAGCAGGAGCGTCTGGACCGTATGATAAGATATTCAAGCAATATCTTTAAAGTCGAAAGCCGGGCCCGGAAAAATTCTTCGTCAATCGCCCTCCATGCTTTTCTGATAAGAGAAAAAAATGGGGTGTCCGGGAAATGGACCTGCCGGATTTTGCAGATAGAAAGAAAATGATTTCATTCGGTATGATTCTTGCCTTTTTTGAAACTTTATGTAAAACAGGATAAAACATTAGGGACATCCTTCAATAACAGGGAAAGAATTGATGGCAGGTTCATACCTTCTCATAGACCATGATCACTTCGGCATAAAAGCCATGATAATGGATGAGACCAATCATAAAAAGACGGTCCGAAGCCGTTGTGAGATTCTTTTTAAAGACCTGCAGGAATCTCCTGAAACTTCCGGTTCCAATGATGCCACACTATTTAATGCTGCCATGGACAGCGTGGCTGAAAAAATGGTTCTATCGTCCTGTTCAACGGCCGTTATTCTGATTTCTCCTTTGGCTGTTCATTTCAGAACAATCAATCTTCCTTTCCGTTCTGAAAAAAAAATACAGCAGATACTACCCTTTGAGCTTGAACCGCTTTTGCCCACAAGCACTGAAACCTATATTTCCGATTTCCATTTTCTAAATCAACAGGCTGATCTGAGTATGATCCTGACGGCATCCATTGCAGAAGCACGAATTGAACCCTATTTTCTGAAACTCGGCAGTTTCGGAATACGGCCGAAGATGATTACTCCGGCAGGGTATGCTGGCGCTGTTACGTTTTTAAAAGACCATCCCCAAATATCCGATTTTGGTTTTCTTCATATTACGGAAGACAGGGTTGCCCTGATCCTGATACACAATAGAAAACCCTGGGCCGTAAGGACACTTCCCGCTTCTTTCCAGTCTGCAGAAGCGCTTGCCGCTTGTGTTCATCAGACCATTACTGGTTTTTGCCAGAAAACAGGAGAAGATATCGCCTTTGACCTGATCGTTGGTTTTGATCAGAACCTTTTGGGTATGGATGGTTTCCTGAATACCCTTCAAAACGCCTTGGCGGGAAAGATGCGTCAAGGAACTCTCAACCCGGATGCTCTAAATAATCAGAGCCTTCAGGCAATCGATATCAATGAATTGTTAATGACGGTTTCACCGAATGACACCGAAGACTGTCTGGTCAATTTCTGTAAGGGAAAATACAGTTCCACTTCTTTTTTAAAAACCTATTTTTATTCTATTGTCGCAAATATTGTTCTTTTTTTCTGTGTCATGGGGTTATGGATGTTCAGCACGGGTCTTGACAATTCAGTATTGTATAAAAAAATCAGCTTTCTGGATGCAACCGCTCTGTCAATTTTTATGAAAACCTTCCCTGACCAGAAGCGGATTCAGGACCCTTATCTTCAAATGAAGGCAAATGTTCAGGAAACACTTAAAAAGACCGGCGCAGACAGTGATAAAAATCAAGCTCTCGCTAAAGAAGTGAGGGTCGTTGACGTCTTGAGTGAACTTTCAACAAAAATAGCACCTTCCATTGATGTGGAGATCTCTTCTTTTTTATTGAATGCAGGACGGCTGGTTTTATCCGGCTCAACAGGTAATTTCAATAATGTGGATCAGATCAAAACCAGTTTGGAATCATCTGATTTATATAAAAAGGTCGGCATCAGCAGTGCGGCCGCAGATAAAAAAGGGGACAGGGTTAATTTTAAATTTAATATTGACCTGTAAGAACCATATGCACAATTTTTCAAACCGGGAAAAATATGTACTGATTTCAGGGGTTTTATTTCTGATCCTGTTTTTCGGTATCTGTTTCGGAATCGCTCCGATTTTTGAAAAAAGGGATACTTATAAACGGATATTAAAAGAAAAACAGATAGCCCTGGAAGAAATGATGACCCTTCAACATCAATTTCTGGCTGTTTCATCTGATTTAGATACCAGAAAGAAAGCCCTTGCAAACAGAAAAGAAGGGTTTTCTCTGTTTTCTTTCCTGGATGCCGAGGCCCAGAAAAGCGGGCTAAAGGATAAAGTGGCCTATATGACCCCTTCTTCAAAAAAAATGGAAAAAAGCGACTATTCCATGGACACGGTTAAATTCAAACTTACGGAAGTGTATCTCAAAGAGCTGATGGATTTAATATCTCATATTGAAACACCGGAAAACGGTGTCAACATTACCGCCCTTCTGTTAACAAAAACCGGAAAAAACAATGACAGGCTTGATGCCGTCATTGAAACGGAAACACTGATGCTCTTGGACAAAGGATAATATGAGCGGTAAACGGATTTTTCTTTATTTTCTCTTTTTTCTTGCAGCCTTTGCCGTATGTCTTGTCCTTCGATTCCCCGGGAAAGAAATGGCAGGATATTGTACCCGGTCCCTGACAAAACCGGATTCAAACCTGAGGGTTTCCATCGGCAATGTCAAACCCGCGCTTCCGTTTCATCTTGAGTTTGAAAATACTGAATTTTATCTTGGACCGGATGCCGTCATTAAACCGGATACCTTTGCCGTCCTGCCGGGCCTTTTCAACTTTTTCAAGGCCGAAAAAACCGTTGACATCCGATCGGCTCTGCACAAGGGAACAGTCAATGCCACACTCTATCTGAAAAGCATTCATCCCTATGTCTTTTCAAATGCCAAGGGATCTGCATCGGGAATCAAAATTAATGGTTTCAAATATATCACAAATCTTGCAGACATAACTCTGAGCTGTGAAATGGAGGGAGATACCAAATTCGATGTCACAGAAGAAAAAGGAATAAAAGGCGACGGAATATTTTTGTTCCGTAAATTTTCAGCAGAAATGAAAAATTCTTTTTTTAATACGCTGAACATTCCTCTGGTTGATTTTTCCAACATTCAGGTTGACTTCACCCATCAGGGAAATGTTGTAACCATAAAACAATGCACGGCAAAAGGGTCCATCATAAATATAGCCCTCAAGGGAACAATTGAAATTGTATCTCCTTTAAAAGAAAGCAGACTCAGTCTTTCCGGCTCACTTTTGCCGGATTCGCCGTATCTTGCCAAATTTGCCTATACAAACGCTGTAAAGGCAATAACCAAAGACACCGCAAGAGAAGGGATAAGGTTTAATATCACAGGGACTTTCAAAAACCCGGAAATAGGACTATGAAATATATATTTACCTTGATTAATCTCTTTCTGCTCGCGGCCTGTGCTTTTTTCAGTGCGGATATGGTTTACAAGACCGCGCTGAAAGACATTTCTTTTATGCCTGAAATCAAGGACCCCACCGTCAAGCAGGCCGGTACCGAAAAAAAGCAGACAATAAAAGGCGTCACCCGGCAAGGCTATGAAATCATTGTTCAACGAAATCTTTTCAAGATCGAAACTGAGAAGAAAGAGGCTTCAGGTAAGGATGCGGCAGGGTCAAAAGAACAGGGAAAGCTTGAACCGACCACCCTTTCTCTGACACTCTGGGGGACGGTAACCGGTGGATCTGAACTTTATGCCGTGATTGAAGATAAAAAGTCCCGGCTGCAGGCCCTGTATCAGGAAGGAGATTCGGTTCAGGATGCAACGGTTAAAAAAATTTTAAAAAAAGAAGTTATTCTCACCTTTCAGGGCAAAGATCAGGTCCTTGAAATGGAAACAGATCCGGAAAAAACCGGCTCAATCGCAAAGCCTCTGAATAAACAGGCCTCTGGATTGGAAATCATGAATCATCAAAACCCTTTGCCTCAGCCGCCTCCTCAACCTCAGCAGTCTTCGGGTAATGCGGGCGAGATAATGACAAAGATAAAGCTCAGGCCTTTTTTTACAAAAGGATCACCGGATGGTGTAATGGTCTATGCAATCAAACCGGATTCCGTCTTCAACAGGGCAGGAATCAGGAATGGGGATATTGTAAAATCAGTCAACGGAACCCCGGTTTCCTCGGTTGAAGACGCCTCGTCCTTGCTGTCCGGCATGGAGAATGCCGACACTGCAAGACTGACCCTGATAAGAAGCGGGGAGACAAAAGAAATATCTTACAGTACCACCGGTAGTGCCGCGCGGCCCAGCGAAGGACCGGTGCAAATCGTGCCTGGAGAGATGAAAGAAGAAAAATTGCCGGACCCGCCTCAAGATAGGGGAGAAATCAGGACGCAGGCTCCTGAAGATCAGGAACCGGAAAAAGCGGAAATTTCAGAGGATAAGAATTAAAGGAGAGGAATGAGAATGTATTCTATCAGAAAATGGGTCATGGCGGGTATCCTTCTGTGCACGGCCTGTGCTGTTTTTTTCTTAGCTTCCAATGCCGGTGCAACTGAGCCGGTGGTGAAGTCCGTCGAGGATTCCACGTTCGTATCCATTGATTTCAATAATGTGGATATTAATGTATTCATTAAATTCATGAGCAAATTGACGGGTAAAAATTTTGTAGTGGACAACAGGGTCAAAGGCAATGTGACCATTATTTCCCCGACAAAGATATCAATAAAAGATGCTTACCGGGTTTTTGAATCCGTACTTGAGATAAACGGTTTTTCTGCAGTCGAAGCCGGTTCCGTCATCAAAATTGTTCCCGCACCCAATGCAAAGGGTGACAACCTTGACACCCGCATGATTACTGATACCGATGCGAAAGAAACGATGGATGACCGTGTCGTGACCCGACTCATTCCCCTGGAATATGCCAAAGCCGAAGAACTGAAAAACCTGTTGTCACCCATGGTCCCCAAAGGAAGCATTGTCCTGTCCTATCGCGATACCAATATGCTCATTGTAACGGCAACCCTTGCAAGTATTGACCGTCTTTTAAAAATCGTGGAAAAAATAGATGTTGAAAGCGTCGGAAAGCAGATATCCGTGCTTCCTTTGAAACATGCAGATGCAAAAAAACTGGTTCAGAGCCTTTCCACCACTTTCAATGCCAAGGCAAAAGAGATAAAGGCAAAACAAGGTGCGGAACTGGATGTGAGTTTTGTGGCCGATGAAAGAACAAATTCCATCATTCTCCTTGCAAGCATAGTGGAAACCGACAGGGTCAAGGAATTGATCAAGATACTGGACCAGGAGGTCCCAAAAGGTGAAGAAAGAATACGGGTATATTACCTTGAGCATGCATCTGCCGAGGCACTGGTAAAGGTATTGCTGGAAATTCCCACTGAAAAGCAGGATCAGGGCGGGGCAGCTCAGGCAGGCCAGAAAAAAGCGCCCATTCTGTCTGAAAAAGTAAAAATCATGGCCGACAAGGCCACCAACAGCCTCATCATTATGGCGGATAAGGAGGATTACCCGGTATTGGAAGACGTTATCGCTAAGCTCGATATTCCGAGAGCCATGGTATATATCGAATGCCTGATCATGGAAGTCAACACAACCCGGGGCCTGAATATCGGGACAGAATGGAAAACATCCCAGGGATATGGAGATAACAGCGGCGTTGTTTTCGGCGGTTTCGGCGGCACAAACGCGACGACCGGATATCCCAACCTTACAGGAGCTTCAACAGCCGGGACTTCAGGGTTTTCAACCATGCCCACAGGATTCTCTGTTGGCGTCCTGGGAAAAAAATTCAGTATCGGGGGGGTGAGCTTCCCTGATATCCAAGCCATTGTTCAGGCGTTTCAAAATGATAAGGATGTCCATATCCTTTCAACTCCCCAGATATTGACCACAGAAAACGAGGAAGCCTCCATCACGGTGGGCAAAAATGTTCCCTTCCAGACCCGGTCAGCGGCCGAGGCTGGAACAGCCACCTATAATTCCTTTGAATATAAAGATGTGGGGATCACTCTTAAAATAACCCCACAGATCAGCAAGGACAAACTTGTCCGGCTGAATGTCGCCCAGGAACTGACCAAACTAGATTCTTCAGCCAGCCAGTCCAGCCCGGACAGACCCACGACCTTCAAACGCGAGATAAAAACAACCATTATTGTGGAAGATGCCAACAGCGTTGTCATTGGCGGTCTGATAGATGAAAGCCTGACAAAAACAGAATATAAAACCCCTTGCCTCGGTGATGTCCCTGTTCTGGGCTGGGCCTTTAAAAGCGTATCAAAAGGAGAGGATAAAACCAATCTCTATGTTTTTCTGACGCCCAGGGTTGTGAAGAACCCATTGGAATTAGACAAGATTTACAATGAAAAAGCCAAAGATATCGAATCCATTAAAACAGGAGAAGTTCTCTTATATAACAAGCTGAAAAAAAAGCAAGGCCAAGAGACCAAGGATGAACCCAAAAAAGAAGAGTAAATAGAGTAAAAAAATGATTGATACACTATTAAATCTCCTGGAAAAAAAGACGGCTCTTTCAAAGGAAAACCTGGAAAAACTCCGGACAGCCTGTCTGAAAGACCGGTCAAGGATGATGGATGCACTTGTTGAAACCAAACTGGTGCAGGAAAATGATATCCTTGAAGCCTTAAGTCTTATTTATGATATCCCCTTTGTTCCGACCCTGCCCGTTGAAGCTGCAAAAAACGGCTGGACAACCAGAATTTCAAGGCAGTTTTTAAAAAAATGCAATATGGCCCCTCTTGCGGGGAAAGATGAAGATACCCTCATTGCACTTAATGATCCCTCAGATTTGAGTTTTGTCGATGATATTGCAGCTCTTTTGAACCTTGATGCCTATTCTCTTGTCCTTGCGCCAAAAAACCAGATTCAGTCTGCCGTCAATATCCTCTATGACCAGTCCGGAGAGAGTGCCCAGCAGCTTGTTGACGATATGGAAGACAATGGGTTCACCATTATTGATGATTTCGAGCGGACCGCAGACCTTCTGGATGATACCAGCGATGCCCCGGTCATTCGGCTCGTGAACCATATGATTTCCCAGGCTGTCAAGGCAGGAGCAAGCGACATTCATATTGAACCCTTCCAGGAGGTTCTGAAGGTCAGATACCGGATAGACGGTATTTTATATGAAATGCTTACACCTCCAAAAAGCGTCCAGGCTTCTTTGATATCCAGAATCAAGGTCATGGCCAAGATGAATATTGCGGAAAAAAGAGTTCCCCAGGATGGGCGGGCCCAGGTCAGAATCGGTGATCAGGAGATTGATATCCGTATTTCAACGGTCCCTACCTCCCATGGAGAGCGCCTGGTTATGAGGCTTTTGAATAAATCCGGATATTTTCTTGAATTTTCACAGTTCGGCCTTTCTGACAACAATTATAAGATCATCCATAAAATTATCCGCCAGAACAACGGCATTGTCCTGGTGACAGGCCCGACCGGAAGCGGAAAAACCACAACCCTTTATGCAGCCCTGTCGGAAATCAATTCTCCGGATAAAAACATCATCACCATTGAAGACCCGGTTGAATATAACCTCATGGGTATCGGCCAGATCCAGGTCAACGCAAAAACCGGGGTCACCTTTGCGAAAGGGCTTCGATCCATTGTCCGGCAGGACCCGGATATTGTTCTGATCGGGGAAATAAGAGATCTTGAAACCGCAGAAATTGCAATTCAATCCGCCCTGACGGGACATCTTGTGTTTTCCACCCTGCATACAAATGATTCGGCCGGTGCCGTCACGAGACTTGTGGACCTCGGCGTGGAGCCTTATTTGATTTCTTCTTCCGTGAATTCAGTGGTGGCCCAGCGCCTTGTCAGGGTTCTCTGCAACGACTGCAAAGAGGAATACCGGCTGGATGAGTCCCATATTAACGCCCTTAACGGTGCCGGTGAAAAATTCATCGGAGAATATGTTTATAAACCCAGAGGATGTCCCAGATGTTTTAATACCGGGTATGCAGGCCGGCAGGCCATTTTTGAAATCATGATCATGGATGATACACTCAAAAGCCTGGTCCTGCAGACTTCTGATTCCAACCAGATAAAAGCCGCTGCGCTCAAGGCAGGGATGATCACCCTTCGCCGGGACGGCATGATAAAAGTGCTGAAGGGTATTACCTCCATAGATGAGGTGCTTCGTGTCACCCAGGAATAAGGCTCTTTTCATAATCCTTTTCACGGTTCTATGCGGGTTTTACAGACTCTCCCCGGCCCTTGCAAAAAACCCGGTTATCGAGTTTTACCAGACCTATATATCACCGGTTGACGGCAACCGATGCCCCATGCATCCCTCCTGCTCTGCCTATGCAGCCGAGGTTTTTGAAAATCACGGGCCCATTATGGGGTGGATCATGACCTGTGACAGGCTTGTCCGGTGCGGCCGGGACGAAACAAAAATCTCTCCCGCCGTCCTTGTGGACAACCAGGAATATACTTATGACCCTGTCAACGCCAATGACTTCTGGTGGTTTGAGAAAAAAAAATGAAACCTTGGTTTTCATATCTCCTCTCGGGTCTTTTTCTCCTTTTGCTGACAAGGGATTGTCTTTGTGAAGAGAAAAAAATAGTCATCACTTCAGATATGCAGGTTGGCTATGCCGATACCCTTTTCAAGAATAAAGACTATGACGCCGCCATCATCGAGTATAAACGGTTTGTTCATTTTTTTCCGGAGAGTGAGCACCTGGACCAGGTGAAATTCAAGATTGCCGTGTGCCTGTTTGAACAAAAAAAATATATGGAATCGGCAAAAGCCTTTAATGACATTATCCTGGAAAACCCGGAAAAGCCGGATACCGTGGAAGCTTATTTCTACCAGGCAAATGCCTTCATAAACCTTGGAAACATGGGATATGCCGAGATCGTCCTGCAAAATTATCTCAAACTGACCGACAATCCAAAAACAAAAGACAGGATTTATTCAGAACTGGCAAGACTACATCTGTTACAGGCCAGGGCATTCAAGCCGGATTCCCTGGCCCTTGCCAAAGGATATCTGTCAAAAATTTCACCTTCCAATGCCAATGTCTACGATACTGAAAAAACCATGGACCTGATTCTTGCGGCGGAAAAGGCCCCAAAAAAGAATCCCCGGACCGCTGGCTTTTTTTCAATTGTTCCGGGTGCTGGATTTCTCTATTGTGAAAGGTATCAGGATGCCCTGGTCACGTTTTTACTGAATACCGGTCTGATGCTGGCCGCATATGAGGCCTATGACAAGGACAATAAGGCCCTTGCCGGTGTCATCGGATTTGTGGAAACCGGTTTTTATATGGGCAATATTTACGGAGCTGTATCTTCGGCACACAAATACAACCAGGCAGGGATATTAAGGATCCTGAACAGGGATTTCTCCCTTGCTCCAAAAATTGATCCGGAAGGCAAGGGCATTGCCATGACCCTTTATTTTGATTTTTAGTCCTTGCTGTATCGACAAATCTCACTGTATCAATTGATTGATCTCAAATATGGGCAGGCATATGGCCATGATGATGCAGCCGACCACCACCCCCATGACCAGGATGATCAGGGGCTCAATCAGAGACGTCGCTGCAGTGATGGCGGTTTGAACGTCCTTTTCATAAAGGTCAGCGGTTTTCTCCAGCATTTTTTCTATCTCCCCGCTGGTTTCACCGATTTTGATCATCTGGGAAGCAAGATAGGGAAAAGACCTGCTTTGATCCAAGACTTCTCCGAGTTCCCCGCCCTGTTCAACCGCATCACAGGCCTTTGATATCAATTCGTGGATTACCCTGTTTCCGGCAATGCTTTTCGTTATATTCAAAGCCGTCAGCATGGGAACCCCATTTTCAAGCAGGGAGCCGAGGGTTCTTGTAAACCGTGCGGCAATGGTCTTTTTCAGGAGCCCTCCAGTAACAGGCAATGAAATTAAAAGTTTATCAATGAAAAACCCGCCTTTATCCGTTTTCTTTACAAAAAAAATAAGGACTATGAAAAGAACCGGAGTCAGGACAACAGCCCACCAGAAGGATTTAAAAAAAGAGCTGACAGCGATGAGAATAAGAGTCGGCAGTGGCAGTGTATGTTTCATATCGGAAAAAATAGCGACAATACCCGGTACCACATAGGTTAAAAGAACAATCAGAACCCCAAATCCTATGAGTGCCATCAGGACTGGATAGGCGAGCGAGGCCTGGATCTTCTTTTTAGAATCCTCCCGATTTTCCGTAAAGTCTGCCAGACGTTCAAGAACGATTTCCAGAGTACCGGAGGACTCCCCTGCATTCACCATATTGATGAAAATAGGCGAAAAAACATTGGGGTAGAGTGCAAGGGCCTTTGCAAAGCTGTTTCCTTCTTCAATAGCATTTTTTACCTTTGAGAGAACTCGTTTCATGGTATTGGATTTTGTCTGGGGCACAAGGGTGGACACAGCCTTTACCAGAGGAAAACCGGCAGACAGAAGGGTGGACAATTGTCGCGTGATCATAGCAAGTTCGGATGAGCTGACTTTAGAAAATAGGCTGAATCCTGAAAAAAAAGATACGGATTTTATCTCCCCGGCCTCAGGCTGGGATTCTATTTTATTTAGAGATGTGGGAAAAAAATGCTGCTGACGCAGTTTTGACTTGGCCGCAGGCATGCTTTCAGCATCAATGATCCCGGATACGCTTTTCCCCTTACTGTTCAGTGCTCGGTATTCAAATACAGCCATGGAAGGCTCTCCTTGAAAGTTTAGATCCCAACCTCGAAATTTACAGGGTCAACATATCATATCCAAAAAAAAAGCCAAAGATTAAAAAATATGTCGGGTAAGTGTCCTTCGAAGTATCCAGGAAAGATTTTGTATAGTGAATGAGCGAATATAGGTAAACAATAGGGTCGTATAAAACGCAAAAGGCCCTGAGCATCAATGAAGATGCCCAGGACCTTTTTTAAGGGATAATCCGGCAGCGATCTACTCTCCCACACAGTCACCCATGCAGTACCATCGACGCTAAAGAGCTTAACTTCCGTGTTCGAGATGGGAACGGGTGTGGCCTCTTTGCCATAGCTACCGGATTAAGATGTTTGGATCCTGGACTTTTGAAAGTTTTATTTGGTCATGTCCAATAAATCCTAATATTTAATCAATTGCAGTAAATATCTTTAATATGTCCGCATTAAAGCGTTCAAACTTAAGGGTGGAAAAAAGTGGCTAAGCCTCACGACCGATTAGTACCAGTAAGCTGAACACATTACTGTGCTTACACACCTGGCCTATCAACCTTGTAGTCTTCAAGGGGTCTTTAGTCTATAAATAGATGGGATATCTTATCTTGAAGTTGGCTTCCCGCTTAGATGCTTTCAGCGGTTATCCGTACCCAACTTAGCTACCCAGCAATGCCGCTGGCGCGACAACTGGAACACCATTGGTTGGTCCATTCCGGTCCTCTCGTACTAGGAACAGATCTCCTCAAATATCCTGCGCCCACGAAAGATAGGGACCAAACTGTCTCACGACGTTTTAAACCCAGCTCACGTACCACTTTAATTGGCGAACAGCCAAACCCTTGGGACCTGCTTCAGCCCCAGGATGTGATGAGCCGACATCGAGGTGCCAAACCGCCCCGTCGATGTGAACTCTTGGGGGCGATCAGCCTGTTATCCCCGGCGTACCTTTTATCCGTTGAGCGACGGCCCTTCCATTCAGAACCGCCGGATCACTAAGACCTACTTTCGTACCTGCTCGAAATGTCTCTCTCGCAGTCAAGCTCCCTTATGCCTTTACACTCTATGGTTGGTTTCCAATCAACCTGAGGGAACCATCGCGCGCCTCCGTTACTCTTTCGGAGGCGACCGCCCCAGTCAAACTACCCACCAGACACTGTCCCAAATCCCGATCAGGGATCATGGTTAGAACACTGAAACATGAAGGGTGGTATTTCAAGGGTGACTCCACAAGCACTGGCGTACCTGCTTCATAGTCTCCCACCTATCCTGCACATCATATTCCAAAATCCAATGTCAAGCTATAGTAAAGGTGCCGGGGTCTTTCCGTCTTTTCGCGGGTAGACGGTATCTTCACCGCCATTCCAATTTCGCTGAGTCCCTGGTTGAGACAGTGTGGAAGTCGTTACGCCATTCGTGCAGGTCGGAACTTACCCGACAAGGAATTTCGCTACCTTAGGACGGTTATAGTTACCGCCGCCGTTTACTGGGGCTTGGATTCAAAGCTTCGCCCGAAGGCTAACCTCTCCTCGTGACCTTCCAGCACCGGGCAGGCGTCAGCCCCTATACGTCGTCTTACGACTTAGCAGAGACCTGTGTTTTTGGTAAACAGTCGCTTGGGCCGTTTCACTGCGGCCCCCTCGAGCTCGGCGGAGCAAGTCCGCGTCACTCTACTGGGGCGCCCCTTCTCCCGAAGTTACGGGGCCATTTTGCCGAGTTCCTTAACGAGGGTTCTTCCGATCACCTTGGTATTCTCTACCTGCCCACCTGTGTCGGTTTAGGTACGGGCACGCCCCACCTCCCTAGACGCTTTTCTAGGAGGCATGGATTCAGGGACTTCCCCCATTTCTGGGGTGGGCCTCCCGTCTCAGGCTTACGGACGACGGATTTCCCTATCGTCCACCCTACGCGGTTGCCCCAGGTCAACCAACGCCTGGGATCCCTTATCCTACCCCGTCCCGCCATCGGTGATAGCGGTGGGTACGTGGTACCGGAATATCAACCGGTTGGCCATCGCCTACGCCTTTCGGCCTCGGCTTAGGTCCCGACTAACCCTGAGCAGATTAGCTTTACTCAGGAACCCTTGGGCATTCGGTGGAGGGGTTTCTCACCCCTCTTTCGTTACTCATGCCAGCATTCTCACTTCCCATGCCTCCACGGCTGGCTTACGCCGCCGCTTCACCGGCATGGGAACGCTCCCCTACCACTCCTGCTTGCGCAGAAATCCGTAGCTTCGGCTCTCGGCTTGAGCCCCGTTACATTGTCCGCGCCCGATCACTTGACCAGTGAGCTGTTACGCACTCTTTAAATGGTGGCTGCTTCTAAGCCAACATCCTGGTTGTCTAAGCAATCGAACATCGTTTCCCACTTAGCCGAGAATTTGGGGCCTTAGCTGACGGTCTGGGCTGTTTCCCTTTCGACCACGAAGCTTATCCCCCGCAGTCTGACTGCCACGCTCTGGACTGTCGGCATTCGGAGTTTGCCTGATTTCAGTAAGCTGGTGGGCCCCCTAGACCAAACAGTGCTCTACAACCGACAGTGAACACGTGACGCTATACCTAAATATATTTCGGGGAGAACCAGATATCTCTG
>JANNUH010000097.1:0-47292 GCA_031395015.1 Desulfobacterales bacterium | reverse complement strand
GTAAGCAAAAATCCATAATGCTCCCGTAAGGCAATCACCCTTGCACTGGAAGATGTCGCAAGATCACCTGAAAACCCAATCCATGTCAGAGTGATAAACAAACACTATCAATTGGTGGAATTTATTCTTTGTTTGGGCTTCGGGGATTTCCCAGTAGCGTTTTTCATTGGATTCATCGGAAAAGGCGCTGACGATGGGAAGATCCTGGGAAATAAGCTCGTTGGCCTCTGACATAAGTTTTGGAAAATGGGAAGAGATGTTTTCCGGCCAGGAAAAGTCTATCCTGGCCTTGTCCTGGGAGATATGGGCGCCGATTTTTTCAATGGCGGTCAGATTCCGATACGCCAGTTCAAGAATGAGTTCGGCGGCAAAGTGAAGGCGCATGAGACTGTAACGGCGGTTCCAGTCAATTTCAACCCGGACCGGGTCAGAGGGTTTTAATTTATGAAGGTCGTCAAGAACATAGGCAATATCAAATCCGGATTTTTTTGCCTCAAGAACCGGATAGCCTCCGATGGTGCCGCTATCGCTTTCCTGTCCGCCGGAAAGGGCATAAAAAATAGTTTCCTTCAGAAAGACCGAATTTTTGGTCACAGATTCTACAACAGTATCCAGCGAGGTTGCATAGGGATCTTCCCAGAACAGCTTTTTAGAATACAGCTTCATCCAGAGTTCTTTCTTTTATATGATGCAGCACGGGTTTTACAAATTCTTCCATGGTAATCCCCATCCTGACTTTGCCGTCCAGGGTCCGGACCGAAAGGGTATGGGTCTCCTTTTCCTTTTCACCGACGGTGATGATGAGCGGCACATAGTCCAGTTGGGCATCCCGGATTTTCTTTTTCAGGGTTTCATTTTTTTTGTCCACTTCACACCGGATCTTATGGGATTCAAGCTCTGCCTTGATGGTTTCGGCATGGGCCAGAAGATCCTGGTTAATGGGCAGAAGGACCACCTGAACCGGGGCCAGCCACAAGGGGAATTTGCCTGCAAAATGTTCCACCAGGATGCCGAAGAACCGTTCCAGGGACCCGTAGATGACGCGGTGGATCATGATGGGCCGGTGCTTTTCATTGTCCTGGCCTTTGTAGGAAAGATCGAATCTTTCGGGCAGGGACATGTCGAGCTGGACCGTGCCGCACTGCCAGGTTCTTCCCAGGGCGTCCTTGATGTGGATATCGATTTTGGGGCCGTAAAACGCGCCGTCCCCCTCATTGATGACATAGTCTTTGCCAGACTCTTTGCCGTAGGCGGCCAGAGCAGCCTTAAGCCCGTTGGTGGCTTCTTCCCACTGGGCATCGGAGCCGATGGATTTTTTGGGCCGGGTGGACAGCTCCAGATGAAAATCCAGGCCGAACCGGCTGTAAATGGTCTTGGCAAGCTTTAACACCCCCAGGACTTCATCTTCGATCTGGTCTGCGGTCATGAAAATATGGGCATCATCCTGGTGAAAGGCGCGGACCCGGAACAGCCCGGACAGGGCACCGGACAGCTCGTGCCGGTGGACCAGGCCGACTTCCCCGGCCCGCAGAGGCAGATCCCGGTAGGAATAGGATTTGGTTTTATAGAGCAGCATGCCGCCGGGGCAGTTCATGGGCTTGATGGCGTATTCTTCCTCATCAATGACAGAGGTATACATGTTTTCCCGGTAATTTTCCCAATGCCCGCTCTGTTCCCAGAGTTTTTTGTTCAGCATGACCGGGGTTTTGGTTTCAACGTAGCCTGCGGCCTTATGAACTTCCCGCCAATAGTCGAGAAGCGTATTCCAGATGTCGATGCCCTTGGCATGGAAAAAGGGCATACCCGCAGCTTCATCATGAAAGGAAAAAAGATCCAGCCGGGTGCCGAGTTTCCTGTGGTCCCGTTTTTTGGCTTCTTCAATGAGATGAACATACTGGTTCAGGGCTTTTTTATCAAAAAACGAGATGCCGTAAAGGCGCTGAAGCTGTTCCCTTGCCTGGTCCGCCCGCCAGTAGGCACCGGATATTTTCAACAATTTAAATCCCTTGATCATGCCGGTGTGGGGAATATGGGGCCCCCGGCAAAGATCGATGAATTGGCCATTCTGATACAGGGAGATTTCCTGATTTTCATCCAAATCCCGGATGAGTTCCAGTTTAAAGGGATTGTCTTTAAAGATGGCCATGGCTTCCTGTTTTGTCACCACTTTGCGCTCAAAGCCGGCTTTGGCGTTGATGATTTTATTCATTTCCGCTTCAATGGGAGCAAAATCCTCTTCCGAGATCGGGGCCATGTCAATGTCGTAATAAAACCCGTCTTCCACCACAGGGCCAATGGTCAGTTTTGCATCTTTATATATATTCAGCACGGCTTCGGCCATGACATGGGCCGAGGAATGGCGCAAAATGTCCAGACCTTCATCATCATTCAGGGTAATAAAACTGATGGTGCTATCTTCGGAAATGACATGGCTCAGATCCTTGAGGCTGTCGCCCAGTTTCATGGCCACGCAGTTTCTTGAAAATCCGTCTGAAATGCTTCTGGCAACATCCATGCCGGTGGGGGCGGTTTCAAAGGGCTTGATCCGGTTGTCCGGAAATGTGATATGAATCATTTTGTTTCCATTGTGTTCGGTTATCTGTTAAATGTAAAGCTCGAATTTTAGAAGAAGTAGGGTAAACAATCAAGGGGAAAAACAGTGAATTACAAGTTTATTGAGTCGGAAACGGAATTGCAACGGGTCTGTGAGGATCTCTTAAAAGAAAAAATCATCGGCGTGGATCTGGAAGCCGATTCCATGCACTGTTTTAAGGAGAAAATCTGCCTGATCCAGATTGCCACACAAAAACAGGCCTATCTGATTGACCCCTTTGAAATAAAGGCTGCTCCGTTTTTCATCCGGGTGCTGGAGAACAGTGATGTCATGACCGTATTCCATGGCGCGGATTTTGATATCCGGACCCTTGACAGAGAATACCAGGCCAGGGTGAAGAATCTTTTTGACACGGAGATTGCCTGTAGGTTCCTGGGCGTTCGGGAAAGGGGCCTGGGTGCGCTTTTAAAAAAGCATTTCAATGTGGATGCCAATAAGAAATTTCAAAAGGAAGACTGGTCAAAACGGCCCCTCAGCCATGAAATGATCGAATATTCCGTGGGGGATGTGACCCATCTGATAGAACTTCAGGACATCCTGATGCGTCAGCTCATGGAAAAAGGCCGCCTTTCCTGGGCAGAGGAAGAATTCGAAATTCAGGCCGGCGTCCGGTACGAGGGCAACCACAGTCTCCCCTTGTTCATCAAATTCAAAGGGGCCGGGAAAATGGACAACCGGACCCTGGCCGTGCTTGAAAATCTTTTACAGATGCGCCTGTCCATTGCAGAGAAAAAAGATCTGCCCCTGTTTAAAGTGATCTCCAACGACTCCATCATGACCATGGCCCATGAAAAACCCGTAAACGTGGACAGGATGCTTCAGATGAGGGCTCTAAGCCCGAAACAGGCCGGCATGTACGGCAATTTTTGTGTGGACGCCATTGTCCGGGCCCTGAACCTGGCGCACAGGGATTTGCCCTCCTATCCGAAAATGAGACGGCCCAAAAGAGATGACAGGGCGGAGCAAAGAATAGAGCGCCTGAAACAGATGAGGGAAAAACTCAGCCTCTCCATGGACATGGAACCCGGCCTTTTATTGAACAATAGCGCCATAGAAGGCATTGCCGTGAAAAATCCGTCAAACAATGAAGAGCTGTTGAAAATTGACTCTATCCGGCGCTGGCAGGTAGAGGCCATGGGAGATGATATTCTCTCCACCCTTCAATATTGCAGAGCATGAGGTAAGAATCCAATGGAAATTGAATTTACAAAAATGGAAGGCCTGGGCAATGATTTTATTATCATGGATGACCGGGCAGGAAAAATAGCATCTTACCGGCCCTATCCTGCATTGGCACAAAAGCTGTGTTCAAGGCATTTCGGCATCGGCGCCGACGGCATTATCCTGATTTTATCGTCAAAGGACCATGATATCAAATTCAGGATATACAATTCAGACGGGTCCGAGGCCCAGATGTGCGGCAACGGCATGCGGTGCTTTGCAAAGCTCTTGTATGAAAAAAAGATCATTTCCAAAAAAATATTCAGGGTGGACACAAAGGCCGGAACCGTGATTCCGGAAGTTATGGTGGATGAAAACGATAAGGTTTGGTCAGTAAAGGTGGATATGGGTGAACCCATTCTTCTATGCCGGGACATTCCCTTTAAAAGCCCCAATGAAAGAGCCCTGGATGAACCCCTGATGGTCAAAGACAGGGAATACCGGATCACCACCGTATCCATGGGCAACCCCCATGCCGTGATCTTTGTGGAGGATCTGGAAAGTGTGGATGTGGAAAAAATAGGCCGCTCCATTGAAACCCATGAACGCTTCCCTGAGAAAACCAATGTGGAATTTATCCAGGTTGTCAGCAGAACCGAATTAAAGATGAAGGTCTGGGAACGCGGAGCCGGGATCACCCTTGCCTGCGGTACCGGAGCCTGTGCCGTTCTTGTGGCGGCCCATCTGACAGGCCGGACCGAAGATCAGGCCCTGATCCACCTGACCGGCGGGGATCTTGAGATTCACTGGGACAAGGCCACCAACCATGTGTTCAAAACCGGCCCGGCCAATCTGGTGTTTGAGGGCCGGGTCAGGATTTAAAATCAATTTTCCAGATCCCCGCAGCCACAGACGCCAATTGTTTTTGCCGGGCTTCAATTTTCTGTTCATCCCAGGTATCATAATGCTCGGCAACAGCTTTAGTGATTTGAAAGGCACTTTGCAGATAGATCGGCCTTTTGGATGCGTAGTCTCCATTGCCGAGATCCCTGTTCCGTTTGGTCTCAAAAGGCGTTAAATTACCGATCCGATAAATCAGGCGGTCCTGTTTGGATTCTTCAATGTATGCCCATTCTTCGGATGGGTGCTCCGGGAGGATATGCTCAAGACTGTAAGCCGCGCTTTCAAAATCGAGGTCCTGACCGGAACGTTGCCGTTCAATTTTAAAAAGAATATAGCGGGACACTTTTTTATTGCGGCTGTTGAAGGTCTGTAATTCTTTCTCGGTAAAGGCGGCTTTGAAGCGGTTGTCATCGGGATAAACTTCCCTCAGCGCATGGATCACATTTGAGGGGTGTGCATAAATCCGGCTCGATACCTTGTGGGCAATATCGTTATACAGGCGTTCCTGCTCATGGGCCTGAAGATTGCAAATAACGTTATAACGAAAGGATACAACCCCGACTGCCTTCATGATCCGGGTAAATGCGGCCTTGTCCTGTTCATAGAATTTTTCGTGACAAGCCATGAGCATGGCCAGGGGTTGCCGGACATTAAACATCAGCAACTGCTCAAGCGTGTTTTTTTCATCGTTGTTCCATAAAGTGTCCTGCGGATCTTGAAGTGCAGCATAAATGGCTGCGGATTGATCGAGAGAGCGTAGCAGGTCAAACGCTGCATCACGGGAAATTACCCGTTTGCGGATGGTTTTGAAGAGGTCTGATTTTCGTACCAGCTTGTTGCGGCTGTTCCAATATATCCGAAGGAATTCCGGAAAGCTCTCGCTCCCAAGCAGGCCGACAATCCTTTCCCATCGGTCCTCCATTGCTTTCAGCTCTGTCTCATGGGTATTCTGGGTGCTGATCACTGAAAACAGGTAGTTTTTCAAAAGATCAGTTGCCGAAAGACGAACTCCCCTGGAATTGAGGGTTTCAAAGACCTTGAAGGCATTCAGCTCGTCTGTCACGGTGATGACGGTGAAAAACAATTTGTCTACCAGGCTATCCAGAAAGGCGGCCAGATTTTTGCCGCTTTCTGTTGTAACTCCGCATCGACTTTTTACGCGCTCCTTAAACCAGAGAAAGGCTTTACGCAATTGATGCTCGGAGGCATTCAGGCCCCGCTGGGGCAACTTGTCCAATGGAACCAGATATGTCTGATAAAACCGGTTGTTGTGGCGGTTCAACTCCAGCTTGGGGCGCGGTACCAGACTCACCGGGTCGAGATAACCAATATAGCTGTTTTGGAGCTGTTCTTTCCGTTTGGCATTGTTGTCTGCGTCTGCCCCAATGGTTATCAGATCCTGAAGATGTCCCAACCCGGCCAGGATCATTACACTGATGGTGGTCATCCGCTGCTGACCGTCAATGATGTCAAATCGCTTGCTGTCAGCCGATTGCAGGACCAGATACCCCATATAATGCGCTGGCTCGCCATCGGATTCGAACAATCCGAGAATATCCTGCCATAAATCATCCCATTCGTCTTCAGTCCAGGAATAATCCCGTTGAAAGGGTGGCACATGATAGCTTAATCCATTCCCCAGCAATTGCCGAAATGTAGAATTGGCAGTGTTAAAATTCATGGTCGCCATGATCAATTCTCCTTTGAATCTGATCCCCGTTATTCTTTTTCAAATCCCTGGCTCGTAAATTTCAAAGTCCGGCTGTTTTCCGTGACAATGCAGACCGCGTGGATGCGGCCCTATGCCAGGCATTTTTTCGTGCGCCGCGGCATTGTTGATGGCCACCAGGGGAAGAGCTACTTCAATGAGTTTCTTTTTCATTCATGCAAAGCCTTAATTATGGAACAAATTTTTTAATCTCAAGGTCTTTTATTACCTTGTAGTGCTTGTCATTTCCTGTGAGAATAGGAAAGCCGTATGCGATGGCAGTGGCTCCAATTAAAGCATCTGCTATCTGCATGGAATGGCTGAGAAAATGTTGTTCTACACAGAACATGGCTTTAGCGGAAATTTCTTCAGATACATACAGAATTTGGGCATTCCATCCATGGAGTGCTTTGCGAAGCTGGTTGAGTTCCTTTTTGTTTCTCAATCCTTGAACAAGTTCCATGTATGTAACCACGGAAATGAAAAAATTGTTTGAATTCTCAACGAGCTGATATGCTTTTTCATTGCCCCGCATGTACCAGATGAGAACGTCGGTATCGATGAGCATCAGAACCTTCCCTCCCTCAAATTCCTCACATACTCATCCACATTCCGGGCCATGTCGTTATCTTTCCATATTCCAAACAATTCATTCTTTCCCGTTTGCTTTTTACTTTCCTGATAGGGAACAAGTCTTGCACACGGTTTTCCGCGAAACGTAATAATAACTTCCTCTCCTCTGTTTACTGAATCTAGGAGTTCTTTCGAGTGAAATCTCAGATCTTTTGCGGTTGCTTTCATGATCGCCTCACATATTAAAAGTTTATATATTGGAGTATAAACTTAACCAAAGACAGGGTCAATTATTTTTCCTCCTGCCAAGGCAGTTTTTCCGCTGGAAACGAGCAGATTGATTTGATCTTCTACGGAGATTGGGGGGCTTTTTGTGTTTCATCAAGCCCTCCTGAAATAAGTAACCCGCCGGGGTGCGCTTGAATCAGAGGCGGGGCGGGTATTATTCAAACTGAATCCGGTGCTTATCATGCCACTGAAAATAAATATTGTCATCTGTTTTTTCATATCTTGATTATTTCTTGTCACCTCGGCCGATTGAACCTGAAAATCGGATGATTGTTCAAAATCGTCGGATGATTATCGGATGATTATCGGATGATTTCATCTGGGCGACTCCGAATTTTTGAGCAGTTCGGCAAAATCAGAATGCCGGCGATGACCACCGGCGGCAGGGGTGAGATCTGGGCTTCGAGTCTGAGTTCCTCCAGCCGTTTCTGAAGCCTTGCCTGGAGGCTGTCCGCCCGTTTGCGGGCTTCTCCGGAGTTGAGGCGGGCATTGATTTTTCCGGCCTGTTCCTGGAGTTTGAGCTGTTCGGAACGGTGATCCCAATAGGTGATTTCTTTGGTGAGGCGTTCCTTGACAGCGGCTTCGGTTTTGGCGATCAAGGTAAGGCGGCTATCCCGGACTTCCTTCAGATGTTCCGGCACCACCTGGGCAACGGCATAGCCCTGGGCATTGTGCTCCAGTTCTCCATTGATCCTATTGCACTCGGGCCTCTCCAGAATGTCTGCAACGGAAGGCTCACCTTCTTTCAGGGGCCGGAAATCAAGATAAGGGGCATAATGCATATGGCGGCTGTTGCCGTCGGCATCCAGTTCCACATACAGCATCTGCCGAGAAACGATGCGGCGGTCGCCGGACCGGGTAATGCCCGCGTCCTGAATGGCATGTTCAAGATAAAAGAGCACCCTGGGGGTCTGGCTGTCATCCCGGTTATCCACCAGAACAGACCCCCGCTTGAGCAGATCCCGGTGTCGCTCCAGGGTGAGATCAATGACGGAATCTAGCAGGGGATGGCCCGGACAGACAAAGGCGGCAAGGGGCTGGCCCTGGAGATGGATCAGCTCTTTTTCAAAGGTGATGCGCTCATACTGGGCCAGGACCGGTTCACCCATGCCTATGAGGCGGTCCCGGTTTTGGATGGCGGCAGGCACATGGGTGATTTCATAGCGGCGGGGTTCCCGTTTCCGGTCTGTTCCACCCAGTTTCTGAAAGGCTTCACGGACATAGTCGGTGACGGCTTTGTACAACCCGGCTTCTTCAAAGGAGAGTTTGTCCAGACGGGCAATGACAAGATTGGTTTCCATAAACCAGTTGCCGGTGCGGGCGGCTTCGAGCTTATCGTTGGTGAGAATTTCAAACGGCAGGGAAAATCGGCGGTAAAGTTCATCCTGCCATTGTTCTGCGAGACTGCCCGGACATACGATAAGGCAGCGCAAAAGATCACCCCTGGCAATCAGTTCTTTGATCAAAAGGCCTGCCATGATGGTTTTTCCGGCACCCGGGTCATCGGCCAGAAGAAACCGTAAGGGTTGCCGGGGGAGCATTTCCCCATAAACGGCCGTGATCTGGTGTGGCAGAGGATCGACCAAAGAAGTGTGAACGGCCAGCACCGGGTCAAAGAGATGTGCCAGATGGATGCGGTGGGCTTCGGAAACCAGACGGAACATGGCGCCATCGCCGTCAAAACTCCAGGGCCGTCCCTGTTCAACCAGCTCAAGCCTGGGCTCATCGCTGCGGTAGACCAGTTCGTTGGCCACTCTGCCGTTGGGTGTTTTGTAGGTCAGCTCCAGGGCCTCGGACCCATACCATTGGACATTGACGACCATGACCAGGCAGTCAGGCACCTCTTTACAGCGGCATTGGGTTTCAGGTCTTCGAGTCGCATCATGATCCGCCTTTGAGAATATCTTCATATAAAAACAGCAGGTTCTGAAAATTGACCATGCTATAGCATAGGCGGATCATTATGAAAAGGCTGTTTTTCCTGTTCTGTGAAATCCGTTTTATTTTCCGAAAAAAAACAGTATATTTTCCTCCATCAATACCTGAAACTGTTTTAATGGAGAAAAAATCATGAAGAATAAAAGGATATTCGGTTGTAAATGTTGGACTTTCCTATTTGTGGCTGTTGTGCTGTTTTTATGTCTCGGTGCGGCTCCGGTTCATGCTTCCTGGCCGTTCACAGCGGTTTCGCAGGATGGAACCCCGATTTCCTATGAGGTGTACGGCAAAGGGGAGCCGACCCTGGTGTTTGTCCACGGCTGGAGCTGCGATGCCCGGTATTGGCGGGCCCAGGTGCCGTATTTTGAAAAAAGATACCGGGTGGTGACCGTGGATCTGGCCGGTCACGGGCATTCTGGTTCAGGCCGGAGCCGGTACTCCATGAAAGCATTTGGTGAGGACGTGGCTGCGGTGGTGAGGGCGATGGATGCACGCAAGGTGATCCTGATAGGCCATTCCATGGGCGGGATCGTGATTGCCGAGGCGGCTCGCCTCATGCCGGACCGGGTTCTGGGGCTTATCGGGGTGGACACGCTTCAGAATATTGAATATCCAATGACCCAGGAGGAGCTGGAAAAGATGACGGCTCCGCTGAACCAGGATTTTCAGGCCGGGTGCCGGGGCTTTGTCCGGAGCATGATGCTGCCGGCAAAAGACTCTCGGCTGTCGGATTGGATTGTTGCGGATATGTCGGCGGCCCGGCCGGACATCGCCTTGAGCGCCATGAACGAGATGATGGCCCTGTATATTTCCGGCGATGCCGCGCGCCTGTTTGATTCAGTCCGCCTGCCGGTGGTCTGCGTCAATGCCGATCTCTGGCCCGGAAACCCGGAAGCCAACCGCCGCCACATGCTGTCCTATGAGACCATCACGATCAAGGGGGCAGATCATTTTCTCATGATGAACCGGCCCGGTGAGTTCAATCCGGCCCTGGAAAAGGCTGTGAAAAAGATTGTCGGCACAGGGGGAAAATGAAAAGGCCTTTAAAAATGATTCCGGATGATATAATATCCATTGATCATTGTTTGAAAAGTTTGAAAAAAAAGGAGGGTTCCATGACCGGAAGAGTTTGGGTTTGGATATGTATGGTTTTTCTGTTTATGGTATCTGCGGCTCAGGCAGCCGACAGTGTGCTTTCAAAACCGAAAAAAAGCATTCTTGATACCGGCCGGAAGAGTTCCGGGAGCGTTCCTGAAACCAAGGGCAACACCCAGGCCGTTCCCATGGGCAAGGCCTCTGTTTCCGTGCTGAAGGCGGATATCCAGGCCCAGGGCTATACCATTGAGATCCGCAATGATGCGACAGTCTCCTATGGACCCTTTATTATCCAGGTAACCAGGGGTACCGGCGACAAATCCGTCTCCGTACCGGCCGGCGAAGCTTCCGTCCCCATGATGGTGGCAGGGTCCACGGCACAGGTGAAGATCGATCAGCCTAAGGGCTGGAACAAGGGATGCACGACGCTGACGGTTGAGGTGAAAGAGCAGCTCAGCGGACTCGGGGCTGTGGTAGGCCGCCGGAGTTTCAGCATACCGCTGCTGTAAAACCCTGGAGAGCGGATAGACCATGACTGCAAACCCTCATCATCTTGTCCTTGGTGAACTTGAAGATTTTCTGAGCGGCCGGATTCTTCCGGATACCCATGACGAACGGTACCGCCAGAAGATCGCGCGGATATTGGTGCTGGAAAAAAACTTTGACAAAAAAAACATAGAGGCTGGCATAGGCCTGGAGATAACGGCCGGGAACCGGAAGGCTCGGCTGAAGGTGGATTTCCTGGTTCACCATGAAGGCCGTTCCATCATGCTGGTGAAATATGCACCCGGTTCACTGGTCACCCGGAGGCTTTCAACCCTGGCCCTGTCCAGGGTGATCCGGCCCTACCAGATCCCTTTTGTCGTGATCACCAACGGAGAAGATGCAGAAATCATGGATGGCGATTCCGGAAAGGTGACGGCCACGGGCCTTGACCATCTTCCCGATTTTGAAGCGGCCAGGAGAGCCATGATTTCGTTTCCATTTGATCCTGTCGGCCCGGTGATCTTTGACCAGGCATCCAGAATCGCTTTTGCCTGCGAGATAGATGGGGCCTGCCCCTGCGATTCAGATGTCTGTATACTGGAATAACCCGTGAAAATCATCCTGATATCAAGCCTGCTCAGGCCATAGGTCATAAAAATGGTGAACCGGGCCATGGCCTTTGCCTGTGGTATAGGCTGCCCCGGCTTTAAGAGCCCCGGTGATAAATGCTTTGGCGTTTTTGACAGCCGTCTCAAGTTCCAGTCCACGGGCAAGTCCTGCACAGATGGCAGAGGACAAAGAGCATCCCGTACCGTGGGAGTTGGGGGTATCAATGCGGATACCGGGCAGTTTTGTCAGGGTATCCTTGTCCTTTTGAAAGAGCAGATCAGCGCTGTCGTCACCCGTAAGATGACCGCCTTTCAACAGCACATTGGTGCAGCCCAGATTGGCCAGATCCCTTGCGGCCCGGATCATATCCTCCGGGGTTGTTACTTTCCGGTCCAGCAGGACCGAAGCTTCTGGCAAATTGGGGGTAATGATGAAGGCTTTGGGGATCAGGATGGTTTTCAGGGCTTTGACTGCATCATCCCTTAAAAGCTTGTCCCCGGATTTGGAAATCATGACCGGGTCCAGAACGATATTGGGACATTTCCATTGAGTAAGCTTTCTGGCCACCATCTCAATTACTTCAGGAGAATGGAGCATGCCGATTTTTACTGCATCCGTGCCGATGTCGGACAGGACGGCATCGATTTGTTCGCCGATGAATTCCGGCGTGACCGGGAAAATCCCGGTCACGGAATGGGTGTTCTGGGCCGTGAGGGCAGTGATGGCCGACATGCCGAAGCAGCCCAGGGCTGAAAAGGTTTTAAGGTCGGCCTGGATACCTGCTCCTCCGCCGCTGTCGGAACCGGCAATGGTCAATGCCCTGAAATAAGATTTCATGATGGTTACTCCTTTTTACTTTGGTCAAATATCCGGACCAGGTGCCGGGTGGCTTCAAAGGCATTTTCTGCTGAACAGATGGCCGATACCACGGCCAGGGAATCGGCACCGGCGTTTAATATTTCCCCGGCATTGGAAGCATCAATTCCGCCGATGGCCACCAGGGGGTGCCGGGAAAAGCTTCTTATTTTTTGAAGCCCCTCAAGACCCCACGGGGTTTTGGTATCGGTTTTGGTGGGGGTTGAAAATACCGGGCTGACCCCGAGGTAATCCACATCCAGACCCTGTGCCACTTCCACATCTTCCCAGGTTTCCACGGAAAGCCCGATGATGGCGGAAGGCCCCATGAGCCTTCGGGCATGGCTATAGGGCATATCGCTCTGGCCCAGATGGACCCCGTCGGCTCCGGCTGCCAGGGCAATGTCCATCCGGTCATTGATGATGAGGGGAACGCGGGCCGGTTTCAGGATGGATATAAAATCCCGGGCCTTTTTCAGAAAAGCCCTGGTAGAGATCTGTTTTTCCCGGAGCTGGACCCAGGAAACCCCGGCCCTTACCGCATCTGAGACAACAGATTCAAGGGATTTGCCTTTGCAGGCAGCCTCATCCGTCACAAGATAAATGCCTTTCATGGTCTTCCTCACATTTTCAACCGTTCCGTGATATCGGCTTCAGTTAACCGGTAAAGACTGTCGATGAAATTCACCTGGAGAGTTCCTGGGCCCGGTGCAGTTTCAGCCGCCATTTCTCCTGCAATGCCCATGACGGCCATGGCGTGGGCTGCGGCCTTGTCATGGGCGGGATTGACTGCGGCAAAGGCACCGCAAAGGGCCGTGGCGGTGCAGCCAAGGCCTGTGACACGGGGCATCATGGCATGGCCATTTTTTATCTGGACCATGGCCTTTTGTGATACAATATAATCTATGGCACCGGTAACGCAGACCACGCAACCCAGATCCCGTGACAGAGCCTTGGCCGCATCAATGGCCATGTCTGAAGCGCTGGTGCTGTCAACGCCCTTGGTGGTCCGGCCTTCTTCGCAGAGCGCCATGATTTCCGAGCCGTTTCCCCGGATAATGGAGGGGGCTGCGGCCCGGATCAGTTCTCTGGCCGTCCGGGTCCGATATTGGGTGGCGCCCACGCCCACAGGGTCCAGGACAATGGGGATCTGCCTTGATTTCGCTATTTTTGCAGCTTTGAACATGGCCTCAATCCAGGCATCGCTGAGAGTGCCGATATTGATGACCAGGGCTCCGGCTATTGCCGCCATATCTTCCACTTCAGGCAGGGCATGGGCCATGACAGGCGATGCGCCGATGGCGAGAAGGGCATTGGCCGTGGTGTTCATGACCACGTAATTGGTGATGTTATGGATCAGGGGTGCGTTTTTTCTTATTTTTTCAACATCTTTGAAAATGCTTGACGGATGGATGGTCATAAAAATTCTCCTTATTTTTCCCATGTGTGGATGAGGGTTTTTGCATCCACTTTGTTTTTGATGAGGCCGTGTTTCAGGCTGAAATCGGCAAAGGCCTGCCATTGGGCAAGGTCGTGACTGGTTTTAACGGCAAAATAGGGCCGGGTCAGTTCAAAGGCCCGGGTTTCAATTTTTTTGTCTGCCTCGGGCACGGCTTTCAGATAAATTGCCAGGGCTTCTTGTGGATGGGCCGTGGTAAAGGCCTGCGCTTTTTCCATGGCCATGACAAAGCCTTTGACAGCCTTGGGTTTTTTCTTCAGGGTGTTGGGGCTGCATACGAAAATCAATTCTTCGTAATCCGGGATACCCCATTTTTCCAGTTCAAAAAATTGGGCCATATACCCCTGCTGTTCCATGGTCACGGTTTCATAGGTCTTAAATGGCCCCATGACGGCATCCACCTGGTTGGAAACAAGGGCCGGCAGGATGGTAAACCCCACATTTACCGGGGTGTAATCCTTGATGCCGTTGATGGCGGCAAAGGCCTCCAGCATCACATCCATGAGTCCTGGAACGGTATAGCCTATTTTTTTTCCGGACAGATCCTGGGGGGTTTTAATGCCCTTTCCCTCAAGAAAGAGCAGGGTGGTCAAAGGATGAACCACCAGGGGGGCAATGACCTTGATGGAAATTCCCTGGTCCGCCGCAATAATGGTCTGGGGCTGGTAGGATACGGCGAGGTCCATATGGCCCGAGGCGGCCAGTTTCAAGGCATCCGAGGTTTCAGACGGGCTGATGATGTCCACTTTGATACCGTTTTCAGCAAAAAACCCCTTTTCTTTTGCCACATAAATGGGCAGATGGTCCACATTGGGAAACCAGTCCAGCATAAGCTTTAAATTTTCTTCTGCAGCCCCGGCAAGACCTGCCAGAAGGAGAAGGTTGAAAATGATGCCTGCAATCTTTTTTTTCATTTTAATACATCCTTTCTTATTTTTAATCCTATTTCCATTTGATGATGTTTTTTTCGAGAATTCCGGTCAGCCACCACAGGACAAGACCCATGGCCGTGAGCCAGAGGATGGCAGCAAAGACCAGATCCACCTGGAGCCTTGCATTGGACTGGATCATAAGAAACCCAAGACCCTTCTGGGCACCCACCCATTCCCCGATCACAGCCCCGATGGTGGCCACGCTCACGCCCACCTTCAAACCGGCAAAAAAATGAGGCAGGGCCCAGGGCCAGTAGAGCAGGGTCAGGGTTTTAAAAAAAGAGGCGCCCATGAGGCGGAACAAAACCCTGAATTCCGGATCACAGCTTTTGAATCCTTCCAGGAGACTTACGCAGATGGGGAAAAAAATAATGATCCAGGCCATGAATACCTTGGAGGCGATACCATAGCCCAGCCAGACCACGAGAAGCGGGGCCAGGGCAAAGACCGGGATGGCCTGGGATGCCACCAGAAATGGGGCCAGCGCCTTTTCCAGGGTGGGTTTTGCAAACATGACAATGGCCAGGGGAATGGCCGTGCATACCGCCAGACCAATTCCCATCAGAATTTCCGTAAACGTGACCAGGGCATGGGGAAAAATCCGGGGGGCCTGCACCAGGGCAGCGGTGAGTATGCCGGATGGCGGCGGCAGGATAAACACGGGCACGGCCAGTAGCCGCACCCCTGCTTCCCAGATCCCCAGGATCAGGGCCACAATAAATGCTGCCCAAAGATTAATCCGGTTCATGGCCCACCTCTTTTTCCAGGTTTTCCAGAACCTCTGCCTTGATGGCCATCAGCTCGGGGTCATTAAATTTTCTCGGTTTGGGTGAATCCAGAACAAACCGTTGGGTGACAGCCATGGGCCTGGAACTGAGAAGATAAATCTCATCTGCCAGGAGCAGGGCCTCTTCAATGTCATGGGTAATCATGAGGATGGTTTTCCTGAACTCGGTCTGGAGTATCAGAAGCAGGGATTGAAGACTTTGCCGGGTGATGGTGTCCAGAGCCGATAAGGGTTCATCCAGCAATATCAGGTCCCGGTTGAACATCAGGGTCCGGACCAGGGCACATCTCTGGCGCATGCCGCCGGACACCTGGTTTGCATAATGGGATTCGTATCCTTCAAGCCCCAGTCGTTCAAAAAGTCGGTATGCCCTATCTTTTGCCGCTTTCATATCCTGACCTGAAGTTTTTGCGGGCAGCAGAGCATTGTTGAGAAGAGAAAACCAGGGCAGGAGCAGATCCTTTTGCTGCATATATGCTGCATGATTCTTAAGGTCTGCAAGGGGCTCATGGTTCCAGAAAAGGCTCCCCCCATCCAGGGGGAAGACGCCGGTCAGCCCGTCAAAAAGGGTGCTCTTGCCGCAGCCGGACGGCCCGATCATCACATGGAACCGGCCTTGCCCTACCGTGAGATCAAGGTTTGAAAAAACCGTTTGGCCCTTAAAGGATTTGGTGACGGAACATACCTGAAGCATGGAAAGCCGCCTGCTTAAAAAAAATTAATAAAATCCGTGCAAATTATAAAAGGCGGATATGAAACCAGGGGAAGTGAGAAGAAATCGACTTTCCTTCGCCAGCATGACCTGGATCAGGTTCCAGGGGTCGAAACTTAAAACCGTTTCCTCTCAGCCGATCCTCATCGGCTCCCCCAGTCCACCAATGCATATTGCACCAGTAATGCGAACGGTATCACGGTTCCAAAGGGTTTGTCAATCCTCAGTCAATCGTCTGTTGGGGTCAAAATGCTTTTAATTCAGCATTATCTCCTTGATATTTGAAAGGTTTATTAAACGGCTAACAAAATCAGGATAAATTTTATATATTACAATTTAAGTTACGATTTTGAATCTAAAAAGCAACAATATTGTTAATAAATTGCAGATAGTATTGTTCTGCCATACAAGCATTAAAGAAAATTTATTAATGAATTTCGGATAGTTATAAAAAAGTATGTCTATATATGAATGATGGCATCTGTTTTGCACTTAAGAAAAGCAATGTGGTTTTTAACTTAAAAAAGGAGATGCAAATGAAAATGATTTTGGGAGTCATTAAACCATTTAAGGTTGATGATGTAAAAGATGCCTTAACAAGCATAAATATTAATGGAATGACAATTTCAGAAGTCAAAGGGTTTGGCCGGCAGAAAGGTCATAAAGAAATCTACAGGGGGACGGAATATCAGACGGATTTCGTTCCCAAAGTCGAAATCAAAATAGCCGTGGCTGATGATCAGGCCGATGAAGTGATTCAGACCATTATCAATGCGGCCAAAACAGGAAAAATCGGAGATGGGAAAATTTTTATTCTACCCATTGAAGATGTAATCCGGATCCGTACCGGTGAAAAAGGTGAGGCCGCGATTTAATAGGGCTTAAGATAAATGTTGATCCAAAGAAAATTGGAAACCGAATAAAAGGGGGAAGTGATGAAAAAAAATATTTTATTTTTTTTGCTTATAATTATAATGATGTATGGGTCTGTTTCAATGGCGGCAGACCCGGTGGCAGATCCTTCGGGGGTCAATACCGGAACTGCTGCAGACGTGGTCGGGGCGACCGCAGGTGCGCCAACGGCCGATGATATGGCCGCCATGAGCCAGGCCGAACCCCTGGCTGGAAAATTGGCAGATGTCATCGGCCATAACAGGATTGCCATTAATTTTGTCTGGGTCATGATCTGCGGTTTTCTGGTCATGTTCATGCAGGCAGGTTTTTCCCTGGCCGAAACCGGATTCACACGGGCGAAAAATGCCGGGCACACCATGGCCATGAATTTCATGATCTATGCCATCGGTATGCTGGGCTATTGGATCTGCGGGTTCGCCATCCAGATGGGCGGGGTCGGCGGGGTGGCCTCCTTCGGTGGCGGCACAGTCCTCAACAGCGAATTTGTCATCAATCTCTTTGGCTATGATTTCGGTCTCTTCGGCACCAAAGGGTTCTTTTTGTCCGGTGGAACCTATGATGTTGCCGTCTATGCAATTTTTCTGTTTCAGATGGTGTTCATGGATACCACGGCAACCATCCCGACGGGATCAATGGCCGAGCGTTGGACCTTCAAGTCCTTTGTCGTCTATGGCTTTTTCATCACCATGCTGGTCTATCCGCTTTATGCCAACTGGGTATGGGGCGGCGGCTGGCTTTCCCAATTGGGTAAGAATTTCGGTCTGGGGCATGGGCACGTTGATTTCGCCGGTTCATCCGTAGTACACATGACCGGTGGTTTTGCAGCCCTGGCCGGGGCCATGGTCCTTGGACCGCGGCTTGGTAAATTCAGGTCCGACGGAAGGCCGAACGCCATCCCGGGACACCATATTCCCATGGCGCTGACCGGATGTTTCATCCTGGCCTTTGGCTGGTTCGGTTTTAATGCCGGTTCGACCCTTGCCGGTGGCGATCTGCGTCTTGCCGTGGTCGCCACGAACACCATGCTGGCATCGGCTGCCGGTGCGTTTGCCGCCATGATCTACATGTGGAACGTCTATGGCAAGCCGGACATCTCAATGATCGCCAATGGCTTCCTGGCCGGTCTGGTCGCCATCACCGCCCCCTGTGCCTTTGTCAATTCCATTTCTGCCGTCATCATCGGTGCGGTTGCCGGTATCCTGCTCTGTATCAGCGTTTTTTTTGTCGAGCGGGTGATGAAAGTTGATGATCCAGTCGGTGCATTTTCCGTACACGGCGTTAATGGCGCATGGGGTGTGTTGGCGCTGGGACTCTTTGCCGACGGGACTTACGGTGAGGGCTTCAATGGGATAGCCGGTACTGTCAAGGGCCTGTTTTTTGGAGATTCAACCCAGTTCTTTGCCCAGGTCATTGGTACGGTAACCAATATCATCTTTGTCTTTGTCATCATGTACGTCTTTTTCAAAGTGCTTGACAAGTTCGTCCCCCTCAGAGTTCCTGCAGAAATGGAATTGGAGGGCCTTGATCAGTTCGAAGTTGGGGTTATTGCCTATCCGGAATTTCATCTGAACAAAACCCACCGTTAATCGTCAAACCGGAGTGGCAGTTGTGCCACTCCGGGAAACCGCCTTATCTTTTGCCCTGGCGGGTTTCCTGAATATATGCCCAGATACTTAGCAGCAAGGCAATGGCAGTCAAAACAGCGGCGGTGTGGAAAGCGTCGTGCAAACCGGCGATCTGGGCATCCATGGGCGCCAGGGTGGCGCCGCCGCTGGTTTCGGTTCCCGCATAAAAAAGACTACGGCCGGCCCAGATAGCGCCGATGACGGCAATGCCGACCGTCTGGCCCAGGGTGCGGGACTGGGCCATCATACTTGAAACGATGCCCAGTTGGTGGCGGGGAGCCGTACCCATGATGGCGCTGTTGTTGGGTGACATGAAGATACCGATGCCTGCACCCACCATGAATATCCGCAGGGCATATCCCCATAAGGTGGTATGTTGATCCAGGGTGGCGGCGGCTAGAAATCCGAGAAGCAGCAACAAAATGCCGGTCATGGTTATTTTGCGGCTGCCGACACGGTCTGATAATGCACCTGCAAGGGGAGAGGTGATTCCCAGCATCACGGGAATGATGCCCATGAGTAGCCCCACCTTCATGGAGGGAAATTTAAGGATGTTTTCCAGATAAAAGGGCAGAAGAAGAACACTGCCGCCGAGGCCTACAAAACTGATGAAGCCGGTGGTCAGGTTGACGCTGAAAATGGGGTTGCGGAACAATTTGGGATCAATCATGGGCTGGGCTGTTTTGAATTCGATGAAAATAAAAAGCGCCAGCAGGATCAGCCATAATCCCAGGAGAAGATAAATCAATGGTTGAAAAAAGCCTTGTTTTTGCCCCAGTGTCAATCCCAGCAGCAGGAACAGGATGCTTAAAAAGAGGGACAGGGCACCCCAAAAATCAAACTGCTGGCGACTGCCGGGTTTAAAATCGGGCAGGTTGCGCTTCACCATGAGGGTTCCGATAATCCCCACAGGCAGGTTGACAAAGAAAATCCAGTGCCAGGAGAGAACACTCAGAATCACTCCCCCCAAGGCTGGTCCCAGCACGATTCCCATGGAAACGATGGAGCCGATCATACCCATGGCCTTACCCCTCTCGGCCGGAGGAAAGGCTTCCGTTACAATGGCCGCCCCCAGAGCCATGGTCATGGCTGCACCAATGGCCTGGAGCACGCGAAACCCGATGAGCCATTCCACCGATGGCGACAATCCGCAAAGGGCAGACCCCAGCGTGAAGATGATAAATCCGGTCATGTAGATGGATTTTTTCCCGACCATGTCGGCCAGCCGCCCGATGCCTGCCATGGTGCTGGTTATGGTCAGAAGATAGGCCAGCACCACCCACTGCACCACGGCAAATTCCGTATGCAGTTCGCGTACGAGCGTGGGCAGGGAGACATTGATGATGCTGCCGTCCACCGTGGCCAGAAAAACGCCGGTCCCCACGGCTGCCATGGCGTGCCATTTGCGGCTGTAGTCCTTTGTTTCGGTTTGGGTTAGGGGTTCAGGATGCGTCATGGTCTTGCAATTCTATTCAAAAAGGTGGTATCTGGAAAGAGATTTTATTGGATCCTTTGAAAAAACCGAATTTATTTTAATGGAGGATTGAACTATGGATGATACCTACAAAAAGCCCAAAGGGGCTGGCAAGAGCAGTTTTGAATTCATTGATTCGAATCTTTTAAAGACGGTGTTACCAATCAAATCAGGGTCATCCGTCCTTGATCTGGCCTGCGGGAAAGGTGCCTATTCCCTTTTTTTATCCGATATCGTGGGAGATCAGGGATTGGTATATGCCCTTGATCTGTGGGAAGAAGGGATACTGCTCCTGGAAGAGCAGATCGAAACCCGGAGCATCACCAATATCATGACCCTTGTGGCAGATGCGGCAAAAGAAATCAATATCGAGGATTACAGCCTTGATCAATGCCTGATGGCCACAGTCCTTCACGATTTTGAAGAGGCCGGGCAAACAGATGCGGTTTTAAAAGAAGTGAAAACCCTGCTTAAACCCAGGGGCTGCCTTGCCGTTCTGGAATTCAAGAAAATTGAAGGACCTCCCGGACCGCCGATACATATCCGGTTGACTGAGAAGGAGACGGATCAGCTCGTGACGCCCCATGGATTTAAAAAAGGGAAAACCGTTAATATGAGCGAGTATCACTATCTGACCACATTTTTATCCATCTAACCGCAAGCTTGAAATATGCTGAAATAGAAGGAGTGCTGAGATGAAGAAAAATACGGATTCTCTGCTGATGGTTAAAAAAAAAGACGTTTAACCCAGGCCATGATCCTGTCAATGAGGGACAAGGCCTCTGTTGGCTGATCCGGGTGGTCGATCCGGTCTTGAAGGCATTGGGCCCGGAGAGCCGGGTCAGGATGGCTGGATAAAAAGGAATGGCCTTTTCCCAGGGTGTCCAGTTTTTTTAAGGCGGAAACGGCAGACCGGGCATCCAGCCCGTGTTTTTTTATAAAGGCAAGGCCGAAGTCGTCGGCTTCCTTTTCCTCGGCCTGGGAAAACTGGGCATTGACCAGCGCCTGGACAAAGCCGCCCAGGGCGGACCGGGCAAGGTTCCCAACCAGGTTCTCCTGGGAGGCGACCCCTTTTCGCACGGCACTGGCGGCATAGGCTATCATGATTTTTTTCCGGATATGCCGTTTGACCACATGGCCCATTTCATGGCCTACCACAAAGAGCAGCTCCTCATCGTTCATCATGTCCATGAGCCCGCTGTAGATCCGGATGGTGCCGTCGGCCATGGCAAAGGCATTGACCTGGGATGACAGGTAGACCTTGAAATCAAAGGCGTATCCGTCCGAATCATACCGGTCCCCCACAAGTTTTTTCAAACGCATTCCGTAGGCATCTCCCGGACTTGCAATCCGGTTTTTTGCATCCGATTGTTTTGAGGCCTCGGCGGCAAGAAGTTTAACTTCTCCGTCACTCAGGGTGACGGCCTTCAGCACATCCAGCCCGGCATCCACTGCAAGATAGGGATTGGTGTCTTCACAGCCAAAGAAAACAAACAAAGACAACAGGCATATCAGTATGGGTTTGATCATGGTTTTTTATACAGGATTTTCAAAATTCCGGCAATCTTAACCTGATTTTTAAATTATCTTTACAGCCCCTGAAAATATTGGTACGAAATCCCTGTCCCGGATTTTAAAATAATAGGGCCGGGTCTCATTCAAATTTATAAGATATGCGGATAACCGCTTAAGTACCTATTCCCCTAAATGGAGGTTTTGATGAGCAAATTGCAGGATCATATCAACTCTGCAAAAAGAGCCGGAAATATAGAATTTTTCATTGAGGAACGAAACGCTAATTGCGTAATCAGCCGTATGCCGATTACAGCAGGCATCCTCAATCCCTTTGGTACGGTTCAAGCAGGTGCGATGATATGGTTGGCGGATGTTACCGCGTCGGTACTTGCACTTGAAGGGCAAACAATTGGGGAAAACGGAAAGGGCTTCCCTCTTGCTATCGATATCCATTCGAATCTTTTCGGCAACCAGAGGGCTGGAGATATTGTGGCAGAAGCCAGATTTGTGAGCAAAGGGAAAACGGTACTGGTTATCAGAACCCAGGTAACCGGTAACAAGGAAAAGCTGTTGGCCGAAGTCACAACGACACACGTAATAGCGAAGTAGTTCGGGGGAGTGCGGAAAAATCACCAAACCCATGGAGGTGCAAGATGCGACAGTTTATTACATTGATAGTTTTGCTTTCAGCCCTATGTGTCACTTTGGCAGAGGCGGCCGAACCGGGGCCGTCCCACGGGATAGGCTATCCGGCCGGTTGGCGGAACTGGGCTACCATAGCGGTCTCACATCGCACGGATAACCATACCATGCGTTTGATACTGGGGAACGAGGCAGCCGTAAAGGCGGCCCGGTCGGGCAAAACAAATCCCTGGCCCGATGGGGCCATATTGGGCAAGGTGGTTTGGAAAGAGGCCGGGCTGGAAAACTGGAAAGAGGCAATTGTACCGGGAGAGCTTGTTCATGCCGAGTTCATGTTTAAAGATTCAAAAAAATATGCCGAAACCTGCGGCTGGGGCTGGGCCCGCTGGCTCGGTATCGAACAAAAGCCCTTTGATGAAGGAGCCCAGGTCTGCACCGCCTGCCATGCCCCGGTAGAGAAACGGGACTGGGTGTTCACCGACCCGGCCGTATTTCCCAAATAAGGCGGCAAGGCAAATTCACGCGCAATACGGTTGACCGCCTTAGTGTTTATCCCCTTCCTTTTTTTATACGGCTTCGACCCGGCAGGGCACAAAGCGGTGAAGGGGAGTGCCCATGGGGTCCCGGTGGGTGTTTTTGGTCAGGCTGTTGACGTTGATGCCGTGGACCCGGCCGTCATAATCCAGGCCGAATCCGTGGGGGATCAATACCGTGCCCCGGCAGACCTGATCGCTGATCTGAACTTCTCCTGTTTCACTTCCGGCTTCGGTGGTCACCCTGGCCTGCCCGCCGTCCATGAGGCCCATGGACAGGGCATCCTCCGGATGAATCGTAATGGTGCAGTCCCGCTTGCCTTTATTCCATTCCGGATTCCGCATCAAGGTGTTCATGGTATATCTGGAATGCCTGCCTGCATTGAGGATCAGGGGAAATTCCTCTGGAAGTTTTAAATCTTTGGCCTCACCTTCGGCATTCAGATTCTTGGCCTGCTCCGCCAGCTCCGGGATAAACAGTTCTATTTTTCCGGAAGGCGTCTTGACGGCTGCCATGGGATTGACCGTATCTGCTTTTCCGATCCAGAGTCCCTGGGGGGTATCCAGAAGGGCCTGGAAAATTTTGTCTCCCTGGTCCATGTCCGGTTTGAAGCCCATCCTGGCTGCATTTTCCCGGAACAGCCCAGGAGCCGTCATCAGAATCCCCCAGAGGGCTGCCTTGGCCGCACTGTCCCATTCTTTTCCCAGGGTTTGGGCCAGGATAAAGGGCATGGCTTTAAAGGCCCCGGGTTCTTTGGCGGCCCAGGTCATTAATTTCATCCCATAGCCCATGCGGTCGCCTTTGGCTGCTTCATGGAGGTCTTCGGGGATTTTGGGCACTAGCCCCAGTTTGTCCGCCAGCAGGCTGTGGATCTGGGAGGCTTCCAGGCATTGACCCGGTGGCGGGACAAGGGGTCTTCTGAGCTGGAGATAGGATTCAGGATAAGTCCACGGGAAAAAGGTGGTGTCCCAGGATTCGTAATAGCTCCGGCAGGGCAGGGCATAATGGGCCAGGCGTGCGGTTTCGCTCATGACAAGATCGTTCACCACCAGAAGATCCAGCCGTTCAAAGGCCTTTTCATAGGCCCTTGTATCCGGATAGGAGCGCAAAGGGTTGCAGGCGCTGACATATACGGCCCTCAGCCTTTCCGAGCCGTCGGAAAGAATCTCCTCCGGCATCACGGCCGGGGGAAAGGAACCGGCCGCCGCAGGGGGCATGCCGGTGGCAACGGTCTTCCATGTCTTTGGGTTTCGTTCATCGGCATGGAATCCCATGGGCATGGCCATGGCCGGGATGACATTGCCGCCGGGCTTCTGGAAAATGCCGCAGACCGCCCCCAGGATATGCAGAAGATATGAACTCAGGGTGCTCTGGCGGCCCATATAGATCCCCAGATCCGGGTGGACGCACCATTTTTTGGTGGTCATGAGATGGCAAAGATGGAGAATCGTTTCAGGGTCCAGGCCGCAGACGTTGATGGCCGACCCTGCATCAAAGGCCATGAACCAGGGCTTGACCAATTCCCAGTCTTTTACACGGTCTTTCAGGTAATCCGAGGCTTCCCAGCCCTTGTCCATAATCATGGAGATCATGGCCTTCATTAAAAGGGCGTCGGTTCCCGGTCGCAGGGCCAGGTGAATGTCGGCGATGGCTGCCGTTTCGCTTTTCCGGGGGTCCACCACCACCAGCAACCGGTCCGGGTCTCTGGAGAAATCATTCAGGACCTTTGGGGCACGGGGCATCTGGTGGCTTTCCATGCCATTCCATCCCCAGGCCACCAGCATCTCAGTATGGTGTTCATCCGGGATGGCGATATTATACTGTTTGCCGAATATCCGGCCGGTGACCCACCAGTGGCCGCTGAATTCCTGGCCTGCCGATGAATAATAATATTGTGATCCCATGCCCCGCAAAAGACTGAGGCCGAATCCTGCTTCCATATGTCCGCCCTGGGAGCTTCCCCCCATATAGGCAAGGGATCTGGGACCGGATTCATGGACAAGGGCCTTCATTTTTTCGGCGATTTCAGTCAGGGCCTGGTCCCAGGAGATCGGTTCAAATTTTTTGTTTATTTTTTTCAAGGGATGGGTCAGGCGATCTTTCGGATACTGGTGATACAGGATGCTCAGGCCTTTCCGGCAGGCATACCCTTGGCTCCGGGGGTTTTCCTTGTCCGGCAAGACTTTTACCATCCGGTCGTTTTCAACCCATATTTTCAGTCCGCAATTCTGAGCGCACAATACACAGCCGGTTTGATGCCATTGTCCCATGATTTCTCCATTCAAATTTAAAATCGCCTCTGATTTTTTAAGTTCCCGAATGTCCGGATCGCAAATAAGAGGGAAGAAGCTCATAAACCTCAAGCGGGTTTTTAATACTTCTCCGGTTGTCTATTTTCATTGATTCATCCAGTCCGGGCTCGCTCAGGTCCAGGGGGTCGGGTTTGGCTGAAAGGCGGCTTCCGTCTGTACCTGTAAAGGGGAGAACCAAAGGACCTTTGCTTTCAAGGACATATCCCATCTGACCGTTGCGCAGAAAGACAATGCTTCCTGGGGGATATATTCCGATGGTTTTAATAAAGGATTGAAGAATATATTGCAGCAGAGCGTCTTTCCTGGCATAGGTTCGGAAAATTTCCGTCACCGCATTAATCTGGTTTGATGCTTCTTTATAACTTTTTTTGGAGGTCATGGCATCATACATATCGGCAATCTTGCAGACTTTGGCGTACAAAGGAATCTCTTCGGGCAGGCCATCTTCGGGGTAACAATTGGGTTCGCCCTGGTACAGCGCTGAATGATGATATTTCACAACATTGGTGATGAAGGGATTGTTCAGATTGTTTTTTTCAAGAATCGATAGGCCCAGCTCATAGGAATGTTTTTTTATGATATCAAATTCAATATTTGTCAGTTTGCCGGATTTGTTCAGAATTGTATCGGGAATCATCACTTTACCGATATCATGAAGAAAAAACCCAAGGGAGATGCTTTGGAGTTCATCTTTCTGAAAATGGCGATAAATGGTTTTCGGGAGGCCTGGAGATTTGTTAAAGGGATCATAGGCGTCATTTTCTGAAGAATTCAGGTGGCTGCTGATCATGGTGCTGAACAGGAGGTTGAACTTGTTCATGATCGCGGTTCCGATGGTACAGACATTGATGGAATGATTGTACAGATAATCATCATAGGAAAGGATTTCCTTTGTCAGGTAAGAGAAAGGATTGTCCATGACGGTAAGGAACCCTGCCAGATGCGAAACATGGGCGCTGACTTCAGCATAGTCAAACTGGCCGCCTGTATTTTTTATATCGGTAAGGGCTTTTTTGATGCATTTCTTGGCCACTTCGTAGTTTTCATGGGCCAGTTTTCTGCTTTCCTCTATTTCATACAACCTTTTCCCAAGGCCGTTTAAGGCGGCCCCCGACAAATCAGATGGGGTCCGGCTCTGGGCAATCCGAGCAGATTCCGAAACAAGGGTTTCCGGGTCGCCGGAAATTTTTTTACCCTGGGCATCCCATATCCCGCTTGCCCCATCCGCACTTAAGGGAACTTTTTTAATCCCGCTTTTTTTAATAATTTCCAGGATTTTAGTGCTGGTCACAACAAAGGTCTTTTCCAGCAGAAGGGTACCTTCATTATTGTAAACATCAATTCCCGTAGTAACTTTACCGCCCGCTGAGACTATCTCGATCAGGGTGTCAATATCAATTGTGCCGGCCAAAGTAGAACTCCTTTTAGATTACGATTTTTTGTTTCATCAATATCATCTGAACAGCATAATCACAAGGGAATTTAATACTTAAATTTTCTATTTCGCTTCCCTCAATTGAATCAGAGATGTTTCTAAATGTGTTATCCATGTCGAGTAGCAGACGGGGTCAAAATGAGGGGAAAGTTCATTCATGAACCCGTGCAGGCCCATGGCTTTTGAACAGGTGACACGGTTTTTCGGCTTAAGTGTGCAAATCAGCTCATCCACATCAAAATGGGGCTCCTGTTCCGGGAAAATAAGCTCCATATCAAATACGGGCTGAATATCGGTATTTTGCCGGATCTGTGATCCATAAAAGCAGAAGGCCTTTTTGATATGCCCGAGGGGAGGATGGCCTGAGACGGCCCAGATGGCGGATGCACCCACACTGAACCCGATCAGGACGATATCCGGATCAGAAGAAGTTAAGTGATCCATGAGGATGGATCGGTATTTTCTCAACCCCACCCGGCCCATGAAATAGTCATAGGCATGGGCTTCAGTTTCAAATGGGTGACCGCCCCCTTGATACGGATCAATGATCCCTATGTTGGACACAATTTCTGAAAGCCTTTTGCCAATGGTTTCCAGGGCCGGGGTTCTGCCGAAGATGTCTGCAACCAGAAACAGCCTTGTCAAAAGATAAGCCCCCGGCCTATTTTTTCTGATGCTTTAAAAAGGTTCCATCCCGATATTCCCGGAAGGCGGTTTCAAGTTCCTCATCCGTATTCATGACAATGGGGCCTTGCCAGGAAATGGGCTCGTTGATGGGCTTTCCTGAAATCAGAAGAAACCGGACGGGTTTATCCTTTGACGCAATCGTCACTTTTTCCCCGTCATTAAAGATAACCAGGGTTTCAGGCCCCATGGCCTTTTGTGCGCCTGGCTCAAAAACGCCCTGACCTTCAATCACATAGGCAAAGGCTTTATGTCCTTGTGTAATCGCATGATCAAAGACAGCGTGTTCAGGAATCGTAACATCCAGAAATTGAGGGTCAATGACAATGTCTTTGACCGGCCCTTCGACTCCATTGACCTTTCCTGCAATGACTCTGACGGTGATGCCGTTTTCCAGAACCGTTTCCCGGATTTCATCCTTTTTGATTTCCCGGTACCGGGGCGGCATCATTTTATGGGAGGCCGGGAGATTGGCCCAGAGCTGGAATCCCCACAGGAGATTGCTTTTGTCCCCTTTGGGCATTTCCTGGTGAACGATTCCGCTTCCGGCCGTCATCCACTGGACATCGCCGGATGCAATCACGCCTTTATTTCCCATGCTGTCTCCATGTTCCACATTCCCGTGAAGGATATAGGTAATGGTTTCAATCCCTCGGTGGGGATGCCAGGGAAATCCTTTGATGTATTTTGCCGGGTCATTGGAATGAAAATCATCCAGGAGTAGAAAGGGGTCAAGGTCGGGAATTTCGGAACTGCCGAATACGCGTTTCAGGTGAACACCGGCGCCTTCAAGAATGGGTACGGCGTTCAGGGTTTGTTTTATTTTTCTGGCCTGTTCCATGTTTTCTCCTTTAAGGCTGGACTATTTTTTTATGGAATTGGCAACCACTTCCACTATGCTTTTGACCTGGAAATCAAGGTTATGGGTTTCCGCAATATCCCGGATCTGGTTCTTGCAGTTGAAACAACCTGTAATGACGGTTTTAGCCCCGGTTTTTTGGATCTGCTCGGCTTTAATTTTTCCCATCCGCTGACGGATATGGCCTAGATCTCCGGTGGATGCGAGTCCTCCTCCGCCGCCGCAGCAATAATTGTGAACCCCTGTGGGCGTCATTTCGATAAAATCGGAGGTCAGGGCCCGGATGACTCGCCTTGGTTCTTCAATAACGCCTCCCCTGCGTCCGATATTGCAGGGGTCATGATAGGTGACAGGGCCGTCAAAAAGGTTTTTTTCAAGTTTTATCCTGCCGCTTTGTACATATTGATCAATTAGTTCCACCAGGGTGTAGATTTTAAAATCAAACCGCTCCCCACGGATCTTTTCCATTTCATGTTTTAAAACGCGATATCCGTGTCCGCAGGGGGCCAGAGCGATAGCTTTGGCATTGATTATCCGTCTGGCTTCAAGGGGGTTGCCGGCCACCTGGGAAGCATTTTCCCGGCTTCCCTGGTAAAAGGCATAATTGGCAACGTCGAATCCATGGGTGGACAGGGTGTAATTTTCATTGGCCAGGGAAAGAATCTTGAGTTCATCCATGAGCAGAAAAGGAAGGTCCCTTAATGTCAAAGGATGGGGCACATAAAGGATCTCTGCATTCTCTTTATCGATGGGAAGGGTGAATCCTTCTCCCATGTCCTCTTCCATTTCTTCGGCTATCCATTCAATGGTGTCGATGAAATCCTCTTTGGCGAGCCCGAGATAATTGCCTGTTTCAAGGGTGGTGTTCACAGGACCCACAAGCCCTGAAGGAAGCTTTCCAAGTCCGAACAAAAGGGCCCTTGCCACATACATGATTTCCCCTGTATTGATCCCCATGGGACAGATCAGTGCACAGTTGCCGCAAAGGGTGCAGTTTTCAAAGGCAGCCTTATAAAGGGCGTCGAATTTCGGGTTGGTCATGGGATCTCGGGAACCGGACAGGCCCAGTTTTGATTTTATGGGGTGAAAATATTCGGAGATAACCTTTGCCAGTACCTTTATCCGGTTGGCCGGGATATGTTCGGGTTTTTGTTCGGAGCAATAATAATGACAGGCATTGGCACAGGCCCCGCAGTTGACGCAGGCATTGAGCATGGAAAAAAATTTGGTGCTGGTATAGGTATCGTAAATGCGCCGCAGTTTTTCAATATATTCACGGGCGCTTAATCTGTTTACAGCTTCTTTTGACGGGGTGCTTGAATCGGAATGAGCAGTCATATGTTTTGTTCCCTGTAATATTATTTCCTGTGACATTCACCGCAGGTGGTGGGTCCGGCCGGTTTTTTTTCTTTTATCAAATTTCTGTGACAGCCTGTGCACATTTCATGGCCGGCTTCTCTTAATGCCGGAACAGTATTTGAGGATTCCTTTAAGTGACACTGATGGCAGGCAGCTTCCTCTCCCTCGGCATATACAAGTTTGTTAAGGGTTTTATCAAGGACATGATGGCAGATCCCGCAGCCTTTGTCACTTAAGCCTGTCTCGTGCCGTGGATGGTCAAAGGCAGGCGCGGGTCTTTTCAGATCTGAAAAGAAAGGGGTTTTTTCAGGACCGGTTTTATTTTCCCTTGCGAAAAGGCAGGGTTGAAAAATAAACAGGATGCCAAGAAATATGATCAGCAAAGCAGGCAAAAGTAATTTTTGTTTCATTATGGATTTCCTTTTTTCAACTATGTTACCAGTCATGGGCCTTCAGAACCGTCCCGAAATCCGCTCCCATATAGTACCGGGAAAAGGGATACACAATCATATGCCAAAGCCTTGAAAAAGGGATCATGGCAATGAGCACTTCGCTTGAAAAGATATGGGTAATGAGCATGGGCCGGTATGGACCCAATTGATGAAATGCGAGAAAGCCGGTCAGAAAAGAAATGAAAATCAGGATCAGGATCAGAAAGTCGGATGTCCGGCTTACCATTCGAACTTCAGGAATCACCATTCTCCTGACAAAGAAAAAAATACAGGCGAAAAGAACAAATAGGGTCATGATGTCTGCCATTCCATCGGAAAGAGCTTTCCACAAAAATCCATAAGATTCAAACCAGAGGACGATGTGGGAGAAAAAAAATAAAGGAGCAAGAAGGGCGCACAAATGGAATAAAACAGTGACGCTGGTAAACAGGGGGCGTTGTCTCATAAACCGGGTGGCAAAGGGAATCAGCCCGAAGGCTATCGACATGAATCCATGTGTCAGGTTTTCTTTTGGGTAGAGCAGTTTCGGGTTTGTGCCTCTGATGAAGAAACCTATCAGCCTGAAACAGGTGCCTATCATCAGTATGGCAAAGGATACCATTGCCAGAGGGCCGCGTACAAATTCATAAAAATCCAATTTTTCCATCCTTTTGGGTAGCAAAATATTACACAAGGCCGGACGTTTCTTTCAATACCGCTGAAGCCGTCTGGTTCGTCAAATCGTCTGACCTTACCGACGGTAACATTTGTAAAGAAACTTGAATTTGAAGTCAAGAATTAATATCAGACCTGATTGATTTCAGGAATTCCCGGATAGGATGGATGAAATAACGATCAAAAGGGTTATCAGAAGAGCCATGGGCTCTTTTAAACGAGATCTGACGGTCCGGTTCAGGGGGAAAAAGGGGAGGCCAAAAATAAATCCGCTTAAAAATCCAAAAACGTGGGCAAAGATATCGGTTCTTTCTCCCTGGCTGAGAAGCCCGACAAGAGTTGCTCCGGCAATGAGGGGGATGACCGTATCCAGGGAAAGGGATTTTCTTTGCCGGGTCATCTGAAAGGCCGCGAGAAGGCCTGCGGCCCCCATGACCGAGGTGGAGGCACCAATGGAAAGATGGGCTGTCCGGTAAAGCCCGGAAGTCATGAGATTCCCCAGTGTGCCGGTTAAAAGCAGCATAAAGGGGCCGGTTCCAAATCCTGAAAGGCTGATGAAGGGCGCAGCAAAAATGAGCATGCCAGCCATGTTTCCCAGGAGATGACCGGCATCTGCGTGAAGAAAAAGGGCGGTTATGGCCCTGAAATTTTCACCCTGGCGGATGAAAAGCGAGGATGCCCCATATTTAAGGATCATGGTCTCATGGATATCAAAGCGCAGGCAAAGGATATGGACTGCCGCCAAAAAACCCATGATCATAAAGGCCGGGACTGATTTAAAGGGGCTGATGCTGAAATCCTGAATTGTCTGCCTGACTTTCAGGAGTCTGTTTTCACGATAATAGGCATTGATCATGGCAGAGGCCCTTTGCCTGTCATCGGGGTCAACCCGGATATGAAAGGTTTTATCCTCCTTTTCAACATGGGTTTCAATATGCTGTGAGGCTAAAATCAGGAGAATCAGATCTGCTTTTTTTGCAGAAAGTCTTTCAAACAGTATTTCAAAATTCCGGGTCACAGGGCCTTGATCTTTCAGGATAATGGTTTTATTACAATAAAATCAATTGTCATACATGGAAACTATATCGGATTATCAAAGGAAAATAAACATGCAAATCCTCAGATTTGAAAGTGATGACCATAGGATCTATACGGGGTGTGAGTTTGATGGCAAAAGCGCTGCAATAATGGAGGGAGATCTTTTTTCGAAATCTTTTGTTACCGGAAAAAGAAAAGCAGTCCATCGGTTTCTAACCCCGGTTATACCCTCTGCAATATTATGTATAGGCTTGAATTACCGGCTCCATGCAAAGGAAACAGGGCTTGACCTGCCGAAATATCCGGTTCTGTTCATGAAAAATCCCGGGGCTGCCGCAGCCCATCTGGAGAAGATCAGAATTCCCGCCTGCTGTTCCAAGGCTCCGGAAGTGGACTATGAGGCCGAGCTGGCCGTGATTATTAAAACAGCGGCAAGAAATGTTCCGGTAGACAGGGCCCTTGACCATATTCTCGGATATACCTGTGCCAATGACGTTTCTGCGAGGCGGTGGCAGATGCATGCCGGTGGAAATCAATGGATCAGGGGAAAAAGTTTTGATACCTTCTGTCCCTTCGGTCCCTGGCTGGTGACGCCCGATGAACTCTCGGACCCGGATGCCCTGGATATCGAATGTGTGCTGAATGGTGAAATTATGCAGAAAAGCAATACCAGCGATATGATGTTTTCTGTGGCCCGGATTATTTCTTATCTGTCCGAATCGACCACCCTATTACCGGGTACCCTGATTCTGACGGGGACACCGTCCGGGGTAGGATTTGCGAGAAAACCGCCGGTCTATTTAAAGCCGGGGGATATTTTGGAAACAAGGATAGAGCATATCGGCGTGCTGAAAAATGAGGTGGGGTCCGAGGAATAAAAAAAGCCCGGAAGCAGGGGATGCTTCCGGGCTTTTTTATCGTTTTTTGTTCAGATTCTAATTATTGAAGGCGCGTTCGCCATCCTGATTGCGGGGACAGTCCCGGTTTCCACCTCTTTTGCCGGATTTCCCGTGGCCGCGTCCAAACCCTGCGCCAAGAGCTATTTCGGGTGAAATTTTCTTGGCGCTCAACATGAAATCAATCTGTTTTTCATTTAATTGTTTTTCAATATCCAGGATTTCCCCTGATAATTTACTGAGTTTGGCCCTGTCAGGAGTGGATGTCTCCATGAGCAGTCTCATTTCCTGGTGTTTCTGAAGCATTGAAGCTCTCAGGGCATAGGTTTCATCAATGAATTTCTGGCGAAGGGCGGTCAATTCATCTCTCTGCTCCTTTGAAAGATCATCCCAGGCAGCCTCTCCTCCGAATCCGCTGCAGGAAGAAGACCCTCCCCCCATGCCCATGCCCGGCCCGAAGGCAAACACGCTTCCTGTGAAAAGAGCAAGAAAAACGACTGAACTGATGATGGTAATTGATTTTTTCATACTAACCTCCAAATTGGATTGTTTGTTTATGGATCGTTATGATCGCTTCCTGGAACTCATATTTAGCAAAGGCTGTGCCATAGTGGAAAGTTATTTATAATACACTGAAATAAATAGGTATTTTTATTTAAACTGGAAATCGAGCTTGTTTTAAACAGGAGCTTATTGTATACTTTTTATACAGGCTCTTGTATCCAGGTGTGGATAAAATACCCGGTATGAGAATGCCGATACCTCCCCCTTTACTATGGAAAGGGCGGTTTCGGCCATGGTATTGTTTTTGCTTCACCTGTTGTCATGGAGAATATTGAAATTTCATCCGACTTTATAAAGAAAAAAACAAAATGAGAAAAAAAACAATATCACTGGTTTCACCCCTGCTCCCGGCAGGTGTTCTATTGATCCTGCTCCCGATTTTTACCTTCATGACCCTGGACCGGCTGGAAAGGCAGAAGGAGTTTTTTACCCAGCAATTGCTGGAAAAGGGGACGGCCCTGATCCGGACCTTTGAAGCCGGGACAAGGACGGGGATGTTTACCATGCGTTGGGGCGCACAAAGAATCCAGGCCATGCTTTTTGAAACCGCATTGCAGCCCGAGGTCGTCTATATGATGATCACCTCAAAGGAGGGGAAAGTCCTGGCGCATTCCGATATGGACAGGGTGGGCAGGATTGTGGGTGATATGCCCCTGCCGGAAAACATCAGCCCGGACCCGGGCCGGGTCCTTTTCAGGGTAAAGCAGTTGGAAGACGGGGAAGAGGTTTTTGAAGTCTATAAACGGTTTGTGCCGGTCCGTCGGGGAGAAGGGATGCATGGACACGGCAGAATGAGGGGAATGCAGATGATGCGGGCTGAGCCCCTGCCGCCGGAATCTCCGGAAGATCATGGACCCCAGGACTGGAGCAGGCCCTATCTTGAGAATCAAAGGGAGGATCTTCCGGACCCGGCAGAGCATTATATTTTTGCAGGACTTTCCATGAAAAAGGAAAGGCTGGCAAAGGAACGCTTTTTAAGAGAGACCCTTTTTCAGGCTGTTTTTTTGTTTATTCTGGGATGTGTCGGCATGATTGCGCTTTTTGCTTTCCAGGCCTACCGGGCAGCAAAGGCATCTTTGACCCAGGTCAAAGCGTTTTCCGACCATGTGATCCAGAATATGCCTTCGGGACTTGTGACCATTGATATGGAAAACCGCATCACGTCCATGAACCAGGCGGCAAGGGATATCCTTGGCTCGGGTCTTACCCGGCCCTTCCCTGAAATGACGGATCTGATCAGGGAAATGGCAATTTCACAAAAACAGGTGAACAGGGAAGTCGATCTTGAGATTACCCCCGGTCGCAGAATCCTTCTGGATATCACGGCATCTCCGGTCAGTGCCCTTGAAGAGGGAATCACAGGCTTTGTATTTCTTTTCAGGGATCTAACCCAGATCAGCGAATTAAAAAAACAGGTGGAAACCAACCGGCGGCTGGCCGCCATCGGCAAGCTGGCTGCCGGGGTTGCCCATGAGATTCGAAACCCCTTGAGTTCCATTAAAGGGTTTGCCACCTATTTTGGTAAACGCTATGAAAAAAATGAAAACGACAGGGAAACCGCCCTTATCATGGTTAAGGAAGTGGAACGTATCAACCGTTCCATCACCCAGTTGCTTGAGTTTGCAAAACCCATGGAGGTTGAAAAAAAGGATGTGGATATCCGGCAGATGATTGACCATTCCTTAAAACTCATCCACCATGACCTGGAGCAGAAAGAGATAAAAACAGAGGTTGATATCTATACGGCAAAGGCCTTGATCCATACGGATGGTGACCGGATGAACCAGGTGCTTCTGAATTTATATATCAATGCCGTTGCGGCCCTGGAAAAGGGTGGGACACTGTCCGTCAGCGTAAAGGATACAGACCGGAACGATTGGATTGAAATACGGGTCAAAGACAACGGGACAGGCATTGACGCGGTATCCCTGGATCAGATTTTTGATCCTTATTTTACAAGCCGCCCCACAGGCACGGGCCTTGGACTTTCCATCGTTCATCGCATCATTGAAAACCTGGGGGGCAGTATCCGTGTGGAAAGCCAAAAAGGAGCAGGTGCCTGTTTTATCATGAATCTGCCGATTGCATAAAAGGATAAAGGAAAAATGAAAAAAATACTGGTCGTGGATGATGACAAGGCCCACTCCCGAATGCTCAAAACCCTGATGACGGACTGGGGCTATGAGATACACGAGGCCGATGACGGATCAACCGCCGTTGCCCTGGTCAAGGAAAAACCCTTTGATATGGTCCTGACGGATATGAAGATGGTTCATATGTCCGGTATGGAAGCGTTGCAGCAGATTAAATCCTATAACCCGTCTCTGCCGGTGATCATCATGACCGCCTATTCGTCGGTCCAGACCGCAGTGAATGCATTGAAAATCGGGGCCTATGATTATCTTACTAAGCCCCTGGATTTTGACAAACTCAAATTGACCATTGAACGGATATTTGAAAGCCTTTATCTGAAAACGGAAAACAGGAGTCTGAAAAACCGGCTTAAGGAAAAAACCTTCAGCCATGACATTATCGGAAACAGCCCCTTGATCAAGGCGCTTCTTGACACCATCCGGATGGTGGCGCCCACGGATGCCAATGTCCTTGTCATGGGGGAATCCGGGACCGGCAAGGAACTGGTATCCGAGGCCATTCATGATAATTCGCCCAGAAAACACCAGCCCTTTGTCCGGATCAATTGCGCCGCCATCACGGAAACCCTTCTGGAGTCCGAGCTTTTCGGTCATGAAAAAGGATCATTTACCGGTGCGGACAAAACCAGAAAGGGAAAATTTCTTCTGGCCGACAAGGGGAGCATCCTTCTGGACGAAATCGGTGAGATGAGTCTTGCCATGCAGGCAAAACTTTTGCGGGTGATCCAGGAAAAAGAAATCACGCCTGTGGGAAGCGATCAGAACATCAGGACCGATGTCCGGATCATTGCCTCCACCAACCGGGATTTAAAAAAAATAGCGGAACAGGGGCAATTCCGTATTGATCTTTATTACCGTCTCAACGTGGTGAGCATTGAAATCCCGCCCCTGCGGAGAAGAAAAGAAGATATCCCCGCCCTTGCGCTTCATTTTCTGGAATTGTTTTCAAAAAAGAACAAACGCGATATTAAAGGGTTTTCGCCGGATGCCATGGATGCCATGATCCGTTATGACTGGGAGGGAAATGTCAGGGAATTGATGAACTGTATTGAAAGAGGGGTTGTCCTGGCAAGATCCGACTATATCGGCATGGATGACCTATCCTTTGTGCCTGCAAAAAAAACCGAAGAACGCCGGTCACCGGGCGAATCCGGTCCCATGAGCCTTGCCAGGATTGAAGAAACGGCGATTTTGTCCACCCTGGAATCCTCCCGCGGCAATAAGAGTGAGACAGCAAGAAAACTGGGAATCACCCGGAAGACCCTGTTAAAGAAATTAAAACAGTATGGAAGCCTTTGACCCGGCTGCGGATCAGAATCTTTCAATCAGTCTGTTGATCAGATATGTGCTTTCACGCAGGGCCTGTTCACTGAAAGGGCCGAACCATCCTGCAATTTCAGTGAACCTGGATTCAAAAAGCGCTTTGTCATTGTTTTCCAGCATTTCAAGATGGGTGTTCAAGGAAGCAATATATTCTTTTAAAAGAAGTCTTCGCTCTTTTGTGGCAAAAATAATTTCAGAATAAAGAGAACTATCCTGGGCAAAGAGTCTTCCCACCATCCCCAGTTCAAGACGGTAAATGGGGCTTGAAAATTCCAGGGTTTTTTCAAGGCGGACGTGTTTTTCATATAAAAACCGGCCAAAACAGAAGGTGGCGAAATGGCGCAGAGCCTGGACAATTTCCATGATATCGTCATGTTCTTTTGCACCGGATTCAACCATTACGGCTCCCCAGAGGATAAACTGATCAATGAGCCAGCGGCATTGATCCGGATGCCGGCCAGGTGTGACCACAATGATCTGTTTATCCAGGGAGGTCGAGGTGGGGCCGAAGATGGGATGAAGTCCCATCACCGGGCCTGAATGGGAATCCAGCATTTTTTTCAAGGGTTTTTCCTTGATGCTGGTCAGATCGGCCAGAAGGGTTTCCGGAGAAAGAAAGGGGGCAATTTTCTCAATCACGTCTTCGGTTTTATCAATGGGTACGGATACAAGGGCGAGATCGATATTTTTGCACAGAAATTCCGCCCTGTCCCAGTCATCCTCTGCAAGAATCCTGACATGATAGCCGGATTTTTGAAACAGAGATGAAAAAAAACTCCCCATCTGCCCTGAACCACCGATGATCAGAATGCCGGCACCGGGCCGGAGTCCCTTATGGGCCATTTTGTCGGTCTGCTCCACACGGGATTGTCTCAGGATGACCCGGTAGAGATCTTCGAGGAAATCCGGCTCAAGCCCGGCCTTTTCTGCCGAGGCCCTGAGACTTGAAATCAGATCCTCTTCCCTGGCAGGATGATACACAGGAACATGATATTTTTTTTTCAATTGCACTACTTTCTCAACTTCGGCCTGGCGCCGGGCCAGAAGGGAAAGAATCTGTGAATCAATGCCGTCAATTTCCCTTCGAAGCGGGAGGACCTTTTTTTCAAATGCAGACCTGTCTTCTTTCATTTTTTTTCCTTTTTATTCACCGGGCAGCGTTGGAAAATGAATTATCATTAATATTGAGGTCTTTCAAGCGTAACTGCAAAATCCTGAATCAGGGTAGCTGCCGGTAATTATCTGAAATTAAAAAAAATCGTAAGCCTGCCTTGTTTAATCCGTTTAATTGGTTTATAAAAAAATAGTATCCCAAATAGGCAGAAACGACCACAACCCAATGATGGAAGCCGATATGAAACTTCAGGATGAAATTATCAAAAGAGTTGGCAATCTGACAAAAGAGCAGCAGGAAGAGATCCTGGAGATTCTGAAAACCTGGCAGACCGGTAAGCAGAGGGAATATCAACGCCTGGAGACAAAAGCCGATATTGACGTTCTTGTGGGAGAAAGGATTATCCAGACCCAGACAGCGGATATCAGTGCAAGCGGTATTTTTATCACTGCATCGGGAAAATTTGAAGACCATAAAAGCGTTCGGGTTGTTTTCAGCGTACCGGGATATAATAAGCCCTTCAAGCTTCAGGGAAGCATTGTCAGGGTGGAAGAGAGCGGGATTGCCATTAAATTTGAAAACATCACCCCCTATTTTAAAAAAATCCTTGATGATGTGATCTGGGAACACAATGACCCGGAAAAGGGTAATCCCTGATAGGTTCCCATTTTTTTATACAACAGGTGATCTGCTATCAGGCACTGAGATTGTAGTGGCTGGAAATTCTTTTCAGGGAATCCTCGATCTGTAATTCAAGTTCTGCCAGTTTGATTTCTGAAAATCCAAAAAAATTGGCTTCCGCGACAATCTGGTTTCCGGCATCAGGTTTTTTTTCAATGGAAACGCCGACTTTATTGCAGGTTTTATTCACAAGCCTCAGGACAATCAGGGGAACATTGGTGGTATCAAATTTTTCATCATGATGTTCTTTTGTCACCTGGCAATATCTTTCAGGGATATTCCATTTTTTCAGGAGTCTGAATCCCTGTTCGGCATGCTGGGTTCGGATGATTTCATGGATAATGGCGGGCGAAGGGATAAAGGGCACTTCCTTTGAAATTTTAATTTTTTCAATGATGGTAATTAAAAATAATTTTCCGATATCATGCATGAGAGAGGCAAAGAAAACTTCCTGGATGAGTTCTTCATAGCCGGCCTCCCTTGCGACCCACTGGCTGGACAGGGCACAGACAAGGGCATGCTGCCACAGCAGATTGCGATAATTCTGGATAAAGGTATCTTTTGTGCTGTAAAGCTCTTTTTGAGTCAGGATGAGCACCATCCGGGTGATTTCGTCCAGCCCCAGGCGGACAACGGCTTCCCGGACGGTCATCACCTTTGACAATCCCCTGAAAAAGGAGGAATTGGCAAGTTTCAGGATCTGGCTCGACATGGCAGGATCGGCAATAATCAGCTTTTCAATTTTAGAAAGCTGGGCATCTTTTTTCTGAATTTCCATCTGAATTCTGAGGGCGGTTTTATCAAACGGGGGAAGGATAACCCTGTCGGATTCAACATAGTCGTCAATGATTTCCAGAAAGGAGTGGTCGTTTTGCAAAATTATCCTCCAAGCAATCGTTTAATTTCACTGATGGGCCTTGGAAGGTTAAGTCTCGGCAGGCATCTTAAGACTTCTTCAATGGTGGTGATGCCCTTTGCGGCCTTGTAAATTCCATTTTCCAGAAGGGTGACAAGCCCTGCATCCTTAAGGCTGATGGTTCTCAGTTCATGGCTCGTGGCCCGTTTCAGGACCGCATCCCGGACATGTTCGTCCGGCAGGAGCATTTCATGGACCGCGATCCTGCCGCTGTAGCCTGAGTGGCGGCATTGATTACAGCCTTCAGCCTTGTAAAATGATCCGCCGTCCAGTTCTCCGCCCATATATCCCAGTCGCTTTATCTCCGACGCACCAGGTGTGTATTTTTTTCTGCAAAGGGGGCAGACACGGCGCAGAAGCCTCTGGGCCAGGACACAATTGATGGTGGAGGCGATTAAAAAAGGCTCTATATTCATGTTCATCAGACGTATCAGGGCGCCGATGCTGTCTTCCGTATGAAAGGTGGTCAAAACCTTGTGTCCGGTCAATGCTGCCTGAACCGCTATATCGGCAGAGAAAAAATCCCGGATTTCACCAATGACGACAATGTCCGGGTCCTGTCGGACAATGTGCCGGAGCGTTTCCTCAAAGGTCAGGTTCAGCTTGGTATTGATGGAACACTGGGCAATGCCGTCGATGACATATTCAACCGGGTCTTCGGCAGTGATGATACTGTTTTCAGGGGTGTTCAGATGGTCGATGCAACTGTATACGGTGGATGTTTTACCCGAGCCTGTGGGACCGGTTACAATCAGAACACCGCTGGGAGATTCAAGTGAATAATTGATAAAATTATCAAGCATTCTCGGCGGCATTCCAAGCTCTTCCACTTTTAAGAGTTTGTCCATCTTATTGATGATCCGGAAAACGATCTTTTCCCCATGCACCGTGACATAGGTGGAAACCCTTAAGTCCACCTTGTATTCACCGAACTGGAAATCGATTCTGCCGCCCTGGTGCCGTCTTTTTTCGGCAATGTCAAGGCCGGTCATAATTTTGATGCGGCTTGCAATGAGGGGCATGATGTCTTTTGAATAATCTTTGATATGGTGGAGGATGCCGTCAATCCTGAGCCTCACCCTGAAGCGGTCATGCATGGGTTCGATATGGATATCGCTGGCCTTGGCCCGGATGGCATTGATGATGATGGTGTTGACAATGCCGACAATGGATTCATCATCAATGGTCAAAGGTTTCTTATCTTTGTTTTCCTCCCGGATCATCCTCTGGATGGCAAAATCAATGGAATCTCTTTTTGAAATGGCAATCTCTATGTCTTTTTTAAATATTCCCCTGGCCGAATCAATGGTGGGTTTGTGAAGGGGATCTGAAAACGCAATCAGAACTTTTTCCCCCTGGAGCCGGATGGGGATAAATTTATTCTGCATGAAAAGTTTGTACGGAACCTGTTTGAACAGATCCGGATCAAGGTCCAGAAATTCGGGTTCAAGATAAGGGAATCCCATCTGGAGGGACAGCATTTCGATGAGGCTTTTTTCATCAATAAACCGCTGATCCAGAAGAATATCGCCGAGTTTTCTCTTATTTTTTTCATCGTGCTGGATCTTCAGGGCATCTTCAAGTTCTTTTCTTGAAATATGTCCCAGCTCGACCAGAAGAGTGCCCAGCTTGAGGTTATCCTTGTTGGCCCTGATGGCCTGGGTTATTTTTTCATCATTGACATATTCGAGTTCCTTTAATACTTCCAGAAGCGGTTTGGGAGGGGACAGTTTTTTCTGGATCCGTTTTGCGTAATTGATGTTTTCACGGGTCAGATGGTTTTCTTTGAGAAGATAAAAAATTACTTTCCCCAGTTTCTCTTCTTCCATGCCTGCGGTTTTTTCAGTATCATCGGTCATATGATTCCCCGGAACTCATATCATTGTTCAAGATGCTTTTTTGAGTCTGGACATTCATGCTTCTTATAGTTGGCCTGATTCAGACTGTCAAGGGAAAGCCTGACGAAAAAATGAATACACTGGCCAATGCTTGACAAAAAACAGGGCGGCACGTATTAGTTTGAGACTTGAGTGTTACTGAAAATAAAGGAGGATGTCATGAAGGACCACACCCCTAAGCTTCTGGAAGCTCTGGATGCTTTTGAAGACGGTATTTATATTGTCAGTGAAGATTATACTGTTGAATATATGAATAAATATATGAAGGTGCTATTTGGGGACAGGGTTGGAGAAAAGTGCCACATGGTGCTTGTTGGATCGGATAAGCCCTGTGACTGGTGTAATTTTGACGAAGTCTTTAAAAAAGGGGGAACCCATCACAGCGAGGTTTATATTGATTCCGTGAGCAAGTTTTTTTCCTTGTCGGAAACGCTGATTAACAATCATGACGATACAAAATCAAAACTTGCCATATACCGGGACATCACCCATTCAATCCTTCAGGAGGAAAAACTCAAATCTTCAAAGGAAAGCTATCAGAGGCTGTTTAAACATGTGGGGTGCGGGGTGTTTATCAGCAGCAAGGAAGGACGGTTTCTGGATGTCAACCCGACGCTTTTAAAAATGCTGGGATACCAGGATAAGGATGAATTTCTTTCCCTTGATCTTGCAAGAGATGTGTATTTAAGCCCTTTAGACAGACAGAAATATACGGAAATAATTGGCAAAAGAGGCAAGGTAGTGGATTATGAAGTCAAATGGCGGCGCCGTGACGGAAACATCCTTCATATTCTTCTCACCAGCAATGTCCGGTATGATTCAAAAGGCGAAATTCTGGGATATGAAGGAATTGTTGTTGATCAGACAAGGAGAAAAAAAAGTGCCATCGAGATCAAAGAAGCCCATGATTTTTTAAATAAGATTATCTCGTGCTCTCCTAATGCCATCATGGCCATGGATACCAAGGGCCTTATCAGGCTCTGGAACCAGGGAGCGGAAACTATTTTCGGATTGAAATCCGCCGAAGTGGTTGAAAAAATTACCATTCAGCAGATTTTTTCCATCAAGGTCGCAAAAAAGGTCAATGAGATGCTCAGGGATGAGAAATTCGGGGGTAAAGGGAAATTGAACTCCTACCCATTGAATTTTACAAAGGACAATGGAGAGATGGTTGAAGGCAATTTGTCAGCCAGTCTGATTTATGATGACAAGGGTAATGAAGTGGCATCGGTGGGTTTGTTTGTGGATTTAAAGGAAAGGCTCCAGACGGAAAGAGAACTGAGCGCTGCAAGACAGCACCTGCTCCAGTCCGAGAAGCTGGCTGCCATGGGGCGGCTCACTTCTCAGATTGCCCATGAGCTGAATAACCCGCTTTTCGGTATTATGAATACCCTGGAGCTGATGAAGACGGAGATCCCCCCTGAAAACAAACGCAGAAGACTCCTGGACATGTCTTTGTCGGAAATTGTCCGGCTGGCCGATATGCTTAAAAAAATGCTTTCCTTTTCAAGGCCGGATCAGGACAAGCGCGTTGAGATGGATATTAACGTGGTGATTGATGAACTCCTGCTGCTATACGAAAAACGATTCAGGGAAAACAGCATCAAGGTCCATCTGGATCTGGCGGAAAATCCCGGGACGCTTCTGGCCTCCAGGGATCAGCTTCGACAGGTGTTTATCAATATGTTTTCCAATTCCATGTATGCCATGCCCGACGGCGGAAAGCTTGAAATTTCCACCCGGATAGCAGGTGACAGGCTTTATATTGTCATCCGGGATACAGGGATAGGGATTAAGGCCGAACATATTAAAAAGATTTTTGATTCTTTTTTTACCACAAAAACAGAAAGCGTTCAGGGGGTAGGCTTAGGGCTTTCCGTGTGCTACGGGTTTATCAAAGATCATGACGGCGACATCACGGTTGAGTCTGAAGAAGGGCAATGGACAAAGTTTACCATCATGCTGCCCCTCTCAGGTAACCGATAAACCCGCTTTTTCATACAAGGACAATCTATGAATTTTACTCGATTCCCAAGACGTAAATATATTCAGGCGCCGACTCCCATGGAACCCATGCCTGCCTTAAGCAAGGCTCTGGGCAGGGATATCAACCTGTATATCAAACGGGACGACCTCCTTCCGGGGGCCGGGGGCGGCAACAAGACCCGGAAGCTTGAATTCTGCCTGGCCGATGCCCTTGAAAAAGGGGCCGATACGATTATTACCTGCGGGGCCGTGCAGTCCAATCATTGCCGCCTGACCCTTTCCTGGTCAATAAAAGAAAACCTGGATTGCCATCTCATTCTTGAGGAACGCGTCAAAGGGTCCTATAAAAAAGACGGATCAGGAAATAATTTTCTCTTTGAGCTGTTGGGTGTTAAAAGCATCGAAGTGGTCAAAGGCGGCACAGACATGAAGGCAGTCATGGGCAAAAAGGCAAAGGCCCTGACCGCCATGGGCAGAAAACCCTATATCATTCCCGGCGGGGCCTCCAATGCCATCGGTGCCATGGGCTATGCCGTCTGTGCCGAAGAAATCATGGGACAGGTCAATGACCTGCACCTTAATGTGGATCATATCATTGTTCCCTCGGGATCAGCCGGGACCCATGCCGGAATGGCCGTGGGGTTGAAAGGCGTCAATGCAGGGATTCCCTTGAGCGGTATCAATGTTTCAAGGCCAAAACAGATTCAGGAAAAAATCGTTTATCAACTGGCTCTTGAAACGGCTGAAAAACTGGGTCTGAAATGGGGTGTGGCCCGTGAGGACATTGTCTGTTTTGACGATTATGTGGGACCGGGCTATTCTCTTCCCACAGAATCCATGGTGGAGGCGGTCACCCTTTTTGCAAGAACCGAAGCCATCCTCCTGGACCCGGTATATTCAGGCAAGGCCGCGGCCGGGCTCATTGATTTTGTCCGCAAAGGTCATTTTAAAAAAGGGTCCAATGTCCTTTTCCTTCATACCGGCGGATCACCGGCTTTGTATGCCTATATGGACGCGTTCAGGTAAGAAGCCGCAGGCCGGGTTTTTAGAAGGGGATGCATTAAATACCGGGATGTGAAAGGCAATATCATGACGGAAATCAGGGAAAAAACAGTGGGAATTATCGGCGGGATGGGTCCTGGAGCCACGGTGGATCTCATGCAGCGCATTATCCGGCTGACCCCGGCCCTGGATGATGAAGATCATATCCATTGCCTTGTGGACAACAATCCCAAGATCCCTTCACGGATCAAGGCCATTATTGAGGGCCAGGGGGAAGATCCCGGCCCCGTCATTGCAGAAATGGCCAAGCGGCTGGAGGCATGGGGGGCGGATTTTCTGGCCATTGCCTGCAATACCGCACATTTTTATTACGAAACCGTCTGCGCGGCCGTCAGCATCCCCGTCATCAATATGATTGATGCGGTTCTGGAGCATATGACGGAACATCATCCGGATTGTTCTGAAATCGGGATACTGGCGTCACCGGCCATCCGGATCACAGGGCTGTATGAAAAAAGCTTTGGCCCTGCCGGAATCAGCATTGTCTATCCTGACCCGGATGAGCAGGATCAGTTGTTCCGGGTGATACGGAGCGTCAAGGCAGGCGATCTCGGACCCTTGGTTCAACAGCAGTATGACAGGGTGTGGGATCATCTGAAGGGAAAAGGGGTTGCCCTGGCCGTCGTGGCCTGCACTGAATTGAGCGCTCTCAACAGGGGCGGAGCCTTTCTTGTTTCCCTGGATGCGGCTGAGATTCTGGCGCAGCGGATTGTGGATGTGGCCAAAGGGGTTAAGCCGATTTGATTCAAGGAAACAGCCTCATCTTTTTTTCAGGGATTTGCGTCCGGGTTTGCTGTGCCGGGCATCCTTTGCGGGATGGGCATGGGGTAGAGCCCTTGCCAGGGTTTCATACTGTTTCCGGCTTACGGATTTTTGCTCATGGATCAGCCGGTTCCAGATCCCGGCCTCGTTATCTCCGGCCCGTAGCATGAGTTTTTTCATATCATAACGGCTTTTCAGGTCTGATTTTCCCTTTGGAAGGCTTACCCGTTGCTGAATTCCAGCTTGTTTTTTGAATATATCCCTGCTTTCATGGGCATACCACAACAGCGTATGGGCCGTGGACAGGGAACCGGCCCAGGGATAATCGTGGAGCCACCATTGGCTTGACAGGGCATCAATGGCATCATCAATTTGGTCCTGATCTTCCGGCGACCGGGCAGGGCCTGAACTCTCATGGAAAAGGGCGGTCCCCAGCTCATCACCGGTAAGTTGCCATATTTGCCGGATCTGATACTCTTCCGGATGAAGGGCCACATGGGAGCCGTGCCAGAGGCCGAACCGGCCGCAGATAAAAAGAGCAATGTCTTTTTTCAGGTCCCGGATGAACTGAAGGGTGGTCTCTGCCTCGGCCAGGGTTTCCGTGGGAAAGGCATTAAAACACATGGCTTCCACGGCAATGCCTTCTTTGGCAAGGTTTTTCACCACCGTCCGCATGGTATCCACGGTGATGCCTTTATGAATCAACTTCAATATTCTTGGCGATGCGGATTCAATGCCAAGCGCAATGGACAGGGCCCCGCCGTCTTTCATATCTCTACAGCAGTCTTCCGTCAATTCCTTTTCCGGCCTCATGTCCGATGACCAGTGGATTCCTATATTTTCTTCCTTCAAGGCCAGGGAAAGTTTTCTGGCCGTGTTTGGCAGAAAAGCATCCTGGGAAAAATAAAAATTTTTGCATTGATATCGGAATGCCATATCCCTTAAATGGGCAATCATATCCGGTATTTTCCTCTCACGGTATCGGGCCGTTCCTGAACCACAGAGACCGTAATGGCAGAAAGCACATTTTCCCCAGTAGCATCCACGGCTCGGGTCATAGGGAAGGACCAGTTCAGGCGAGAAATATAAATCCAGGGGAAGACCCTCAAAATCCGGAGGCGGAAGTTGGTCCAGCCGGGTGTCGGTCTTTCCAATGATGATCCGATCCGGCGTTTCTCCGGCAGCCAGGGTGTCGGCAAGCTCCAGCAGGGCATCTTCGCCTTCATACAGCACGGCGGAATCAAAGGGGCCCAGAATCCTGATCTGATTTTCCAGGGTCTGCCGGACAAGAATCTGGGTAATGGCAGGCCCTCCCACGGTCATATGGACATGGGGAAGCCTTGCCTTGAGATGATAGGCAAGGGAAAATCCAGGCTGTACCTGACCGGGAAAGGCCATGGAAATGCCTATAAGCGAGGGACTTTTCAGGGCAAGACGGTCACCAATGCTTTCAAAGCAGGCATGGAAAGGATTTTTTTCAGGGGCGGCATCGGCCTTGATCTGCTCCGGAGTCAGGAGCGAGAACGGAGTCCGATAGCCTGTAAAATCAAGGGACAGAGGATGATACGCCGCACCGATCATATTGAGACCGGCCTGTACCGTCTGAACCGCTGCTTCATAATCAGGGCTGTTGAAAAACCGTTTTCCGGTCCGGTCCCGGAGAACGGAAACGGCATCATCCATGGCCCTGGGAACCCATAGGATATCCTTTGCCGCTTCCCAGAGCCGGACATAGTGCAACTGGTCTTTGTGATTGAGAGAGGGTTTTTTATCAAGCCTTTCTATGGCAGCCCTGATTTTTTTTGCCGTCTCTTCCATGATATCCCCCCGCAAAAGCCCGTCATAGGCTTCTACATTGGCATCAATGGGCAGCACCTTTTTCCCGTGGGCTCTCAGCCATGCGGTCAGGGTGGGTAGAGACAGATAGGGTGCCGTGGGGTCGCAGGTGGGCGGATAAATCAAGGCGATGGTCATGGAAGGTCCTTATTAATCAAATAATCATGGATAGTTTTTATTGCAAAGTTATAGCCAAAGCATTGGGAGATTGTCAAGAAGGGTCTGGAACTCTGAGGAGCCTGTCGTCTTCATTCCGGTTACTCCAATAAAGAACAATTCAGGGAAGCCTTTCTGAATAAACTATATTTACAATAACTGATTTTTGAAATCCCTTTACAAGCTTTATACTCGATCTTCAAGTTTTTGATTTTATGGTCAAGCTGCCCTTCGGTATTTCAAAGCAGGGGTTGCCTCAAGCTTGCCAAGATCTCTATTAACCATGTGCTTTTTTGATGGATACAGCTTTACCACATCATTTTCCAG
>JANNUH010000090.1:0-23992 GCA_031395015.1 Desulfobacterales bacterium | reverse complement strand
AAAGTTGTAAAAGTCAGAGCTGGTAGCTGGCCTATCAATATTCCGATGAAGGTTTCGGTCAAGACTGAATCCTGAGTGTATTGCCAGACTCAGCCACCACCTTCACTCCACCGGAATCATAAAAACTTGAAGATCGAGTTAAAGCATATTGGAGATACACTTGAGGGGCATATTTCAATTTTTATACCAATTCGAAAACTCAAAGATTCTTGCAACCAAACTTAATTCTTAGGGTGCTTAACCATCCAAAACATATTCGAAACTCAGGTCACAATTTTTACCATTCACCAAAAACCATATCTTGTGGTTCCGGTTAACCCATTTTGAATTCAAGTTTTTAAAGTCTCCCGCACACTCACTTTCTTTCAAGGTGCCAAAACAAAACATTGAAAAAAGAGGAAACCATGTGAAGGTCTCCTCCTTCATCAGCCCTATATCGACCGGATTAAAAAAAACAAGATTTATCACAGTAAAAATGGTAAGGGAATTAATCTTATCAGGCTGTTAAAACTCTAAGAAAAAGGAGGCTGCCATGAAAACTGATCCATATCATTTAAAAGAAGCGGACGGGGTGGAAGTGGTCATCCTGATGGACAATTTTTCAGATGTTCTTCTGCCTGGAAGTGAGACCGTGGTCCGGCCGCCCCTGGCCCAGGGCGGGGTGATCCTGAAAAACACCCTCCAGGCGGAACACGGCCTGTGCCTCCTTGTCAAGGTTCGGGCGGGAGATCGGGTATCCGCCATCCTGCTGGATGCAGGGTATACGGATATCGCCGTTCCCCACAATCTGGACTTTCTCGGAATATCCCTGGAAAATCTGGATGCTGTTGTTCTGAGCCACGGCCACATGGATCATGTGGGGGCATTAAAGGAAATTTTTAACCGAACCGGCAGGCGGACCCGGCTCATTGTACACCCGGACGCCTTCCTGTCACGGGCCCTGCAGTTCCCGTCCATGGACCGGATTTCCTTTCCCCCGTTTCCGCCCAGGGATACCCTGACCGGATGGGGAGCAGAGGTGGTGGAAAACAAAGGCCCGCTGCTTCTGGGAGAGGGTTCAATGCTCATCACGGGCGAAGTCCCTCGGGTCACCGAGTTTGAAAAAGGCATGCCCGGCGCCATGATCTTAAGAGACGGAGAGCTTGTCCCCGATACGTTCAGGGATGACCAGTCCATTGTGATCAACCTGAAGCATAAAGGCCTTGTCGTGATTTCCGGGTGCGCCCATGCCGGGATCATCAATTCGGTTCTGTATGCCCGTGAACTGACTGGCCAGGCGGATGTCTGCGCCGTCATCGGTGGCTTCCACCTGAGCGGAGCAATCATGGAACCCGCCATTGAGCCGACCGTTGAAGAACTTAAAAAAATGTCCCTGCAGGTGATTTCACCCATGCATTGCACAGGATTCAAGGCAATTACCCGGATTGCATCGGAAATGCCCGGTGCCTTTGTGCTCAGCAGCGTCGGGACACGGATACTGCTTTAACCGGCCCCAGCGGCGATATTATCAATAAAGAGGTAACGCACAAAAACACCGGGTTGTCCGGCAATAAAAAATTATGACCAGTATCTTGTTATTGTCCACCGATATGTGTACATTCATAATATGAAAAGAAAGAAACTGGAGGATGAACTAAAAAGATTGGGCTGGTGGTTTCTGAGGCATGGCGGGAACCATGACATCTGGACGGATGGCAGCAGACAAGAGCCCATACCAAGGCACAGCGAAATAAATGAAAAACTTGCGTGTTCAATTATTCGAAAAGCAAAAAGCGGGGGTAGGCCATGAGATTTTCAGGCACAATATATAAAGACGGCAAATTCTGGCTGGCAGAAATTCCAATTCTTGATTTGATGACCCAAGGCCGGACTAAGAAGGAAGCATATGAAATGGTTGCCGACATGCTTGAATCACTGATCAACAAGGAAGGATTCGAGGCAGAGATTTTTAAAGGAATGCAAGACCGGTTTGAGGTTGGCTCTTCAGAACCCAGACACATGATAAGTCTCCTTTTACAGAGAAAGCGAGAAATCAGTGGATTGTCATTATCTCAGGTTGCCGGCAGGATGGGAACCACATCCCGTAATTCATATGCCAGATATGAACAAGGAAAATCAGTTCCCAGTATGGAAAAACTGAACGAACTACTTCATGCGGTCTGTCCACAAACAGATATTGTAATCAATGAAAGTTCCATCCCTTAATTTTCCCTCTATTGAATTATTTATAAATTTAAGTTTTTAGAGCGAACACTCCTTCTTTGTTTTCCCAAATCCGGAAACTGCATTATTCAATAAGGTAACAAGGCTGTTATCCTTTATATTGTTCTGTTTAATAATCTTTGAACACATTGATAATAAAGCGTTTCCACCATTTTTTCCTTTGACATTTTCTTGACCGGCCGATATGAAATGGGGCTCGATTGAGACAAAAACAGAAATAAAAAAGAATTGCTTCAGGAGTCATTGGATGAAAAAAATCAGGACCGTTGGGATCGTCGGGTGTGGGGTCATGGGATCGGCCATAGGATTGAGTGCTGCGGCTTCAGGATATGATGTGGTGTTTAAAATCAGGGAAAAGCGGGAGCCAGCGGCTGTGTTTGACCAGAAAATCACCCAGGTGCTGATCAAAAGAGTGGAAAAAAATAAAATGACCCGGGAGGAAATGGATAGAATCACCCGGAAAATTAAGATCACCCACCATTATGAAGAGTTAAAGGACTGTGAGCTTGTCATTGAATCGGTGGTGGAAACCCTTGAATTGAAAACCGGGATATTCCAGGAGCTGGCAAAGGCCTGTTCAGAGGAAACCCTGTTTGTCAGCAATACCTCCACCTTTCTCATCAAAGAGGTCATGGAAAATATCCCCCATCCTGGACGTACCGCGGGTCTTCACTATTTTTTCCCTGCCAATATCAATCCCCTGGTGGAAATTATCCGGCATGACGACACCAGCCTTGAAACCTTTACAGCCATCCGGGAATTTGCCGTTAACAGCGGGAAAATAGTGGTTGAAGTAAAGGATTTCCCCGGATTTGCCATCAATCCGGTTTTTATCGCCGCCTATATGCTGACGGACTCTTTCTATGGAAAATATAATACCGCCACCCTGGACAGCATTTCCAGGGAAGCCCTGGGATTGAAATACGGGATGATGTGGGTGCAGAATGGGACCGGAATCAGCACCTGCTACCATGCGGCCGAATCCATGCACCGCCGGTTCAGCCCCACGGATATCGGGTTTGTGGAGATGCCCGAATCCCTGAAAGACTGTTTCAGGAATAAACGGCAATGGGAATTGAATGACGGGCCTGTCATCGAAGACCGGGATATCCGCAAGGTCGTCATTGACCGGCTGCTCGGCACCATATTCACGCTCTGCTCACACCTCATTGAAAAACAAATCATCTCGCTGACCGATCTTGAAAAAGGAATCCAATATTCCCTTGCCTGGCCCAGAGGGCCTTTTTCTATGATGAACGACATGGGGATGGAAAAAACACGGCAACTCATCGTTCAAAGCTGCTTTGCAGGCCCTTTCAACATGCCGGACCATTTTCTCCGGAAAACACCCTCTCCATGGGTCCTTGCATAAGGCCGGCAGGAGCCTTTGACCGGAAAATCTTAGAAAAATCTTAGGAGTTGACAAGAGCCTGTCCCTATTCTATGGTTTTTGCGGTTTTTTGCCAATCGGTTGAAACTTCTAACGATCGAGAGGTGTATTCCATCAGCAGAAAAGGAGGCCCATGGAATTAACAGCAGAGCAAAAAGGCATGGTGGCCGGAGAACAGGGAGAAGGTGTCCGAAGGGCCATGGAAATCCTCATGGCCTATGGGCAATGCTATGACGCCAAACGGCTGATCCCGGTTACCAGCGTTCACATGGCCGGGAATTTCCCCGTTCTTCTGGACGAAGGGATCGAATGGCTGGAGGATCTGGCTCAAGGGGGGACCCGTGTGCGGGTCTTCACCACCAAGAATCCTGAAATGTATGATCCCCTCCAGGCCGATGAAATGAATATTCCCGTAAGGCTCAGGCAGAGGCAGGGACGCATTCATGAGGTACTTAAAAAACTCGGCATTGTCCCGACCTATACCTGTCATCATTATCTGGTGGGAAATGTGCCGAGATTCGGGGATCATATTGCCTGGGCCTCGTCCGGCAGCCAGGTCTTTGCCAATTCCGTCATCGGAGCCCGGTCCAACCGGGACGGAGATCATGTGGCCCTGGCCGCCGCCATAGCCGGAGTCATTCCCGAATGGGGCCTGCATATCAAAGAAAACCGCAAAGCCGATCTCATTGTTGATGTGGGCGGCCTTCCCCTGAACGATTACGGCCCGGAAGATTTCAAAGCCCTGGGATGGTCCCTGGGCAAAAAAATCGGGGCCTGCATCCCCGCCTTTATCAACCTGCCTTCAGACCTGCATATTGAAAAAATCAAGGGTCTTTTATACACCCTGACCGTAACCGGCGCCATGGGCATGGTCCACATGGTGGGAATCACGCCGGAAGCCCAGGATCTTGAGGCAGCATTGGGGAAAGACCATGGAGAGATACCGGTTCTTTCTGCATCCCCGGAAGACGTGGACAAGGCCTATGGAGAAATATCCTCCGGCACATCGGACAAAATCGATCTGGTTATCTTCGGATGTCCCCAGTGCAGCATCCAGGAGGTCCAGGAAATCGCAGGACTGATGGAAGGAAAACGAGTCCACGCCGAAACTCGGTTCTGGATCTGCACCTCGGCCTGGGTGAAACTCCTTTGCGAGAGGATGGGCATATTAAAAACATTAACCGACTCCGGCGTCCGGGTGGTAAGCGATGTGGGTGCAGCGGACGGACCCCATCTGTATCTTAAGGAACAGGGCGTCCGGGTGATTGCCGTCAATTCGGCAAGAGCAAGCTATTACGCCCACAATCTGTTTGGCATGGAAACATGGTTCGGCTCTACAAAAGACTGTGTCCTATCCGCCATATCCGGAAAATGGGAGGGAAGAAAATGATCAGACTCAAAGCCAGACCCGTAACCTGCGGCATTGCCGAAGGCGAGGCATTGGTCACCCGCATGGCCATTTCCTTTACCGGCGGCATGGACCCGGATACCGGTATCATCCGGGAACCCGGCCATGAGCTTTTTGGTCAGAGCGTTGCCGGTAAAATCCTGGTCTTTCCCACGGGCAAGGGATCAACAACAGGGTCATGGCAGTATTATGCCGCTTTTAAACGGGGAGTGGCCCCTAAGGGGATCATCAATGAAAAAGCCGAAGGAGTGGTGGCGGTCAGCGCCATCATCACCGGAACCCCCATGGTCCATCAACTGGAAGAAAACCCCATGGACTGTATTGAAACCGGGGATTTTGTCCGCATTGATGCAGATAAGGGCGTTGTGGAAATCATCAAAAAATAAATAAACCATTACCCAGATAACAAGGAGATGATAGTTAAATGTTTTATCAATTTGAAAAAAAGGATCACGGACTGCCGTTTGATCCGTTCAAATCATGCGTGGTTCCCCGTCCCATCGGATGGATTTCCACTCTCAGCCCGGACGGGGTATCCAACCTTGCGCCCTACAGCCAGTTTCAAAACCTGACCTTTGATCCGCCCTATGTCATGTTTGCCGCCAACCAGAACACCCTCGGCAACCGCAAAGATTCCACCATCAATGCCGAACAGACCGGGGAATTTGTCTACAATATGGCAACCTATGATCTTCGGGATGCCGTAAACCTGTCTGCCCAGGAGGTGCCTTACGGGATTGATGAATTTGAGCTGGCCGGAGTGACCAAGGCCCCTTCAACCCTTGTCAAGCCCTTCCGGGTGGCGGAATCCCCCATCCAGTTTGAATGCCGGTACCACCAGACCCTTCGGCTGCCGGGCAAAAGCACCATGGGAACTGTGGATATTATTATCGGTCTTGTTGTGGGAATTCATATCAAAGATGAGTTTATCGGAGACGACGGAAAAATTGACATCCTCAAAATCCGCCCCCTGGGACGGCTGGGATATTATGATTATACCGTGATCGATAACCGCTTTGAAATGGTCATCCCCGGCCTGAACGAGAGACTGCGGGCAGGGCTGGAAGGCTCGGCAGATAAGGCCCGAAAAGGGTGATCATATAGTCGGTTTCTTTTCTGCCGACCATATTTCAAGTTCTTGCCAAAACCAGGGCATCTACTCTTTTAGCCCCCTTCTTTAACAGCTCTTTTGCAGCTTCATTGCAGGTGGCCCCTGTTGTGAACACGTCATCCACAAGGAGAATGTGTTTTGCCTGGATACGATCTTCACGGACAATCTTAAACGCATTGTTTAAATTTTTCTTTCTTTCTTCAATATCAAAACCGGTTTGCGGTAATGTCTTTTTTATCCGGACCAGGGAATCCATATCCATGTCCCAGGACGGCAGGCGCTGAAATGTCTGACGATACAGTTTTTTAAAATTCCGGGAAAGGAACCAGGCCTGGTTGAATCCCCTTTTTCTCATTTTGGTCCTGTGCAGAGGCATGGGCATGACAAGGTCAATGGGCAAATTTTCATAATATTGCAGAAAGGTCTGAAACAACAGGCGCTCAAAGGTTTTTGCAAGGGGCAGTTTGGAATGATATTTAAACAACTGGATTCCGGCCTGAATAATGCCCTTATACTCAGCCGCAGCCCTGACCTGACCGAGCTTCAACGGAGTTTTAAGACAGGCTCCGCACACATGATTTTCATTAAAACCGGCATGAAACCGGATGCCGCAGCAGGTACAAAAGGGCGGAACAATGGGATAAACCCCTTCTTTCATGCAATGCCCGCAGAAGCAGGATTCCAGGGTATGGGGGCCATCCTTGCTTTCTTCCATATAGATCCCGCATTTCAGACATTTTTTTGGAAAGAGCAGGGCCTCAAGCATCCGCATGATGAGGGCCTTTGTTTCGGCAAGATTATTTTTTGATGTCATTTCTCTGTCGAAGGGCTTCATACATGGCAATTCCACCGGCCACGGAAGCATTCAGCGAATTGATGCTTCCCCTGTTGGGGATGGACAGGAGAAAATCACATTCTTTTTTCACCAGGGGCCTTACTCCCTTGTTTTCCCCGCCGATGACAAGGGCGATGGGGCCTTTCAGATCTGCATCAAATAATGACCTGTCCCCGTCTGCATCCAGACCGAAAACCCAGACTCCTTTTTCCTTCAGGGATTTTAATAGGGCTGCGGTATTGGTGATCATATAGATATCGGCATGTTCCATGGCTCCGGCCGAACTTCTGGATACCGTCGAAGAAGGTCCGGCCGACCGGTCCTTGGGAATCAGAATATAATCCACCCCGGCGGAAAGGGCTGTCCTGATAAGCGCTCCAAGGTTATGGGGGTCTTCAATATTTTCCATGACAAGAATAAAACAGGGTCTTTCATCCCGGCCCATGGTGTCCACAATTTCAGCGGCATTTTTGACAGGAAAAAAAGAAGTCCTGGCAGCGATTCCCTGGTGATTTGAAAATTCGGTCATCCGGTCCAGGGACGCCGGGTCAATGGTCTCGACTTTTATCCGGCGCTCCATTGCAAGGGCTTCTATCTTGTCTGTTCTCGGCCCGGTTCGTTTTTTTGAAATCAATATGCTGAAAAAAGTCCTTTTCCCGGCCCGCAAGGCTTCATATACCGAATGAAACCCGAAAAGAAGATCGGTTTTATCTTTCATTTGCTTATCCCATCTCTTTTTTAAAAATTGAGCCGAGTTCTTTTAAAGCCGTATCCAGGTCATCATTGACCACCACATATTGATACCGGTCCTTTCTGGCCATTTCTACCTTTGCATTTTCAAGGCGTTTTTCAATCACCGGAAGGGAATCCGTGCCCCGGTTTTTAAGCCTCTCTGACAGGGCTTCAAAGGAAGGCGGCATAATGAATATGGACACCGGGTTCAGTCCCGATGCCATGACCTGTTCTGCACCCTGGACATCGATATCCAGAAGAAGGTTTTGTCCTTTTTGAAGAGTGCCTTCCACAAAGGCTCTTGAAGTTCCGTAATAATTGTCGTGAACTTTTGCCCATTCAAGCCAGAGACCCCTGGCAATTTTTTCCTTAAACTCGACAACGCTGATAAAAAAATAATCAAGGCCGTCTGTTTCATTTCCCCTGGGTGCCCGGGTAGTATGGGACACGGAATAGGAAAGGGTTTTAAACTGTTTCAACACCTGCCGGACAAGGGTTGTTTTTCCTGCCCCGGAAGGAGCTGACACAACAAAGAGCTTTCCTTTTCCGATCAGGAGCTTATTGACCATGGGATTATTCTTTCGCCTCTTCGTGGGTTGTCAGGGACCCAAACCGGCTGGACAGGGTCTCGGCCTGGATAGCGGAAAGAATGATATGATTGCTTTCCATAACAATAACCGATCTGGTTTTTCGTCCATGGGTCACATCAATGAGGCGTTTTTCCTCTTTTGCCTCGTCCTTGACACGTTTCATGGGAGATGAACCGGGAGACAGAATGGCCACGACCTTTTGTGCCACCACTGTGTTTCCAAAGCCTAAATTTAACAGCAATTGTTCCATGATTACACCCTGATTCCTTTGTATAAATTATTCGATATTCTGTACCTGTTCCCGAATCTTTTCAAGCTCTGATTTCAAATCCACCACCCTGTGGGACAGGGATGCATTCCCGGCCTTTGATCCGATGGTGTTGAACTCCCGGTTGAATTCCTGGATGAGAAAATTAAGCTTTCTTCCTCCGGGTTCATCGGATTCAAGGATTCCCCTGAATTGCTTGATATGGCTGTAGAGCCTTGTGATTTCTTCCGATACATCACTCTTGTCGGCCAGGATGGCGGCTTCCTGGGAAATCCTTACAGGGTCAAGCCCCTCGGTATCGGACGTCAGATATGCGATCCGTTCCATGAGGCGCTGTTTGTAAATAAGAGGGATTCCCCTTGCATCGATTTCAATCTCTTTTACTTTTTTTTCAATATCATCCATTCTTGCGCTAAGGTCGGCATAAAGGTTTTTCCCTTCTTCCCGTCTCATGAGATCCAGGCTTGTGCTGGCCGTTTCAATGCAGGGCAAAATGGCCTTCCACAGACTTTCCATATCGGTTTCTTTTCTGGATGGGACAATCACATTACGGGCCGTGAGAAGATGGGATACGGTAATGTCCAAAGAAAGGTTCAGGTCTTCTTTCATTTTTTTTAAGGCCTGATAATAGGAAAGGGCTCTGGGGACATCCACTTCAAACTGTTCCAGGTCCTTTGCCTCATCTTTGATGGAGAGTCTGATCTCTATTCTTCCCCGGTCATGAGTTTTTGCAAGGATTTTTTTAATATCCTCCTCAAAGGCCTGGCAGGATTCCGGGTAATGGCAGGCAATATCAAGAGACTTGGAATTATAGGAACGGACCGTGACATCCACGGTAAGGGTCTCAACTGTATGGGAGACCTGCGAAAACGCGGTCATGCTCTTAATCATGTGTTTTTCCTTGCCTTTAAATCCAGGAGATATTTATCCCTGACCTTTGATAAAAACGATATCATGCTCTGGGACGCATAATCCGGGTAGGTCCAGGGCAGGGTCTTAAATCCTTCTTTTTTTGAATACATCAGGGTCAGGTCTGCATAGATGTTTCTGCCGATATAAATCCTGTGGGAATATTCCTTGCCCGTTGCAAGGATGAACCGGGATGACACCAGATAGCCCGGATCAATATTGATATTTCTTTGCCCGGATATGGCAAACCTTTCTTCGATCTCATTGGTTTTTTCCTTGATCCGGGCAAGATCCTCCTGGGCCATGAGGGGTTTGAACACAAACACTTTCCGAAATAACGGGGACCCCATCTCCTTGTAATAATAATCTGTATAGGCGAAATCAAGCCATTGGCTGATCATGTCCACCGGGCCGAACTGATCTTCTAAAAAAGGAAAAAGACTTTCAATCAGGGACTTATCATTCATGATGCAGCCGATGACCAGCTTTGCCGGGTCCGGGTGTTTTGGAGTGCTCATGATTTAAAGCGGCTTTGCCTCATCAATGAGCATGATGGGGATATCGTCCCGGATTTCATAGATAAGCTTACAGGCTGCACAGATAAGCCCGTCTTTTTTCTCATTCAGATAAATCTCACCCTTGCATTTTGGGCAGACCAGTATTTCCAGTAATTCATTTGAAATTGCCATTTTTTTCTCCTTTCATCCTTCAATCCCTTTGACCGACGACAGGGTTTGCAGTTTAAAATATTCACCTTTCAGGGCCATGAGGTCTTCATGGGTGCCCTGTTCTTTTATGGACCCGTCTTTCAAGAGGATGATCCGTGAGGCATAATCAATGGTGGACAGCCGGTGAGCAATCACAAAAGTAGTCCTGCCCTTCATGAGATTTTCAAGAGCTTGCTGCACCACCCTTTCTGCCTGGGAATCCAGAGCTGAAGTCGCTTCATCCAGAATCAGGATGGGCGCATCCTTTAAAAGGGCTCTCGCGATACAGATCCTTTGTTTTTCTCCGCCGGAAAGCCTTGACCCCAGCTCTCCGATAACGGTATCAAATCCCTTGGGGAACCCTAGTATGAAATCATAGGCAAAGGCTGCTCTGGCAGCCATTTCTATTTCAATATCCGTGGCGCTCATTTTTCCATAACGGATATTGTCCCTAACCGATTCATTAAACAGGATGGGCTCCTGGGTAACGATGGAAATATGATCCCTGAGCGATTTGACAGACAGGTCCTTCACATTTTTTCCGGCAATCCGGACAGCGCCTTTTGTCACATCATAAAGCCGCGGCACCAGATTGACAAGGCTTGTTTTGCCTCCGCCGCTCATGCCCACAAGGGCGAGAACTTCGCCCGGAGCCACCTTAAGATGGATATCCTCCAGGGCCGGAGCATCCCCTGAAGTATAAGCAAAGCTCACATGATCAAATTCAACATCCAAGGCCTTTCCGACAAGCATTTCAGGATTTTCCTTTTCCAGGATGGAAGATTCTTCTTCCAGCACATCGAAAATCCGAGCAGCCGCAGCCGCCCCTTCCTGGATGGTATTGTTCAGCCGGGACAGTTTTTTAACCGGATCATAGAGCATCATGACCGCAGTCAGAAATGAAAAAAAAGTGCCGGGCGTGGAGGTGCCGGTGATGACGCGCATGCCGCCGAACCAGATGATAAAGGCAATTCCAAGCCCTCCTAAAAACTCCATGATGGGCGATGACAGAGCATTGGCCGTTATCTTTTTCATCTCAAGCCTGAAAAGCTCCTGGGTTTTTTCTTTGAATCGAAATTTTTCCAGGGCTTCAAGATTGAATATTTTGATAATTTTACTGCCGGTAAAGGTTTCATGCAAAAATGAATTCAGCTCAGCCATGGTTTCCTGGGAACCGGTGGAAAATTTCCTGACCCTACGGCCAAAAAGAACAATGGGGTAAAAGGCCAGGGGCAGGACAATAAAAGCCCCCAGGGCAAGCCTCCAGTCCCGGTAAAAAATCACGAACAAAAAAGCGATGACCGTAAAAAAATCCCTGAACACATTGATTACGGCTGTGGATACCATGCCTTTCACAATATTCACATCATTGGTGATCCGGGACATGAGCACCCCTGTTTTTTCCCTATGAATAAAAGATATGGGAAGGTCGGTAATTTTCTCATACAGGCTGTCCCTGAAAAACCGGATCATGGTCTCCCCGATATGATTCATAAGATATTCAGAACCGTAGGAACCCATGCCCTTTAGAAAAAAAACAAGGACCGCAACCCCGGGAATCAACAGCAGCATCTCTCTGTTTTTACTGATGAAGATGTCATCCATCACCGGTTTGACCAGAAAAGCCATGGCACCATTGGCCCCAGCCACCACAATCATGCAGAGCGACGCCAGAAGAAGCCTTTCCCAATAGACCAACACAAGAGACAGAATTTTCTTTTGCCTGACCGCAGAAAGTTTTGGATTTTTTGTTTCCATGGACCTTTATTTAATAAACCACGAGGTATTGTCAATATTTAAAAAACATGAGAGCATAGGCCCCCATGACAAAGACCGCCTTTATAACCAATTTTTTCAAATTATACAACCTGATCTGGAAGCTTGCCCTCCCTTTTCTGAAAAGAAACCCGCGCCTTCACCAGGGGTTTGAAAAACGGATTTCTTCTTCCCATTTATCTTTGGCAGATATCTGGGTCCAGGCAGCGTCGGCAGGGGAGGCCTATCTTGCCGTGACCATGCTGTTGCACATAAGTCCCAAAACCCCTCTTAAAATTCTGGTCACCACCGCTACTGCCCAGGGGATGGATATTCTGCAATCCGAGCTGACCCATGAAAGAATTTCACAAAATATCGATCTGAAAATTGCCTGGTTTCCCTTTGACATGCCCGATACGATCCGTAAGGCTGTAAGCGCCATCCAGCCAAAAATCATGATTCTGCTTGAAATGGAACTCTGGCCCGGCCTTCTGTATTGTCTTAAAAAGAGAAATACAAAAATTCTGATGATCAATGCCAGGATGTCAAAAAAAAGCTTTGGCCGGTATCAGAAAACAAGATTTTTATGGAAACACCTTGCACCGGATCTGATTCTGGCTATTTCTGATCAGGACAGGGAGCGGTTTCAAAAGATTTTTCATACTTCAAAAATCAAAACCATGTCCAATATCAAATTTGAATCCATTGAAACGGATTCATCTTCTTTGCCCCCAGGCCGGGAAAAAATAACCGAAATTCTTCCCACCACCCTGCCCCTGACCATTCTTGCCTCTGTCCGAAGGCAGGAGGAAAAACAGGTCCTTCTCATATTAAAAAATATTTTAAAATCGTTTCCCAATCAGGTGGTGGCTGTTTTCCCCAGGCACATGAGCAGAATCCCGTCATGGGGAAAAAAAATGACCACGCTTGGTTTGAAATTCCATATCAGATCCAAACTTGATTCCCCTTTAATTGCTCCAGGAATCATCTTGTGGGATGTCTTTGGAGAATTAAAGGCAGCCTGTGAATTTGCCTCGGTTGTCTTTGTGGGCGGCAGCCTCAAGCCTCTGGGCGGGCAGAATGTGATTGAACCAAGTATTCATGGTGCCGTCACTGTCACAGGCCCCTATTACGATGATTTTGCCTGGGCAGCAGAGGAGATGTTCAAAAAAGGACTCCTCATCCGGAAGAGCACCTGGAAAGCCATCGCCCAAACCATGGTTGAAAGCCTTTTGCACCCGGTAAACCGGAAAGAACGAAAAGCCCTCGTGCAAAGCCATATCCAATCTAAAAAAGGGGGCACCCGCCAGGCCTGTGATGAAATTTTAAAAGCCTTTGACCTATTCGCCTGACTCGTATATAGTAGATACCATACAACTGAATACTCCCTTTTTCATCGGTTTTTATTTTTCCTGTTTTGTTGATCTCTGACGCTCTTTTTCACAACCGGATTTTGTGTACCCGGCACCTGGATTTTCTTCCGGTGCTGTTTAATAATCCAAAAGGAAAGGAGACATTATGGAAAGTCATACCATTTATTATGACACGATCACCCGGTTAACCACCGCCATCTCCCAGTGCAAGGACCCGGAAGAGGTGGCTGTGATAACTGCCGAGGCAGTCAAGACGGCCTTTAATGCCAAAGGCTGCTCCGTATTCCTGGTAGACAGGGAGACACGGGAACTGGGCCTTGTGGCATCATCGGGCCTGAGCCGGGATTACATTCAAAAAGGACCCATCCACTTCATGCAGGAAATCCAGGAAGCAAAGTATGCCAAACCCATCGCCATCTATGATGTGATGGATGATCCCAGGATCGAATATCCGGAGGCCGCTCAAAGGGAAGGAATTGCATCCCTGCTGGGCGTTCCCGTCATCAGTCAGAATAAAATCATCGGCGCCCTGCGCATTTACACGGCAAAGCCATGGGAATTTTCCCTCAATGACATCAGCATGGCCCAGGCCGTGGCATTGATCTGCGGCATGGCCATGGAGATGTGCAGAATGCACAAGGGCTATAAAACCAGTATTGAAATCCTGAAAAACATGAGGGGAAAAGATTCATACAGCTCAAACAAATGGACACCTTTTGAGGGCGTCCCCAAAAGCGTGGGCCAGTCCATCTGTGATTATTGAACATGAAGTCCGGGGCTCATCTTTCCAGTCGGCAGAAGGGTCATTCCTGTGCCGGCTGGAACCCCCAGCCCCCCGCACATGACGGAATCAGGCGCAGATGACCCCGTCCAGCTCATGTTTTAAGGACCGGTTCATCAGGCGTTGAACGGTTTCTTCAACGGAAAGATCTTCAAAAAGAACAGCATAGACTTCATTGCAGATGGGAAGATCAATGCCGAGTTTTTTTGATAAATTATAAACCGACCGGGTTGTTTTCACCCCTTCAGCCACCATTCTCATTTCAGATATGATATCATCCAGTTTCTTGCCCTGCCCGATCTGCTTTCCAACCGTATAATTACGGCTCAGATCCCCGGTACAGGTCAAAAAAAGATCTCCGACACCGGCCAGCCCGGACAGAGTCAAGGGATCAGCCCCCATGCGGGTGCCAAGGCGATTCATTTCCGTCAAGCCTCTTGTAATGAGGGCCGCCCTTGAGTTCAGGCCCATATTCATCCCGTCGCAGATCCCTGCGGCAATGGCCAGGACATTTTTCATGGCCCCGCCGATCTGGGTGCCGATGGGATCATCATTGACATAAACCCTGAAGGTGGGACAGGAAAAAATCTTCTGGACATATTCCGACACTTCCCTGCTGAATGAAGCTGCGGCTACCACCGTGGGCACCTTATTGGCAACTTCCTTGGCAAAACTGGGACCGGAAAGTACGGCGATATTTTCTTTCGGCAGAAAATCAAGGATTTCCTCAAGAATCTGGGTCATGATCATATGGGTCTGGTTCTCAATCCCCTTGGAAGCCGTCACAACAACTGTGTCCGAACTGATGAAAGATTTCATCCGGCCCGCTGTATCCCGCATGCAGTGGGAGGGGACCACGATCAGCACCAGGTCTTTATCCTTTACGGCAATCTCAAGATCATTGGTGGGAATAATATTATCCGGCAATTTGATATTGGGAAGGAAAACCTTATTTTCCCGGTCTTTTTCAATCTGCTCCCGGATTTCCGTCTCAAACACCCAGAGATCCAGGGTAAATCCTTTATCCGCCAGCAATTTGGCAAGGGCGGTGCCCCAGGCACCGGCACCCACAACCCCGATACGGGTTTTTTGTGTATCGATTATCCTCTCCATTGCCCTTCCCTTTCATCAAATCTGATAACATCCTGATATTAAAGAAAATACACTTCCAACCGGATGCAAGTGGTGGTTATACATCATATCCATCAAAGGATCAACTCATTTTCCGCAAGATCAATCCAGATACCCTGTGTCAGAAGCCCAAGGTCGACCGGCTTTAATTCAAACACTGCGTTGGGAGTTCCTGCCGCTGCCCATATCCGGTCATATAATTTCAGATCCGGGTCAAGAAGAGTAGCCAGCTTTTCATCATGGCCCGCAGGCGGAACACCGCCGATGGCAAAACCAACCCGTTCCTTGACAATTTTGCCGTCTGCCTGGACAAGCCTTCGACCTGTAGCGCGTTTTATTTTTTCAAGACTGACCCGGTTGGTTCCCGAGGCAATCACCAACACAGGTGCGTTCGCATCTTCATCCATGAATACCAGGGATTTTGCAATCTGTGCCGTCTCGCATCCAATGGCTTTTGCAGCTTCCATTGCCGTCCTTGTTGAATCCGGTAATTCCCTGACCACAAACTCAAATCCTTTATTTCTGATAAATTCCTGAACTTTTTCCGCTTTTCTGCTCAATTGTTTCGTCATTTCGTATTTCCATTTCAAATTGCTTTTTCGGTTAGAAAACTGCATCCCCTTTATCAGTGAGTATTAATCAATAAATTCGGCAATGATACTATGTGCCGATTTAATCTTCTGAATAAGGCGATCATGATGCCGCAATCCCTGTCCGCATCACTGATAAGGATGTCCGTTTTTCTGCCAGAACAAGCTGAACCTCATTGATTGCAATGGAATTTAATTCTGTTTTCTTTCCAGGCATATCTCAATCCTCAGTCTTTATTTCGGAGCACAGAAAGGTGCAACCTGGGTGTAATTTCTATTTTCTCCCACACCTTTCCCGGCACATAGGGCCATTTTCCCTTTTCATACATTTTTTCTTAATGGATGCCGATTCCCTTATAACACTTTATAGAGCCGGGTGTCCAACCCTAAACATATCAAATCTATTCAAATCTATTCATTTGACATATGCTGCTTTCAAGGTTAATTTTACGCAAAAAGACCCGGAAACCATGAATAACAAAAGGCGAGGCATTATGACATTAAAAGTTTGTGTTGCAGGTGCGACCGGATGGGCGGGTTCAGCCCTGACCCGAGGCATTTATCTTGCAGAAGATATGGAAATTAAAGGTGCCGTCTCCAGATCGAATAAAGGAAAAACAATTCAGGAAGTGCTGGGCCTGGATGGGTGTGATGTGGTGATATCCGAATCCGTCAATAAAAACTCCCTTTCAAATTGTGATGTGATGGTGGACTATACAAAACCGGATATTGCCAAACAAAACATATTGACGGCCCTCGACTCAGGGCTCCATGTCGTTGTGGGAACCTCCGGGCTCAGTGATGAAGATTATGCTGAAATCAATCAAAAAGCCCTGGCCGAAAAATTAGGCGTGCTTGCCGTTGGAAATTTTGCCCTCACCGTTGTTTTGCTGCATAAATTTTCCGAGATAGCGGCCCGGTATATCCCTCAGTGGGAAATCATTGATTATGCCCATGATGACAAAAAAGACGCTCCCAGCGGAACCGCAAGAGAACTTTCGCATCGGCTTTCAAAAATCAGGGAACCGAAACTGACCATCCCGCTGGACCAGACCCAGGGGGTCATAGAAGCACGGGGCGCAAGCATGACAGGGTCACAGGTTCATTCCATCCGATTGCCCGGATACACCATTTCCCTGGACATTATTTTTGGGTTGCCGGATCAACGATTAACCATCCGGCACGATGCCGGTTCCAGTGCCCAACCCTATGTGGATGGAGCCCTGCTGGCTATCCGGAAGGTCAATACCTTTACTGGACTGCGCCGGGGCCTTGATCAGGTGCTTGATTTGAATTAATAATGACGGCATAAAAAGGTCTCCATGTCTGATTATCCTTTAAGCGCGGAACAGGAAAACAGCGAGCTGAAACTGGCCCGGGACTTTGTTCAATACACGGGCCGGCATATTTTTTTAACGGGAAAGGCCGGCACCGGGAAAACCACTTTTCTGCATCATTTGAAAGGCAATACAGAGAAACGGATGGTCATCACAGCTCCGACCGGGGTTGCCGCCATTAATGCCGGGGGTGTCACCCTCCATTCTTTTTTCCAGCTCCCCTTTGGCCCGTTCATTCCAGGCAGCGAAGCCCATGAAACAGGTCGTCAGCGCCTGTTCAGATTCAGCAGGGAAAAAAAGCAGACCATCAAAAGTCTGGATTTGCTGGTGATTGATGAAATCAGTATGGTCCGGGCCGATCTGCTCGACAGCGTGGATGCGGTTCTTCGGCAGCAGCGCCGCAATGATCAGCCCTTCGGGGGAGTGCAGTTGCTCATGATCGGGGATCTCCACCAGCTCTCGCCGGTTGCCAGGCCGGAAGAATGGAAACTCCTGAAGCAGCATTATGAATCGGTATATTTTTTTTCCAGCCATGCCCTTGCCCGGACAGAGCTTGTTACCATTGAATTAAACCATATTTACCGCCAGTCCGATGCCCGGTTTATCAAACTGCTCAACCAGGTCCGGGATAATCGGCTGGATGCCGGGGCTGTGGGAACACTGAACCAGCGGTATATTGAAAATTTCACCCCTGAAGAAAACCAGGGTTATATCACCATGACCACCCACAACAAGAGCGCCGATACCATCAACAGGACCCGGCTTGAGGCGCTGGCAGGAAAAGAATACCGGTTTGATGCCGAGATTTCCGGAGACTTTCCCGAACATACCTTCCCTGCTCCGGAAGCCCTGATGGTCAAGGCAGGCGCCCAGGTCATGTTTCTGAAGAATGATGCTTCCCCGGAAAAGCGATATTATAATGGCAAAATCGGAAAAATTACCGGCATTTCCAACCGGCAGATCCGAATCACTTGCCCTGACGAACCTGATGAGACTGTGGTTGAGCCCGTGGGTTGGGACAATATCAAATATACGGTGAGCCCTGAAAATATGGAGATTCAGGAGGAAATCATCGGCAAATTTAAACAGTTTCCCCTGAAACCGGCCTGGGCCATCACCATCCATAAGAGCCAGGGCCTGACCTTTGACAAGGCCGTCATTGATGCCAAAGCCGCTTTTACCAGCGGTCAGGTCTATGTGGCGCTGAGCCGATGTAAAACTCTCGAGGGCATGGTCTTAAGCTCCCCCATCCCATTGACAGGAATTGAAACAGATGGCGCAATCATTAATTTTGTTGAAACCGCCCGGCAGACCCCACCCTCTGAAGAACGCCTCCAGGCAGCCAAAATCAGCTTTCAGCAGCGATTGCTGGTGGAATGTTTTGATTTTCAGTTGCTTCAAAACCGCCTCAGCTATTTGATCCGGCTCCTGAAGGACAATGCAAGCCTGATCCGGGTTTCCGGGATATCCGATATGAACCGTGTCCAGGAAATGGCCTTGGAACAGCTTTTTACGGTCAGTGAAAAATTCAAGCAGCAATTGCAAAATCTTTTTACGGCCCAGACCTTGCCGGAATCCGATGCCCATATCAAGGAGAGGACGGGAAAAGCATCTCAATGGTTTACAGACAAATTCTCCATTATTTTCAATGATTCGGTTCAAAACCTCTGGGTGGAAACCGACAATAAGGAGCTGGGTAAAAGAATTGCCAATGCCCTGAACAACCTGAAACAGGAGATTAGCGTGAAGCTTGCCGGAATCCGGTCCTGTGAAAAAGAGTTTTCATCCTCACACTATTTACGTTCCATATCAAAGGCAGAGATTAATTTTATTCCTGGAAAAGAAAAAAAATCCCAGGAGCCGGCCTACAGCGAATCAGACATCGAACATGGGGAATTATTCGGCCAGCTTAAAGACTGGCGAGCCCGAAAAGCCAGGGAACAGAACCTGGCCCATTTTCAGATCCTCCACCAACGGGTATTGATTGAAATTGCAGTCAGTTTGCCCGACAACATGGCAGGCCTGAAAAAAATCAAAGGCGTGGGCAAAAAGATCCTTGAAAAATATGGTGAAGAATTATTGGCAATGGTTGTGGGCTATTGCAAGAAACATGGCATCAAAAGAAAATAATTGATTGAACCCCGATCGTTCGGTTTTATTATAAAAATGGATGCCGGCGAGAGAAAGGCGTTTTAAAAAATGGTAATTTCTGAATATCACTCTACTGTGGTCCTGCCAAAGATCGAAAAGCCCTATCCATCCATCCTGGATTTTTTAACAAACCGGTTCCCGGGCATTGACAGGGAAATCTGGGAAGTCAGAATTTCTTCCGGAAAAGTCCTGACGAAAGAAGGAGAGCCCATCTCTTTCGACATGACTTATGTCCCCTTAAAAAAGCTGCATTATTTCAGAGAGGTGGCAACAGAATCGGTCATTCCCTTTACCGAAAAAATTATCTTCTGCAATGAGAATCTGCTGGTGGCCTGTAAGCCCCATTTCCTTCCCGTGACTCCTGGGGGTTCTTACGTGAACGAGTGTCTGCTTCACCGGTTGAAAAAAATAACGAATAATAGAGAGCTTTCGCCCATTAACCGGATTGACCGGGAAACAGCAGGGCTGGTTCTGTTTTCAATGAACCCTAAAACCAGGGGCTGCTACCAGGAACTGTTCATGAACGGGAAGGTGGAAAAAACCTATGATGCAGTCACAGATTATCCCTGGGAGCCAGAGGAAAAAACATGGACCTTAGAAAACAGGATCGTAAAGGGAGACCCCTGGTTCAGGATGAAAACAGCGCCGGGGAAACCCAATGCGGTTTCAAAAATATCCTTTGTAAGGTCAAGGGGTGACAGGGCGCTTTTTCAATTACACCCCATCACCGGCAAAAAGCATCAACTGCGGCTGCATCTCAGCGGATTGGGATTTCCCATTCTCAATGACCGGTATTACCCCGTGCTCCTGTCGGAAAAAAAAGGGGTTTTTTCCGCCCCGCTTCAGCTTCTTGCCAGAAAGATCCGGTTCCGTGACCCCGTGTCAGCCAGGCAAGTGACCTATGAATCGGAACGTCGGCTTTTTCTGTAATCCTTTGATATCAATTGCCGGATAAGGGTTATAAAACCACTATCAAGGAGAGGATTCGATTATAAATCACTATGGATAGGACATCTTTAGAATTGAAAAAAAATAAAACAAAAGGGGTCAGGGAAATCCTTTTAAAGGGTATTTTCTGGCGCATTCTCTTTATCGAAGGCGTCTTGCTGATTTATTCCCTGGGATATAAATGGATAACCGAAGATGCCACTTCCATGGACTTGTTCTGGTACAGCATCAGAATCACCGGTCTTGTCATGATCATTATCGCCTTTATGATGGTGACCATGACAAAATTTCTTTCCAAAAACATTATTGCCCCGTTAGAAGCCATTGCATCATCCAATAAAAGGATACAGGAGGGCCTCTCCGGTGACGACCATGTTGATCTTCCTGAAAATTCTCCCCATGAAATCAAAACCATTGTGACTTCAAGGGCAAAAATGCTGAAAGCCATTCTTGATATTTCAGAAGAAAGATTGAACTATTTAACCGCGTTTAATGACGAGATGGAAAGAGGAAAAAAAATCCAGAAAGATTTTTTACCCCGCTATCTGCCAAAAATTAAAAACTGTGATATCTCATCCTATTTTCATTCTGCCTTTCAATTGTCCGGCGATTTTTATGATGTGTTTGAATTGCCGGATCATCACGTTGGCTTTGTTGTCGGCGATGTCAGTGGAAAAGGAGTAGGCGCAGCCTTGTTCATGGCATTGGTGCGAAGCCTGCTGCGTATTTTTTCAGGGTCATTCAATTCCGGAAACGACTCCTGCAGGCTTGCGGATTTCACTAAGGGCTGGCTTCCTGAAGACGCCTTGAAAACCGTTTTTCTGACCAATGAATACATGGCCAAAGAACATGGTGATGACGGCATGTTTGTAACCCTGTTTTTTGGTGCCATTGATCCCTTAACGGGCAAATTGTTTTATGTCAATGGCGGGCATGAGCCGGTGTTTGTCCTGGGGAAAAACGGCATAAAACAGTCTCTTACAACGACCGGGCCTGCGGTGGGACCGATTCCGGGGGCATCATATGAAATAAAAAGCATCCGGCTCGAACCCGGTGATATGATTTTCGGTTATACCGACGGGGTCACGGAAGCACGATCGGAAGCAAGGGATTTTTATACACGGGCTCGATTGGAAAATATCATTAATCAAGGGGTCAACGGCTCAACAGAAAATTTTCTGGAGATGATCAAAACCGATCTCTTTGCATTTACAAAAAATGCACCCCAGACCGATGATATCACAATGCTTGCCATAAAATGGCATACTGACAAGGATATCAGTCATTGATTTCTCCCAGGGGCAGAAACACTTCAAAGGCCGCACCTCTGTTTTTTGAATCCGCCACCCTCACGCTTCCTTTGTGGGCCGTCACAATCTGCTTTACATTGGAAAGGCCAAGGCCGGTGCCCGTTGTCTTGGTGGTATAAAAGGGTTCGAAAATCTGGGGCAGCAATTCCTTTGAAATGCCTTTCCCGTCATCCTCAACCCGGATCACGGCATATTTTTCCCCTTTTTGATTTCTTTTTTTGGTTGAGATCCGGATATGGCCTTTATCATCAATGGAATCCAGGGCGTTCAGCAAGAGATTGATAACCACCTGCTCCACCTTTCCCTTGTCTGCCGGAAAACCGGGCAGGGTCTCATCCACATCAATATCGCACTGAATCTGCCGTTTATTGAATTTAACCTCCAGAAGATCTGCACAGGAATATATAATTTCGTTGAGATCGATTCCGGAAAGCTGCAAAGATACGGGTTTTGCAAAATCCAGGAGTTCCTGGAGTATCCCTTCCAGCCGTTTGATTTCCCTTTCCGAAATATCCAGGCGCTTTTTGTCATTGCCTTGGAAGATATGGTTCTTGCCCAGGATCTGGAGGTTCATTTTAACCGAAGACAGAGGGTTCCGGATCTCATGGGACAGGGAGGTCGTCAATTTCCCGATATAGGCCATCCGCTCTATTTCCCGGCTTTTTTTTTCCATTTCCACCCGTTTGGTGATATCCCTGACAATGCAGAGATTATACTCCTGTCCTTCAAACCGGGACAACCTAAAATTGATTTCCGTGGGCAGGCGTTCCCCGGTTCTGGTCAGCCGGAGATATTCAAAGGCTTCGGGCTCGATTTCCTTTTTAATGGCGCGGGTGATGATGTTTCCGACTTTTTCCCTGTTTTCCTCGGCCACAAAAAACAAAAAAGAATCTGTGGGGACTTTTTCCAGATACCCGTGCATCCTGCAGAAGGCCGGGTTTATCAGGGCGATCCTATCCTGATACAGTACCAGATATCCGTCGCTGATGTCTTCCACCAGGGTTTTATATTTGAGTTCGGATTCCTTGAGTTCCGTTGTTCTTGTAACCACATCCTTTTCAAGCTGCCCTGCATAGTCTTTAAGCGTCTGTTCATGCATTTTCTGGAAATGATAGCTGAACCGATGGATGGTATAGGCAAGGCAGGTATTGAGGGCTTCGATATTCCGGCAAAGAAGTCCTTCAGGTGATTCTTTCACCAGTATGGGGATAACGATCTGCCGGTACAGCTCAAAGGCCTTCTGGACATCCTGCAGGGGGAATCCTTCATTCAGGCGGATCCGGGTAATTTCATTAATAAATTCATTAATCGGGGCGTAATCATTCCCCGCAATCATGCGGCAGAAGGAATCACAGGCATTGCCCGTGGTCAGGGTCAGCTCTTCCTGGGACCTGCGGGTATATTGTTCGGAAACTTCCAGGTTCAGCCTCTCCCGCCACTCGTAGACGATCTCGTCCCGATATTGGTTCAGAAAAATTTCCCAGTCAAAATTCACTAGAGCCATAATTTCCGATCAATCCACCGGCAGCGCAAGTCCCTGCATGACTTCTTTTTTCGTTTCTTCAGAATACAAAAGGGCTACAAGGGCTAAAGCGAATTCGCAGGCCACACCCGCTCCCCGGCCGGTGATACAGTTTCCATCCACAACAACCGCAGATGAAAGAACATTGCCGTTGTCGATCTTGCCGGAAAATCCCGGGTGACAGGTCACCTTTCCCGGCGTGACAAGCCCGTAAGGGTGGAGGACAACCGCAGGAGAGGCACAGATGGCGGCATAATATTTTTTCTCCCGTGCCTGGTTTTTCAAAAGGATTTCAAGGTCCTTTGAATCCCGGAGGTTCATGGCTCCCGGCACCCCGCCGGGAAGCACAATCAGGTCGAATGCTTCATCCATGCAGTCTTTGATCAGACAATCCGCCTTGAATTCTAGACCCCGTGAGGCCTTGATGGTCATTGTATCCACCGATGCGACGATGACCTCTGCCCCGGCTCTTCGCAGTACATCAATGATGGTCACGGCTTCCATTTCCTCGATTCCCTGGGCCACCGGCACAAGCACTTTTTTTCCCATGGTTCACCCCCGTTTTTATGATTCAATCATGAAAATAGCCAAAGATATCAGGTGAAAAGGGTGAAGTCAACCTGATGAAATAATCGGTTCGGATAAAAAGAGCGGCACCTGATACAATTGGAGAATTGCTTTAAAATTTTCGGATTCAAATCTGGAATTTGAAAAAAATAATTTTTTAGATTTAATATCCAGATTAATGGAAGTAAACTTGAGTTTCTCATTTGATGAGAATTATACTCGATCTTCAAGTTTTTGATTTTATGGTCAAGCTGCCCTTCGGTATTTCAAAGCAGGGGTTGCCTCAAGCTTGCCAAGATCTCTATTAACCATGTGCTTTTTTGATGGATACAGCTTTACCACATCATTTTCCAG
>JANNUH010000088.1:0-4463 GCA_031395015.1 Desulfobacterales bacterium | reverse complement strand
CTGGAAAATGATGTGGTAAAGCTGTATCCATCAAAAAAGCACATGGTTAATAGAGATCTTGGCAAGCTTGAGGCAACCCCTGCTTTGAAATACCGAAGGGCAGCTTGACCATAAAATCAAAAACTTGAAGATCGAGTATTACAATGCCGCAGGTTATTCCAATATCTATCAGTTGGATGCAACAGGTATCAATGGTAATCTGGCACCTGCATCTGATATAGATTGCTCCATTGGTGCATTGAACAGAATCCCAAAAGTAAAATCAGTTGAAACCATTATGTTTAATGGAAGCTATCATAATTTCCTGTTTGTTGACATTCCGAACATTGTCTGGGATGCGTCCTTGTTTACTGAAGGTGAAAAACTGACTGTAAAGGTAACACTTTTGAAAGCACCTTGCGGAACTCTTTTCACTGGTGACCTTTGCATTGGTACACGTGGAACAGATATGGTAAGAGAATTCGTCAGTCGTTTCTACCAGGTCGTTCTGGGTCGCCCTGCAGACACTGCGGGCCTTGATTTCTGGGCCAACAGCTTAAAAAACGGAACAAAGACAGGGGCGGATGTGGCCAGAGGATTTATCCTCAGTCAGGAGTTTATAAACCAGCAACTTGATAAAGCTTCATATGTGAATGTGCTGTATTCTGCATTTTTTAACAGAAATGCTGACCCCGGGGGTTATTCATATTGGCTTGGTCTCCTGAATGCAGGTATCGGCAGAGAGGCGGTATTGAATGGTTTTATAAGTTCTCAAGAATTTTTTAATTTATGTGAATCCTATTCCATCATACCAGTAACCTGCACCTACAGTATTTCATCTTCAAGCGGAAGTTTTACTTCCAGCGGTGGAACCAGCTCTGTTTCTGTTACAGCATCAAGTTCAAGCTGTTCCTGGACAGCCTCTGAAAGTCTTTCCTGGGTCAGCCTATCACCGCCGGCAAGTGGAACAGGAAGCGGGACTGTTACAATAACAGCCACTGCCAATACCGGTAACGCTCGGAGTGGTTTGGTCACAATAGCCGGCAAAACATATACCGTCAGTCAGGCCGCTCTCTGTACCTACAGCATTTCTCCTTCCAGCGGCAGTTTTGGTCCAAGCGGAGGAACCAGCTTAATTTCAGTAACGGCTACAACTTCAAGCTGTACCTGGACAGCCTCTGAAAGTCTTTCCTGGGTGAGTCTGTCATCAAACAGCGGAACAGGCAATGGAGCAATCTCTGTAACAGTAGATGCAAATACCGGAGCTGCCAGAACCGGCTCGATCACAATCGCAGGGAAAGCATATACGATAAGCCAGTTACCCAGTGGCACCTGCGGCGCATACATAGCTCCGGGCGTATGGAAGGAGTTTGACTGTTACAACCTGGCTGCCATCGGCAAAACCACCGGTGATGATCCTTTTACGCCGTCCTGGCGTCTGATCGGCGGTTACTGGCAATGGGGCCGAAAAGGTCCTGACTCCAGCCAGTGGTACAATACCAATACTGCTAATTTTGCCCATGGCCCCACCGGCCCAGGAGCGGGTGAAGCCAACAGCGGTTCCATCAGTGGGTGGGATCAGACTTATGCTCCTAACGGGTCCTGGTCTGATGCGTATAAAACCGCCAATGATCCCTGCCCTGCCGGATACCGGGTGCCAACTCGCGCTCAGTGGGACGGTGTTAGAAACAACAACACCCAGAGGGCTGTGGGCACATGGTCGACTACTTCGAACAACAATACCAACTATACCGCTGCCCGGTTTTTTGGCAATACCCTGATGCTGCCGGCCGCCGGACGCCGAAACTACAACGACGGTTCGTTGTACGACCGTGGCAGCGCCGGCCTCTACTTTTTGAGTGCGGAGGTCACAAGTACCTATTCCATTTGGAACCTGTATCTCGACGGCGGCCACGCTGGTACGTACGGTACCACCACGCCCGCCTGCTACGGGTTTTCGGTGCGCTGTGTCGCAGAATAGTTCGACTATTATGATTCTTTGACTATTAAATCCTTCCTGTGGCCGTCACGCCCGGGAAGGATTGATTTGAGCGTGAAGCGGTCGAAATTTTTTATGAAAAAATACACATTTGCTTTTATATTCATTGCCATCTCCCTGTTGTTCAGCTTCAGGCTGTATGCCCAGGAAATCCAGCTTAATTTTCCGCATTTTGCCGGGCATCAGTATGAATGGAAAATTTTTCAAGGGGAAAAAGAGCTTACGGTCCGCTCAGGAGACATTCCCAAAGACGGCCGGGTCATCTTGGTCATGCCCGAGGCTTATCAGGCTTACCGGGGTATGACCCGGTGGCTGCTCAAAAATGGTGGCGGGCTGGACATGATTTATGCGGGCAAGGGGTTTTCAGTGGAATGCCTGTCTGAAAAACCGAGTCCGGAAACCATCATTTATACCAATAACCCGGAAAACGACTACTTGGTAACACAACACCGACTCCAGCAGACCATTCTGGATAGACTGGGTGCGGTAAACCATCTGCTTCAAGTGTATCCCCCGGATGAAGATCTTCACAAAATGGGTTTAAAAGAACAGGAAAGCCTGCGCGGGCAATTTGAAGAGATCCAGGCCGAGAGATCCAAAAGCGCTATGTATGCAGCCCGATTTGGAGAAATTGTGGATTTTACCCGAGGGTTGGCGGATAAGGTATATGAGAACCAGGAAGACCATATCCGTTATTTTAATGAATTTGTGACTCATTCCATGAATTTTCAAGACCTTTACACCAGCGGACACTGGGACCAGGTTTTGCACCACTGGCTGATGATGAATATCCGCTCACAGGATAGCGATCAGGGGGTTAAAAAAAACAGGCTGAATGCAGCCCTCGACCGAATGAACCGGGATGACATCCTGAGTGCCTTTATACAGAAAGCGGTCCCCTTGCTGGTGAAGGAGGGTAAAGATGACCTGCTGCCTGGTATCGTTTCCCATCTGGATAAGAATCCCGATGCCAGGGCAAAATTGCCAGACAATGTGAAGCACATGATGGCATCCATCAAGATACTGACCGGGAGAAAAGCACCGGACCTGGTGCTGAAAGCCCCGGTTCGAACCAAAACCGGTCGGAGCGCCCAGGAAATCACCCTGGAAACCGGCAGACTGAATGCGGATTATACGATCCTGCTGTTTTACCAGGGGGAATGCCCGTTGTGTGAAGATGCCCTTATCGACCTGGCTAATCAATACAAAGGGCTATCCGAACAAAAGGTAAGGGTGATCGCGATCAGTGGGGATACGACCGAAAAGGGATTTGAAAAGAAACTGGCCTATCATCAATGGCCGGATAATTACTGCGATTTTACCGGCATGAACGGAGTGAATTTTAAAAATTACGGGGTGCTGGGAATTCCCACCCTGTTCCTGCTGGATAAAGAGGGGATGGTTCTTGAAAAGACTGCCACTGTGAATGATGTGATAAAGATCATCGACAAACAAACTACACCCAACCCGAGTCAAAAATAATTATCCGATCTTAAATTCAGAAAAGCGTGTTTTTTGGACTGTCTATGATCCATTTTTGTGCGACAGGATTTTGTGGTGAGAAACATGATAACAGTTAAAAGGTTCTGTTCTGAAAAAAAGTAAAAAAAAATATTTGAAAAAACCAATAGAGATTCTGTCTGGTTTTATCATCTTTGTTTACATTCTCATTCCAACGTTCACACCCAACTTGATGGCAGTAGATACCAATGCACCAAAATTTTTTGCTATGGCAATACTGAACCTGTTGGTATTCCTAATTCTTGTTTTCAATGGATATTTCAAAAACAACCCAGAATTTATCTCTGGTTTTTTCAGTATTAATATAGGATTGATTTATTTGGGGTTTGTTTTAGTCTCGCTGATTTCTTTCACTCAATCTATAAATTTGTCGGAATCGGTACTTCAATTTACGAAAATTTTTACAGTGTTTGCGGCCGTCTTTAATTTGTCGGTAATATTGATGCGGGATAATAGCCCTGTAAACCTCATCATTGTTATAATGGCTGCCCTGCTTATATTTGATGCAATTCTGATTTTTATCAATATCTATAAATTTATCAATGGCGAAATTGCTAATATTCTGGATATTAAAACAGTTTATTCCAATAAAAATATTCTGGCATCTTCTATTTTTATAAAACTGGCTTTTGCACTCTTTCTCATGATTTTTGAAAAGGGATGGTATCAGATTTCCGGATGGATTGCATTTGTCTTTGGCGTTGCCGCTATATTTTTTATGGCGAGCCGGACTTTTTATCTTGGTTTGCTGATTCTTTTTTTAATATTTATAACCTATATGCTCATTGTGTATTTTCAAAAAAAACAAAAGCATGCTCTCTGGTTAGGATGCATTACGAAATAACTTGATCATTTAACTAAGGTGGTGTATCATGCCACCATGAAAACAAATATGGAGCAAATAAAGATAAGGCACGACTTGTTATCCTCGGTTTTAAATGAAAGGCAGTATCGGTTATACCTT
>JANNUH010000087.1:0-62006 GCA_031395015.1 Desulfobacterales bacterium | reverse complement strand
TCGGGTATGCACTGGACGGTTGAGGGCGCAAATAGCATCATAGCCCTGCGCTGTAGTATTCTGAGCAACCGCTGGGAAGATTTTTGGGAACATCGGGCGGCAGTCTGAAATTGTTACCTATAAATTTGTCGTGCACCCATTTTCCCGCACATTCCGCACCCTTATCCATCTTTCAGGAATGTGGCAGCCGGGTTTGAATCGCAAGATTCGGGTGGCTTATTTTTTTTCTCTGGTTTATTGTACCGGAGAACGAGGGGGAAAACGCAAACAAATCATGTTTCAACAAAAGGAAAAGCATATATAAAATGAATAAGGTCATGGGGTTCAAAGAATGGGGTCTGATCGGTTTTCTTGCTCTTATCTGGGGAGCATCATTTTTCTTTGTTAAAATAGCTTTGGCAAGCATGACGCCGCTAACGGTTGTGGCCTGCCGGGTGGGACTGGCAGCTTCCCTTTTGATGATATTTGTCATGATCACGGGCCGCAAACTGCCGAGGAGTATCCATACCTGGGGTGCGCTTTTTGTTCTCGGGGCCCTTAACAATGTCATTCCCTTTTCACTCATCACCTGGGGCCAGACCCATATCGATTCCAGCCTTGCCGCCATCCTGAACGCAACCACTCCTGTTTTCAGCGTTATCCTGGCCCATTTTCTCACAAAGGATGAGCCCTTGACAAAAAACCGGCTGGCCGGAGTCCTCCTGGGATGGGCCGGAGTCGCTGTTCTTATGGGCATTGATTCATTACACGGGGTCGGCATGAAAACCGCGGGTCAGGCAGCAGTTCTGGGGGCAGCCCTTCTTTATTCCCTGGCCGCCATTTTCGGCCGAAGGTTCAGGGATATTGATCCCGTGGTCGTGGCCACCGGCATGCTGACAGGCTCGGCGACCCTCATGATCCCCCTTGCCTTCATTGTTGAACAGCCCTTGAGCCTTCATCTGACAGCCGTGACCTTTGCCGCCCTTTTTGGCCTCGCCGCCGTTTCCACGTCGCTGGCCTATATTATTTATTTTTATGTGCTGTCCAGGGCCGGGGCCACCAATATCCTTCTGGTGACCTTTTTAATTCCCGTCAGCGCCATTTTCCTCGGCATGATGGTCCTCGGCGAAACCCCTGGATGGAATGCCTTTGCCGGGATGCTTCTGATTTTTGCCGGATTGATTTTCATTGACGGACGCCTTCTGCCCTGGAGAAAAAAGGGATAGGCCATAGGCAAAAATTGAAAATCTTTTTGATATCCCGGATTCTTTTTTCAATGTGGAACACCCTATCTGAAGATTCATAATAAAAAAACAATTGCTGATCTTTTCCCCTTTATTTTTGTGCTTATATAAGGCAATATCATGAGTGACATTTTTTATGGATTTTTATTATCAATATACTGATTTAAAATGATTTTTTAGTTACATTTTTTAATACACCCGAGGTATGTTTTATGAGAGAATTTTTAACATTCAAATCTGGAAAATTTTATTTTAATGAAAACTATGATGCTTCCCAGATTGACAATCTCTGGGTTCGAGCCACCGTACTTAATGAAACCATTGTTGACCTTCCTATCCTTCCTGAGTTGGCATCCCGGATTCAACCGGATATCATGTATAGTTCCATCTCCGGCACAGCCGCCATTGAAGGCAACCCAATAACAGGCGATGATGTAAAAAAAATAGCCATGGGAGAAGATGTCGGAATATATACTCAAAAAGACCGGCAGGAAATCAAAAACCTGATAAAAGCCTACACTCTTCTTTCGAATATTGAATCTGCTCCCAAACCTTTTAACTAAACAACCACCGGCTTGAAGGCCGGTGGGTTTAAACTCGCGGACTGAAAGTCCAGCAATACCGGCATGGGCCGGTTTCCTTAGAAACTTCAGACGTAACATTAGTATTTTTCTAATTCTCAATTCCTGCTGTAAGCCACTTTCATGGTGATTATTGGATAATTGTATTTGCCCTCATTTTTATCGGCCTGATGGCAGAGCACCAGCATATCGGGCTGCTTCCACCCTTTTTAAAACAAAATCAACTGCTATCAAAATGATACCCGCCTACAAGGCGGGGGCTTAAACCTTTTACAGAAACAGTTAACGGAAGAACTCATTTGTGAGCTTCAAAGAATAATAACCACTGATGTGCCGGATAAAAATAATGTCCCGGGAAAATATAGGAATGGCCTTGTGCATGTCGGCGATAGCGCTCATGGCGGAGTATATACTCCCCCCAAAATTCTTGAGGATATTCAAAATCTGATGAGAGAATTCGTTGACTGGATAAACAGCGACGAGGTGTTGCACATCAGCCCATTTATTCGTGCCTCACTTGCACACTATTATTTTTGTGTCATTCATCCGTTCTGGGATGGGAACGGACGGACAGCAAGGCTTATTGAGGCTATCATGTTGCAGTCTTCAAATATTAAATATGTTCCTAGAGAACTTTCAAATTATTATTATAGGAATGTAGACGAATATTACAATTCATTCTCAAAAGGAATTAAATTGGGAAAAGACGCCACGCCTTTTCTGAAGTTTTGTTTGGAAGCCTCAGTTTTTAGTTTGACAAGAATTAAGGAAACTATTGTTTTCTTCATAAGAAAGTTTTCGCTGAGGGATTTCTATAGATTCGAAAAGCAGAATAAAAGACTTACCACTAGGCAATTTGAACTATTGTCTTTGCTTTTAGACAACCCCATCAAATTTACGATGAAGGAGCTGCAATCGACCAGGCCGTTTTCAATTCTATACGGCAAAGCAACAACCCAGACTGCAAGACGTGATTTAAAGAAATTGGTGTCTTTAAAATTTCTGGTTATCGATGAAAACAATCAATATGATCTTAATTTTAAAGTGATAGGTTGAAGCCCATGCCATACGACATATCCTATTCCCGCCGGGACAATACATAAATATACCGGCCATCTCCTTGTTTTAACGCCCCTGATAAAAATCAAATACCGGCAAACTAAATATTGACTTAAGCGCCTGCTTTTTATAAATAAGGATCAATTTTAAGGATTACCCTGGTCAACGGAACACGGTGAAATTCCGTGGCGGTCCCGCCGCTGTAACCGGAAATATCTGTTTTGGGATGATGCCACTGTGAAAACGGGAAGGTGATCAAAGCAGGTTCAATGCCGGAAGCCAGAAGACGAGCCGGGTAATTTAAAGAGTGGAACCTGATGGCAAAAGGTTTTGCAAGACATGGGCGCTTGCAGAACCTTTTTTGATTCTGCAGGGGCTTTCATAGCGAGGAAACTATGATCACACAATTGGAACACGCCCGAAAGGGAATCCTGACCCGAGAAATGAAGGCCGTGGCAGCGGCTGAGGGCCTTTCGGAAGCCTTTGTCCTGGCCCATACGGCAAAGGGTGAAATCGTTATCCCCTGTAATCCTGCCCGCAAACATCAAAAGATTGTGGGCATCGGCAAAGGTCTGCGGACAAAGGTCAATGCCTCCATCGGCACCTCTTCCGATATCTGTGACCTTGGTCTTGAGATCGAAAAAGCAAAGGCGGCGGCAGAAGAGGGGGCCGATACCCTCATGGAATTGTCCACCGGAGGGGATCTGGATGAGATCCGGAGAACCATCATTTCCTGCACTGATCTTCCCGTGGGCAATGTGCCACTTTACCAGGCATTTCAGGAAACCATCCAAAAATACCATAATCCTGCCAAACTTGATCCTGAATACCTGTTCGAGCTGATTGAGCGGCAACTGGAGGACGGCCTGAGCTTTATGGCCATCCACTGCGGCATCAACCAGTTCACCATTGAACGCCTGAGAAAACAGGGGTTCCGCTATGGCGGGCTGGCTTCCAAGGGCGGCACCTATATGGTGGCCTGGATGGACATCAACAAAAAAGAGAACCCCTTGTATGAACAATTCGACCGGGTCTGTGGCCTGATGAAAAAATATGATGCCGTGCTTTCTCTGGGCAACGGGATCAGGGCCGGAGCCATCCACGACAGTCATGACCGGGCCCAGATGGCGGAAATGATCATCAATTGCGAACTGGCGGAAATCGGCCGGAACATGGGCTGCCAGATGATGGTGGAAGGCCCGGGCCATGTCCCCCTGGATGAAATTGAAGCCAATATCCTTCTTGAAAAACGCATGTCCGGGAATGCTCCGTATTATGTTCTTGGCCCCATTCCCTGTGATACAGGCGCCGGCTACGATCATATCACAGCCGCCATTGGAGCGGCCAGCTCGGCCCGGTTCGGGGCGGATCTGATCTGCTATATCACCCCGGCCGAACACCTGGCCCTGCCGGATGTCAAAGATGTCCGGGAAGGAGTCCGGGCCACCCGGCTGGCGGCCCGCATCGGGGATATTGCCAAATACCCGGAGAGACGGGAAAATGAAAAACAGGCAGCTCTCGCAAGGCGGGACATGCGGTGGGACGACCTTGAGAAATATCTTTTGTTCCCGGACATTGCAAAAAAAACAAGACAGACAAGAATGCCTCTCCAGAAGGAAACCTGCACCATGTGCGGAGATTTCTGCGCTATGAAAAAAGGCATGGAGATATTTGAAACCGATATTATTGATAAGAGGTGATCATTATGAGACTTTTTGACCAGACCATTTCATCCATTAAAGCAACACTGAATGAAGATGCCTTTCATGCGGCAAAGGAACGCCTGGCCAACCAGGCCAAGCCTGCCAAAAGCCTTGGGATCATGGAGGATATCTCTGCCCGGCTTGCCGCCATCAAAGGCACCATTGACGTAAAGCTGACCAACAAACGGATCGTGACCTGTGCCGGTGACCACGGTGTGACCGAAGAAGGCGTGAGCCTTTTTCCGTCTGAAGTGACCCCCCAGATGGTGTATAATTTTGCCCATAACGGGGCCTCGGTAAATGTGATTGGAAAACATGCCGGGGCCATTGTAAAAGCTGCCGACATCGGTGTGAATTATGATTTTGAACCGGATCTGCCCATCTTCCATAAAAAAGTGCGGCACGGAACTGCCAATTTCACAAAAGAACCGGCCATGACAAGGGAAGAGGCCATTTTATCCATTGAAGCCGGGATTGAAATTGTGAACGAACTGGAGGCAGAGGCAAGGGTGGACCTTTTAGGGACCGGCGATATGGGCATCGGCAATACAACTCCATCATCGGCCATTATTGCGGCTTTTTCAGGAATAGCCGTTGAAAAGCTTACAGGAAGGGGCACCGGCATTGATGACCGCATGCTGAAAAACAAGATCGCCGTGATTAAAAAAGGCCTGGCCCTTCACAAGCCAGACCCTTCAGACCCCATTGACGTTTTGTCCAAGGTGGGCGGGCTTGAAATCGGGGCCCTTGCCGGTCTTGTATTGGGAGCGGCGGCAAAGGGCATCCCGGTCATCTGTGACGGCCTTATTTCCACGGCCGGGGCTTTGATTGCCTGTGAGCTCTGTCCCGCAGCCAAAAATTATCTGTTTGCCAGTCACAAATCCGTTGAAATCGGCCATGCCTTCATGTATGACCGGCTCGGGCTTGAACCCCTGATCGATCTGAAATTCAGGCTGGGTGAGGGGACAGGAGCTGCCGTGTGTATGGAACTCCTGGATCTTGCCACAAGGATACTGGCCGACATCAAGACCTTTGAAGAAGTGGGAATCAGAAACGCACAATAGGATCAAACAATAGGGTTAAATAATAGGATCAAACCACCGGGGGCCATCTGCCATGACCCCCCGGTGGTGATGTTATAAATTGCCTTTCAGCCCGATCTCTGCCGCCACGGGCTGCATGCCGTGGATCACTTCGGTTATCAGGTCCGACAATTCCATGCCGAGAAATTCAGCCCCTTTTTTGATGACTTCCCGGTCCACCCCGGCTGCAAAGCTTTTATCCTTGAATTTGCCTTTCACGGATTTGGCCGTGATGTCAAGAATGCTTTTGGAGGGCCGGACAAGGGCTGCGCTGGCCACAAGACCGGTCAGCTCATCAATGGCATAGAGAGTTTTCTCAAGGTTGGTTTCAGGCTTCACATCGGTGCAGAGCCCCCAGCCGTGGCTGATGACGGCCCGGATATAGTCCTCGGGCCAGTTGTGTTCCCTGAACAGATCCACACATTTTTTGCAGTGTTCCTCGGGATACAGATCATAGTCCAGGTCATGGACCAGGCCGATGACCCGCCATTTTTCCTCATCTTCATTGAAGTGTTTCGCAAAATGGGCCATCACAGCCTCAACGGCAAGGGCATGACGGATGAGGCCGTCCTTGTGAGTATATTTTTTTAACAGCAGAAAAGCGTCTTCCCGTTTGGGGATATATGAATTCATGGTCCTTCCTTTAATCCTATTGCATTTTCAGGTCAACATGGCTAAGATCACCCTTATCTTTTAAACTGATACAAGTCAATGGTTATGATTTCAGATATATTCAATGTGAATCCCCTTTGTAAAGATGATGAAGAGGCGCTTCTTTTCCGGCAGAAGAAAATTTTCAACCATCTTTTTTTAGTCCTTGTCATCATGGGTGCCCTCCCCTATGGGTTAGGCTGCCAGCATGCCTTTGCAACCGGTGAATGGTTCAGGGTTTTCATCTATACCTCTATTTATCTCTGGGTCTGGGCCTCGGCGTTTCTGATCAAAGCCCTTTACCAGAAAGTGACGGAGAATGTTTCAAAACTAAAGGAACTCAAGGAAAAACTCATCCAGGCTGAAAAATTCAAGGCCGTTGGAATTCTGGCCGGTAGTGTTGCCCACGATCTGAACAATATTTTGTCCGGACTTGCCACCTACCCCGAAGTCCTGATGATGGACGCAACGCTTGATCCCCAGATCCGGCAGGGCTTATCCCTTATCAAGGATTCGGGTCAGAAAGCGGCTGCCGTCGTCAGTGACCTTCTGACCATTTCCCGGGGGGCCGGAGTTGAAATGGAAATCATCAATATCAATTTAATTCTGGAGCGCTATATCCAGGCCCATGATTTTCAAAAAATCAAAGACGCCTACGAGGACGTGGACATAGAATTCACCACCGAGCCCGAACTCCTCAATATTAAAGGCTCCTATATCCATATTGAAAAAATCATCATGAATCTGATTTTGAATGCCGTGGAGGAAGTTTCAGGCAAAAAAGACGGCCAGGTGATGATCACCACGGCCAATCGCTTTATTGATCCTTCCATACCGGGCCATGAAGATATCATCCAGGGGGAATATGCTGTATTGAGCATAGCCGATAACGGGTCCGGCATTGATGAAAAAAATATAAAAAAAATATTTGAGCCTTTTTTCACTAAAAAGGAAATGGGAAAAAGCGGCACAGGACTTGGCCTTACCATTGTCTGGAATTCGGTTCAGGATCACCAAGGGTTTATCAATGTGACCTCAGGTATCCAGGGAACCCGTTTTGATCTTCTTTTCCCTGCCGTTCGCCAGGAGATATTCCAAAGGCCGGATCACGGATCTCTGGATGACATAAAAGGAGATGGCCAGATAATCCTGGTGGTGGATGACCTGAAGGACCAGCAGAAAATTGCCGTGGCCATTCTTGAAAATCTTGGATACCGGGCAAAAGCCTTTGATAACGGGTATGCCGCCGTTGAGGCGATTAAAAAAGACCCTGTGGATCTGATCATCCTCGACATGATCATGGCCCCTTCCATCAGTGGCCTTGAGACCTTTCGGATGATCAGGAAAATCCGGCCGGGTCAGAAGGCCATCATTGCCAGTGGATATTCCGAGTCCGACGATGTGTTGACGGCCCAGGATCTGGGTGCCGGAAGCTTTGTTAAAAAACCTTATACCCTGATGGATATGGGGATTGCGATAAAAGAGGAGCTGGAAAAATAGTGGAAATTATAAAAACAAAAGCAGAGATGCAGGCCTGGTCGAAAAACAAAAAAAAACAATCCCGAACCCTGTGCTTTGTCCCCACCATGGGATATCTTCATCAGGGGCATGTATCTCTTATGGAAAAAGGGAAACCCCTATGCGATGACCTGGTCTTAAGCATCTTTGTCAACCCGACCCAGTTCGGGCCCAATGAAGATCTTGATTCCTATCCCACCAATATTAAAAATGATCTGGCCCTTGCAGAAAAGGCCGGGGTAACGGCAGTGTTTTTACCGAGAAAAGAAAATATCTATCCTGAAAATTTTCAGACGGAGATCAAACTTCTCTCCCTGCCCAATCATTTATGCGGAAAATTCAGACCGGTTCATTTTGCCGGGGTTGCCGTCGTTGTCACCAAATTATTCAATATTGTCATGCCTGATAAGGCCGTGTTCGGCATGAAGGATTATCAGCAGCTCCGGATCATCCGCCAACTGGTCAAGGATCTTGATTTTGATATAGAAATTGTGGCCGGAGACATCATCCGGGAAAAGGACGGGCTTGCCATGAGCTCCAGGAATGCATATCTCTCAGAATCTCAAAGAACCTCCGCCTTAAGCCTGTCCAGGTCATTGAATCTGGCTAGAGAACTTATGGCCGGGGGAGAAAAAAATGCATCCGGCATCAGAAGCAAAATAGAATCCTTGATCCATTCCTTTCCTGAAACAGCGGTGGAATATATTTCTTTTTGTAAGCCTGAAACCCTTGAGGAAATTGAAGTGATTGAAAAAAAGGTCCTGCTGGCCCTGGCGGTGAAGGTGGGGAAAACAAGATTAATCGACAATGCCCTTATTGATCCCGTACAATAATCACCCGGCATTCATTTAAAAAGGCATGGCGCTCTGTTGTTTTTTCCAGGATAAGATAATCCGACATGCTGATCACAAGGGTCGCATTCCTGCTGCCTTCTTTTCGAAGGGCCTTTAAAACCATAGGGTTGTCCCCGACTCGTTTGTCCTTTAAGGCGTGATCAGGATTGCAGACATATTTGCAGACCCCGCTTTGAACTGCAAATTCCCTGCTGATAAAAACAGAGGAATAAATTTCATGCCCCTGTTCGCTGACAATGACAGGGTCAAGCACAGGTTCAATGCCAAGCCCTCTTGCATCGATGATCAAACCGGAATAAAGGCTTTTTCCGATTCCCGGAACAATTTTCGGGTTTATTTCAGGATTGATTTTGGGTATCTGCCGGATTTCTTCAGGCAATACCAGTTGTAAAAAACCACCGAACATGCCGGTTTCTATTGTTATTTCCACGGCAAGGGCAGAAGTGTAAATTTGTTTTGAGACAACGGCCTCCCTTGCCGTTTTCTCCAGACCGTCCAGGATAACATCGCTGGCCAATGCATAATCGTTCACGCTTAATTCATTATTAATCTTTATCTGTTTTAAGATGTCTAGGATATTTCTGACGGCAGCCGACCTTGCAGACAGGGAAACCGATTCTTTTGAAGCCTGGCTTTGATCCATGGGAAGGGCTTTTCCCGAAGCCCTGATCATACCCGTGGTCCAGTTGACGGTTCCGGTTTCAAATTTTGTAATACAGTCTCCGGCTGGGGGATTTTCCTGGTCCGCCGGGCAGATGGAGGGGGTTGAAACAAGGACCAGAAGCATTATAGCGGTAAGGAGGAGCGGGCATTCTTTGGCAATAGAATTTTTTATTTCCACCTTTTTATTTTCTCAGATGGTTCTCTTCGATAAAATCGGAAATCCTGCCGATGTCTTCAAGCCCGAATACCGGGACATCCGGTTTATAGCCGGAATCCGTGACAAAGGCGATAAGGGTGTCATCTTCCATGCACAAGGGTTCTTTGTGTCCGCTGTTTGTCCTGAAAATCTCAATCTTGGGAAGGGCCTGCCGTTTAAACCCCTCGGCCAGGATAATATCCATACCCAAAAGATAGGTCTGCATCTTTTCAATATCGCTTGTTTGGTCATCTCTGACCATGGCAATTTTGTCTTTGGAAATGACCAGAGTGGCATGGGCGCCGGCTTTTCTGTGACGCCAACTGTCTTTACCCTCTGTATCCATTTCAAATTCGTGATGGGTGTGTTTTACGGTTCCGATGCGATACCCTCTCTGTGTCAGCTCAGCGATCAGTTTTTCAAGAAGGGTTGTCTTGCCGGAATCGGATTTTCCCACGATGGTGATTATCTTTGTCTTCATAGGACCTATCGTGGAGGCCCCGGCTCTGCCTGGGGTTTCAATCATTTTCGCCGTTGATTTCATCCCTCAGCCGACCCGCACATTTAAATGTGACAACCCGCCTTTTCCCCAGCATCATGTCTTTGCCGGTTGCAGGGTTTCTTCCCTTGCGAGGTGATTTTTCATTGACCTGGAATTTGCCGAAACCTGAAATCATGATGTCTTCTCCGGCGGTCAGGGTTTCTTTGATGATTTCAAGCATTGTTTCGATGATGTCTTTGGCCTGGGAAGGGGTATAATCATTTTTCCCGGCTATTTTCTCAATGATTGTTGTTTTTGTAAAGGCCACTTTTCTTTGTTTCCTATATTAACTGTTTAAAATTAAACAAGATATTTACTTTTATTATCAGGCAATGTCAAGGGCAAAAAAAAGGGTGTAAATTAATTTATGAACCCTGCTTGTGCTGAAAACTTTTATCCACCCGACTCTGAATAGATTCGTTTTACCCTGGGTGTCAAGGCGGATACGATTTCATAATTGATGGTCTTTATCCGGTCTGCCAGATCATCGGCGCCAAGGCTATCCTTTCCCTGGGAGCCCATGAGGATGACCTCATCCCCTATGCTGACTCCGGGAATATGACCCACATCGATGAGGGTCTGATCCATGCAGACCCGGCCCACAATGGGGGCTCTCCGGCCGTTGACAAGCATCTGGCCGTTGGATGAAAACTGTCTTGAAAACCCGTCGGCATAGCCGATGGGCACCGAGGCAAGGATGGTCTCATGTTTAGTTTCATGGGTCATCCCATAGCTGACAAAAAACCCTTTTGGAACCTTTCTCACCGAAGTCACAAGGGATTTCAGACTCATGGCCGGAAAAAGGGTTACCCCTGAGTGATCCACATCCCTGGAAGGATACAGTCCATAAAGGGAGATGCCAGCCCTGACCATATCATAATGGGCCTGTGGAAATTCAATGATCCCGGCACTGTTGGCTGCATGACGGATTTCAATGTCAATCCCGGCCTTTTTTAAATCACAAAGAAAGGCGTCAAATACGTTGATCTGAAGACAGGTATAGGTTTTATCCTCGCTGTCCGCGGCTGCAAAATGGGTATAGATGCCCTGAAGATCAAGGCCGGGCAGACCCAGGATTTCTTTTATCTCTTTAATGGCCTTTTTCCCGGCTTCTTTATAGGCCGGATTTTTTTCAATAATCATTCCGACCCGGCCCATTCCCGTATCCACCTTTAAATGGATCTTAAGGGATTGACCCAGGGATTTGGCCTCATGGGACAATCGGGCTGCCGGTTCAAGGCCGTACACGGTGATGGCAATATCAAGGGCCGATGCCATGGCCGCCTCAGAGGGGTGAATATATCCAAACACTAGGATCGGGGCCTGTATTCCGGCTTCCCGCAGCTCAATGGCTTCATGGAGTCTGGCCACACCCAGCCAGTCTGCCCCGCTCTGAAGTGCTTTTTCAGCAATTTTAACTGCTCCGTGCCCATAGCCGTCGGCCTTGACAACGGCCATGAACCGACAGGGCTGATGGGTCATGGCTTTCAGATTCCGAACATTATTCCCAATGGCACCAAGATCAATGCACGCAGTGACAAGAGGATATTCCATGAATCCTTCCTTTCAGGCCGTTTTTAATGTGCCCATTTTTAACGAACCATTGACGTGACGACATATTTTCCCATGATATCTTTAAATTCAAGCATCTCATCATCGGTGAAAAAATGCGTCTCCTGTTTTAAAAACCCGGGATCAAGAACGGTTACATTCCGTGAACATTTCTGAAGGATATAGCTTTTTGCACCCCTGACCATCTCACCGATATCATTTAAAATTTCTCTGCCGATAAAGGGCCGGACGCAGGTGGTCCGAAATTCATAGGCAGGCGCTTTTTCCATGATAAGCCCGATGCTGTCCAGGATGGTTGAAACATCGAATTTCCCCGGAACCACAAGGGGATAGTCCATCAGGCGGGTTTTAATATCCATGGCGATAAAATCAATGAGGGATTCTTTAAAAAGCCGTTCAAGGATTTTGGGCCTGCTCCCGTTGCTGTCGAGCTTTAGCTTATAGCCCAGGTCCTTGATTTTCCGGCAAAAGGGCAGAAGATCCGTCTGAAGCGTAGGCTCTCCCCCGGTAATTACCACCCCTTCCAGAAATTTCTTTCTTTTTTCAAGAAAGTTAAAAATGTCAGCTTCATCCAGGAGGTTGCCGGTCCCATCCTTGGAACCGGCAACCAGATCCGGGTTATGGCAATAGGGGCAGGAAAAATTACACCCCTGGGTGAAAATGATACACGCAATGGTTTTCGGAAAATCAATCAGGGAATTTTTCTGGAACCCGCCGATTTTCATTAATCTTTTTTATCCTGCCACCTTATAGGTTTTGCGCATGCAGAATTCCGTCTGTTTCCCGCTGTTCCACTGCCCCACCGGCCTCAGATACCCGACCACCCTTGAATAGACTTCCGTTTCTGCATCACAGGTATCGCAGGTCTCGTGTTCGCCGGCAATATACCCATGGGAGGGACAGACACTGAAGGTGGGCGTTAATGTGAAATACGGCAGTTTAAACGAGCCGGAAACCTTGTTGACAAGATTCTTGACCACTTCGATATCCGTGACTTCTTCTCCCAGGAAAAGGTGCTGGACCGTGCCGCCGGTATATTTGGTCTGGAGGCGGTCCTGGAGTTCCAGGGCCTCAAAGAGATCATCGGTATAATTGACCGGCAGATGGGTGGAATTGGTATAAAAGGGGGATTTGCCCTGTTTGAATTCCTCTTCATTGGCACAGAGGATGGTCTCATATTTTGCCTTGTCCATGCTGGCAAACCGGAAGGTTGTACCCTCGGCCGGGGTTGCCTCCAGATTGAAGATCTCATTGGTTTCTTCCTGGATTTTTTCAATCTGTTTTCTGATATGATCCATGACCTTTACGGCAAATTCCTGGCCCTTTGGCGTGGCAATGCCTTCCTTCAGAAAATTGAGACAGGCTTCGTTCATCCCGAGGATGCCGATGGTGGAAAAATGATTGCGCCAATATACCCCTGTGTTTTCCTTGATTTTCCGCAGATAGAATTTTGAATAGGGATAAAGATCGCCTTCGGTAAATTTTTCAAGGATTTTGCGTTTGATGGTCAGGGATTCTGCTGAAAGATTGATCAGCTTGTCCAGTCTTTCAAAAAAATCTTCCTCATCCTTTGCAAGAAAACCGATTCTCGGCAGGTTCAGGGTGACAACCCCAATGGACCCGGTCAAGGGATTGGCGCCGAACAGACCGCCGCCCCGTTTTCTGAGTTCCCGGTTGTCAAGGCGAAGCCGGCAGCACATGGATCTTGCATCTTCAGGGTCCATATCGGAATTTACAAAATTTGAAAAATAGGGAATCCCGTATTTTCCGGTCATCTTCCAGATATTTTCAAGATTCGGGTTGGTCCAGTCAAAATCTTTGGTAATATTGTATGTCGGGATCGGGAAGGTAAACACCCGGCCCTTTGCATCCCCTTCCATCATGACTTCGGCAAAGGCGGCATTCAGGATATCCATTTCCCCCTGGAAATCCGCATAGGTCTGCTCTTTATATTCCCCGCCAAGGATGACGGGAGAATTTTTCAAGGTGGAGGGCACCACCAGATCCATGGTGATATTGGTAAACGGGGTCTGAAACCCCACCCGTGTGGGGATATTGATATTGAATACAAATTCCTGGAGTGCCTGTTTGACTTCTTTATAGGTCAAGTGGTCTTTCCAGATAAACGGGGCCAGAAGCGTATCAAAATTGGACATGGCCTGGGCACCGGCCGCTTCCCCCTGGAGGGTATAGAAAAAATTCACGATCTGCCCCAGGGCGCTTCGAAAATGTTTGGGCGCAGAGGACTCCACCTTGCCGGCCACGCCTTTGAATCCTTCCATCAGAAGATCCTGGAGGTCCCAACCGACACAGTAAACGGACAAAAGGCTTAAGTCATGGAGGTGAAGGTCGCCGGAATAATGGGCCTCCCGGACGGAGGGCGGATAAATCTTGTTCAGCCAGTATTCGGCTGTAATATCGGAGGATATATAATTGTTCAACCCCTGGAGGGAATAACTCATATTGCTGTTTTCCTTGACCTTCCAGTCCATTCTCCGGATATAGGATTCCATGAGCCCCACGTTTTCCTTAATGGCAATTTTCCGGATCTGGTTGTGCTGTTCCCGGTAAATGATATAGGCTTTGGCAGTTTTGTAAAAAGGAGAGTCCAGAAGCACCCTTTCCACAATATCCTGAATTTCCTCTACTTCCGGGATGGGGCCCAGGCGCAGGTCTCTTGCCATGGAAATAACCTTCATGGTCATTTTTCTGGCTTCTTTTTCATTGAATTCACCGGTGGCCTCACCTGCTTTTTTAATAGCATAGGTGACTTTTGATGAATCAAAATCTGCTATTCTTCCGTCCCGTTTTCTGATTTGGTCAAACATGTATTCACCCCTTGAAATCTGATTGAAATTAACGTATCGTCTGTAAGTTTTTTTAAAGGTTTGTCATCAATTGATCCAGACTGATAGACCATATTTAATCAACATATTGTTGTTTGTCAAGGAAAAATATCTATATATTGTGGTGGTGGTGATAAAACAAATTTGGAAATATAAATGCAACTAGATCAGAACCCTTTTTTCAGAAAACCCATAACCTCCTGGTACGACTCCAATTATGTCTGCTGGGCCATTATGGTCATGATGGTCTTTGTCTTCATCTTTGCAATGGCCGGTATTATTGTCGGGTCCGGTACAGGGGAATTTCAGGAATATGTCTGGTTCCCGGTCTTTCTTTCCTTTGTCAGCCTGTTCCTGGTGCTGAAAATAGCCTTGAGAATCAAGCACCGTTCAAAAAACGGTTAGACGCCTTTTAATACAATTTCGATGAGATGATATAAAATTTTGGCCGTCACCCCCCAGATCATCACATCTTCATAGGGATAGGTCAGTTGCATGACATTGGGAAGCCCATGGTGAAACCCTTTTTCCTTATGAAGATCCATCAGGTATTTCAAAGGAATATGAAATACTTTTGCAATTTCAGCCGGATCATGACGGATCACACCCTTTTGATTCCAGATGCCGATAAAAGCTTCAATGTCCTTGCTGTTAATGGTCTGGAAATGGCCCAGAGATCCGATCACATCTACGTTCTCCCGCTGGATGCCCATTTCTTCGGAAAGCTCTCTTAAAGCCGTATCCTTTGTCGATTCGTCTTTTTCATCTCGGTGACCGCCCGGGAAGGCCATCTGGTTGGCCCAGGGATATCCTTTTTTATCGGCCTTCCGGATAAACAGAAGCCGGATCTCCGTATCCAATGTGAACAGAGCCATAACGCCGGTCGATTCGAACAGATTATCCTCCGGAGGCCCGGGATGGGGACCCTTCTGAACGGCTGACCGGATAATATTCATGCAGCTTTTTTTATCCATGGAATCCTTTTTTAAAACCAGGTCAAACAATGCCCTGAAAAGATACAAGGAAAGCATGGCCTTGTCAAACCCCTGTTTTTTGAATTTATTTCGAACAAGTCTTAAAACCGTTAAGGGGGGGCTGCCGATAAAAAAGCTTGTCAAAAGCTATTTTGTGATTATTATGGATTCCTGAAAATAATTTAAAATAAAATCTTAACTACAGGTGGAGACGTATTTATATGCAGCAGGAATCGAAAAATGAATTTCAGGGCGCGGGAAAATATGTTCTGGATCAGGAATTGGCTTCAATTGTAAACATATCCATAAAATTAGAAATGCCCCTGCTCCTCAAAGGGGAACCGGGAACCGGAAAAACCATGCTGGCCCATTCTATTTCAGAAAGCCTTGCCATGCCGCTGATTATTTTGAATGTGAAATCCAGTATGAAGCTGATAGAAGCCTTGTATCAGTATGACACACTGACCCGCTTGAATGACTCAAGATTCGGGGATTCCAAAAGGGATGTCAGCAATATTGATGAATACATTAAAATGGGAAAAATCGGCCAGGCCTTCTGCGCAGACAAGCGAACAGTTTTGCTCATTGATGAGATCGATAAGGCAGATACGGATTTTCAGGATGATATGCTGGATGTGCTGGATCAGATGCAGTTTGATATCATTGAAACCGACAAGACCATAAAGGCCAGACACAGGCCGGTGATCATCATCACCTCCAATGCAAAGAAAGATCTTTCCGATCCCTTCCTGGGCCGGTGTAATTTTCATCATATTGCTTTTCCTGATCCGAAAATGATGAGAAAGATCATCAACGTTCATTTTGAGGGAATTGATACCAAGCTGGCTGAAAATGCCATTGATGCCTTTTATGTCATGCGCGAAGTCGACTCCATCGAGAAAAAGCCGGCCACAAGGGAATTGATCAACTGGATCAGGGCCTTGAACGCTGACCCCGACTTCAGGGCAAAGGATCTCATCACAAACCAGCTTCCTTACCTCGGCGTTCTATTCAAGAAAAGCCCTGATTATGAACGGGTCAAAAACATCGCTGCCAGAAGAAAAATGTATTAAGGCTGGGAAACCTATGTTTTTAAAATTTTTCTATACATTAAAAGAAGTCGGCGTTCCGGTATCGCCCACAGCTCTTCTGACGCTTCAAAAAGCATTACATCAGGGCATTATCAACAGCCTGGATGAGTTTTATACCTGCGCCCGATCCATCCTCGTTAAAAGTGAAAGATATTTTGACCTCTATGACCAGGTGTTTTCCCATCATTTTGAAGGTGTTCCCCTGCCGGAAAACGATGGATTTGAAATTGACGAGATAGCCCGAGGCATGCTGGATGAATGGTTGAAAAATCCGAAAAGAGTGGCCGATGCATTGGGGGTGAATGAAGATGAATTAAAAAATATGTCGCCGGAAGAATTGATTGAGTATTTCAAGGAAAGGCTCAAGGATCAGAAAGGGGAACATCACGGCGGCTATAAATGGATCGGAACCGGTGGATATTCACCCGTGGGTCATTCAGGCTATCATCCGGGAGGCATGCGGGTGGGGGGACAGTCCGGAAATAAGTCCGCGGTAAAAGTGGCCAATGAACGCCGGTATAAGGAATATTCAACGGCCGGACCCTTGACCCAGGCAAAAATCGGCGAGGCTTTAAAACGGATGCGGAATATGATCCCGGCCGGGCCCAAGGACAAGATCAATATTGATGAAACCATTCGGGAGACCCTGAGAAATGCAGGGGAGATTGATCTGGTGTTTGACAGGGCCTTAAAGGACAGGCTCAAGGTGATCCTGGCCATTGATAACGGCGGGTGGTCCATGGACCCTTATATTCATGTGGTCCAGACTCTTTTTGATTATGCAAGATCCCAGTTCAAGGAAGTCAAAACCTATTTTTTCCATAATACCATCTATGATTATCTCTGGGAAGATGCAGCCCGGTACCGGAAACCAAAGAAGATCATTGAATTATCAAGGATTGATCCGGAAACCCGTCTGGTCATTTTAGGGGATGCCAGCATGGCCCCCTATGAACTGATGGCCCATGACGGCTCCATTCATATGTCTGAAAGAAGCGGCAGGCCCAGTATTGATCAGCTTCATTTTATGGCCAAAACTTTTTCCCATTGTGTCTGGCTGAATCCGGTGTCGGAAGCCATGTGGGGATATACCCATACCATCATGACCATCTCAAAAATTTTCCCCATGTATGAATTGTCTCTGGATGGGCTTGAAAAGGCGGTCACACGGCTCATGGCCAAAAACTGATGGGTTGGTTCAAAAGTCAACCTGATACAGTTTCTTTGTATTATTAAAGATGGTTTGTGACAGAATTTCAGGATCAGCATTTTTAATTTCAGCAAGTTTCAGCAAAACGGATTTTACAAAAGCAGGTTCATTGCGCCGGCATTTATTTTTCTGAGGAGCAGGGGTAAGATACGGCGCATCCGTTTCAATCACTATTCTTTCTTCGGGAATATGGGGGACAAGATTTCTTAAATATTCCCCTCTTTTTTCAATGGTCAGTATGCCGGTTATCCCTATATAATAGCCAAGGTCAAGATATTTGAACAATTCTTCCCGGGTGCCGGAAAAGCAATGCACAACCCCTTTGCGGCTTTTCGGGCCATTGGATTTTAAAATTTCATAAAACCGGCCGCCCGAATCCCTCTCGTGAAAAATTAACGGCAGGTCAAGGCTGCCGGCCATGTCAAGCTGGGCTGCAAAGCAGTTTTCCTGATCCTTGGCGGGAGAAAACATCCGGTTATAGTCAAGGCCGGTTTCTCCCCAGGCTTTGACACAGGGGTTCTCTTTTGCAAGACGGGCCAATGTGTCAAGAACTTCCCGTGAACATTGGCTTGCATCATGGGGATGGATACCTACGGAGGTGATGATGTGATGATGGGTACGGGCGATCTGTATGGCTTTCAGAGATGTAGGAATATTGATGCCCACAATCATCACGGCGCAGACATTTTCTTTTTCCGCCCGTTCCATAACGGTGTCAAGGTCTTTTTCATAGACAGTGTCATCAAGATGAGAATGGGAGTCAAATAATATCATGGATGGATCTTTTATCCTGTAACAATCGGGCTTACCTTCTTTTAATAATATTTAAGCCTTCACTGAGTGGAAGAAGCCGTTTTACGGTAACAGTGAAGGCTTAATGTAAGGAAAACTGTTTTGCAGCACTCCTTGACACATGCAATTTATAACAGTAAATTCAGTTTCAGTCAATTGAGGAAGGTGCGGGCAATATAACGAATTTTGACATGAACCAAGACATCAAAAAAAATTCCATCATTCGGCTGTTTAATGTCAGTAAAAGATATGATGGAAAGTTTGCCTTAAAAGATATTAATCTTGATATTGAGCAGGGGGAATTTATTCTCATTTCAGGGCCTTCAGGGGCCGGGAAATCAACCCTGCTCAAAGTGTTATATCTTGCTGAAAGGGCTTCCGAAGGGCAGATCCTGATTGACGGTATGAATCTTTCCAGGGTCTCTTCTTCACGACTGCCTTTGCTGAGGAGGCGGTTTGGAATGGTGTTTCAGGATTTTAAACTGATCCCCAACAGAACGGTTTATGAAAATGTCGCCCTTGTCCTGGAGGCTGCCGGAGAAAAGCCGGATTATATCCGGAAAAAGGTCATGCAGGTCTTAAGAACAACGGATATGGATAAAAAGGTTAAAGCCCTTCCACAGACCCTTTCAGGCGGTGAACAGCAGCGGGTTGCCGTGGCAAGAGCCCTTGTGGGAGAACCCTCCATTATTCTGGCCGATGAGCCCACAGGAAGTCTTGATACAAAGTCTGCCCAGGCCGTGCTTGATTTTATCATGGAATACCATAAAAAAGGCGCAACCGTATTAATCGCCAGTCATAACCTGCATCTTCTGGAAAGCACGGTGCGGGGGAAAAATATTGAAATCACCGAAGGTATGATCAAACGAACGGCAACCATGCTTTAGAACCAAGAGAAACCATCCATGTCCCTTTTCATAAAAAAAGCCCTGACAGATATCCGCCTGAACCGGTTTTTGAATCTGGTTACGATTTTTACGATTTCTCTTTCAATCCTTGTGGTCAGTGTTTTTCTGCTTTTTTTTGAAAATGCAGGCAGGGTGATTGAAGCATGGAATCAGGGGGGTCGGGCCATGATTTATCTGAAGGACAATTTCACCACAGACATGCTTCCGGAGTTAAAAGACAGGATTAACGCCCTGGGCAATATCAATGACATGGTTTTCATATCAAAGGATGAGGCCCTGGACAGACTTAGAAAAGAGATATCCCCCAACAGTGCTTTTTTAAAGACCTTACAGGGGAATCCGCTTCCCGATGCCTTTGAGATCAAGATGAAATCCTATAACCGCCTGGAGGAAGCGGAAGCCTTTGCTGAAAAAATAAAAGAGATTGAAATTGTAGAAGATGTCGAATATGGTCAGGGCTGGCTCGGGAAATTCCTAAAGATTTTCAATTTGTTCAAGATTACCGGCTATGCCATGTGTGGCCTGTTTTTTCTGGTTGCCCTGTTCATCACGTCAAATACGGTCAGGCTTGCATTTTATTCCCGAAAAATAGAGGTTGAGGTCATGCGGCTTGTAGGCGCCACAGAAACCTTTATTAAAGCTCCCTTTTATGTGGAAGGAATCCTCCAGGGGTTTTTGGGAGGCATTCTGGGCCTTTTCATTCTTCTGATCACCTATTTCATGATTTCATCCGGAATTACACAGAGTTTATCCTCCTATATTTATTTTGATATCCGGTTTCTTTCAATTAAAACCATCATTCTGATTATTTTAGTCAGTACTTTTTTAGGTTGGTTCGGATGTTATCTGTCTTTAAAACAAATATTAAAATAATTTTTTTTACCGGCCTTATTTTTTTTCTTTTTCCGGAAGAAGGAATTTCTCAGAACCAGATTCTTTTCCGGGGAGTTATTACCTCGCCCAGGATGAACATCAGAAAGACCCCTTCTCTTGATTCAGAGGTTGTCAGTGTTGCTGAAAAAGGTGAAGCCGTGGATGTGCTGGAAAAGCAGGGAGATATCGGGGGATGGCTTTTAATAGACCATAAGGGAAGTAAGGGGTATGTCCGGAATCGTCTTCAGTATATCGAACTTACGGCTATCATCGAAAGAAAGGAAGAGCCGCCGCAGGAGAGGAAAATCGAAAAAAAACCGGTAAAAAAAAATGAAGAAAAGATCGAAACCATAAAGCCTGAAAAAAAAGAAGCCATCAAGGCGGATATTAAAACCCAGGAAAAACTGGTCGAAACCTTTTCCCAAAAGGAAATTGAAATTGTCGAAGGCCTGAATGAAATCGACTTTTTATTAAACAAGGCCCGGCTCAAAGCCCAGACATTGTCCGGGGAAATAAAGCAGATGGAAGCAAAAATCAACCGGCTGCAAAAGGACAGGGAAGGGTTATCCGAAGAAATCGCCCGGAATCGGGGTTATGCGGGAAAGAGGCTGCGGGCGCTTTATAAAATGCATATGATCGGCCGGTTGGATGTGGCTGGAATGCCTTCCTCGGTTTTTGATTTTTTTTTGCGGCAGAATTCAATGAAATCCATTGTCGAATCTGATTTTAATATCATTGACCGGCAAAACGGGGATCTCGACCTGTTTGAAAAGCTGGAAGAGGAGATGAAAAAAGAGGTTCAGGCAAGAACACGTCTCGAAGCAGAGCTCAATGATCAGATCCGGATCAATCATTCGGAGACGCAGAAAAAGGAATTGATATTAAAAGAAATCCGCCAGAAAAAACAATTGTCCCTTGCTGCGGTTGAGTCTTTAAAACAGGCCGCCCTTCAATTGGACAGCAGGATGGAGGCGATTCGGCCCGGTGAAGCAAAAAAGCTGGCAGGAGATTCTTTTATTGGCCATCAGGGAAGGCTCATGATTCCGGTAGAAGGTGAAATTATTTCAGAATTCGGCAGTTCAGCATCGGGCGATTACAAAGTCTTCACTTTTCAAAAAGGAATTGATATAAAAGTGGATAGGGGTGAACCCGTAAAATCCGTTTTCAAGGGAGAGGTCATGTTTGCCCAATGGCTGAAAGGCTATGGGAATTTACTGATTATCAATCATGGAGACAATTATTATACGCTCTACGCCCATGTTGAAGAGATGTTTAAAAAAGAAGGGGAAGCGGTTGAAACCGGTGATGTTATTGCAACGGCAGGGGACACAGGATCAATCAAAGGGATGTGTCTGCATTTTGAAGTCCGGCATCACGGAAAACCCATGGATCCCATGAAATGGTTGCGAAAAGGAGTGTAAAGATGAAATTCAGACCCGGTAAGATTAAGATCATCAGATCAGGATGCTCAGCAGCGGTAGTCATCGCTATCCTGGTCCTGGCGGCAGAATGGATAAACCCGCTGATGGCGGATGATAAGACATACAACTCTTTAAAGATGTTTACAGACGTCCTGGAAGAGCTGGAAAAAAATTACGTGGATGATGTCAATGCCGAGTCATTGATCCACAATGCCATCAAAGGCATGGTGGGAAATCTTGACCCACACTCCAGCTTTATGCCTCCCGAAGCCTTTGATGAGCTTCAGGATGATACCAAGGGGGAATTTTCAGGGATCGGTATCGTCATCACCATGAAGGACGGCATATTAACCGTTGTTTCTCCTATTGAGGGAACTCCGGCGTATAAGGCCGGCATCCGGGCAGGTGACAGTATTATCAGAATTGATGATAAATCCACCAAAGACATGGAACTCTGGGAGGCGGTCAATATGATGCGGGGTCCCCAGAATAAACCCGTTCATATTACGGTGATCAGAGAAGGAGAGCCCGCGGCCCTTGATTTTTCCATCAATCGGGATCTGATCCCCATGGAAAGCGTCAGAAGTGCAACTTTAAAACCCGGATTCGGCTATCTTCGGATTACCAATTTCAGGATGAATACTCTGGATGATATCAAGACTCACCTGGGGCGGCTTGAAGCTGAAAATAAGGAATTGAAAGGCCTTGTCATGGATTTAAGAGATAATCCCGGCGGTCTTCTGGATCAGGCGGTAAAAATATCAGATCTTTTCTTAACCCAAGGGGACATTGTTTCCATAAAAGGAAAACAGGAGAGAAATTCCCAGGTATTCAGAGCATCCGAAGGAAAGGATGACCGGAAATATCCCGTTGTCATCCTGATCAACGGCGGATCGGCATCTGCCTCTGAAATCCTAGCTGGCGCATTACAGGATCAGTCAAGGGCACTCATCCTCGGCACGACATCCTTTGGCAAAGGCTCGGTACAGACGGTTCGGCCCTTAAAAGACGGATACGGGATTAAATATACCATTGCACGGTATTTTACGCCCAAAGGAAGATCCATCCAGGCCAAAGGGATAGAGCCTGATATTGAGGTGGAATATGAAATCCTTGAAGAAAAAGAAAAAAAGGCATCTGCCTTTGACCGGATGGTAAAGGAGAAAGATCTGAGAAACAGCCTGAAACCGGAGCAGGCACAATCATCGGAAAAGGCAAAAACACAACCCAAGAAAAATCAAAAACTTCCTGATACGGATCAGCTTCTGCATGATGCACAGGTTAAGAGAGCCCTTGATATTCTGATCAGCCATGGAGTCTTCAGCAATTTAAATGGTAGTTAAAAAAAAGAATATACCAAAGAAAAAGGCCGTATCAAAAAAACAGAAACCTGCAATTATCAAGGAATTGAAAAAAATTCTAGTGGGGATTGCCATTCTTGTTTCCGTATGCCTCACCGCAGCAATGATTGCAGATCTGTTTTTTCACCCGGCCCGTCCCGGGAAAAAACAGATTGTCCAAAAACCTGTGGTTCCTTCTGAAATCAAGCCGGTTGAAGAAGATATCCAGGAACCAAAAGATAAAAAACAGAGCGATGGGTTAAAAGAAAAACCGGAAAGGCCTGTTCCGGATAAATCCACGGTGGATAAACCCATCAAATATGAGGTGTTTGAAGGTGTTGATCAGACCATTGTGGAAAAACCCCTCCCCAAGCTCAAGGATAAAGCTCCCAGAATAGTGATTATCATCGACGATATCGGATATGATAAAAAGATGGCCATGGAATTCATGGAGCTGAATTCAAACCTTACGTTTTCCGTCCTGCCGTTTTCCCCTTTTGGCAAAAATATCAGTGAAGACCTTCACTCAAAAGGGGCCGAAATCATGCTTCATCTGCCCATGGAGCCGGTGGATCATCCCAATGTTGATCCCGGACCCGGCGCAATCCTGTCTTCCATGGCCCCGGATGATCTCCTGGATCAGCTTAAAAAAAATATAAAAGATGTCCCCTATATTGTCGGGGTCAATAATCATATGGGATCTGAATTGACGACCCATTCGGATCAGATGAATCAGATATTTACCATCCTGAAAAAAGAAAACCTGTTTTTTATTGATTCCAGAACTTCTCTGCAATCCCAGGGCCAGGCATCGGCCAGGCTTTTAAAAATTAAATTTGCCCACAGGGATGTTTTTCTGGATAACCATCAGGATGCAGAATACATTGCCGGACAATTTGCACAGCTTGTCAGCCTGGCCAAAAAACAGGGTTCGGCCGTTGGTATTGGACACCCCTATAAGGCCACCCTTCTGGCCCTTTCAAAGGAATTGCCAAAGCTGAAAAACAAGGTGGAAATTGTCCGTGCAAGTGACTTGACAAGTATTCCGGAATAATCAGGTTGTTTTAGAGGGCCTTATTCTTCGGTTTGATCCATCTGGCCAGTTTTTTTAATTTCCCCATGGAAGGTTGATCCAGAGGCAAAGCCTGAATCTTTTCCATCCTGATTTCATTACGGTTGGATTTCTTGATCAATCCTGTTTCACTTGCGTCTTTTATAGCCTGGACAAGAATGTCAATATTACAGGACTTTTCCAGGACCGTAAAAGCACCGAGTTTTACACAGGCTAATGCGGTTTCGATGGTGGCATGGCCGGTCAGAATAATGACTTCCAGATATTCGTGGCTCTTTTTGAGGCTCTCAAGAACTTGTACTCCATCAATTCCAGGCATTTGCAGGTCAATGACGGCAACATCAAACCGGCCTTTACCGGCAGCATCTATGGCTTCCTTGCCATTTGTTGCCGAGGTGATTTCAAAAAATTTCAATTTCAGCCGGTAGGTTATGGCTTGTAAAAATTTTACCTCGTCATCAACCAGGAGAAGATTGATTTTTTCATTTTCGCTCATAATTTAGTCCTTGTATTTTCTCACAGGTGTAAGGGATCAATATATTGAGCTCGTAAAAGGAGTGATTTGTCTGAAATTCTACACCCAGTGTGTCTGATATATTTTTTATTTTTTCATCGGGGAATCTTTCAACAGGCATTTGAGTGGAACTGAAAAAACTGAGAAGAATTCCCTTGTCATTTTCTGTGGACAGGTGAAGACGGATTTCACCGGTCGGTCCTGCGGATTCATAGGCAAAACACAGGATCTGATAAATCAGGTGTTGAAGAAGAAACGGGCAGGTGGATATGGTTTTGATATCTTTATCCTTGTTTTCAATCCGGACATGGCTTGCAAAGCTTAAAAATCCGGATAATCCTGCCATAAGCTCCAGAGTTTCCATGAGATCAACTTCCATCACCGGCACATCCACGCTGTGGGAAAACCGGTTCATTTGCCGGATGGTCGTAAATCCTCGCTGAATCTCTTCTACAATGCTGTTGCTGCAGCTTTCAAGCAATGACAGCTTCAGTTCCTTGCCCTGTTTTGCAAGTTCGGCCAAATCATTCAAAAAGCCGGCGGTTTCAGAGATGATGGCCAGTATGTTTTTCAGCTCGTGGGAAATGCTGGCGTTGACTTTTCCAAAGAATTTCAGGTTTTCGGTATTCATATAATTGAGTTCATCATTCATAGGTCTCTCCCATTGGTTTGTGGTGTTAATGATCCAGGAACAAACTCTCCGGCCTGGGTCAGTTCTTCTATGGTCTCAATCAGAAATTCAATATCCATGGGTTTTGAAAGATATATGTCGTTTTCAGCAGTGCCCTCATCTGATTTGTCCACAGCACCATGACCGGTTACAAAAACAAATTTCAGATTTGGGTGAAGGGAATGGAGTTTCTTTTTTAATTGGGTGCCGCTGATGCCGGGCATTTTGATATCAAGGACAGCAACATCATAGGCAGTGCTTGCGGCTTTTTTTATAGCCTCGTCGCCTGTATAGGCCACATCGGCCTCTATTCCCCTTAATGCCAGTCTTTTGGCCAGCATATTAACAAATTTCTGTTCATCGTCTACAAGAATAATTTTCAAGCGAACCCCCCTTCTTTTATTTTTACCGGCAGCGTAATTGTAAATGAGGTGCCAACCCCTTCAGTGCTTTGAACCGATATCTGCCCACCCAGTTTTTTGACAAGGCTATAGGTGATCGAAAGCCCCAGCCCTGTACCCAACCTGTCTTTTTTGGTACTGAAAAAGGGCTCATGGATTTTTTTCAGATTTTCTTCAGGAATTCCGCACCCGGTATCTCGAATGACAAGCTCAATGGTTTTAATGTCGGGTTGAGTTGCAGTAATATCCAGGCAGCTTCCTTCTTCAACAGCCTGGAAGGCGTTATTGATCAGGTTGACAAGGATCTGTTGAAGTTTGCTGCTGTCGGTCTCGAGTTCCGGAAATGGTTCGGGAATGGAAACCGTCACATTGATTCGCCTGTATTCCGCTTCTTTTTTGTGAAAACTTAAGACTTGAGATATCAGTTTTCCCAAATTGATCTTTTTGATTTTAACATCAAATTGTCTCACAAATCCAAGAAGCTGGCGGGTGATGGTCCCGCATCGGTCAACGGCATCAAGAATGGAATCAATATATTCAGCAAATTCATCATCATTTCTGGGCTCGTCCTTGAAACTGAAAAGATCTTTCATATAACCGGCGGTTTGATTGATGACTGCGAGGGGATTATTGATCTCGTGGGCCACACCTGCGGCAAGCTGGCCAATGGAAGCCAGTTGCTGACTTTGTTCCATCTGCATCATGGTTTCAGCCTTTGCTTTGTCGGCGCGGTAGAGTTTATTGACCATAAACGTCGATGCAAATGTAATGACGATTATGGTTAAACTCACGCTGGCCCCCATGATCCAGTTGAATTTAATAATCATATTCTGCCAGAATTGCATCATTCCGGCTTTTTCTTTTACTACCATCAGGATAAAAGGTGTTGGGATCATGTCTCTTGATATGAATGAATGCCCTGAAATAATGGGCTTTCCATTGAGCGTCGTTTCTTTTATCTCTATTTCATCGGAGCCGTCAGTGAAAATAAGCTCTGTTGTTGCAAAAATATCACCATAATTTTTGGATGGTGTTTGCAGGATGCCTTCCTGATTGACAAGAAAAATATCTGCATAGTCTCCTGTTTTATATGATGACAGGATCTGCATCAGGCGTTCAGTGTCCAGGGTGGCTCTCAGAATGAAATAACTTCCGTCGATTTTGGCAAATCTAACGGCAATAATGACATGGGGTACCCCTCTGTAACCGGTAAATACTTCGCTGATAAAATTTGTTTTTTTAAGGCTTTGCTCAAACCAGGATTGGTTTTTATAATTTTTTCCTTCCAGATGGAACGGGCCTGCATAAGCAACCTGGTTTCCATCGGCATCCAGTACACTTAGGTCGGTAAGTCCTCCGAATCCAAGTTTCAGGTTTTTTAGAATGTCGGTCAGTCGGGTATTATCTGCAAGCTCTTTATATCCATTTTCATTGACTGTAAATGTGAGGGCGTTCAAGCGTTCTTCCATAAAAAAAGTCACGGCGCTTTTTGCAGCCGAGGTCAGTTGTTTGGTGCGATGATTTAAATCGGAATCCACAGATGTCTCTATCAATTGATAGTATATAAGTGTTGCAAGGCCGATGGGAGACAGGGCGGTTAAGGCCAAAATAAAAATGCTCATGAACCAGAGATAACGGTAATCGGTAAAGGTATAAAAAGAATCCAGATGAACATTGTGTTTGTGCTTATGAAACTCGGGCCAAAAGCTTTTCAAAAAAGATTGAGAAAATTTCAGCATACCTATGTCTCCCTGATGTGCTTTAGAATTGTCATCAGTTCATCTATATTGAGCGGTTTATGGAGAAACTGATAGGCACCCAGCTCTTCGCATCGCTTCCGGTCCTTTTCGGTTCCGTGCCCTGTCAGGATAATAACAGGGATTACCGGGTTGATGTTTTTAATGCCGATCAATACCTCAGTACCGTATATATCCGGTAATTGAAGGTCAAGGAGAATCAATGAAATATGATCGCCATGCATTTTCACCCATTCAAGAGCTGATCTTCCATTATAACAAACGGCTTTGCTGCACCCGCGCAATTCAATCCGTTTTGCCAGCATGTCGGCAAATTTTGTTTCGTCATCTATGATTAGTATATCGGTATGTTCCATAATGCAATCTTTTTAATTGACTGTTTAAAAAAAATACTTTATATGCTCTTTATATCTATTTAGGTTTCATTTGTAAACAATTAATTTAGGAGACCGATTAAATGTTAAACGTTTTTTTTAAATCCATTAACCGATGGGTCCTGTCGCTTATCGTGATTGCGCTCAGTTGCCCGGTTGGCGCATTTGCAGCAGATCAGGCGGCAATGGGGGGTGGGGATAAACCCTGGTGGTTCTGGCCCCTCATTTTATTTGTATTTTGTTTTGTTCTTGGGATATTGGCCGTCATGGCTGGCGTGGGGGGTGCAGTGTTGTATGTGCCTTTGGTCAGTGGTTTTTTCCCGTTCCATATCGACTTTGTAAGAGGCGTCGGACTGATGGTTGCCCTTGCCGGTGCCCTGGCTGCCGGCCCTGGCCTGCTGCGTCGAAATTTAGCCAATCTTCGGCTTGCATTGCCAGTTGCATTGATTGCTTCGGCCTTTTCCATTGTTGGGGCAGTCATTGGATTGCGCCTGTCTGCTCTGGATCCGAATATTATCCAGACCTGCCTTGGCGCAACCATTGTGGGCATTGCAGCACTCCTTGTTTTTTCTAAAAATTCTGAAAAACCCATTGTTACAAAACAGGATGCCATTGGAATGGCCCTTGGATTAGAAGGTCTGTACTGGGATGAAGGGGCAAGGGAAAGTGTTGAATGGAAAACCCACCGGACCCTTCTGGGTCTGTTCATGTTCATCTTCATCGGGCTTCTGGCCGGCATGTTTGGTCTTGGTGCGGGATGGGCCAATGTACCGGTTTTAAATCTCATGATGGGAGTCCCCTTGAAAGTCTCGGTTGCCACCAGCAAATTCCTTCTTTCTATAACCGATACATCCGCAGCCTGGATTTATATGAATCAGGGATGTGTGATTCCCCTTATCGGTATCCCTTCCATCGTCGGCCTTATGCTCGGCTCATTGATAGGGGTAAAGATTCTGGCCGTTGCCAAGCCGAAAATGATTCGCTACGTTGTCATCATTATGCTGCTTTTTTCTGGATTAAAGGCTTTGGACAAAGGACTTGGTCTCGGGCTATTGGGGTGATCCAATGATGAATTTACAGAAATTTTATTCAGGAGTACAATAATAATATGAATGAGCGTGAACAATTGGCTCGTAGGGCCTCAAAAGAACAAATCATTTATGCGAATATTCTGGTGGTGGGGGTGTGGTCCGGTATCGCCATCATGGGTATCACCTATTTTCTTTATCTTTCAGGAATCATGCCTCCCCATGTGGATCTGAATACGATTACAAGCCTCTGGGGTAAAGGGGTAAAAGAATATCTGGAACTCACCCATTCTCCTCAAGGATGGGGATGGGTGGCGTTTTTGTCCAAAGGGGATTTTTTAAATTATATAGGATTTGTATGGCTTGCCGTGATGACCATTATCTGCTACCTGGTTTTGGTAAAAGGGTTTATCAGAAAAAAAGACTGGCTTTATTCCGGGATTGCTATCCTGGAAATCCTGGTTTTATCCCTTGCAGCCTCAGGAATTTTTGGAAGCGGGGGCCATTAAGCTCCATTGGTATTTTGGCAATTTTTAGCCCAAATTTGAAAGGTGACTTATGAAAAAAGATAAATTAACGATATTGCTGGTAGACGACAATGAAAAATTCTTAAATTCCATGGCAGAAAGAGCCAGGATGAGAGAATACAACGTATTAACCGCAACCAATGGAGAACAGGCCATAGAGATAGCATCCAAACAGACGGTGCATATAGCTGTGGTGGATCAACAGATGCCAGGCATGGAAGGGCTGGTGGTGATAACAAAACTTAAGGCCATCACTCCGGATATGAAAACCCTTCTATTGACGGGTCATGGAGATGAAAAACTCAAAGAAGCAACCGAAGCGCTGAACTCTGCCTATTTTGATAAGGAAAATATATCCGGTTTCTGGGATTTTCTTGCCAATCTCTCTCTGGGAAAAATCAATATCCTTCTTGTGGATGATAACCCGAAATTTCTTAAAACGCTGTCCGACAGAATAAAACTCAAAGGACATGAACCGCTGACGGCCCTTAACGGCAAACAAGCGCTTGAGATCATGAAAAGCACAAGGATTCAATTGGCCATAGTGGATCAGAGAATGCCGGATATGGATGGCCTGGTAGTGATTACTCAGTTGAAAAAGATTGATCCCGCCATAAAGACCATGTTATTGACAGGTCATGGAGATGAAAAGCTGAAAGAAGCGACGGAAGCCCTGAATACCGCCTATTTTGAAAAAGAAGACATGGGAAGTTTCTGGGGCTTTTTCCGAAAGATTCTGAAAAGTCTTGAAACATCCATGGCAGCGGCCGGCATGGCTGAAGACGGTGATCAGGAGGATGCAATAAAAATTGAAGACCCTAAGAAAAAAGATTAGATGACTAACCGAATAAAAAAAATTCTGCTGGTCGATGATGAAGAAAGACTTTTAAATTCGATGGCCCAGCGGCTTACGCTGCTGGGCTTTGAAGCCATAAAAGCATCGTCCGGCACAAAAGCCGTTGAAATCGCCTCAAAAACAAAGGTTGATCTTGCCATTGTTGATCTGAAAATGCCGGATATGGATGGTCTCATGACCATCACCAAGCTCAAACAGATAACGCCTGACATGCAAACCGTTCTTCTGACCGGTTATGGAAGTGAAAAAATACGCCAGAAGACCGAATTCTCAGGATCGGATTATTTTGAAAAAGATTCCATGAACGATCTATGGGATCTGATCAGACGGTTAAGCGCTCAGAGCATGGATCAGCAGGCTTCAAAGAGTGTTGTTGATTCCATTGTCAGAAATTTTGATGATTTGCCCAAAATTATCGGGGAAACTTCTGAGATGCAGAGGTTGCGAAAAGATATTGAACGCTTGTCGGAATTGGACTGCACCATTATTATCCGGGGAGAAGAAGGTTCCGGCAAGGAATTGGCAGCAAAAGCCATCCATAAACTGAGCCACAGAAAGGATCAGAGATTCCTGGCATTTAATTGTGGCTGTTTCAGCCAGGATTTCCATTTTGATGAACTTCTGGGCTCCCTCGAGGGATCTTTCTATCCCGATTCAAAAGTAGAAGGATCAAAGGAAAACCGGTTTATTGGAACAGTTCTCCTGGATCATTTCGAAGCCATGCCGGAAGAGACACAGGATGAAATGCTCAGATTGCTGGACAAAACCGTTTCAAATCGTTCCCAGGATTCATTAAAAACAGGAAAGGGAATTCGATTCATTCTCGCAACCCATCAGGATCTAAAGAAAAGAGTCGAAGAAAAAAAATTCAGCAGAGAGTTGTTTCAAAGGCTGAATGCAATATCCATGGCAGTGCCGCCCCTTCGGGAACGCCGGGATGATATTCAACCCCTATGCAGCTATTTTTTAAGCCAATTGAATAAAGAATTTGGGAAAAATATTGAATCGGTTTCCAATGAAGTGCTTTCAGTCTTCAAGAATTATTCCTTCCCCGGCAATGTCCGGGAACTCTGGCACATTATTGAGAGAGCTGTGATTCTGGCGGATACGACAACCATTGAATTGATGCATCTTCCTGATCGCCTTAGAAAAAAAATCCCGATGGTTCCCTTCACCGAAAATCAACCTTTTGTAACCATTAATGAAATGGAAAAAGCCCATATCCTCAGGGCCATTGAAATAACAGGGGGCAACCGGTCCAAGGCATGTGAAATTTTAGGCATCAGCCGGGCTGCTTTGTGGCGAAAGCTCAAGACGATCAACATCGAGGCATAATTTTCTTAAATTTTTCCTTTGTCCATTCAAGAGCAGAGAATAAAAATTGCTTCTGAAATCGGAATCCTTTCCAAAAAGGGCGGATCGGTTTCAATGGATTCAATGAGCTGCCGGTTTATCATCGCAAGCAGGGTGTTTAATTGTTCGATATCAAGCATCGTCTCTTTTGGAAAAGAGGTGATGCCTTTAAAATTTTCAGGACAGTAATCAATACGGATATCCCCGTCTTTTTCCAGATAGATTGGGTATCCGTGTGTCCGGCAGATGATGGGTCGGGCCGGATACAGAACACAATCTCTGTCAATCAGTAATGGACAGCTCTCTTTCTCTTTCTCTATTTTCCGAGCAACCCTGATCTTCATGTCTTCGGTCAGATCGGCAAAGGCGTTTGACAATGTCAGGGCTTCCACCGGAAACAGGGTCAGAAATTTGCAGCAGCCATCACATCCTTTTTTGCAGGCAATCTCATCAGGGAAGGCTTTTTTGATCGTGACGATATGGCTATCCACCCTTTTAACAAGCCTTTGATAATTTGCAAAAAGATGGCGGATCTGATTAGGGTTCATTTCCCAGGCCGGATAAAGGTTATAATGCAACCGGTTTCCAAACGCCGTTGTCACACCATATTCTTGAAAACCCGGCCCCCGGAGAAAGTATTTTTTTTGAAAATCCGGACGTATCAATCTCAGAATTCGAATCCCACATGGGATCCCAGGGTTCAAGAATAACAGGTCCGTTTGGGGACGGGACAAGACGTGGTGCAAGGGGATCACCCCAGGTTCGGGTTTGAAGCTCCTGCCGAAGTTTATTCAGGCTTTTGTATTTTAAAAGTTCTGTCAGGGTTACAACCGTTGGCGGGCTTAAGGGAACGCTGAGATCAAGGTTCTGTTCAAGGGCTTTTTGAGGGGTGAGCCAGATTCCCTGATGGGTTTCCGTTTCATCCGCCAGGCAGGTCTGGCCCTCAGGCATGAATACGATAAAAAATCTTGTATCAAACCGCTTTTTCATCAGGGCCGGTGTAATCCAGTGGGACCATTTGCCAAGGCTTGAGAGAGACAAGGTCCAGTTTTCATCCAAAATCTTTGCCCTGAACCAGGATTTTGGAAGATCCGTATTCAGCCGAAAGGTGCAGATATGGTCCAAATCTTTTTTTGTCTTGCCATCGGTCGAAGCAATCAGGACCCCGGCTTCCTCAAGGGTTTCCCGGATGGCTGCGATGCTGAAGGCAAGAGCATCTTCACGGAAAAAGGCAATTCCGCCAAGCTGTTTTCCGATCTCATCCGGATGCATATCCACAAAAGGTGCCCAGGTTTCAAAACCCTTGTCTTCCGGGTCCACCACACCGCCGGGAAAAACATAGAGCCCGTCCATGAAGCCGGATTTGTTGCTTCTCCTTAAAAGATAAACTTCAAAGGCTTTATTTTTTTCTCTCACAAGGATTACCGTGGCAGCCTGTCTTAATGGCGGGGGAGTATTTTTATCCATTTTATTTCCTGAAACGGGTTTGCTTTTAAATGTTCACCAACTATAAAGGCCTTTATCGGATACTGTCAATGATTAAACAGGATTCAATCCAGGCTTACCGGGAATACGGGTGAAATATCAGAACAGGGCGGGAAATATGATCCAATAATTTTCTTGCCTGCTTGACAAGCATGATTTATTGTGAGTAAGTGTTACTTACCCTATTGGCCATCGGCTTTGGCGGTTAAGATAATGATCATGAAGGTGATATGAAGCATAAAGGAAAAACCAACCCTCCCGGCAGGATAAAAATCATGAAGGCATTTTCCCTTCTCATGTCTGAGAAGGATTTTCATTCCATTACAACGGCTGAGATCGCAAAAACCGCCGAGGTGACCGAAGGGCTGATCTACAAGTATTTTAAAGATAAAAAAGATCTTTTGTACCAGGTATTGAATGAGCATTTTTTTGAATTCCAGGCCAAGATCGAAAATCGGATTGCCAATGAAAAGACCTGTGTTGAACAGCTTGAAGTGATTATTTTTTCAAGCCTTGAAAGCTATGCCGCCAACCGGATCTTTTCAAAGATCCTCTTGCTTGAGGTCCGGAATTCCCTGGATTTTTTTGAGTCCGGTGCTTATGAAATGGTTCGAAAATACACACGGACCGTTCTGAAGATCATTGAAAAAGGCATTGAGACAGGGGAGCTGAAACCGGAAACAAATCCTCATATCTTATGGAAAGTAATACTGGGAGCCATTGAGCATGCCTGTCTCGGGGAAATCATCTTTGGCCGGGAACTTGATATTGATGAGGTTTCAACAGGGATTGCGAATATTGTATTTAGTGGAGCAAAAGCATAAATGAAAATAACGGATATTGAAAAACAAATTGAGGACGGGTTATTGTCTCCTTCAAAATCACTGACGGAAGATCAAGCCAAAAATATATTTAAATTATTCAAGATCCCGGTGGTGGATGAAAAACGGGAAGCAGAGGAAGAAGGCGTTCTGGATGCCTGTAGGAAAACAGGATTCCCCGTGGTGGTGAAAGGCATCGGAAAAACCCTTCTGCATAAAACCGAAAAGGGTCTTGTCCGGGTCGGATTGAACACTGAAGATCAGGTCCAAAAGGCTCTCAAAGAAATGAAAGCATCTGCCGGAGATAACATTGAGGCCTTTCTTGTTCAGCCGGTCATCCAGGGGAAAAGAGAATTCATGGCCGGCATGTTCAGGGACCCCCAGTTCGGTCCGGTGATCATGTTCGGGCTGGGCGGGATACTCACCGAAGCCTTAAAGGATATTGTCCTGAAAATCGCACCACTGAATGATGCGGACATGGAAGACATGTTCGACCGGTTATCTTCAAAAAAACTCCTGGAGGGGTTCCGGGGTGAAAAACCTGCTGATAAAGACGCACTTAAAACCATTCTGAAAGCCTTGTCCGACATAGCCCTCACCTATGAGGACATCCGGGAAATAGACATCAATCCTTTGATCATACAGCCGAATGGTTCCCCTGTGGCTGTAGACGGGCTCATCGTGCTTGAAAAAGCGCAAAAAAAGGAAATAAAGACCGCAGACATTGATCTGTCTGCATTGGGGTCCTGTTATTATCCAAGGTCTGTGGCCTTTATCGGGGCCTCTGCCACACCCGGGAAATGGGGGCATATGCTCTTGACCAATACCCTGTCCCGGAATTACCAGGGAAAGGTGTATCTTGTAAACCCCAAAGGCGGAAAGATTGCCGGACGCCATGTTTATAAGTCTGTTACCGAAATTGAAGATCCTATTGACCTTGCTGTCGTCACCATACCGGCCGATCACGTGATCGATCTTTTGCCGGAGTTGAAAAAAAAGAAGGTCAGGGGAATGCTCTTGATCACTTCCGGGTTCAGGGAGGTGGGCGAAAAAGGTGCTGAAATGGAAAAAGAGCTTACGGCAGCGGCAAGGGATGCCGGAATTCTGATCCTGGGTCCCAATACCATGGGAATCTGCAATCCCCATATTGATTTTTATTGCTGTGCTGCCCATGCCTATCCCAAGCCCGGTTCCACGGCCCTGGTCTGCCAGTCGGGAAATATGGGAACCCAGCTCCTGGCCTTTGCCGAACAGCAGGATATCGGTATACGGGCATTTTCAGGATCAGGAAACGAAGCCATGGTCACCATTGAAGATTATATGGAGGTCTTTGAAATTGATGAACTCACAGGAACCGTGGTCTTGTATGTGGAGAGCGTGAAAGACGGATCACGGTTTTTTAAGAGTGCGGCACGGGTTTCCAAAAAAAAGCCCATCGTTGTCCTGAAGGGCGGCAGAACCCAAAAAGGCGTAAAAGCCGCAGCCAGCCATACCGGGGCCATGGCCTCGGATTCAAGGGTGTTTGATGCGGCCTGCCGCCAGGCAGGGATCATCCAGGTGAATCAGCCCATGGAACTTCTGGATCTTTCCGCTGTATTTTCATCCCTGCCCCTGCCAAAGGGGAATCGGGTCGCCATCATGACCCTGGGCGGGGGCTGGGGAGTGATCACCACCGATCTCTGCGCAGAGCACGGACTGGATGTGCCTGAATTGCCGCAGGAGATCATCGAAAAATTAAACAAGATTCTTCCGACCTTCTGGAGCCATGGAAATCCTGTGGATATTGTAGGGGAAGGTGATCCTGCCATCCCCAAAACCTGCCTGGAAGAGCTGCTGAAGTGGGATGGGTGTGATGCCGTCATTCATCTGGGGATTCACGGGAAGCGAGTGCTGGTCAATAATATGATTGAATCGGTATTAAAAACAGATCCGGGTATCAGCAGAGATCAGGCTGAACTTTTCAAGGAATCCATTCTTCAGTTTGAAGACGATTATGCCCAATATGTGGTTCAATTAACGAAAAAATATGAAAAGCCGGTTCTGGGCGTCAGCCTTTTAACCGATGAAATCAGCAGAACCCTTTATCCGTGCGAGGGATATGACTATAAAAGCGTGTTTTTCCCTTCACCGGAAAGGGCGGTAAAAGCACTGTGGGGAATGGTCAGGTATCATGAGTGGCTCAAAAGCCATGAATAAGGGGTCTTGTAACCTCTGAAATTATATTTTAGTATGACCATGATCGGGTGTGATGATTTTTTTGGATGGATGAAAACAACTCACTAATTTTTCAGGAGAAAAAGAATGCAGCCAAGAGTAACAACATCAACACTGATGAAAATGAAAGAGGAGAAAAAAAAGATAACTGCCCTGACTGCCTATGATTTCCCATTTGCACGGATGCTGGATCAGGCAGGGGTTGAGATTATTCTGGTGGGGGATTCTCTGGGCATGGTGGTCCAGGGAAAGGAAAATACCCTTCCGGTGACCATGGATGAAGCCATTTACCATACCTCCATGGTATCCAGGGCATGCAGTTTCTCCATGGTGATCGGGGATATGCCCTTCATGTCCTATCAGGGTGCCCTGGATAAAGCCATTGACAATGCAGGACGATTTTTAAAGGAAGCCGGCGCTGCTGCGGTGAAACTGGAAGGCGGAGCAGCGGTCTGCCCGGTCATTCATGCCCTTGCCAGGGTCGGGATTCCGGTTCAGGCCCATATCGGTCTTACGCCCCAGTCGGTCCATCAGATGGGTGGGTTCAAGGTCCAGAGAGATGAGGAAAGACTGTTAAAAGATGCAAAAGATGTTGAGGAAGCCGGTGCCTTTTCCGTTGTCCTGGAGGGGATTCCCTCTGCCATTTCAGCAAAAATCACCAAAGCCCTTCACATTCCCACCATCGGCATCGGTGCAGGTGTTGAATGCGACGGACAGATCCTGGTGCTGCACGATATGATCGGGATCAATGACCGGTTTTTGCCCAAATTTGTAAAAAAATATGCAGATCTTGCCGGAGCGGCGAAAAAAGGTCTTGAACAATATATCAATGAAGTAAAGGCTGGGGAATTTCCTTCAAAAGATTATGAATACAAATAAAAGAAATATGGAATTCTGTATTATCGGTTGTGGAAGGCTGGGGATATCCCTTGCGGTTTTTCTGTCAAAGCAGGGGTTTATCCCCAGAGCCTTTTCCAGCAGAAGCCCTGAATCCTTTGAACAGGCCGTCCGGTTTGTCGGCAGGGGAAAAGGATATGAAAATCCGACCCATGCGGCAAAGACCTCTCCCCTTGTCTTTATCACAACCCCGGATACCCTGATTGAACCCGTGTGTGAAAAAATAGCATTTGAGGGCGGGTTTAATAAAAATACAGTGGTGTATCATCTTTCCGGGGCCTTATCGTCAAGCATCCTCGGTGCAGCCGGAAAATTGGGAGCGGGAACAGGTTCCATCCATCCCCTCCAGGCCTTTGCACCCTACGAGGAAGGTCAGAAATCACCCTTTAAAGGCATTAATATGTCCATTGAAGGGGATGAAAAAGCGGTTGAGCTGGGAAAAGAAATTGTCAATGCATTAAAGGCAAATTCCTTTACCATCCCCACCCATGCCAAGACCGTGTATCATGCCGCGGCGGTTGTGGCATCCAATTATCTGGTGACCCTGGAGCATTTTGCACTGGAATTGCTGAAACAGGCCAATCTTTCTGAAGAGAACGCCTATGAAGTTCTGGAGCCGCTCATCATGGGGACTTTAAGCAATATCAAAAAAAGAGGCAGCATCAATGCCCTTACTGGTCCGGTGGCCCGTGGAGACGATGTCATTGTGTCTCGGCACCTGTCTGATATTGATGCAAAGCTGCCGCAATTTTCAGATCTCTACAGGCTTCTGGGAAAACACACCCTTGATCTTGTCGAAAAAAGAGGCGAGATCAGCGAGGATGCACAGCAGAAGCTTTCCGCCCTGTTTAAATTTTAAACAGGGTTAAGGGCCTCTGGGTTCCGGAAAGCCTGGCATTGGCTTCTTCCAGGGTTGTCTTGCCCGAGATGACGGCCGTTCCTTTAAGGCTGTCATCACCGGTGAAATAGGTTCCGGCGATATCCTTGATTCTTTTTTTATCCAGTTTCAGCAAAGCATCCTTGAATTTTCTGCGGATGGTATCATCCAGTTTTGTGATATCCCTGTAAAAGGCTTTCATGGCTGCAGGCCCCGGTGTTTCCGGTTTGTCGATTTCAGAGCAGACCTGCAGGATGGCCTCTTTGACATCGGTTTCGGAATAATCCCCGTTGATAATAAAATCACAGGCATTCTTATATACCTCCAGAGTTCTTTGGATATGGGGGTCCCGGTAGGAACCGAATGAAAAAAGACCTTCTTCCGAATCGTACATGGCAAATCCGCCGTAGGCTCCGCCCTTTTCCCTGATTTCCCGGTGAAGGTACAAGGATCTTAAAATTTTGCTGATGACGGAAAGCCCGGGAGAATCTTCATGGTTGATTCTAACTGTTTTAAAGGACTGGCCGACAAAGGACACGGCTGTATTGGTATACCAACCGTCAAAGGGAATGGTTTCATCATAATCCATATCCGGGGTAAAAAAGGATTTTCCAGAATCATTTGAAAAGGCTTCATGGATGGATACGATCTGTTTTTCCGCGCGGATGATAGTCTCTTTGCCGCCAATTATGGCGGGTTTCAGATTCCCATTCTTTAATACGGACCGGGCAATTCGGATGAGTTTTTCCGAAAGCATTTCAAGGGTTTTGTCTTTATCGTTTGTGGCCAACCGGTCTGTTATTTCCCTGATAAATTGATACTGGTAAATTCCATGCCAGAGTTCATTGACATGGGAGGCTTTGGAAAGATGGCGGGAGGCAAGGGAAATGGCGTAGCGGTGACCGGAAGACACAATGGAGGCTTCCATTCCGGCCTGGTATTGCAAAAGAAGACTTTTCAGCCTTTCAACATCCTGAAAACTGTAGGATTCCAGGAATTCCCTGATCAGATCAAACAGCTTATCCACATTCCGGTCCAGGGCTTTCCCCTGAAGGGCAAGAAAGGAATGGGACTCCGCTTCCTTAGAAAAATAGGAGCCTGAAAACGGGATAATGGATATCCCACCGGTGTAAAGGTCTGTGAGTTCCGCCATTTTGTCATAGGAATGTTTCTTGGTGCCGCTGCTTGTAAATGCTTTGCAGAAAAATGGGATAAGGGCCCAAAGATCGGTGGGAATGCTTCCTGCGCCCACCGGGCAGGTAAAATAAAGAATACCGGAGGTGGCTTTTTCATAAACAGTGGAAAAATGAACCTTTTTTATGGTATCCGGTCTGATAATCTCTATTTCATGGGGAACATCGGCCAGTTCAAGGGTCGGCAGAACCGACACATCCTCTTCTTTTTCCTGCAGTGCTTCAAGGGTTTCCGCATCTTTCCGGATTTTTTCAAGGTCCTTGGGGGTCATGTTTTTTAAAAGGGTCTTCAGCTCTTTTTTTGTCTTTTTCAGGGTCTTTTCTTCCAGGCCTGCATCCGGTTTAAGTGTAAAAAGGACCCTGTGGGGATTCAAAAGAAAATACTGTTTTAATTTGGTTTCAAGAAACCCGCCATTCTTCAGGTTTTCTTTGAGTTTGTTCAAATCATCATCAATATTAATACAGGAGACAGGATCTCCGTCATGGATCAGAGTTCCGGCAATATCCAGGAGCAATTTGATACCAAAGGGGTAAGGGGTATTGGTGATTTCCTTTCTGTAAAATTCAATCTGGTGGATGGCGGAATCAACGAGGTGTGGTTCAATCCCCTTGTCTGCAAGTTTTTTAATGGTGGAAAAAATGATTTTTTCAACTTTTTTGACGGAATCCTTGGTAATGTCCTTTAACCCGCAGGCAAACATAGTGTCCCGGTTTTCAGGATCAAAACCGGAGGCGTCGGATAGGGATGATCCTAGGGAGGAGTCGATCAGGGCTTTTCTCAAAGGGGATGCAGAGTTTCCGAGTAGAATCTGATCCAGAATGGTCAGCACGAGAATTTCAAACGTGTCTTTCACATCGCACATGAGCCAGGCCACGCAGGCCTGGTATTTTTTGGATATGTCTTCTTTGTCTGCAAAGGCATAGGCCTGGGTTGTTTTCCTTGGAGAGTCCCACCGGGTCTGGGGCGGGACTTTTGAATCCACCTTGATTTCATCAAATTCATTCAAAACTTTTTCGCAGATAAAGGCAAGGGTTTCTTCCAGAGGCAGATGGCCGTAGGTGTAGAAATATGAATTGGAGGGGTGATAGTATGTTGCATGAAAATTTTTCAGGTCCTGATGCTTCAGTGCCGGAATCTGTGCTGGTTCTCCGCCGGAATTATTCCGGTATGTGGTGTCTGGATACAGGGCTGAAAGCAATGATCTTCCCAGAACCTGGGAAGGCGAACTCATGGCGCCCTTCATTTCATTATAGACAACGCCTTTATATTCGAGCTCTGTTTTTTTATCCCCGGTTTCAACGATGTCCAGGCGATGCCCTTCCTGTTTGAAACTCAATTCATCTAATTTAGGAAAGAAAGCAGCATCAAGGTAGACATTCATCAGGTTGAAATAATCTTTTGTATTCTGAGTAGAAAAGGGATACATGGTCCAGTCAGAAGAAGTAAAGGCATTCATGAAGGTTTGCAGACTTCTTTTAATCATGGAAAAAAACGGGTCCCGGACATGGAAATTTTTTGATCCGCATAAGACCGTATGCTCAAGGATGTGGGCCACACCCGATGAATCCGTCGGGACAGTTCTGAAAAAGACGCCAAAGGTGTTTTCCTTATCCCTGGTTGAGATATGGATGTGTTTTGCCTTTGTCTTCATGTGTTCGAGCTGAATCATGACGGCATCCATGTTTTCAAGCGGAGTGACGGTTTTGATGATGTACCCGCAAATTTTTTGGCCCCTATGAAATTGAGATTTTTCCATGTATTTTGTTTTCCTCTTAAATTTTCTGATAACTGCCCCGTTTTACCCGTTTTATTCTTTTGATCTTATCCAGTCTGAAAATAATATTTCTCAGTTTTTTCTCATTAAATCCGGTGGCCCCTTGAATTGTTTTGAAATCAGCGCCCTTGGGGTGATTGCTAATCACTTCAAGAACAATAGAAGAAGCGCTTTTCCGGCCTCCAACAGATTTTGCCGGCACGGGTTTCCCCGGTTGTTTCTGGTAAATGAGCTGTTCGAGTCGATCCAGTCTGCCGTTTAAACATACAATGTCTTCCTTTGTCGGAATATCAAGCCTACTCAACAGCATTTTTATAAAGCTTTCCCAATTGGTGATCTGTTCCGGTTTTTCTACCATGATACGCCTCCCTGTGAAAAGGTTTATTATCAATATATGAACCCTATATAAACCATCAACCCCGCATGCGGCGGTTGATGTGAATATTCGGAAAACCAGATATTGAAGAACTAAAAAACAGCTCTGATCTTTAAAGAAGGTTGAATCTGTAAGTTGTTTGAAGTATATAGATATAATACCTACTTCTCGATACAAATAAAGTCAAGTAGTAATTTGTCTGAAATTTTTAAGGAAACAGAGTAAAATCATGACACATCCCGGACAGTTGCTGAAACAGGCAGGATTGTATGCTGGAAAAGAACTGGGACAGAATTTCCTCTCAAATCCGGGTACAGCCAGAATGATTGTTGAGAAAACCGGGATATCAGAGGATACCCATGTTCTGGAAATCGGACCCGGCCTTGGGGCATTGACCCTTCCCATCGCAAAAAAGGCCTTTCATGTAACAGCCGTTGAAAAGGATGGCCGCCTGATTTCGATTTTAAGAGAGGTGATTGATAATGAAGGATTAACAAATATCGATATTATCCATCAGGATGTTTTAAAAATCTATGTAAAAGACATAGTTAAAGATAAAAAACTTGTGGTCATCGGAAATCTTCCCTATAATATTTCATCTCAGGTTCTGTTCAAACTGGTGGAAGAAAGAAAGCATATCGAAAAGGCATTTCTGATGTTTCAAAAGGAACTGGCAACAAGACTCTTGGCACCCCCGGGTGGAAGAGACTATTCCAGACTGTCTGCCGTCAGTCAATATGCAGCAAAGATCAGTTTTGTTGCAGAGATCGGACCTTCATCGTTTTTCCCCAGTCCTGACGTGAATTCAACGATTTTGCAATTTCAGTTTTTCCAATCTGAAGATTTTGATGGGACCCAGGAAAAATTATTATTTAATGTCATCAAGGCTGCTTTTTCAAAGAGAAGAAAATCCTTAAAAAATTCCATGGTCGGTGGCGAACTGGAATATAAAAAGGAATTTGTTCTTCATGCGTTGGCGCTGGCGGGTATAGACGCTCAAAGGCGGGCGGAAACACTCTCTGTAGAGGAGTTCAAGGCTCTTGCACGGGCCATATGGGAAACAAGTGGAAACTTTGCTTGACCCTAGAATTGACATCTTTTTTTGATTGTTTAATACAGTTGATGAATATTTATATATAAAGGACGTTTTATGATCAGAGCAAATGATAACTACAGCAAACTAAAAGCATCCTATCTTTTTTCAGATATTGCAAAAAGGGTGAATGAATATCAGGCAAAAAACCCGGGCGCCCATATTATCCGGCTGGGAATCGGTGATGTGACCCAGGCGCTGGTGCCTGCCGTCATTAAAGGGTTTCATGAGGGTGTGGACGAAATGGCAAAGGATGTCACTTTCAGGGGGTATGGCCCGGAACAGGGATATTTATTTTTAAGAGAAAAAATTGCAGAAAACGATTTTCAGGCCCGGGGGGCGGATATTTCCCCGGATGAAATTTTTGTCAGTGACGGAGCCAAATGCGATACGGGAAATTTCCAGGAATTATTTGCCACCAATATCAAAGTGGCTATCCCTGATCCTGTGTACCCGGTTTATCTGGATACCAACGTCATGGCCGGCCGCACAGGCGAGTTTGAAGCCGGCCGCTTTAATGGGATTGTTTATATGGACTGCCTGAAAGAAAATCATTTCCTTCCAAAACTGCCCGAAGAAAAAGTGGATCTCATTTATCTGTGCTTTCCAAACAATCCCACAGGCTCTACTGCCACAAAAAAAGAACTGAAAGTCTGGGTGGACTATGCAAGGCAAAACAAGGCCTTGATATTATTTGATGCCGCCTATGAATCCTATATCCGTGATGAGGATCTGCCCAAAACGATTTATGAGATTGAGGGCGCAAAAGAAGTGGCCGTTGAATTCAGAAGCTTTTCAAAGACGGCCGGATTTACCGGCACCCGGTGCGGGTTTACCGTTGTGCCCAAAGACTGCATGATCTATTCTGCCAGAGGAGAAAAGGTATCGCTTCATTCCATGTGGAACCGGCGTCACACCACCAAATTCAACGGGGTCTCCTATCCGGTCCAGAAAGCCACGGAAGCTGTTTATTCTGAAGAAGGAAAGCACCAGATCAAAGAGCAGATTGCCTATTATCTGAACAATGCGGATGTAATACGCAAAACCGTTGAATTGCTTGGATTTGATTATGTGGGAGGGAAAAATTCGCCCTATATCTGGGTGGATGGGAAAGGCAGGGATTCCTGGGAATTCTTTGACCTCTTGTTAACCAAAGCCTCGGTCGTGTGTACGCCGGGAGGAGGGTTTGGCCGGTGCGGCAAACATTATATACGGATCAGCGCCTTTAACAGTCTTGAAAATGTTACCCTGGCCATGGAAAGAATCAAAGAGGCTCTGAAATGAATCATTTTTTCAAGGTGAAAAGCCTTGAAGAGGTCATGGAACGGGTGAAAGATTTTCTTCCGGTTGAATCGGAAACCATTCCTGTGGCTGACGCCTTTTCAAGAATCCTTGCCGAGGATCTTATTGCAAAAAAAGACCTGCCCGGTTTCAGGCGGGCCACCATGGATGGGTATGCAGTAGCTGCAAATTCCACCTTCGGGGCATCGGAGTCGAGCCCTGCCTGGCTTACGATTGCAGGCACCCTATCCATGGGTGCTATCCCTGAATTCACGCTTGAAGCTGGTCAAGTTGCCGGCATTTCAACGGGCGGAATGCTTCCCAAGGGCGCAGACAGTGTGGTCATGGTGGAGCATACGGAACTCATTGATGAGAGATCCGTTGAAATCTATAAAAGTGTGGCACCGTTGCAGAACGTCATCGATGCCTCGGAAGATTTTGCTAAAGATGAAACCGTTTTATCCCGGGGGACCTTTATCCGTCCCCAGGAAGAGGGACTTGCTGCAGGGCTCGGATTTTCAGAGATCAGGGTGTTTAAACGCCCAAAAGTCGGTATCATCTCAACAGGGGATGAGATTGTTTCCATTGAAGAAGAGCCTTTACCCGGAAAAATCCGGGATATCAATTCCTATACCCTGTCCGGATTTATTAAAGAAGCCCATGCCGAGCCCGTGTGTTACGGCATTATCAAAGATGACCCCACCGCCTTGAAAAAAGCCCTTGAAAAGGCCCTTGAGGAAACAGACATGGTACTCATTTCCGGGGGAAGCTCCGTGGGAACAAGGGATTTTACGATTGAAGCCATATCGTCGCTGCCGGATACTGAAATCCTGGCCCACGGCATGTCCATCAGTCCCGGTAAACCCACCATTCTTGCAAGGGTTGGCAAAAAACCCGTATGGGGGCTGCCCGGCCAGGTGGTGTCGGCCATGGTGGTTTTCAAAATCGTTGTCATCCCCTTTTTAAACCACCTCAAAGGGCTGGAGGGCAGAGACCGGACCATCCGGGTTCCGGCCATATTAAGCCGCAATGTGGCCTCAGCCCAGGGAAGACGGGAGTTTATCCGGGTCCTCCTGGAACACCAGACGGGTCGGATAATGGCAAAACCGGTCCTTGGAAAATCAGGATTGATCCGGACCATGATCCATGCCGACGGGCTTCTTGAAATCGGCGACCATGTCGAAGGGCTTGAAAAAGACACCCTTGTTCATATTATCCTTTTATGAAACACAACCAGAGCGCCAACCCTTAAAAAAGAGATAACCCAATGAATTCCAAAAGAAATGTATATCTGAATATGAAAAGCATCGAAGAGACCAAAAAGATTCTCTTTGAACAGTTTGGTCAGCTTGTGACGCAGATTGAAACCCTTGATGTGGTCCAGTCAAAGGACAGGGTTCTGGCAAAGCCCGCCATTGCCGTCATTTCGTCGCCCAATTTTCACGCTGCGGCCATGGACGGTATTGCGATGGACGCAAAAATCACCTTTGGTGCAAGTGAAGAAACCCCTGTTATCCTTGTTCCGGGAAAAAATGCCTTCTGGGTCAATACCGGCCACGCCCTGCCCCAAGGCACCAATAGCGTCATCATGATTGAGTATCTGAATATCATCGATGACAAAACAGTCGAGATTGAAGCGCCGGTTTTCCCCTGGCAGCATGTCCGGAAAATGGGGGAAGATATTGTGGCAACCAAGCTCTTGTTTCCACGGGGTCACAGGATCAACGCCTATTCTTTAGGGGCTCTTCTCTCCGGTGGTATTTTCCGCGTTCAGGTGTATAAAAAGCCGAGGGTTCTGATTATCCCCACCGGGTCGGAGCTGAAGCAATGGCATGAGATAGAGATCAATGCCCTGAAACCCGGGGATGTGATTGAATCCAATTCCTCGGTTTTGGGCGGCCTGTGTGAAGATCATGGCGCCGCGTTTGACTGTCATCCCATGCTGAAGGACAATCTTGACAATATGCTGAAAGCAGTTGAAACCGCAGCAAAACAGGATTATGACATGATCTTCATCATCGGCGGATCTTCGGCAGGATCGGAAGATTTTGCAAAGCCTGTGATCTCAACCTTAGGTGAAATCTTTGTCCATGGTGTGACCATGATGCCGGGAAAACCCATGATGTTTGGTAAAGTATTTCAAAAACCCATCTTTGGTATTCCCGGATATCCTGTGTCCGCCATTGTTGCCTTTGAGCAGTTTGCAGGCCCCCTGCTGCTGAACATGCAGAGACTCCCGGAAAAGGAAATCGTGACGGTTCCGGTTTCTCCTTCACGGAAAATGGCTTCAAAGCTGGGCCAGGAAGAATTTGTTCGGGTAAAAATCGGTTCCGTGGACGGCAGGCTCATGTCCTCCCAGTTGCCGAGGGGTTCAGGCAGCATCACCACGCTTACGGAAGCAGACGGTGTCATAAGGATTCCGGCTAATGTTGAAGGTATTTCAGAAAATGAAAAAGTTCAGGCCCATCTTTTGCGGCCCCTGTCTTCCATTGAAAATACCATCGTGATCACCGGGTCCCATGATAATACCCTGGATCTTCTGGCGGATCAGATCAAAATGACCCAGGGGGACATCAGCATCTCATCCAGCCACGTGGGCAGCATGGGCGGGCTCATGGCAATCAGAAAAGGGGCCTGCCATATGGCCGGGGCCCACCTTCTGGATGCCGACGACGGCAGTTATAATATTTCCTATATCAAAAAATATCTGACCGATGAAAAGGTATGGGTGATCAATCTGGTCATGAGGGATCAGGGGCTGATTGTTCCCAAAGGAAACCCGAAACAGATCACGTCCATTGAGGATCTGAAAATTAAAGGCCTTCAATTCATTAATCGCCAGCCCGGGTCGGGTACGCGGATATTATTGGACTACAAGCTGAAGGCGCTTCAACTATCTCCGGCAGATATAAAAGGATACGACAATGATGAATACACCCATATGTCCGTTGCCGTAACAGTTCTTTCGGGAAGGGCCGACGCAGGCCTCGGCATTATGGCCGCAGCCCTTGCCCTTGATCTTGATTTTATCCCGGTGGTGACGGAAGAATACGACCTCATTATTCCGGACAGGTTTTATCATACCCAAAAAATTCAGGTCATTCTGGAAACCATTCAGAGCATTGATTTTAAAGCGAGGGTCATGTCCCTTGGCGGGTATGATACGGGGAATACCGGTCGGGTTATCTATCAGTCATAAAAAAGCTGCAAGAAAAAGGACTCTTCTGTGCGGCTCCTAATAAGAAAAACCAGGGGACGAAACTGAATCGTCCCCTGGTTTTTTGTCTGCTAAGAATTTAAAGTCTAGTTCATCGGCATCAGTTCAACTCTTCTGTTCAATGAACGCTCTTCTTTTGTTGTATTGGGCGCCACTGGCTTGCTGAATCCAAAGCCTTGGGTGGTCAGTCTGGTTTCTGCAACGCCTTTTGATACAAGATATTTCTTGATGGCATTGGCACGTTTCAAGGAAAGACTCTTATTGTATTCCGGGGTTCCGATATTGTCGCAATGTCCCTGAAGATCAACCTTCATACCGGGGTTTTTGCCAAAAATGGTAACCACTTCATCCAGAAGAGGATAGGCCAGGGGTTTGATCTCAGCCTTATCAAAATCAAAAAGAACATGGCTCAGGACCCAACATCCCTGCGCATTGACTCTGGCGCCCTTGGGTGTTCCGGGACATTTATCATCTTCATCATAAACCCCGTCACCATCCGTGTCGACTCTTTGTTTTACAGCAGGAGCAGGTGCGACAGGTGCGGCAGGGCTTTTGTTCAAGAATACTTTTTCAACAAAAGCCGCCATTCCGGCGCTGGTTAAGAGTTCATCGGCTTTTGAAGAAAATCCGCACCCGCCGATTTTTGCAATTTCTTTAAGGAGCGCTTCCCCTTCAACGGAACCGCCCACAAGGATGGGGTAAAAGCAGATGGATGCACCATAAAGGTCTTTCAATGCTTTTGCAGCGGCTATTGCATCACCGACGTTTTCAAGTCCGTCACTAAGGATGATAACGGCATTCATTTTTCCGGAAAGGCCTTTCAGGTCTGTTCCCGTAGCGCTAAGAGCACTAAAGAGCGGACTGGTTCCACCGGCTTCTGTGATTTTTTTGAATTTTTCTGCCAGGTTTTTGGAAGAAAATTTTTCCATTCCGTAAATAAGTTCGGTCTGCTTGCTTGAAACTGCAGGGGAATGGCCAAAGGATCTCAAGCCAGCCGTCTGTCCCATTTCAGGAATGGTCTGGTTCATTCTCTGGACAAGGGCCTGGGAGATATCAAATTTATTGCCGCCATTATACTTGTCGGTCATGGAGCTTGATGCATCAAATACGATCTGGAAATTATCCACTTTGGAGGTGTAAAGGGTTTTATCGAATTTTGTTGCTTCAAACGGGGGCAGGTTCATCTGCGGTACTGCACAACCAAACAAAAAAAGGAAGGCAGCTACAAACAATGCGCTTTTACTAAAAAGTTTCATTTCTTTTTCTCCTTTTGAATTTTTCAGGATTTAACGGGTTCTTTTTACAAAGAGACTCTTGGCAATCGATACCAGAATCTCTTATACATAAAATCATTCAGGAAATCAATTGTTCTCTTTTAATTTTTTATTATCTGCTCAGCTCTTCCTTGATCGCAGGGGCCGGTTTTTTTATGGTATAGGTTTTTTTAATATCTTGCAATTTTGGCTAAGGAATTATATACGATTGCTGTTTGTCGACCATCAATAAATAAGAAAGAAATATGATTCAGGAGGGAGTATGAACCCTGGGATATTCAGAGAATATGATATCAGAGGAGTTGCAGGAAAAGATATTCTGGAAGAGGATGCCCGGAGCATTGGCAAAGCCTATGGCAGTCTTTTAAAGAGACAGAACAGGAATATCGTATCGGTTGGAAGGGACTGCCGCCTTACATCTGAAAAATTTGCAGAATATTTTATCCGAGGAATTCTTTCCACCGGCTGCGATGTCATCGATATCGGAGTCTGTCCGACACCTGTCCTGTATTTTTCCATACAGCATCTGAACCTTGAAGGCGGCGCCATGGTGACCGCCAGCCATAATCCGCCGGAATATAACGGATTCAAGCTCATGAACGGCCAGGACTCCATCCACAGCCAGGGGCTTCAGGATGTCCGCATGCTGATCGAAGCCAATGATTTTGTCGAAGGTAATGGAAAGGTGATTAAAAAAGATGTCATCACCCCGTACAAGGAATTTCTTGTCAGAAATATAAAGATCAAACATCCCATCCGGATCGGGATCGATGCCGGAAACGGCACAGGAGGCATCACTGCCCTTCCTGTACTGAAACAACTGGGCTGTGAAGTTCATGATCTTTATTGCGATCTTGACGGAACCTTCCCCAATCATGAGGCTGACCCCACCCAGAAAAAAAATCTTGTGGACCTGATCCGGCTGGTGAAAGAAAAGAATCTTGACCTGGGGGTTGGATATGATGGAGATGCCGACAGGATTGGTGTGGTGGATAAAAACGGCGATGTGATCTATGGGGACCAGCTCATCGTGATTTATGCCAGGGAGATTCTTCAGCGAAATCCCGGCGCTACTTTTATCTCGGAAGTCAAATGTTCCATGGTCATGTATGATGATATCCGAAAACACGGCGGTACTGCCATTATGTGGAAGACCGGCCACTCTTTGATAAAAAAGAAGATGAAAGAGGAAAAGGCCGCCTTGGCCGGGGAGATGAGCGGTCATATGTTTTTTAAGGACCGGTATCTCGGGTTTGATGATGCCCTTTATGCCACCTGCCGCCTGCTGGAGATTATTGCAGACACGGGGCTGGGCGTGGATGAACTGATCCAGGATCTTCCCAAGACCTTTACAACGCCGGAACTCCGGGTGGATTGCCCGGATCATATCAAATTTGAGGTCGTGGCCAAGATTGTAAAAGAATTCAAGGCCAAAATGGAAGTCATTGATATTGACGGGTTAAGGGCGGTTTACAAAGATGGCTGGGGCCTTGTCAGGGCTTCCAATACTCAGCCTGCCCTGGTTCTTAGGTTTGAAGCCCTGAGCGAAAAAAGACTTGTGGAAATAAGAAATGAAATAGAAACCGCATTGGCGGCAATTATCAAGGAGATAAAATAAGATTTTCCATGCCCGGCCATGAAGTCTTATCTTTTATAATTTATGGAGTTATCGTCACAGCAGAAAGAAGCTGTCCATCATACCGGTTCCCCTGCCCTGGTGGTTGCGGGAGCCGGTTCCGGTAAAACAAGGACCCTCACGGCCAAATTTTCACACCTTGTGAACCAGGGCCATGATCCCAAAAGAATTCTGGCCATTACCTTTACCAACAAAGCCGCCGATGAAATGAAATCCCGGCTCATCAAAATGACCGGTCTGGATTATCGCTCTTTTCAATGGGTGAGGACCTATCATTCGGCCTGCCTGATGATATTAAAGCAGCATTGCCAAAAATTAGGGTATGTTCTCCCTTTGCAGGTGCTTTCCGTTTATCAGCAGGAAAAGCTTTCAACGGAAATCTGCATCAAAAACAATATTGAAAAAAAACATGCCGGACGGATTCTGTCCACCATATCCAGGGCCAAGAATTCAGGCAATCCCGGAAAACACCTCGATACCCGGACCTCTTTATTTTCGATTCATATGCAGGATCTGTTTGCCCAGTATGAAGAACGGTTAAAAGAAATGAATGCGGTGGATTTTGACAATATCCTCCTGAAAACAAGGGACCTTTTGCGGGATCATAAAGATGTCCGGGAATTTTATCAAAATTATTTTTCCTATCTTCTTGTGGATGAATACCAGGACACCAATAACCTCCAGGATGATTTGACGGGCCTCCTTCTGGGCAGCCACCGCAACCTTTTCTGCGTGGGGGATGACTGGCAGGCCGTGTATGGATTCAGGGGGTCCAATATGAACCATTTTCTGGGATTTTCTGAAAAATACAAGGATGCGAAAATTTTCAGGCTGGAAGAGAACTACCGGTCTGCCGATGAAATTGTCCAGGTCGCCAATGATCTCATTGATTATAATCCTGACAAAATGGACAAAAAATGCTTTTCACGGAAAAAAGGCGGGGTGGTTGAAATCTATGATTTTTTGTCTGATTCCCATGAAGCCGAATGGGTTGCAAGGCGGATAAAGGGGATGAACCGCCAGGGCCTCGGTATAGGCTTTGATAAAATGGCCGTGGTGTACCGGACCAAATTCTGTTCCCTGCCCTTTGAAAAAATCTTCCGGGCCTACCGGATTCCATACAGTTTGAAAGGGTCCCAGGGATTTTTTGAAAGAATGGAAATTCTGGATATCAATTCCTATCTGAGTGCTGCATTTTTCCCCCATGACGATGTTTCCTTTGAACGGGTCCTAAATACCCCCAGAAGGGGGATCGGGCCTGCCCTGGTTAAGAAGATGGCAGATATGAGGTCCAGCGGGGTCAGTCTCCAGGATGCAGCAAGAAGCATGGTCAAAGACCGGGTTCTGAGCAAAAAAATTCATGAAGGCCTTTCAATGCTTCTTGAAATTCTGGATGAAATCCTTGGCTTGCCGCCGGTCAAGGCCATGGAAGCGGTCCTGGAAAAAACAGGCTATATGGCCTATCTGGAGAAAAAGACAAAAACCCGTGAAGAATATATTTCCAAAAAAGAAAACATCGAACAGTTGATTTATTCGGCAAAGAGCAAAGAAACCCTTCTGGAATATCTTGAGGAAGCGGCCCTTATCCGGGAAGATAAAGAGGATGAGGAGGATAAAGATTCCTCCGGTGTTTCCCTTCTGACCATTCATTCGGCCAAGGGTCTGGAATTTGATACGGTATTTATTGTGGGATGCGAAGAACGTCTTTTCCCCCACTGGCGGTCCATTGATGCCGGTGATTCTGCCCTTTTTGAGGAAAGACGTCTCATGTATGTGGCCATGACACGGGCGGAACGATTTTTATACCTCACCCATGCCAATTACCGGAAAGGGGAGTTCGCCACCCGAAGCCGGTTCATTGACCAGATTCAGGAATGCCTGACCTAGGCCGGAAAATCATCATCCCATCGGATCAGAAGGGTGTTTTTGTCACCCTGTTTTTTACCATGTTTTCAACGGTCACGGGCGTTGGCATCGTTGTACCGCTTTTACCCATCTATGCCCATGATCTAGGTGCATCAGGTTTGTATGTGGGAATGATATTCGGATCATTTTCCATATCCAGGACCCTGCTGCTGCCTTTTTTCGGGCGGCTCTCCGACCGGAAAGGGCGAAAGCCCTTTATCTCCATGGGGCTGTTTTCCTATACCCTGATTTCGTTTGCCTTCATTCTTTCAAAAAATGTTGAGACCCTGATCCTTCTCAGGTTTATCCAGGGGGCAGCCTCAGCCATGGTCATGCCCGTGGTTCAGGCCTATGTGGGCGAAATCACCCCTGAAGGCTCGGAAGGATATTCCATGGGAATCTTCAACCTGTCCATGTTTTTAAGCCTGAGTCTCGGGCCTTTGATGGGCGGCACTATAAAAGATATGTTGTCCCTTGATGCGGCATTTATCAGCATGGGGGTTCTGTCCTGCATTGGTCTTTTATTATGCATTTTTCTTTTGCCTCCGGTATCTACTGAAAAAGCAAGAACCACAAAGCACATTGTGGTGCCGTGGGCGGTTCTCATGAAAGATAAAGTCATTATTTCTATTTTTATTTTCAGATATGCCTATACCGCCTGCATCGGGGTGATCTGGAATTTTCTGCCGCTCTTCGCAGACAAGGAATTCGGACTTTCAGGGTCCCACACCGGCGTACTGGTCACGCTGGGTGTTTTTGTGTCCGGGATTTTACAGCTTCCCATGGGGTATATGGCCGACCGGATGAGCAGAACAGGGATGATCATCGCGGGCGGACTTGTTTCAACCGCCGGGATGATGCTGCCGTATTTTGCGTCGTCTTTCTCCGATCTTGTGATTGCCGTATGTATATTCGGTCTTGGCGGAGGTATTTCAATGCCGGCCGTCATGGCCAGTGCCTTACTGAAAGGAGACGAAAAAAAAGCCATGGGATCGGTCATGTCCATCATGACCATTGCCCTCAGCCTCGGAATGATGACAGGCTCCATAGCAGCCGGGCTTGCCATGGATTTTTTCAGCCTGAGAATGTCTTTCCCCTGTGGAACCCTGATCATGCTGGCCGGAACCCTTGTTATTTGCGGGGCAGCTTACAGGAAAATTAAAATCTGAAAGTGCTTCCTGTATTCGATACCCGCAGCCTGTCAAACATCATATTTTTTGTTCCACCTTCTGAAAACAGGGGATGCACAGGTTTTTCCCGTCAAAGAGCCGGATGCGGGATTCCATTGTCATCTCAGCACAATCGCTGCACGGAATGCTTTTCAGAATCTTTGCCGGCCTCACCGGCGGGAGAGTCACTTCCTCTGTTTCAAAAAGATCGTTTAAATCCGCATCCAGGATTTTTTTGATCCTGATGCTTCGGTCCTGTTCATCCCTTGCAAAATCATTTTTAAATACCGCGCGAAAGCCTTTCTGGGTATTTCTGTCAAAAAAGGTAAAGGCGGATTTGCCGAAATCCCTGTGGATCAGATTTCCTTTGCCAAATGAGCACCCGGTCAGAAACTGGATGGCGTCCACGCCGCACATATCGGTTTCCGTGACGCAGACCGGTGATGTGGAATTACAGATGTCCAGCTTTTCCATGGCCAGTTCCGATACCCGGATGCCGATGGTGAGTCCGGGGCAGTTGTGACCGTGGAATTCTATGGTTTTGTCGATTAATGCGTTATTAAGGGAACAGGTCATTGTTTATCTCCTTTATTTTTATCAAGGGTTAGTTGGGTTCAATCTTAAGAATCTCACCGATATCCAGTACTTTGAACCGGGCCGGGTCAAGCCCTTTAGCGTTTATATGACGTTTAAGATCCAGGCCGGGGAACCCCGCAGGTTCGCTTCCAAGATTAAAGGTGCCCCACTGGGTGGGGATGAAAAATTTTGCACCAAGCTCATCAAAGCCTCTTGTCGCCTCTTCTATGTTCATGTGCTGGTAATGCATGAACCATCTGGGTTGATAGGCGGTGGTGGCCATAAAGGCATAATCGATCTTGGGATATTTTCTGCCGAATTCCCCGAACCCTTTGAAATACCCCGAGTCTCCGCCAAAATACAGAGTTGCCGTTGGCGTGATGAGAAGATAGGAAGCCCAGAGGGATTTATTTCTTCCCTGCCCGATCCTCATGGACCAGTGCTGGGCCGGAAGGCAGATCAGCTTTGAGCCGTTGCTAAATTCGACTTCCTGCCACCAGTCCATCTCTGTTACATTTTTTTTGTTCATGTCCATGACAAGGCTTTTTAATCCTTTGGGCACAAAAACGGCAGCGTTTTCAGGAAGAGTTTCCATACTGTCCCGATCCAGGTGGTCATAATGATTATGGGAAATGACGATGTTGACATCCTTGACAAGGCTGTTGAATTCTTCCAGGGTCAATGCCGGCGGGGTGAGCCTTGCCGGGATCAGTGCCCGGTGTGAAAACATCGGGTCTGTCAGCCAATAGGTGTTGTTGATCCGGATTAAAAAGGTGTTGTGCCCGATCCAGAGGATAAAATCACCTTTGGTTTTTGCAATTCTTTCGGCTGTACCAGGGATCACCTTCGGCAGAAAGCTTTTTTCTTCTTCTGTGAAATTCGGTCTTGAAAAGAGCTTCCATCCCAGTACATCCAGGAAGCTTTTGTCCGGCATTTTCATCCAGGGGGCAAAAAACCAGTCTTCCTTCATATGAGGGGCATAGAGATCTTCCGGCCGAGTTTCTTCCACACGGGCCGCCCAGACGGTTTCTGAAAAATTTTCCTTGTCCCTGGATGAACAGGAAAAAAGGCCCGGCAGGAAGATCAGGATCAAAATGGTGAGAAAACAGGATCTTTTCAGGTTTTTTATCATAACGGGAGTACGGTGGTATTTTTTGATGGTTTAATTCACTTCTCCTGTAGCTAAATCAATAGTCAGGTCATTGTCCTTTGGCGGAAGATCAGTCCACCAGCCATTGACCAGATCCTTCTGCATCCAGGCGATAAATGTGAGCCACATTCCGAATCCTTCTTTATTGATAGTGACTTCCGGTTTTTTTTCATCACCGTAAAGATGGGCGCAATAGGCCTTTGACACCTGGCTGGTGATCAGGGGCTGCTGTTCCTTGGATACCCGGTATTTATCGAGTTTGGCATTGGCCATGGTAATGGTTCCCTTAAACACATAATCATAGGCATACTCTGCAAATTTTTCCTTCATGGAGGGGATGGAATCAATGAAGACACTTTTGACGGCTGCGGTATGGCCGTCTTTTAGTTCCACAACCCGGTAGGGGCAGGGGGCAGTCACAAGGGAGCCGGTTTCAATGTCAAAGATGAAATCCCCTGAATCCTTGAATTCTTTTTTAGTTACATCCTGGGCATGGAAATGGCCGGTGAAAACCAGGCGAACGCCATAGGCAGCCAGGAGTTTTGCAACCGTTTCACTGTTATCGACGATATACTTGCCGTAGAATTTTTTATTGGCCGGATAATGCTCCATGATCCCGTGATGCATGAAGACCATGACGGCTTTTTTCTCTTTTCTGGCCTGGATGAGCTGGGATTCTATCCAGGCAAGGGTTGAAGCGGAAAAAGACCCGTCGGTGTGGGGATGGGTCAAGGGTTTGTTCTCCTTCCATTTGCAGGAATCAAGACCCAGGAACCACAGGCCCTTTTCAGGCTCTATAGTATAGCTTAACGAATCCTTATCCTCTGCAATGGCGTCTTCATAGCCGAATTCATGATACAGGGTTTTGAAATCTTTGTCATTGATGCCGGGAACAGGCTTTTTTTCATCGCCCTGGTATTGAACAGCCGCACCATTGTTGATGTCATGGTTTCCAGGCACCACATATACGCTCAGCCCGGAGGACTCAAGTTTTTTCAGGATTTTGATCACGCCCTCATGATTGATTTTTTCACCATCCTTGGTCAAATCACCCGGAATGAGAACAAATCTTGCATTTTCCTGTAAAATTTTTTCCACGGCAGTATTAAGAAGCTCATCGCTTAAGACCAGAAGTTTTCGGTCGGCGTCCAGATATGTTTGAAAGGCGCTGCCGCTGGTGCCAAGCGTCTTGTCATAAAAGTGAAGATCGGAAAGAACGACAAACCGTGTGTCCGGATAGACGGGGCTGGTTTTCAGAAGCGTCTGGATTTCCGTGTCTGTCTGATACAGGAAGGGTTGGCCGGTGCTGCATGAAAAAATGGATAAGGTGCTTAATAGAAAAAAACAGATGAGACGGCAGATTTTGGATTTTATCATGGCTATTCTCCGGGGACGCTGAAACCTGAAGGGCCCTGCCTTGGTTATGATTCCGGTCGGCAATCAAGTTTTACCGAAAGATAAAAACCAAGGACAGGGTGGTTTGATAACAGTTTTAGATACCGCCCTCATAGGAACAAGACGTGAAATCTATTTCCTCGCCGCATTTGCTGCATTTATGGGTTTTGCTGAATTCATCGGAAAAAATTTCCTTTTCAGCCTTGCATTTCGGGCATTTGCAGGTAAAGGATTTTAAATTTTTAAACTGTTGAAAGCCTGGGCAATGTTGCGGGGTTGTCATGATATCCTCCTCTTTTTTAGGGTTGGTGTTGAAAATCAGGGACGACCAAAATTAAAGGTTAATTCATCCTCATTGTCAATGATAAAACAAAAAACAGATTAAAACCAAAAAAACTTAATTCAAATTCACCAGGGTTCTGCCTTTTAATTCCCCTTTTAATATCAGGTCTATTTTTTCATTCAACCCGTAAAGATCGGTTTCATCATAAATACTGTCCAGAAGATCGAATTTCCATTCTTTTGAAAGCTTTTCCCAAATCAGGGTCCGAAGATCCATGGGACAGTGCTGGGAATCGATTCCAAAAAGTGAAACTCCTCTCAGGATAAAGGGATACACATTGAGGGGGAGATCGGCAGACGCCACATTGCCGCAGCAGGTCACCATGCCGTCCTGTCTGGCAGACTTGACCGCGGTGGCAAGGATGTCGCCCCCCACGGTATCAATGACACCGGCAAAGCGTGGTTTTAAAACAGGGGCAGCAGTGTCAACAAGAAAGTCTTTCCTGGAAAGGATGGCTTTTGCCCCCAGTCGGCTTAAAAAGCCGGTGTCGGTTTTGCCGGTGAGGGCGGTTACGGAATAGCCCAGATGGGAAAGAATGGCCACGGCCATGCTTCCCACACCGCCGGTGGCTCCGGTGACAAGGATATCCCCATGTTCGGGCCGGAGGGTCTGCATCAGTTTGAAAACAGACATCCCGGCCGTAAACCCGGCGGTTCCGAAAATCATGCTCTGTCTTTCATCCAGCCCCTCTGGCATTTTCACCACCCAGTCCGCCGGGACCCGGATATATTGCCCGAATCCCCCTTTGGTATTCATGCCGAGATCATAGCTGGTCACAATCACCTTTTCCCCTTTTTTGAAGGAGGTGGCCCGGCTTTCTTCGACAATTCCTGCCGCATCAATGCCCGGCGTATGGGGATAAACCCTTGTGACGCCCCGGTTACCCGTGGCAGACAGGGCATCCTTGTAGTTCAGGGAAGAATACAAGACCCGGATGAGGACATCATTGTCCGGCAGGTCTTTGACCGACACTTCCCGGATCTGTCTTGTAAAGCTGTTTTTCTCGGTTTCTTCAACAACCATGGCAGTGTAAAACGTCTTATCCATTTTTGTCATCCTTGTGTTAGGGTTTAATATATCCTTATTCTAAGCCCGAATGCATGGGAAAGCCATATAAATTCTTTTACTTTAACGGCTAAATCTGCTACATCTGCCATGAAGAATCCTTTAAAAAATAGGGATTTCGGGAAGATTCCGGTGTATTGAAATTTGATTGTTCATGAAGGGAGATAATGATGCTGAAAACCAATAAAGACAAACTGGTTGAAATTCTGGTGCAATGCAAACCCGGACCTCCGAGAATCAGGGCCGGATGGCGGGTGAGCCACGAGGGAAAACCCTTTATCCTTCCCAGTATCGGGGGCATCACCCTGAACGTCCGGGTCGGGGATTCGGCCTTTGGCCTTGCCGGAGACCATATTGAACCGGGGGTAAGCTGTTCTGCGAACCCGGAAAAACCCTTTGAATTTCCCAATGATTCCCTCCAGATTCTTTCCTGCATCGGGAACGAAGCCCGGATCATGTCCGGGGATGCCAAGGGAAAAAAAGGAAGGGTGACCGGCCACCACGGCGGATCAGAACATGTGATGATTGATTTTGAAGGAAAAGTTCTGGAAAAGCTGACCTATGATGACAAAATCATGATCCATTCCAAGGGCCAGGGCCTGAAACTTCTGGATTATCCGGATATCCGGCTTTTTAATCTGGACCCCGGCCTTTTGAAAAAAATGAAGATCAAAGAAATAAAAGGCGGCAAGCTCCGTGTGCCCGTAACCACAATGGTTCCGGCCCAGTGCATGGGATCAGGCCTTGGCTCTCCCCATGTGGCGGCCGGGGATTACGATGTCATGACCAGTGATCCTGCCACAGTCAAGGAATATCACCTGGACGGTCTTAAATTCGGTGATTTTGTGGCCTTGATGGACCATGACAATTCCTATGGCCGGGCCTTTGTCAAGGGAGCCATCAGCATCGGCATTGTGGTGCATTCAGACTGCCTTCTGGCCGGGCACGGTCCCGGCATCTCCACCCTTATGACCTGCAAGGCGGCCCTGATTGAACCCATCATTGACCCCAACGCCAATATTGCCGATCTTTTGAAAATCGGGACCCAACGGAACAAAGCATCATAATGAAGGATAATAAATTTGAACACAGGTAAAAAAACCATCCTTGAAAAAGGAACCGGCAAGGAAAGAAAACAGGCAAAGCTTGAATATTTGTATGAAAAAGAATCCCGATATTTTGCCCAGGTGTCTGAAAGTGTAAAGGATCTGGCGATTAAAGAACTCCGGGAACTGGGAGTGGGTAAGCTCAAGCCTGTCTTCCGGGGAATATGGTTCACGGCATCCAGAAAGGATTTCTACAGGATCACCTATTTTGCAAGACTGCTGTCAAGGGTTCTGGCCCCTCTTGCCTGTTTTGAGTGCAAAGACAAGGATGAGCTTTATACCCATGCCGGAAAAATACACTGGGAAGAATTTTTAACCCCTAAAAAAACCTTTTCCATTTCCGCCAACGTGTCTGACTCAAAGATTATCCATTCCAATTTTGCAGGGCTGAGGGTCAAAGACGCCATTGCCGATTATTTCCGGGACAGGGCCAACAAAAGGCCGGATGTGGATGCCAAAAATCCATATATTAGCATTAATCTGCATCTTCACCGGGATATGGCCACCATTTCCATTGACGCCTCGGGCGGCACCCTGCACAAGCGCGGCTACAGGGAGGAATCCGTATCGGCCCCCATGCAGGAAACCATTGCTGCGGCCATCATAAGGATGTCGGAATGGGACGGCAGCCAGCCCTTATATGATCCCATGTGCGGGTCCGGCACCCTTTTGTGCGAAGCCCTTATGGCCTATTGCCGGATACCGGCCCAGGTCTTTAGAACCAAATTCGGATTTGAACGGCTCCCGGATTTTGATGCAGCCTTGTGGGAAGAGGTTAAACAAAAGGCCACCGAGAATTACCGGCCCCTCCCCAAAAATCTGATTGCCGGCAGCGATGTGTCCGAAGAATCGGTGAATGCGGCCAGGGTCAATATCATGGGCCTTCATTTCGGCAGTGAAATTAACATCCTTCAAAAGGATTTTAAAGAGATTGAAGCCATTGAAAACAGCGTCATTGTGGCCAATCCGCCCTACGGCATCCGCATGGGAAAAGACGAAAACCTGAATCTGTTCTATACGGATCTGGGTCTGTTTTTAAAGAACAGGTGCAGAAAATCAAAGGCTTTTATCTATTTTGGAGAACCTAAATACATTAAAAAAGTACCCCTGTCCCCCACCTGGAAAAAACCCCTTCAGATCGGCGGCCTTGAAGGCAAACTGGTTCGATACGATCTCTTTTAAACATCAGCGCACAGAATGTGAAATTATGCAGAAAAATGATTCCGCTCCAAAATATACCTGCCTTGAATACCGAGAGGAGATGATCCTTCTGGGACTTCAGAAACGGCTTGCTACCCCTGGCCTGTCGGCCGAGGAAAGGGATAGCCTTTTAAAGGAAATTGAAAGGGTTGAAAAAGAGATGGGAATTGGTTAGGACGATTCCGTCATGTTTGGCTTGTGCTGGAATTCATTGTCAACGCCGGTTTCCTCATTGTACCCGAAATCCCTGGGCCTGACCATGAGGATGGTGTCTGCCGTCCGGGTGATTTTTATGTCCATGTTTTCCTGCCTCTGATAATGATTAACAAATCAGAAACTCAGATAAAGAAAAAAGAAGGAAAAGTCAATATTCATCTTTGAAAAATCCTGTTTTGCTTTGATATTCTCATTCTTTGGATTGAATATAACTTTACAATGATGATTTATCCTGATACGAATTTTTTAATCAATATTGTTAGTATTTAAAGAGGGTATCATTCAAAATCGTTTGATATTCAGATCTGTTCACTTGTTAAACGCATGGAGGAGATATGGCATCGGCAGAAGAAGTCGATAGAGAAGCACAAAAGAGATTGCATAAAACATTAGGTGCTTTTTTATAGTGAAGGCATGGGAAATAGGTGCTGATTGTATAGCAATCCAAGGAAACAGCCTTTTGAAGTTTTTGAAATTGGAGAGAATGAAAAATATAAGAATTGACTGGCTCAAGGAAAATTTGTCTGATTTTTTTCCTCACCAATGGGTTACTTACTAAAATGATCATAGATATAGACAATTCAGAATCCGTAATATCTGCTGTTAAAAATATCACAAAAAATTGGATTGATATTGACCTACTCTATCGGAAAATTCAATCTGACGGTACTGTGGATTCAAACAATTTCTGGAAAAATACTGACGGGCTGTTCAATACTATCTCTAAAAAAACACCTTTTTCACCTGAACAATTTAAAAGTCTTTTTTCTAATCGACTTAAAGAACAAAAATTTCAAATAATGGGTTATCATTGCACTCGATATAGCCACAAAGAATCCTTTATTGAAAAGGGTATACTACCACTACCCCAATGCCCTATAGAATTCCCTGAAAAACAAAACTCAGAAGATGCTGAAAAAATGTTGGCATTCCGCTTAAATGAAAGTCCTGGACCTAACTTTTGCTTAAGTTATCGTAGTGCAAAAGATCCTGATAATCATTATTGTAATTTTGGAGCTGAGATTCTTTTAGGGTGCAATGGGAGGCAAAAAAATAATGATATTTCTCAGTCAAAACCAATGATAATCCATTGCGCTATCCCGTTTTCATTTTTACCTGAGCCTGAGTTTTATATCTTTTGCATACTCAAAGCTTATTTCAATTTCATTGACCCTGTCGATGAAATTGAAAATCTATTTTTTGATTATAAGATAGATTTAAAAAATAAAACTCTATTACCAAAATATATACAAAAAATTGAAGAACTTTAGAGGCCTGCTTATAACGACATTGCAGCGAGGCGGCCCTTGAACTCCAACGTTAGCCGAACTCAGGGAGAGATTATTACAAGGAGAGACGAAGCATGGAAATAAACCTGATGAATCTGGAGCCAAGACATGCTCATGACCTTCTGGCCAGCGGCCCATTGCCTGGGTATCCACGATCAACAAAGAGGGCCAAACCAATCTGGCGCCGTTCAGTTTTTTTACGGGCGTGTCCTGGTCGCCGCCCATTCTTGCCTTTTCAGTGGTGAACCGGGCCGACGGAACCCTGAAAGACACGGCCAGAAATATTCAGGAGGTTCCGGAATTTGTGGTCCATATTGTATCGGTGGACCTTCTTGCCATCATGGAATACAGCGCAAAGCCCATCCCCTATGGGACCGATGATATTTCCATTACAGGGATTCACTGGCTACCTTCTAAAACCATAACGCCCCGCCGGGTTCAGGAGGCGAAGATTGCCTTTGAATGCACGCTTGAGCGCATCGTTACCGTGAGTGAAGGCCCCAATGCCGGGAATCTGATCCTGGGCCGGATACAGCTTGTTCATGTGAGAGATGATCTATTAAAGGATGGCAGAGAGGTGGACTGGCAGGGTCTGGATATCCTGGGTCGCCTCAGCGGCAACCGGTATTGCGCCGTGCGCTCGGTGATTGAAAGTGAAACAAATTTATATGAAACACCATAGCCCGGAAATTCATATCTCCACTTCTGCAATGTCTTTTTCAAGTTTTTTATCCGAATTTATTTTGCATTGTTTGGTTTGTATAAAAACCTCCTTTTTGTTACGGCTCAATTAAATAAAATCT